>CAZZZL010000003.1:0-159300 GCA_964658655.1 uncultured Acetobacteraceae bacterium | reverse complement strand
CGATAAGCGAAACAGGCCAGGTTGAAGAAGCGACGGGTCTCCACAAGCGCTGCGACGGCTTCGTTTTCATGAGTTCCGGTGAATGGATTTGCTGGATGGCACGGGGCGCTGAATTCGCGTAGCTCCTCGCTCCCAAAACCCAGGAGTGCACATTGCAAAGCGCCAATGGTTCAGAAGCCAGGGACCACGAAGAGCGGCGGGAAAGAATTACCTTCAGCCGCGAGATCAGTCCCGATGCGGCGCGCCGCCTGACAGAGGATGAACTCGCCGGTGAGGCCTTCCTGGTGGCGGGCCTTGCCGCGGTCTTGTCCCGTATCCTGCAGCGGACGACAGTTCAGATTGCTACGGGCGACAGTACGCAGACCCTGGAAGTGGAGCCATCCCAGCCGTTTGCCTCCCTGCTGGAAAACACGGCAGCAAAGAATGGATCCGACACCGCCGCCGCACCGGACGCCAGTGCGGATTTGAGACCAGCGGCTGGCTCCAGCTACTTTCCTGCCTTCCATACCAGCGCGCCATCTGCAACTGACACTGACTTCGAGCGAAAGTCGACGCTTTATGCAGAGACATTGCGGGGCACTGATGAGGCGAAAACAGAGCGCCTGCTGCACTACCTGGCAAGCGTCCTGGAGAGTGCTGCACAAGATGATACGCAACAGGTCGGCGCACTCCCGCTGGCTGCAGCCGCTGAAACGCTTGCACTGTACGAGCCATTGAACGCAACGAATGCTCCGTATCCAAACGTGCCGGTCCAGCAATGGATCGCGGAAACGGCTAACCTGCATCCTTCTGCCACTGCCGTGGTTTTCGAAGATGTTTCCCTGACCTATCGGGAGCTGGACGACCGGAGCGATCAGCTGGCTACTGTTCTTGCGGGAATGGGGGCAAACCAGACGAGACCCGTTGCGCTCTGCATCGCACGCTCGGAACACCTGCCTGTTGTCCTGCTGGCGGCGCTGAAGGCCGGCAGCTTTTTCATACCGCTTGATCCCAGTCATCCGAAACAGCGTCTGCTCGACATTCTGAACGAGTGCAAGCCGTCCGTGGTGGTCGTGACAACGGCAACTGCAC
Organism: uncultured Acetobacteraceae bacterium; assembly: GCA_964658655.1. Lineage (GTDB taxonomy): Bacteria > Acidobacteriota > Terriglobia > Terriglobales > Acidobacteriaceae. The sequence goes on along the minus strand of CAZZZL010000003.1, from coordinate 158,229 downwards.
AGGTCCTGGCGGGAAGCATGCTGCCTATTTTTCTGCTGGATGGTCAGGCCGAGACGAGCGGCTATACCGAGGCAATCGCTGCGCCTGCTACGTCCGCGTCCCTCAACGACACGGCGTACACGATCTACACTTCGGGGACGACAGGCAAACCGAAAGGGGTGGTGATTCCGCAGCGCGCGCTGGTGAACTTCCTGGCTGCGGCGCAACGGAAACCGGGCCTTGCCTTTCAGGAGCGCTGGCTTTCGGTAGCAACCATCTCATTCGACATGTCGATGCTGGACATGTTTTTACCGCTTGTATGTGGAGCGACCGTGGTGATTGCCAGCGCGATCGATGTGACGGATCCGGCGCGGCTCGCGGCCCTGATCGATAGGGAGCGCATCACGTGCATGCAGGCAACGCCAGCGACCTGGCGGATGCTGCTTGCTCAGGGATGGAAGGGCCGCAGCGGTCTGCGCATGCTGAGCGGGGGGGAGGCGCTGCCGCGAGACCTGGCCAATGCACTCCTGGCGTCTCACGAGAGTACAGGCGAATTGTGGAATTGCTATGGACCGACCGAGACCACGGTCTACTCGTCGTTTCTGCGCATACATGCGGGAGAAGGGCCGGTGCCGATCGGGCCGCCGATTGCAAACACAGTGTTCTATATCGCTGATAAAGCGGGGCGGCTTTTGCCGCCTGATGTAACCGGCGAGCTTTACATCGGCGGCACTGGTGTGGCGTCAGGATATTTCGAACGGCCGGAGCTAAATCGACAGAAATTTGTCACAAATGCGTGGACTGGTAATACGGAACAGAGATTATTTCGTACAGGCGATGCAGCTCGTTTCCGCGCGGACGGTACGCTTGATTTTTTTGGACGCCTCGACAGCCAGGTGAAACTTCGCGGCTATCGCATTGAGCTGGGAGAGATTGAGTCTGTCCTGCGGACGCATCCTTCCGTCGCCGATGCCGCAGTGGTTCTGCGCGAGGACAATCCGGGGGAGCCGTGGCTGGTGGCATACGTTGTGGCTAATGCTGCAATAGCTTATCCCGATGAAGCGGAGCTGGCCAAGGCGCTGCGAGCACACGCAGCCAATACTCTGCCCGTGTACATGCTGCCAGCACGATTTGTACAACTCGCGGCGCTTCCACTCACGGGGAGCGGCAAGGTGGATAGGCGCGCGCTGAATCAGCGGCCGGGGCCTGAAGAGCCACACAAGGCGTCTCCGAGCGCCGAGAGGCCGCTCGATCTTGTTGAAAGCTCGCTGCTGAAGATTTTTCGCGAGGTGTTGCGCTCGCGAACTTTCGGCCCTGAGGACAGCTTCTTCGATTACGGCGGCTACTCTCTACTTGCGGTGCGCCTGTTCGCGCGTATCTCGAAAGAGATGGGCAGCGAACTGCCGATCACTACTCTTTTTGAGGCACCGACCGTCCGCAAGCTAGCGATACTATTGCGCAAGAGTGACGGGCTGCCGACCGTTGTGCCCATCCGCACCAGTGGTGAGGATGCACCGTTTTTCCTGGTGCACTCCTACCTGCTGTATGGGCTGGCCGGCAAAATGGTTCCGGCGAATCACCCGGTTTATGGGTTACGGGAGGCAGGCAAAACCGGGCAGGGCGGCGCGCTGCGTGAGCAGGTCATGACCTGCATGCAGGCTCTCGAACGCGCGCATCCGAGAGGCATTGTGCACCTGGGTGGATGGTGCGCGGCTGCTCCCCTGACCATTGAGATTGCGCGTGCGCTGCAGGAGCGCGGCAGGACGGTCGGCATGGTCGCGCTGTTCGATGCGGCTGCCCCAGGTTTTCTGCCGAAAGCTGGCGGACGCCATCCCCGTCTGACGAAAGCGCGCGTCACCCTCCAATATCACTGGAGCAGACTGCTTAGACTGCCGTGGCGCGGGCGCTTGGAATACCTGGTAGAACGAGGGTCGCAGCATGCACTCCAGATGGTGGAGTGGTTTTATCTGAGCCACCGACCTTTCATTGAACGCATGGAGCGCGTGATGCCTTTTCTACCCAGCGTTATTTTCCATAACCGATGGACGCAGATTGCAATCGTGTCCGAAAGAGTGCTGGCTCCGATCGATGCCCGGATATTTTTATTCCGGGCATTAGATGTCATCACCATGCCTGGAAGTGATGAAGATCTTGGATGGCGGGCAATTGCAAAACGCGGCGTCGAGGTCATCTATGTGCCGGGTCATCATGAGTCGATGTTCCATGAGCCGCAGTTCACGACACTGCGCGAGCAGTTCGCAGCGGCCATGCAGAGCGCAGTTGTAGTGCATACGCTCTCGGAAGCCACCTCACAGGCGTCATAACGGTCAATGTCTGCTCAAGAGCAATCATTGACTGTCTTTACTCGGGCGACCTGTTACCGACGGCAAGACCTCAGTACCTGCCCTGGGAGATGAACTTGCATCCATGAGGGCTGGAGCAACGTCTTTAAAAGTGTGCAACTTCGCATCGGGTCAGTCACGTTGTTAAGAATATTCCTGTTGATGATCTGTGCCATTCCAGGCGCGTTCGCCTGGCAGAGCCCTGAAGCTCAGCAGGACGCGCACGGCGATGGGCCCTTGCTGGTTGGCTACTTTCCCCAGTGGGGCGTCGATACACAGCCCCAGTACCTCGTTAAGGACCTGATCAAGAGCGGCGGTGCTGCCATGCTCGACCAGGTGAATTATTCGCAGGGCTCAATCAAAGGCGGACACTGTTCTATTGCTTCGCCTAATGCCGATCTGAATTACACCTTCGACACGCACAATAGCGTGGACGGCAGTGCGGATGATGCGCGGTCCACGTTTCGCGGAAACTTCCACCAGCTGGAAGAGCTGAAGAAACAAAATCCCAAGCTGAAAGTATTGATTTCTCTGGAAGGTAGCGCGGAGGCGTTTGCCGAAGATGCGCAACCGCAAAACCGTTATGTATTTGTGGCGTCATGTGTAGACCTGTTTCTGCGTGGACGCTTCGCTGCCGGAGTCTCGAAGCCAGGATTGTTCGATGGAATCGATCTGGACTGGGAATTTCCGAAGCGCGAAGACGCTGCAAACTTTGAGGCATTGGTGCATGAGTTCCGCCGACAGATGGATCTCTACCGCCCAGGGCTTCGTTTCAGCATCGCTGTTGGCCCAGGCCCGCAGATGTATCCCGGCGTCGACATGAAGGCTGTGAGCAAGCTGGTGGATCAGGTCGCGGTAATGAATTATGACTATGCCGGACCGTGGAGCAAGACGACCGGCATCATTGCGCCTCTCTACACTGACCCGGCTGACCCGACTGCGCCGGGGAGTGTGGATGAGACGATCTCCGCCTATCGAACTGCAGGCGTGCCGGCCTTCAAGCTGCTGATGGGCCTGCCATTTTATGGCTACGGCTGGGAGCAGGTAGACGCAACCAATCATGGCCTCTACCAGACGGGACAGGCCATTCACAATGACAGGCCGTATAGTTTCGTGCAGACACAGATGGCAGGGTCGACACTCTATCGCGACCAGCGAACGCAGGCGCCCTGGATTTTTAACGGCGACACATTCTGGACATTTGAAGATCCGACGTCCATCCGGTTCAAAGTGAATTATTCGCAGCACCAGCGACTGGGCGGCGTAATGATCTGGGAGTTGAGTGGAGATATGCCGGACGCCTCCTTGCTCTCAGCTGCCTATAGTCAGCTGCGTCTACCGGAGGCTGCCGAGGAGTCGACGCAACCACCAGACTCTATGCAGACCGACGAATAGATCCGTGGCATCCAGACGTGCTGAAGTACCTGCATTGCCAAGCGGCATTGGTCTTAACCCAGCGCTGACGTTGCATTGTGCCGAATAGGCAGCGCCTCCGCGGCACAGCAGTTTTCCTCTCGCCAAAACTACCCTCCCTTTGCCTGATCTCCCTCTAACCCTGTGTGCATCACACCACTGAGCAGCTGGGCACCGCGATCCAATGCATGCCACCGTGAACGGTCAGGCAGGAGCAAGAATGAAAGAAGACTTTTCGCCGAACGACAGAAACCACCGGGGCGCACCTTGTGACGCCCCTGCTCAGCCGGGAGTGACGCGGCGAACATTCGTGAAAGGCGCAACCGTTTTAAGTGGGGCTACTGCCGCGGGACTTCCGGTGTTTGCTGCGGAGTTGGATGCGGCGTCGTCCGGCGACATGGCGCCCGCCTCACTTCATCTCACGATCAATGGAGAAGCAAAGCAGGTTTCAGTTGATCCCCGAGTAAGCCTGCTTGACCTGCTGCGCGAACAATTGGAAATGACCGGCACAAAGAAGGGCTGCGATCACGGGCAGTGCGGAGCATGCACGGTGCTGGCTGATGGCAGGCGCATCAACAGCTGTCTCGCGCTCGCCGTGTCCTACGACGGCGCGTCGATCACAACAGTTGAAGGTTTGGCGAAGGGTGAGGAACTGCATCCTGTACAACAGGCATTTCTGGATCATGACGGCTATCAATGCGGATACTGTACACCCGGCCAGCTTACGTCTGCGGTGGGACTTCTGTCTGAAGCAAAGCGAGGCGCCGCGAGTTACGTAACAGCAGATGTACGCAAGACGGGTTCTGTAGAACTCACAGACGCAGAAATTCGTGAGCGCATGAGCGGCAATATCTGCCGTTGCGGCGCATATCCTGGAATTGTCGCCGCAGTGCGACAGGCTTACGGAAGGGTTTAGGAGTTACACGTGCAGCCATTTGAGTATCAACGCGCCGGCAGTCCGCAGGACGCCATACGCACGCTGGGTGACACGCCTAAGGCAAAGTTGCTGGCGGGCGGGACAAACCTGGTCGATTTAATGAAACAGGATGTGGAGAAGCCCTCCCACCTGGTGGACGTCAACCGGCTGCAGCTGTCTGCGATTGAAGAGCTGCCCGATGGCGGCCTGAGGCTGGGGGCGCTCGCACATAACGCCGAAACAGCAGATCATGCGCTGGTTCGGCAACGCTATCCGTTGCTATCGCAGGCAATCCTGGCTGGAGCGTCTCCACAGTTGCGCAACATGGCGACGAATGGCGGAAACCTTTTACAGCGTACGCGCTGCTATTACTTTTATGATCCTGGTTTCGCGCAGTGCAACAAGCGAAATCCGGGCAGCGGCTGTGGGGCCGTAAAGGGCTTTAATCGGATTCACGCGATACTCGGCGCGAGTGACCAATGCATCGCAACACATCCATCGGATATGTGCGTGGCACTGAGTGCCTTGGGTGCAACGGTGCGGGTACAGGGACGGCGCGGTGAGCGAACGATTGCTTTTGACGATTTTCACCGGCTTCCGGGCAAGAGTCCCGAGGTCGATACAAATCTGCGACCCGACGAGTTAATACTTTCGATCGATCTTCCGAAGTCGCCCTATGCCGATCATTGCGCGTACATCAAGGCGCGCGACCGCGCAAGCTATGCATTCGCGCTGGTATCGGCTGCGGTGGCGCTCGAGTTAGACGGAAGTACGATTCGCTCGGCGCGTATTTCGATGGGCGGCGTTGCTCACAAGCCATGGAGAGCAGAGAGTGCCGAGAAGCTGCTCGCTGGCAAGTCCCTGGACCCACAAGCATTTCATGCCGCTGCCACTGAAGCAGTAAAGGGCGCGAAGACCCACGAACATAACACCTTCAAGGTGGAGATGGCAAAGCAGACGATCATCCGCGCGCTGACCGTTGCGGGAGGACAAGCATGAGTGCCATGGGTGCGCAGAGCGTAATTGGAGAGCCGATTACACGTGTTGATGGCAAGGCCAAGGTGACCGGGCAAGCCAAGTATGCCGCGGAATTCGCTGCGGATAAACAAGCCGAGGCTGTAATCGTCACCAGTACTATTGCAAATGGGACCATTGTACGGATGGACACCGCCCGGGCCGAAAAGGCGGCCGGCGTCATCAAGGTGTTGACGCCATTCAACGCCATGAAGCTGCCGCAGGGCGGCAAGGCTGCGGTGCATCCTCCAGCGGGACGAGTGTTGACAATTCTGCAGGACAACATGGTGCACTACAACAATCAACCCATCGCAGTGGTGATTGCAGAAACGTTGAACCAGGCGATTTATGCCGCGTCGCTGGTACAGGTGAAATACAAAGAGTCTCCTGCGAAGTTTGATTTCAAGGGGGGATTTGGTGAAGCGCATCCCGGCAGCCATGGAAAGGATCCGGCGAAGCTCGCCACCGGCAATGAGCCTGCAGGGCATGCGGAAGCAGCGGTCACGGTGGACGAGATCTACACCACGCCAAAGCAGAATCACAATCCGATGGAGCCGCATGCCACGCTAGCACAGTGGGACGGGGAAAAACTCACAGTCCACGATGCGACGCAGTATGTGTCAGGCGTTAAACAGACACTGGCGAAGACCTTCGGCATTCCTGAAGACAATGTGCGCGTGATCTGCCCGTATGTGGGGGGTGGTTTTGGAAGCAAGGGTTCAACGTGGTCGCACGTGGTGTTGTCGGCCATGGCAGCCAAAGCGGTAGATCGGCCGGTACGAATCGTTCTCGAACGGCCGCAGATGTTCGGGCCCGTGGGCGGACGACCGCAGACCTACCAGCACATTGTGCTTGGCGCGAAGAACGATGGCACACTGGTTTCCATCAAGCACGATGTGTATTCGCATACCTCGGTCATTGAGGATTTTGCGGAGCCATCCTCCAACATGACGCGAATGCTGTACGCCAGCCCGAATATCGATACATCGCAAAAGCTGGTGCCACTCAATGTCGGCACGCCTACATTTCAACGTGCGCCAGGAGAGGCCACCGGAACGTTCGCGCTTGAGATTGCTATGGATGAGTTGGCAGAGAAGCTGCGCATGGATCCAATCGAACTCAGGCAAAAGAATTATGCGCAGACCGATCCGACAAGCAAAAAAGAATTCTCCAGCAAGCACCTTCACGAGTGCTACGTGCGCGGTGCGTCGCGATTTGGCTGGAGCAAGCGCAAGGCTCAGCCCCGGTCCGTGCGCGAAGGAAACCTGCTCATCGGAATGGGTATGGCGACGGCAACCTATTCTGCAAACCGGTCAGCGGCGATGGCACTGGTGCGCTTCGAAAAGAATGGCCGCATCACAGTTGCGTCAGGGACGCAGGACCTGGGAACAGGCACGTACACCATCATGGCGCAGGTGGCCGCAGCCACTCTTGATCTCCCGATCGAGATGATCGATGCCAGGCTGGGCGACACGGAGCTACCGAAGGCCCCGGTCTCCGGCGGATCACAAAGCGCAGCGAGTGTCATGCCGGCTGTACAGACCGCCGCAGAGCAAGCGCGACTAAAACTGTTTGCGGCAATGGTGAGTGATGCCTCGACGCCGTTCAATGGAGCGCAACCAGAAGATCTAGCTTTTATGGGCGGGAAAGTGTTTCTGAAAAAGCAGCCGGGTGGTAAGTCAGTGTCCTATCAGGACTATGTCGCAAAGGCGAGTGACGCGATCTCCGCGACCGGGTCGGCCCAACCTGAACAGGACACGGAGGCACTCTCGACCCACTCGTGGGGAGCGGTCTTCGCTGAAGTAGCTGTTGACGAGATGCTGGGGATGCCCCATGTGCGGCGCGTGACGGGCGTATATGACATTGGCACGCTGCTGAATGAGAAGACAGGCAAGAGTCAGTTGATTGGCGGTATCGTGTGGGGTGTCAGCCTGGCGTTGCATGAAAGTACCCACATCGACACCCGTACGGGGCGGCCGGTGAATGGAAATCTGGCGGAGTATCACGTTCCGGTAAATGCCGACATCGGAGAGATCGATGTTTCTGTTCTGAACATAGCGGACAAAAAGTTCAATCCGCTGGGCGCGCGCGGCATTGGTGAGATTGGTATTACGGGTGTAGCTGCGGCGGTTGCAAATGCGATCTACAACGCGACCGGAAAGCGGCTGCGCGACGCTCCAATCACTCCTGACAAATTGATGGCTTAGCTTGACGCTAAGCCATCACCAGCCAGCTAGTTTTCGCCGTACTTTTTCAGCCATTTCAATTCCTCACGCACCTTGATATAGCCGTGCCACGGATTTTTATCGAGCGGATGATTCTCTCCGGGGAATACCAGTAGTGCGTGGGGAATGTTGAGTCTTTGGAGCGAACGCTCGAGAAGAACCTGCTCAAGGTAACTTACTCGCACGTCCGCATTGCCACCAACGATATGCGTTGGTGTCCTGACCTTGTTCATCTGGAAGAGCGCCGCTTCGCTCTGGTAGAGGTCCGGTTTTTCCCACGGCGTTCCGGATAGATACCAGGCATCGTCATAGGTCAGATCGTCATTGCCCCAGTTGGCTGCGTGTTCGACCGCGCCGGCGCCCGTGACTGCTGCTTTAAAACGAGTCGTCTGCGTGATGAGCCAGTTGGTCATATAGCCACCGTAACTGTATCCGCCAATGGTGAGGTGGTCAGGATCGGCGATGCCCTGCTTCACTAATGCATCGACGCCGCTGAGAATGTCGTGGCCTGGTGCGGAGACAAGATGCGGCTGAATGGAGAGCATGAACGCGTCACCGTAACCGGTCGACCCGCGATAGTTCGGTCTGAAGACCAGCCATCCCTGCGCTGCGGCAAGAGTGGCCCAGTCATACCAGTCTGCGCCGAAGTGATCGCCGTCGGCATCTTCAGGGCCACCATGGATGAGTGTCAGCATGCGCAGATTCTTCGCGTCCTTCTTGCCGGGCGGATAGATCAGAACACCTTCGACCGGAGTGCCGTCGTCTGACTTCCATGCAAAGGTCTTCCAATCTACCTGCGCCCGATCTTTGAAAACAGGGTTGAAGGCCGTGATGGTTTTGGCGGTATCGAGCGACGACATATTTTCTGCGAAAAAGACCTGGGTTGGTTCGGTGATAGCTGAATGCGTGAAGAGGATGGCCGAGCCATGCTGCGCGCTATGCACGTGCTCATAAGTGCCGGGCAGGTTTGCAATTGCTTCAGCTTTATCCTGCTCAACACGATAGATTTTCTGGTTTACACCTATGAGCCCGGTCGCGAGCAATTGGCCATCTGCAGTGAGCGTGAAGTCTTCCCATGAGCCTTTAAAGTTTGAGCCGAGCCGGGTGGTTTTTCCGGAGTCAACATCGAGGGAATAGAGGCGTCCCTGCACGTCGCGGTACTCACCTTCGATGGAACCGGATCCCTTGCCGACAGTGAAGAAAATACTTTTGCCGGAAGCACCCCACTTGAGATGGCTTTCAGCTCCGTTGTTATGCGTGAGCTGCCGCGCATCCCCACCCTTGCTTGCGGCGAGGTAAATCTCGGTGTCGGCAGGATTTTCTACGCGATGCGAAATGGACTCTGTCTCGAAGGCCAACTGTTCCCCGGAGGGAGAGAATACGAGGTCACTCATCTGGAGAGGGCTATGCGTGATGACACGCGCGCCCTCGGGGTAGTCAGGTTGATCGGCTGCGACCTTGCGTTCCTGGTGTGCGGCCGGCGTACCACCGCTGTGCTGAATTGCCGTAGCGACGGGCATGGAGAGCAATACATCGCCGTGTTCCTGCTCACGCCATCGGATCACATCTTTCCAGTCGTTCTTCTGCTCATCCTGCTGTTCGCGGGTGCGCGGCTCGGTGATTGAGAAGTCGATAGCGATGCTATCCGGCGACCAGGCGAAGGAGTGAACATCGAGCTTCTCGCGATAGAGCGGAAAAGCTTCGCCCCCCGTGACTGGTATGAGCCAGATGCGGCCAGGCTCATCAGGATCTGCCTTGTCTCTGGAGTCGCCGGCGGCGTCGATTTCGGTTAATGGGCGGTCTGAAATGAAGGCGATGTAACGACCATCCGGCGACCATTGCGGCGCGGAGTCATGCGCTGCATGCGTGAGCGGCTGCAAGGTGCCGGCAGTCCTGGTCCAAAGCCACAGGTCCTGCTTGAAACGTTCGCCCCGCCAGTCAGGTGAAGAGGTAGCGATGACGGCTGCCGTGCCATCCGGAGAAATACGCGCGTCTGAGATCGACGTCGCATTCATGAATTCATCAAGAGAGATAAGTGGCTTGTCCTGGCAATGAATAACCACAGGCAGGAGCAGTAACGCGGAAAGAGAAAGCAGTGCGGGTGTTCGCATGATTGAAGCCAAGAGTACACGAAGGTCTTTTTTCGTCCCACTTGAATCGACGCGTTGAGGCGTGTTTATGAGACACAGGCGATCCGGCCATCGTGGGGCGGTGTGCGCGAAGTAAGAGCCGGCGAAGGAGCATCAAAAGAATTGAATGGATGCTCGCCGCCACGGCGTAAGTCATGAGGAGCTAGAAAGAATGACAAGTCTTTACGAATTGCAAGATCCGACCAAACAATACCCGCAGCCAAAGTTTGAGCACCAGCCCCAGCCAGTGCCGGGACTGGACTCAAAGATGTCGCCGAAAGCTGATCACGGCGAGACGAGCTACAAGGGCAACGGTCGTCTGCCTGGACGCAAAGCGTTGGTGACCGGCGGAGATTCCGGCATTGGCCGTGCGGTCGCAATTGCCTTTGCGCGCGAAGGTGCGGACGTCGCCATCAATTACCTGCCGAGCGAGGAGCAGGACGCGGCAGAAGTGATTGCACTGATCAAGAAGGAAGGCCGCAAGGCGATTGCGCTGCCGGGTGACTTGAGCGATGAATCTTTCTGCAAGCAACTGATCAAAGATGCACACCAACAGCTGGGCGGCCTGGACACATTGGCGCTGGTTGCCGGCAAACAACATGCCGTCGACAAGATTGCCGACATCACCACGGAGCAATTTGAAGCGACCTATCGCGTGAATGTGTTTGCGCTCTTCTGGCTGACCAAGGCTGCGCTTCCGCTGCTGCCGCCGGGTGGCTCGATCATTACGACTGCATCGATCCAGGCGACACATCCGAGCCCCAGCCTGCTCGACTACGCGCCGACCAAGGCTGCCATCCTTGCATTCACACGAGCCTTGGCACGCCAAGTCGCCGGCGATGGTATTCGTATTAATTGCGTCGCGCCGGGGCCGGTCTGGACGCCACTGCAGACCAGTGGGGGACAGCCTGATTCGAAAATTCCCGACTTTGGATCGGAAACGCCGATGAAGCGTCCGGGCCAGCCAGTCGAGATGTCGCCGCTCTATGTACTGCTCGCTTCACAGGAAGCCAGCTACGTCACCGGTGAGGTTTATGGTGCGACGGGCGGTCTCGAAATTTCATAGTCTGCGTCGGTGAAAGAAAAGCCGCGACGGGGTCGCGGCTTTTTTGTGCCTTGAGCTAGGACTATGCTTCGAAGTCCAGTTCGAGCGGCTCGATGATTGGCCCAAGCCACGCGAGTAGCGCCTGATGCGCGGGATGCTCAGCGTAGGTCTCGAAGTCTGACTTGCTGTGAAATTTCATGACACCGCCGAAGGCATAATCCTGGCCGCGGACCGAGGTATTTGACCCGACGTGCACTTCCAGCACCTGCGGAATTTGCCCTTTCAAGTTGCGGATTTCAGTTGCTGCTCTTTGCTTCTGAGCATCGGTAGCGCCGGGCTTCCAGCGGAAAGCGAAGACGTGGATGAACATGATGGACCTCTCCACGTATATGGTAGCCAATCGACGATCCAAGGGTCCCGATTCCCTTCGTCTGGCCGTCGGCAGGTGGAGGTTATTCGGGAAGACAAGTCCGTGTTTCGTGGACGAAAGGTGATGAAGGATGCGCCGCTGCAACTATTGTGTAGTCCCAAACCGCTCAGTGTTATAGACCCTGCCTTTGCCAGCAAGTATCACTTTCTAAGTCGCGTCCTGTGCTGGTTCGCTGCAGAGTGAAGAAAGTAAAGATACCCGCAGACACGCAGCGGGAATTCTCACGTGTAGCGATTTCGTGCGACTTTTTCCCGATCAGGTCGACCATTGGGCCCACTTAGGAACGACCTGGATGCGCGAGCAGACCGGGAGAAACACTGCCGCTGAGCAGCAGTGGAACGCTGCTGTCTTTTGCCAGGAGAAACATTGACTTCTCAACTGAATGCCTTCTTGAAAGCTTTTACCGCCGATCAACGACGCGGTCTCCCCGGCAGCGTGGCAATAATCGATCGAAAGCGTCTGTCCTGGGCGGCAACATGGATGCTGATGGTGACGGCGGCCTTGCCATCGGCGGTCGTGCTGACACCGGCCATCCACGCGCAGACTGCAAAATTTGTTGGTGTGCAGACGACCCTAGGCAGCAACTTCTCGAGTCCTTATGGATTGGCAGTCGACGGCAGCGGCAATGTGTATGTGGCCGATTCCGGCACAAACTCAGTCAAGGAAATTGTCGCGGTGAATGGCAGCATCCCTGCATCGCCGACGATCGACACGATCGCGAGCGGGTTCAGCCAACCAGCGGGTGTTGCAGTCGATAGCAGCGGCAATGTGTACGTAGCCGATTCAGGCGATGGCGTTGTCTATGAAGTGATGGCGGTGAACGGCAGTATTCCTGCCTCGCCAACAGTCGTCGCGCTGGGCGCTTCGTTTGTGCAGCCTTATGGTGTCGCGGTCGACAGTATTGGCAATGTGTATGTCGCAGATGCCGGCGCGAGCGAAGTCGATGAAGTGCTGGCTGTGAACGGCATCATCCCGGCAGCACCGACCGTGGTCTCTCTCGGCAGCGGCTACAGCAGCCCCTCAGGACTGGCAGTGGACAGCAGCGGCGATGTGTTCGTGGCCGATACGGGTAACGGCGCAGTCGAGGAGATAGTCGCGGTGAATGGCAGCATCCCGGCGAATGCGACTTTCAATATCCTGAGCAGCGCATTTCAACTTCCCTACGGAATTGCGCTCGATGGAAACGGCAACCTTTATGTCGTCGACGTTGATACTAATTATCTAAGTGAGATTGTTGCGGTCAGTGGGAGTATTCCGACGAACCCTGCAATCATTACCCTGGTCAGCACTTTCAACGAACCGGTGGGTACCGCAGTCGATGCGCAGGGAAACCTGTATGTTGCGGACACCGCAAACAACGCGGTCGATGAGATCCAGGCAAACAACTTCAGCTTCGGATCCATTGCAGTTGGCAATACGAGCGGGCCGGCTGCGCTTGATTTTGCGTTCCTGAGCAGCGGCAGCATCAGCTCACCCACAGTGCTGACAGGGGGAGCCACCGGCCTTGACTTTGCCGATGCGCTAAGCGGCAGTTGCACAGCCGCGAGTTATAACGCGGGCGACACGTGTGCCGTGAACATAACGCTTTCACCGAAGTTTGCCGGGACCCGTACGGGTGCTGTCGTACTAAGCAGCCCGAGCGGCGGCAGCATTGCAACGGCTTACGTTTCAGGTATTGGCGCCGGACCGCAGCTGGCCTTCTCCCCGGGCACGCAGAGCACTGTGCTGCCGAGTCTTGCGATCAACGCTGCGCAGATTGCGGTTGATGGTGGCGGGTCAATCTACATTGCCGATACAGCCAATAACCAGGTACTGAAGGAAGCGCTTTCAGGCGGCACTTATACGCAGAGCACGGTCGGCAGCGGACTGTCCTCGCCAGTGGGAGTAGCGGTTGACTCGGCTGGGAATGTCTACATTGCGGAGGGCGGTAACAGCCGCATCCTGATCGAGACTCCAAACGCTGGAGGCTACACCCAGGGCGTCGTCGCGAGCGGTGCGCAATTCTCCGGCGGCATGCAGGGGCTTGCGGTCGATGCAGCCGGGAATATTTATGTCGCTACATCTTCAGTGATCAAAGAGACGCTGACGAACGGTACGTATACGATGTCGCCTGTAAATGTCGGTGGCCTGCAGAATCCATTGATTGCTGTAGATGGATCGGGCAATCTGTACGCGACTGCGACCGGTACCGTGATCAAGGTGGCATTCGTCAATGGCCTTTCGAACATCACGACGGTCGCAAGCGGCCTTGATGACATGACGGGGATCGCAGTCGATGGCGTCGGTGACGTCTATCTGGCCGATGCCGCCGGCAAGAGCCTGTTCAAGGAAATGCCATTGAGCGGCACTTATACGCAGAGTGTCGTGCCGATGACGTATCTCAATGGGCCGGCAGCTTTGACGGTCGATGGCAGCGGCAATCTCTACGTGATCGATGCGGGCAAGAGCCTGCTCGAGAATAACTTCTCTGCGACGCCGAGCCTTACGTTTGCAACGACCACTGCGGCCGGCACCACGGATGTAACAGATGGCTCGCAGAGTGTAACGATCTCGAATGACGGCACCCAGTCGCTGACAGGCGCGTTGGGCGTGCCCGTTGATTTCACACTGGTCGCCGGAAGCGGCACACCTGCCGATTGCACGACGACGCTTGCGCTGCAGCCGGGAGAATCCTGCAACGTGAGCCTCGAGTTTGCGCCAGCCAGCGGCACTGCGTCCGGAGCGGTGAGTGCGGCTGCCCTGCTGAATGACAACAATCTGAACCTGATGCCTACAGCCACGCAGACGATCGGATTGAATGGAACGGTGGGGAATCCGGCACTTGCCACTCACTTCGTTCTGGCCGCTCCGCAGACGACTGTAACGGCAGGGACCCCATTCAACCTGACGATTACGGCAGAGGACAGCTCGAATAATGTGGAGACAAAGTTTACCGGCACGGTCACATTATCTTCAACAGACCCTGCCTTCGTCAGCCCGGGCAGTGTAACGCTCAATGGCGGTACGGGCACTTTCCAGGTAACGCTGGAGACAGCGGGCAGCCAGACCATCCTGGCGACACAGAATGCGTCCACGGGCTCACTTGGCCTGACCGTGCAGCCGGGAGTTGTAGCGAGTGTGTATCCGCTGGCTGGTACGAACCAGAGCGCGTACGAGGGCGCTCCGTTTGCGACCCGGCTGCAGTTGCAGGCGGTGGACGCCTATGGCAATCCAATCGCCGGTGTCAGTGTTGTTTTCAACGCGCCATCTACGGGTGCCAGCCTGAGCTTTGCGGGATCTTCCAACGGCACTAGCAACCAGGCCGTGGTGACGACGTGGAGCAACGGTATTGCCATTGCTCCCATCGCCACCGCGAATACTGTTGCCGGCCAGTATTCCGTGGTCGCTTCGATCGCAGGGCTTAATGCAACGACAAGCTACTCGCTTACGAACCTGGCCATTCCACAGTACATGGTGTCAATGCTTACAGACGACATCGGCATAGCGAGTAACTGCTCGACCAGCGGCAACAACAGCAACTGCAGTCTGCGCGACGCGATTGCAGCAGTGAATGCACTGCCGGCAGGGACCAACAGTACGATCGGTTTTGCGAGCGGCCTGACGGGAACCATCGGCTTGAGCAATGGCGTGTTGAGCCTGACGAACAATGTTACGGTCACCGGTGCCGGCCCGAGCGCTATCACTATTGATGGCGGCAATAATGCAGAGATCTTCTCGATCCCAAATGGAGTGACTGCGGCGCTTGCAAACCTTACCCTGAGCCACGGCAACTCCTCACAATACGGCGGAGCTATCGGCAACGAAGGCACACTGACCATCACCAATTGCACTCTGAGCAACAACACAGCACAGTTTGGAGGCGCCATCTACAGCGACGGCTCGCTTCTGCTGGTCAACGATACGCTGAGCAACAATACGGCACAGAATTACGGCGGCGCCATCGACAATGCGGGACGGCTGATCATCAGCAACACCACGGTGAGCGGCAACACAGCGACGAGTTATGGCGGTGGCATCGACAGTGTAAGCGCACCTACGATGACCAACAGCATTGTTGCCGGGAACTCTGCCGGGACTTATGCGGACATTTACAGCAACAGCAATAGCGGCATTGATCCGAGCAACATAGCAGGCACCGATCCCAGTGGCACTTCACAGATTGTTCCGGTGCTCGCTTCGCTGGGGAATTATGGCGGAACATCGCAGACGATGATCCCACTGCCTGGCAGCCCCGCAATCTGCAATGGTGTTGTGGCGGATATCGCCTCGGGGTCAGTCGCAGATCAGCGCGGTTATGGACGCACGGCAAACTATGCGCAGACTGCCTGCGTAGATGCCGGTGCGGTGCAGACAAACTATGCGCTGAGCTTTCTACAGCAGCCGACGGATGCCGCGCAGGGAGTGAGCCTTGCGCCCGCGCCGACAGTGCAGCTGAACGAAAATGGAAATCCGTTCACAGGAGGCGCCGTTACGATCACGATGGCGCTGAATGGGACGGGCGCGGTTGCGGGCGGTTCGGCTGCCACGTTGCCGGCGACTGGCCTGGCAACCTACGGTGCGTTAAGCGTCAGTGCGGCGGGCGCAGGCGACACCCTGACAGCAAGCCTTCCGTTGAACACTGCGAACAACACCGCCATATCCACGACAAGCGATGCATTCAACGTAACGGCAGCTGGTTCGAGTACGGTCACTACAGTTTTGGGATCGGGCCAGACTGCGGCGATCGGAAGCGCCTTCGCACAACCACTTACGGTGAAGGTGACGGACGGAAATGGGAATGCAGTTGCGGGGGCAGTCGTTACATTCAACGCGCCGGCAAGTGGTGCGGGTGCAACTCTCTCGACAATGAGCGCCACAACGAGCGCCGCCGGCACAGCTTCAGTCACGGCAATTGCCAACGGCATCGCGTCCTCAACTGCCTACAGCGTCACGGCGACAACTGCTACCGGTTCAACTGCATTCGTGCTGACGAACCTGCCGGCATCGACTGCACTGACGCTTACACCTTCAGCGACAACGATCGTGTACGGGCAGCCGTTGACGGTGAAGGCCAGCATCTCGCCAGCATTGGTGAGTGGCTCTGCTCCGACAGGCGTGATCAAGTTCTATGACGGAAGCACTGCGCTTACGCCAGCTATTGCTGTCGCTTCAGCCAGCGCGACCGACGTGCTGACAGGCGCGGCGGTGGGTACTCACTCCTACCAGGCGCAGTATGCCGGCGACACGAATTTTGCACCGAGTGTCCTCACAAAGGCCGGTTCAACTGTTGTCATTACGAAAGCTACCTCTCTCATCGACGGACCGACAGCGCCGATCGTGCTGACGGCAGGTGCGGGCGGCCCGATCACGGTGAAGGTGGCAGGCCAGTATGCAGGCACAGGCATAAGCCAGCCAAGCGGAAGCGTTTCGTATTCCATTGGAAGCGGCGCTACTGAAAGTGCGACGATCGCGAATGGAACGGCAACCCTTGTCGTGCCGGCAAACGAATCAGCCGGGACTTATACCATTGCTGTTACATACAGCGGAGATGCAAATTACAGCGCAGCTTCTCCTGTCAACGTGCAATTTTCGGTGGCATCGGCGAACGGAGGTGGCACGCTGGTATCGACCACGACCACTCTCAAGTCGAGCGCGGCGACAGCGAACCCCGGAAGTGCCGTCACCTTCACGGCGGCCGTCGCCGCAACAACCGGCACTGCGATTCCAACAGGCACTTTGAAGTTCCTGTCAGGCACAACTACACTGGCGACAGCGACGCTGAATGGCGAGGGTGTGGCGACGTATTCCACAAGTACGCTTTCCGCGGGCACTGATTCGATCACGGCGATGTATGAAGGTACATCCACTTTCGCCGCCTCCACTTCAACGCCAGTCGTCGAGACGGTTGTCCCGCAGAGCTTCTCGCTGACGTTTAATCCAACGGCTATCACGATCAAGCAGGGGATGTCGGGGACAGTTCAGTTCACTGTCAAATCCATCAATGGTTTCAATCAGCCCATAAGCTTGAGTTGCAGCGGTCTGCCTGCCGAAGCAATATGCACCTTCCCGCAAAGTGTGACACCTTCTGCGGCGGGCACCAACTCCAGCTTCACCATCAGCACAAACGTTACAACAGCGGCCTTGCGGGGTGCGGCTAAGACAAGGCGGGCAAACGGTTCTTCGGGTGGGCTGACCTATCTTGCAGGCGCTGGAATGGCGAGCCTCTGCCTGCTCTTCGGGATCCCGGCAAGAAGGCGACTGAAGAATTTCTCAGGCCTGTATGCGCTGGTTGCGGCGGCGCTTATGGGTGGCGCGATCGCCGGCATGACGATCGGCTGCGGTACGGTCGCGGAAACACCAACTGGTCCCAGCACCGTGACTATTACGGCTACGGGCAATGCGGGTGGAACAGTCGTCACGCAAACTGGAACAGTCCAGGTAACAGTTGTGCTGCCCTAGAAATGCAGAAAAGTTATCAGAAAAAAATATGCCCCGAGAATTTTCGGGGCTTTATTTTTGTGATGCAGATCTAAGGCGCGGGCTGGACCCATGCGCTGGGCGTCGAATGCGAGATCGTGAGTTCTTCTTCATTCATGTCGACAGCCACTTCCGCAAACAGCGGCGTGCTGAGGTAACGCTCACCTGTATCCGGCAGCATGCAGAGAATAGTAGAGCCTTGCGGTGCTCCCGCTGAGACCTGGAGCGCACCGTCGAATGTCGCGCCTGAACTGATGCCTACAAATATGCCTTCGCAACGGGCCAGTTCCCTGCTGCGAGCCATGGCATCTGCATTCTTGATGCGCACGACCTGATCGATAAGTTTCATAGCAACGGCATCACCTGTGAGCTTGGGAATAAAGTCCGGACTCCACCCCTGCTGCGGATGAGGATGCCAGGCGGGATGGCTCGCGATGGCCGAACCATCGGGATTGCGTTCCTGTGCGACGCCGCTCGAAAGCATCGCTGCGTCATCCGGCTCGGCGACGATGATTTTCGTTTCCGGCCGCTCCTTTCTTAGCACGCGGCCAACACCCTTCAAGGTACCGCCAGTCCCAAAACCAGTCACGAAGTAATCGAGCCGCTCATCGCGAAAGTCTTCGAGTATTTCGACAGCAGTGGTCCGTGAATGCATATCGGCGTTCGCTTCATTCGTAAATTGCAGCGGCTGAAACCAGCCATTTTTCTCAGCCAGTTCTTTTGCCTTGTTCACCATGCCGATACCGCGACTGGCGCCCGGGGTCAGCACGACCTTCGCGCCCAGAAAGCGCATCAGCTTGCGCCGCTCAATGCTGAACGTGTCGGCCATGATGATCACGAGTGGATAACCCTTTTGTGCGCAGACCATGGCCAGGCCAATGCCGGTGTTGCCGCTGGTGCCTTCGACCACCGTCTGGCCTGGCTGCAGTCGGCCTGATTTTTCTGCCTCTTCAATCACGCCGAGGGCGAGACGATCCTTGACCGAGCCCAGCGGATTGAATGCTTCCACCTTGACATAAAGATTAATGCCGGCCGGTCCGAGATTATTAATCCTGACGACCGGAGTATCGCCGACCGTTTCCAGAATGCTGTTGTAGCGCTTTCCCACGGGAACCTCACAAGTGATGAAGACCGGCTGTTGCTTCAAGCCGCTGAATGCCTGCCCTGGAGAGGCGTAGCAATCTTAGCAGTATGGCACTGCAGCGCCGGCGCCTGCATAACTGCGCACGATCCGCCGGTCGCCGTCAGCGAAGTTAAAACCACGCAGTATCGTCGCTTACAGGATCAGTCGCGATGCGGGCGCCCTGGCGAAGTTCATGGTTCTTGATCAGCAATTCTGCCAGGAGACGTTTGAGGCGCGAATTTTCTGCCTCGAGTTCTCCCAGCCGATCGGCAGGGTGGAAGCCACCGGCGGATTGCGTAGCAATATTAAAGGTCATCCTGATCTTTTCGCCCATGGCTTACTCTCTTTCGTTGCTTTGCTTTTGCTCGGACCAGTTCCTAGACAGACGTTTGTCCGGATGCCGGCATGCCCTCGCGATCAGGACGGCAACCGCGCCAGCCCCGCATGCCTGAGCGGAATTTCTCCCGATCTTCGGGAGACATCTGCGCCCAGCGTTCATTCATATGGCGCCCCCACCTGCCGCGCGGGCCATGGCGGTGAAACCCGCCGAAGAGGATCTTGCTCAGAACAAACAGGCCGATGGCCTGCCAGAACGTGATGCTGTGCAATCCGAGTATTGCGGGCACAAGCCAGTTCCATAAATGCTGAATGACCAACCCGAATACCGCGCTGGCGGCCACTACCATTAAAACAATTTTCAGTACTTTGAACGGTCGATTCCTTCTCATATTGTTTCCTTTTTAAACTCCCAGACTTTCGTCCATTTCAAGCAGGCGCCGCCGCAGGTGCTGGATGGCATACCGCTTGCGCGACAGCAGCGTATTCACACTGGTGCCAGTTTCTTCAGCAATTTCCTTGAAGCTTTTACCCTGCACCTCGTGAGCGATGAAGACATCACGCTGACTGGCCGGCATCTCATCAAGTGCGTCATCCAGAACTTCCAGCATGACGTTTCTTGCATACATCGCATCAGGTCCGGCATCGGGCGACGGCAGCAGGTCTTGCAGCGAGACCGACTCGTCGTCATACGCCGGATCGTTAAGCGAATCGGGCCTATGTCTACGGAAGAGGTCGGTGATCCGATTACGCGCAACGCGATACAGCCACGCTGTGACCTGCTCGATCGGCTTCATGAGCCGATAGCTCTCGATCAATTCGTAAAATACGTCCTGCAGAATGTCTTCTGCTTCACTACTATCCAGCACACGTTTGCGAATGAAGTTTCGCAGTCGAGGCTCGTCCCGGGCCACTGCATCTGCAATGAACTGGTCCTGCTCGGCAATCGTCCACTCCTGGCTGGTCATTCTGTCCTTCTGCGATCAACCGGAAGCATGCAAGCTCCCGGTCTATTGCTGTAGACGATTCAGAAAGGAAGATATTGTGTGCAGGAAAGAATTATTCAACGGCTGGGATCTTTCGGCAGACGGGCTAGTCAGTAAATGCCCTTGAAGCCGAGGGAATGCAGTTGCTCTCGTGTGACGGTCGCCTGGATATTATCCGACGGAAACTCTGACCAGTGGCCAATGCCGGTGCGTTCGAAAGCACTCAGCACATCATGTTCAAAGCGAAAGCGCTGAATCTGAACGCCTTTCATGGAGAAGCTCTGCGGACCCCCGCTTACCGGCTCTGCGGCCAGCATAAGGGTCGCACCGGTCCTGCGCAATTTGAACTCGACGAGATTTGTCTCCACTTGTTCTTCCTTTTATGGACGCACATAGCCGCTTGCTCGATGCTACTGCAGGATGCGCACTGCACACAGTTTGACCTCACCATGACGGCCGGCTCGCGCGATGCACGATGTGTGTTAGCATTCGGCCCATTGGAGGCAGTATGTCCCAATATTCAAGACGCGACTTTCTCAGGACCGGCCTGGCTGCCGGAGCGCTCGCCAGTGCTACGAGCCTTCCACTTCACGCTGAACGCGAAACTGCGACCGACTGGGTAACGCTTGGTCGCTCGGACGTGAAGGTGACACGGCTTGCGTTCGGCACCGGTAGCATGAGTGGCCAGGTGCAGCGTGACCTGGGCCAGGAACAGTTCACGCGGCTGGTTCGCTATGCTTACGATCGCGGCATCCGCTTTTACGAAACGGCTGAATCCTACGGCGAAATGCACAGGATGCTTGGCATCGCGTTGAAGGGCATTCCTCGCGAAAATTATCGGATCATGTCGAAGGTGACGACCCATGATGGCGTCGAGCCGCAAGCCAAGTTCGACGAG
The DNA here is from genome assembly GCA_964658655.1 of uncultured Acetobacteraceae bacterium. Lineage (GTDB taxonomy): Bacteria > Acidobacteriota > Terriglobia > Terriglobales > Acidobacteriaceae. The sequence continues at coordinate 136,937 of CAZZZL010000003.1, read as the reverse complement.
CTTCGCAGGCTGGCCAACACCGAATATTTTGACATCATGCTGCTGCACTGGCAACATACCGGCACATGGCCGCAGGACACGTCTCGCTGGCAGGATGCGATCCTGCAGGCCGAACAGCGGAAGGTCATTCTGAAACATGGCGCCTCGGTGCACGGATTGCCTGCCTTGCGCCAGGTGCCGGGCAATAGCTGGCTCGATGTCGCGATGATCCGCGTGAACCATAAGGGCACGAGAATGGACGCGGAGGATTTCAATACTGACGGCCTCGGCAATGTGAATGAAGTTGTCACGCATGTTCGACAAGCGCGCAAAGAAGGCATGGGCGTCATCAGTATGAAGCTTGCGGGCGAAGGAACGTTCAATCACCAGGACCGCCAGACAGCAATGCGTTTCGCCTTCAGGAATGCCGGTGTTCAGTGCGTGACCGTTGGATATAAGAACACCGGCGAGATAGACGAAGCGATCAATAATTTGAATCTCGCACTGGCTTAAGCCGGCGCAGAGAATCAGAACTTTAGCGAAAGCTGACGCTTCGACTAAGAGCGTCAGGTGGTTTGCCTGGAGGCATTTATCCTTTTCTGGCAATTGAAATCACGTTCATATGGCGCGTGGCTTGCTGCAGCGTCTTTGACGATAGCTGGAGCATGCGATCATGCGGTGTTCGCGCAGTTGCCGGCTGCACCGCCCGCGATTGAAAGCGTATTGCAGACAGTTGATTTGGATGGCCACCTCACTACTGTTTACAAGGCGCACGGCCGTTTCGAAGCGCCGAACTGGACGAAAGATGGCAAGAGCCTGATCTTCGATCAGGACGGCAAGATGATGATTATTCCGGCCACGGGAGGCGAACCCAGGGCCATCGATGTGGGCGCTGCAACAAAGTGCAATGGCAGTCACGGACTGTCTCCAGACGGCAAGTCGCTCGCGATCACCTGCAGCAAGCCCGGCGCACCTGAAGCGCGGGTCTACATCATTCCGATCTCCGGTGGTACGCCGCGGCGCGTGACCGAGCATCCTGATTCGTACTGGCATAGCTGGTCGCCGGACGGTAAGTCGATTATTTTTACCCGCCCCAGTCATGGCTCCGGAAACATCTTCGCGATTCCAGTCGGTGGCGGCGAAGAGAAGGCACTGACGACGGGTAGCGGTATCAGCGACGATCCCGATTTCTCTCCCGACGGCAGCTACATCTACTTCAACTCAGACCGCGGCGGTACAGAACAGATCTGGCGGATGCGTCCGGACGGCAGCGCGCCAGAGCAGATGACGGCCGATGACCGCGTCAACTGGACGCCGCACAATTCGCCAGATGGCAAGTCGATTGTCTTCATCAGCTATGAACATGGGACGACGGGGCATCCAGTCAACCGCAAGGTTTCCCTGCGTATTCTTTCGCCCGGCGATCGATCGGTGCGAACGGTCGTCGATATTATCGGCGGCTCTGGGTCAATGAATGTCCCGTCCTGGTCCCCGGATAGCAAACACTTTGCGTTCGTAAGTTATTTGCTGCCCCCGACAGATGCCGGGAGCAGCAAATAAACGGACCGGCTTAGACCTTTTTCGGCCATGCGGTCTGTCCGCCATGGAGAAAGGCGTAGTTGCCGATGTGTCCTGCCCGCGCCGCAGCTACACCTGCTTCTACAGGCGCATTCGGGTCTTTACGGGTTCGAACACACTCGAAGAAATTCTCCATGTGGGCAATGGTTCCATCGCGAAAGCTGTGGCCGCTGATCACCGGATTGTCCTGGGTCTTGACGCCCTCCTGGTGAACGCTGAACCCGCTGCGATCGATCTTGAGAGTAGCATCGGTGCCGCGAAATTCAAGACCGCCGTCATCGATTGAGGAACTCATCATGCCCTCATAGACAACGTCGAAACCGGGGTAGCGGAACGCCGCCTGTATCGTGTCGGGACAATCCCATTGCTCGAAGATGTATTTGTCAGCAAGCATTTGCGCTGCGCGCGGCTGGTCCTCTTTCATGGCCCAGTGCACGACGTCAATCCAGTGCGCGAACAGGTCCGTCATGGCGCCGCCGCCGAAATTCCAGTACCAGCGCCAGTGGCTGTATTTCTCTGCGCTGAATGGCTGGTCGGGCGCGGAACCAAGCCATACTTTCCAGTCGAGTGCGGACGCATCCATGGGCTTCGGCACCCAGTTGCGCTGATAATTCTGCCACCAGTAGGTGCGCACCTGGGTAATGCGGCCGAGACTTCCACCCTGCACCATGTCGACCGCATCGCGGAAGTGCGACCAGCTTCGCTGCTGCATCCCGCACTGCAGAACCTGTTTGCTGGAGCGCACCGCATGGGTCAATGTCGCGCCCTCTTCAATCGTGTGGGTGACCGGCTTTTCCAGATACACGTCTTTGCCGGATGCGATGGCGTCGACGGCCATCTTGACATGCCAGTGATCCGGCGCCGCAATCAGCACTGCATCGAGATTCTGCGAAAGCACCTCCTCATAGTGAAGGTGGGTCGTGGGGGTGCCGTTGTACTTTTCCTTCACCGCATCGCGATGCGGAGTATAGACATCACTGACGGCGACGATCTCAGAATTGCCTGCCTTGTTCGCGGCATCCAGAAGGCTTTGCATGCGGCCGCCCGCCCCGATGACCCCGAGGCGCAGCGTATCATTCGCTCCCCATACCCGGGTCGATGCAAGGGCGGTCATCCCGCCGGCTACCAGGAAGCTGCGTCGATTCAGCATGTTTGTCATAGTGCTCCAATAGGTGTCGAATCTTTAATTACGTGATGTACGGCAGAAGCGCGGCTGCCACCACATGACGCTGGTTCCGCGATCCCCGTACTGGCAATCTTCATATTCCAAGGCTTCGCGATATTCGCGACCAGTCGAAGCAGGTTCCTTGCGCGTCCCGCATCATACTCCGGAGTTTGCAGCCAGGACAAAATCGAAGACTGGTCAGCATGCAGATATAAATCCTTTTACGATGGCTGCTTTGAGGAAAGTGAGCAGATAGAAAAGTCCCCGCGCTCAAGAATGTTGGCGATGAGCGACCGGTAGTTGCATACAATTCAGGCAGCCGGCCAAATTGGCAGACAGGATACAGACGCATGTTGAAAGAAATCAAAGCCTTGAGCATTGCAGGAGTTCTGTTCTGCATGCTGCCTGTCACCCGTACTGCGCAGGCACAGGAGAAGTCAACGGGCCCGCAGGTCACACAGCACGAATATGTCATCAGGAACTTTCATACCGAGAGCGGCGTCGTCCTGCCGGAAGCGCACATCATCTATGGCACATATGGAAAGCTTGACGATGCGGGCGATAACGCAGTGCTGCTTCCGTCGCACTACATGGCCGAGATGCATGGATACGAGTGGCTGATCGGCACGGGCCATGCACTCGATGCGAACAAGCTTTTTCTCGTAACGAGCGAGTTATTCGGCAATGGGCGCTCTTCTTCACCAAGCAACACACCGGAGCCGTTTCATGGTCCTCGATTTCCGGTGATGACGATTCGAGACAACGTGAACGCGGTGCATCAACTACTTACAGAGCAGCTGCATATCGAGCATCTGCGCGCGGTCATCGGTTTTTCCATGGGCGCACAGCAGGCGCTCCAGTGGTCGGTGAGCTATCCGGATTACATGGACCGCATAGTTGCGACGTCGGGGACTGCGAAGACCTATGGCCACGGCATAGTCAGACTGGAAGGCGAGATCGCCGCGCTCACGGCAGATGAGAGCTTCAAGAACGGGGACTATACGACCGAGCCGGTAAAGGGTATCCAGGCTTTTTCGATTGTCTGGACCGGTTGGCTGTTCTCGCAGGAATGGTGGCGACAGGAATTATGGAAGACCGAGGAGCCTGCCGGCACCACCTTCGCCCAGGTGGTCGAAAAATATCGCACCAACTTCATCCCGGGCGCAGATGCGAACAACCTGATTCTGCAGATGCGCACATGGGAGAGCAATGATGTGGGTAAGACTCGGCCATTCCATGATGACGTTGAAGCGGCGCTGCGCTCGATAAAAGTTCCTGTGCTCTACATGCCGTCGGCCACTGACTTGTATTTTCCTGTGACCGACGCACGCTACGAGTCGCAGTTCATTCCACACTGCACTTTACTACCAATCCCCTCATTGTGGGGACACCCCGCGGGTGCAGGCGCAAGCCCCGCCGACGAGAAATTTCTGAATGAGCATATCGCTGCATTCATGGCCGGGAACCGGTGATCAGAATGACGAACTAATCGAAGAGGTCAGGCTGTTCGCGGCTGATGAGGTCCCACAGCGGCTGATATTGAAACCAGCCAACCCTCGGATTACCGACCTGCTTCTGCGCAACAAGAGCGCTCTCGTGCGAGATCAATACCGGCTTGCCAACAGCTTCCGCCATGAGCTGCGACTGGCAGGAACGATCCATGGTGATGAAGAACCATGCGGCTTCATCTACTGTACTGCCAACGGTCAGGATGCCATGATTCTGCAGGATGACGGCCTTACGATGCCCAAGGGCTTCAGCGATACGATCGCCTTCTGAATCCTCATAGACGACACCGGTGTAATCCGCGAACAAGCTGTGATCTTCGTAAAAGGCACATGCATCCTGCGTCAGCGGGTCGAGCAGACGCCCCAGTGACGACCAGGTTTTTCCGTAAATAGAGTGCGCGTGCGCTGCCGCGACAACATCGGGCCGCGCCATGTGGAGGCGCGAATGAATGGCGAACGCCGCTTCGTTCACAGGACGATTTCCTTCGACCACTTCCCCGCGGTCGTTCGCTAGAATGAGGTCGGAAACGCGGATGTGCGCAAAGTGCATCCCGAATGGATTGACCCAGAAATGGTCGTGCAGTTCCGGATCGCGCACAGTGATATGACCGGCAACGCCCTCGCTGAATCCAAACTTGGCGAAGAGGCGAAATGCGGACGCGAGGCGTTGCTTGCGATGCAGGCGCTCTTCGGCAGCTGTCGCAAAGGTCGGCATAGTCGGGGTCTTTGCAATTTTTACTTCGGGCGGAATCTCGGTCGAACGAGTAGTAGGGAGAGTAGTGGCTGCCATCGTGTCTAGCCTTCCTGTGCGGGCGTTACAAGCTCTCTACCTAAATATTAGACGCTTTCCGTTTGCATTAACAGCCTGCCCCACCGGGATGTCCCTTACAAATAATGCATCGATCTGCGTTAGATTAGGGTCTACAGAATTAGTAGATCGCATTGAACCATGGCCGCTGAAAAATTACTGAAGATCGATCCCCGCGATAACGTGATTGTCGCCCTTACCCCACTTGCCGCAGGCGAGGCGGTATCTCTCGGCACGGAAACCTATTCCCCGGTTGTGCCGATACCCGCAAAGCAGAAATTTGCGGTTACCGATATGCCGGTCGGTACGCACGTGATCATGTACGGCGGCGTCGTAGGCCGAGTGCGCGAAGCGATTCCGCGAGGCGGACTGCTGAGTACACGCAATGTGCAGCATGACGCCACCGAGTTCGCGAGACGCGAAAGTCACTTCCACTGGACAGCGCCCGATGTGAAGCGATGGGAGGGCCGGACCTTTGACGGCTTCTATCGCGCGGATGGGCAGGTGGGCACGCGCAACTATTGGCTGGTGATCCCGCTGGTATTTTGCGAGAACCGAAATGTGGAGGCGCTGCGCGAGGCATTTGAAGAAGAGCTCGGCTATAGCCGCCCCAAGAAATATAGCGCACTGGTGAAGTCCCTGGTCGACCGGCATGCCAGGCAGGCTGCTGTATCTGAGACATCAACTGTCCGGACACGCGAACGCATTTTCCGAAATGTGGATGGAATTCGATTCTTGGTTCACGAAGGCGGCTGCGGCGGTACGCGTCAGGATTCTCAGGCTCTATGCGGATTGCTCGCGGGCTATATCCACCATCCCAATGTCGCAGGCGCGACTGTACTGAGCCTCGGCTGTCAGCATGCGCAGGGGTCGATTTTACTGGAGGAACTGCGCAAGCGTGATCCTGCAATCGATAAGCCTGTGCTGCTGTTTGATCAGCAGCAATCAGGGCTTGAGAGCACCATGTTGACTAAAGCCATTGAAGCAACATTCGAAGGCCTGGTGGAGGCAAACAAGCTTGAACGCAGGCCCGCACCCATTGCGAAGCTGACGGTCGGATTGAAGTGCGGTGGTTCCGATGGATTTTCCGGGCTCTCTGCAAACCCCTCGCTCGGTCAGGTGTCGGACCTGCTAGCGGCGCTCGGATCCAAGTCGATCCTGTCTGAATTTCCGGAACTCTGCGGCGTCGAGCAAAACCTGATCGACCGCTGCACCAGGCCGGAAGATGCCGATCGATTCATACAATTGATGCGTGACTATAACGCACGTGCGCATGCGGTGCACTCGGGCTTTGAAATGAACCCCTCGCCGGGCAATATTCAGGATGGACTCATTACCGACGCAATGAAGTCGGCCGGGGCTGCGCGCAAGAGTGGCACATCTCCGGTAAACGGTGTGCTGGATTACCCTGAATACGCAACAGACACTGGCTTGAATCTGCTTTGTACACCAGGCAACGATGTGGAATGCGTGACGGCGCAGGTTGGCGCAGGTGCGAATATCGTCCTGTTCACGACCGGGCTTGGCACGCCCACGGGTAATCCGATCACGCCAGTCATCAAAGTGGCGACGAATACCAGACTCGCTGAGCACATGTCCGACATTATCGATATCGACACCGGTGCCATCATCCGCGGTGAAGCGACCCTTGAACAGGTCGGCGATTCTATTCTCGAAACGATCCTGGCTGTTGCCAGCGGAAAGCAATGGAGCAAAGCCGAGATACTTGGTCAGAATGACTTTATTCCGTGGAAGCGGGGCGTCTCGCTATAGTGCCGACTGCCGTGGCTGAACAGCGACACATTGCGAACGCCGGAAATGGCAGTGATGAAAACCCTCCGATTATTCGCAGCGGCGTGGCTGATGACCTCGCTCTATCTCACAACGCCCGCAAACGCCGCGTCAAACAGTTCTGTCACGCCGGCGACGGTGGAGCGTCTTGATCCGGCTGTCAACAAGCTGGTACCTGAACATGCCACTCTCGAACACGTGGCTACGGGCTTTAAATGGACAGAGGGACCGTTGTGGCTCCCTACAAATAAGCTCATGTTTGCAGAAATTCCCAGCAACAGTATCCGCATTTTCAAACCGGGCGCGGGAGTCAGCATATTCATGCAACCCAGCGGCTATAAGGGCGCGAAGCCCTATGGCGGACCCGAGCCCGGATCGAATGCGATGACGCTTGACGCCGCGGGCAGGCTTACAGTTGCGGGACATGCGCAGCGCGACGTGTGGCGTCTCGAAAAGATGGATGCCAAAGCCCAGGTGACCATGCTTGCCGATACTTATCAAGGCAAGCGACTGAATAGTCCTAACGACCTTACGTACAAATCGGATGGCTCGCTTTATTTTACAGATCCGCCTTATGGATTGCGGACTCAGAGCGATACCGATCCGGATAAGCAGCTGCAGTTCAGCGGAGTTTATCGGATACCGCGAGCGTCATCGCAGAAGCCCGGCACCGAGCCTGAACGTGAAGCTTTGCAGCTTCTGGTGAAAGACCTGCCTAGACCTAATGGCATCGCCTTTTCGCCTGACGAAAAGTATCTATATGTCGACAATTCTGAGCCGAAAATGTTCTGGATGCGCTATACCGTCAAGGCTGACGGCACACTGACATCGCCGAAGCTTCTGTGCGAGGCCGGTATCTACGAGCATCATGGCGCGCCGGATGGTTTGAAGGTAGATCAGCAGGGCAACATTTATAGTGCCGGACCCGGTGGCATCTGGATATTGTCGCCCGATGGAAAACATCTAGGCACCATCGACACGCCTGGCCCTGTAGGAAATGTTGCATGGGGCGGCGCGGACCACAAAACTCTTTACGTTGCCTCGGGGCCTGATCTGTATCGCATCGTGTTGAAGGTACCTGGCATCTATCCGCACACCCGCTGAGAGGCTTGATCGTACGGCGGCGCTTGTATCCGGCGGCTGGAACGCTTAGCCTTTCATTGAGCAGGTTTGCAACGTGACTATCAGGACAGATGCAGCAGCGCAGCGGCCGCTCCAGGCGGCTTCGCCGGTAACGATACGCCTTGAGCGCAAGCATCCTCTCGCCATTCGATGGATGCACTGGATCAATTTCCCAGTGCTGTTCATCATGATTTTGAGCGGCATCCGGATCTACTGGAACGATTCGGATAATGCACACCTGCATCCGCACGCTGTCTATCGCATTGGTATTGGTTCGTTCACACTGCTGCGAATTTTCCCTGAGCCAGTGTGGAAGGCGCTGCATATACCGTGGCATGTGACACAGGGTATGGGCGACCACTTCTTCTTCATGTGGATTTTCGCGATCAACGGGATCGCCTATGTCTTGTTTCTGCTCTTTTCCGGCGAATGGCGCTTCCTGGTGCCACGCCGCGAAAGTCTGAAACATGCGGTGCACGTTTTACTGGTCTATCTCAAACGGCGCGAAGGACTACCGCCGCAGAAAAAATACAACGATGCGCAACGCATCGCCTACACCGTCGTGATTGCCATGGGCGCCGGCAGCCTGATAACGGGACTCGCCATCTACAAGCCAACACAGGTCCACTCCATCACAACGCTCCTTGGCGGTTACGAATGGGCGCGGTGGGAGCATTTCTGGCTCACTATGGGCTTCTGCCTGTTCTTTGTTGTCCACGTGCTGCAGGTCATACGTGCCGGATGGAACAATTTTCGCGGCATGGTCAGCGGGCTCGAAATACGTCCGGCAGATGAGCCTTCACTCGAAGAGGAAAGGACAACGTGGCGATGAGGTCAAAGGAACCAGTCACCTACGCATCTGATACCGAAGTCCTCGCAGCTTCGCGAAAATATACACGGCGAAGTTTTGCAACAGCGGCGCTTGCAGCGGCAGCAGGCTATGGATTTTGCCGCTGGGTCTACTACAGCCCCTCTGAGGGCGAACAACCAATCCCCCGGCGTCGGGCGATCCAGGCGAACGCGAAGATCTCGGAAGCAGTCTTCGACGATCGCGCGATGGCTCCGACTTATCCGGTAAGTCGGGCGGAAAGGCTGCGAATCAATGGCCTGGTGGGTCTGAAAGATGCCCTGCTGCCCGAGAGCTGGCGGCTGCAGGTTGTAGGGGTGGCGAATGCCAGCCGATTCTCGCAGTACGTTCCCGACGTGACGACGTGGGAATACAAATATATGGACCCGCCGGAGACTCCTGAGGGCGACCACTTTACAAGCATCCCACCGGAACCGCCAACGTCCGGCGAACCCGTGCGTATACGACGCGCCGGGGAGATGCCGCGCGGCCTGGAAGAGGCTGGCCCGAGCTACTCGACCATTCCCCCAGGCACGCCGGGCCTGACGCTGACATTGCAGGACATTCTAAGCCTGCCGAAGCATGAATTAGTGACGGAGTTTAAATGCGTCGAGGGCTGGAGTCAGATTGCACAATGGAGTGGCGTGCGCATGGCAGACTTTATCGACGCCTATCCGCCGGCGCCCAAGCCGGACGGCACTCTGCCGCGTTACGTGTACATGGAGACGCCGAGCGGCGACTTTTATGTAGGCTACGATCTCCACGTTTGCCGTCATCCGCAGACACTGCTGGTGACAGAGATGGCTGGCGAGCCGTTAACGCAATTACATGGAGCGCCGCTGCGACTGCACACTCCGGCCAAGTATGGGTATAAGCAGATCAAACGCATAGGACTGATCGCTTACACGGATGTGAAACCGGACGATTACTGGACCAAGCTCGGCTACGACTGGTACGCAGGTCTTTAATAGTTCGGAAGCCGATTCCATGATTCAAGCCTGCAGGCTTCAGCTTCGCTTAATCTCCAGCAATTAAGCTATCGATATTAAACCGGAGCTACCGGATGCGTGTGTTAATCATCGAGGACGAGCAGCGAGTAGCGGCGAATATCGCGGCAGCGCTGCGCGAGGGTCCCGGCTACGCGGTAGATATAGCCCACGATGGTTTACGCGGTACCGATCTCGCCTCGGAAGGTACTTACGATCTGGTCATCCTGGATCTAATGATTCCCGGGGTGAGTGGGCTCGATGTACTTCATCACCTCAGAGCAACGAAGCAGCAGGTGCCAGTGCTGGTGCTGACTGCCCGCAGCGAGAAAGAGTCCACGATCGCTTTGCTGAATGCCGGCGCCGATGATTACATGGCAAAGCCGTTTGATCTAGGCGAGTTGCTCGCACGTGCGAAGGCATTGATCAGGCGGGGCAAAGGGATTGCGCATCCACGCATTGTGATTGGGAATCTCAAGGTCGACACCCTCGAAAAGGCGATCTATCTCAATGAGTTGCTCATCGAAACTTCGCCGACAGAATATCGAATACTTGAGTACCTGGTTCACCATCCCCGCAGCATCGTTTCGAAGCAGACGCTGTTGGAACATCTATATGACTACAACTGGGAACGCCACTCGAATGTAATTGAAGCTCATATGTCAAATCTGCGGCGCAAGCTTTCATCCCATCCCACGTCGCCTTCTGTGATCGACAGCTACATCGAAACTCTGCGGGGGCGTGGGTATCGACTGGTCGCACCAGCCGGGCAGACAAATGGTGCTCCTGTAGCAAACCGATTGGATGATAATCGATGAGATTTGGCTCGCTGACAGGCCGCCTGATCGCGACAATGCTCTGCATCGAGGTAGTGCTCGCCACATGTGTCACCATGGCTGCGCTTTATTACGAGCACCGTGAGATATTGCACGCCTTCGATATCATGCTGCAGGGTCGAGCGGATTCCGTACTGGGTTCGGTACAGGATGCTGAGGATGCTAGCGATAACGTGCTGCTCGACAAGAGCTCGATGCAAATTCCTGATCGAGACATGTACGAAGTACGCGAGGAGAGCGGGCGCTTCCTGGCGAGTTCGTCACAGCAGCAGGACGAACTTTCAAGCCTTCTAAAAGACAACGCTGGTCAGGCCCTTCCTTCGGATTGGCAGCGCGAGGCGCATAATGTGAAGCTCGGGAGGCAGCACTACCGAGCAATTGTCATACACGGCTTGCGATTAATCGACCCTGACGAACCGGGTACCGCTGCGGGCGGCAAAGGCACCTTGCACCACATCGTCATCTACTACGCAGCACCCACGCGGCCGATACGGGAGGCTGTGTGGCGCGCTGCCCGCTTCTTTCTATTTGCGGATGCGATTGCACTGCTGCTTAGCGTAGCGGCTGTTGCATTCCTCGTGCGCCGCGGGCTTCGGCCGCTGGATGCACTGGCGGTCCAGGCGACGATGCTATCGCCCCGATCGTGGAACTTCCAAGCGCCGCAGTCTGCCTATAATCTCAGCGAGCTCGCGCCGCTTGCATCTGCGCTCGATGTTGCGCTGAAGGGTCTGAACCAGGCATACGAGAACCAGCGCACTTTCGTGAATGACGCCGCGCATGAACTCAAGACTGCGTTAACTGTGCTGAAGTCGTCGTTGCAGCTATTGTCTTTTCGCGACCGCACGAAAAGCGAATACGTCACAGGCATTGAGGGTTGTCTCTCAGACTGCGGACGGATGGAGGAATTGGTGCAGCGCATGCTCCTGCTTGCCCGGCTGGAACAGTCGGCACCTCGCCAGTTGCAGGCACCGCTTTCCCATATCGCAATGGGGGGCATAGTGCGACAGGTCTTGGCTCACTTTGAGTCGGCAGCATCACTTCGGAGAATCGTCCTTTCATCAAAGATCTCCGATGAACGCGACGTAGAGATCTCGCCGGAAGATGCTTTTACACTGCTTTCAAACCTGGTGATGAACGCCTTGCAGCATAGCCCCGCCGGCTCTACGATCACGGTCCGCTGCGCGATGGAAGACACGTCGAGTATGAGAATCACTATCACTGACGAGGGCGACGGTATTGCGCCGGAGCACTTGCCAAGGGTCTTCGAAAGGTTCTACAGGACAGATGCGTCTCGATCGCGAGACACGGGCGGCACTGGCCTGGGTTTGGCCATCTGCAAGGCCATCGTCGAGAGTCGCGGAGGATCCATCCAGATAGACAGCATGCCCGGTGCAGGAACCACAGTCACACTTATTATGCCGGCTCTTTCCTCTACGAAAAGCGAAGTTTCAAACGCCGCCCCAGTGGACGCAGCTGTTCGATAACAGATGCGTCGACTCAGTTCACAGATGACATCCGCAGGACTGCCGCAGCACGAGATCGCATTGCAAAATCACCGGTTTCGGCACCAATGATTTCCGGCCTCCTGAACCGATCCGGTCCTTTTGCAGCCGCTCAAACAGCAGCTCAGCAGCGCTTCTGCCAACACCATATGTAGGCTGCTGCACCACGCTGATAGAAGGCTGCACAGTGCCGGCGAGCAGAAAATCGTCAAAGCCGAAGAGTGCCGTAGTTCGCGGAACAGCGATACCAAGTCGCTGCAGAATCTGAAACGCTGCAATGGTCGCGCTGTTTTTCAATGTGAAGATGGCATCTGGCGCTGAGCGGCTGCGCAGGTAGCCTGCCAGCGTCTTCTCCGCACTGGAAAGATCCTCGTTAAATGTTGAATCAAGGTAAGCTGTGAGGCCGGCGCACTTGATTTCATCGCAGTAGCCGCGCTGGCGTTCTCGGATCGTGTAGAGATGGGGTTCCCCGGTGTAGCAGAGTATTCGGCGATATCCATGACCCACCAGGTGTGCGACGGCTTTTCTCGCGGATGCATAGTTATCGATCAACACTCCGGGACAGCCGGGAATGGGCCTGTCGATGGTGACGATGGGCACGGAGCTCTCTCGAACAAACGTTCGAAAGCGACGGCTTTCGGCATCGGCTGGCACCACCAGCAATCCATCGGGCCGCTGCCGCATAAGCACCGAGAGCTTCTGCAACTCAATGGCTGGATCGTTGTTGCTGACGGCGACGATGAGGAGGGAATCGTTTCTCCGCGCCACTTCTTCAGCAGCTTCGGCACAACTGGAAAAGAACGAGTCGGCAATGCTCGGGACCAGCAGTCCAACCATTTTTGTGCGTCCGCCACGCAACATGCGGGCGGTATGGTTCGGCTCGTATTGAAGCTTTCTTATGGCGGCTTCGACCTTCTTGAGGGTTGCAGGGCTGACATTCTCGCCGCCATTGATGACACGCGAAGCGGTACCGAGGCCGACCCCGGCAGCACGAGCGATATCCACGAGAGTCGACTGGGGGTGACGTTTCATCGTGTCTAAGTGCCTCGTGTGCCCTCTCGGACGATACGCTGCGAAGTCCATTTGCACAACCACTTATCGATTGATTTTGGATGCAGTTGTTGAACGATGAGTGTCACGCTTGAGGATTTGCCCGGCCGCATTGAAATGCTTCTGCCGCGACATCTGTTCACATCGAAACAAATCTGCTCATGCGTTTGACACATCTTTCCAGGGATAAATAAACTGGGGCGGCTGGAAACGATTCCAGATCTGCGTTCTGAACCCCAAGCCTTTAGGGAAATAACTCTCAGCACACGTTGGGATCCCGTGTAACACTCGCGCCTAACACTGCGCGGCCCCATCGCAACACCCGCCACTTACGCACCCAGATGCGTTGCTTACGAACACCTGCTGTTGATCACTGGAGGCACGTATGTCTATTCTCCCCCGAAATGGACGGCCCTCTCCTGGAACCCGGGACGGCCTTTCGCACAAATTAATCAGCACCACTCGCTTTTTTGCTCGCAATATCCAGGTCACGCTTTGTGGATCTCTTGTGCTGGCTGCGCTCACAGCAGCGCCCCGGCCCATGTATGCGCAGTCCAGTTCATCGTCCCTTTCAGGCACTGTCACGGATGCAACCGGCGCAGTCGTTCCTGATGCGAAAGTGACCGTGCGAAATGAATCCACTGGTCAGGAAAGTGTTGTGAATACTAGTGGTTCGGGCTCATACACATTTCCAAACCTGGCCATCGGCAGTTACACGGTGCGCGTTGAAGCAAAAGGATTTTCAACAGCGGTGCAACAGGGCACGCACCTTGATCCAAACATCGGCGCCCGCTATGACGTTGCACTCAAGACCGGCGAATCCAGCACCAGCATTACCGTACAGGCCAGTGCAAATGCACTTCAGACAGAGTCCGCATCGGTAGGCCAGTTGGTGACGTCGGACCAGGTCAAGTCCATTCAGCTGAATGGCCGCAACCCCATTTACTTATCGCAACTCGAGCCTGGTGTGAATCGCAACGCTCCTCTCTCTTCATTCAACTTTGCGCCTGACTTCAGCGGGCCGGTAGTAAATGGTGCACGTGCCGCTGAATCCTTGATCACGCTTGATGGCGCACCGATGGTCCGTACCCGTGGCAATGGAACACAGATCGGCGTTGCCGATGTTGACACAATTTCGCAGGAACAGATTCTCACCACCAGCTATCCAGCGCAGTACGGCGAGACCTCGGGCGGCCTTATTCAACTGGTGCCCAAGAGTGGGACGAATCTTTTCCACGGTTCGGTATACGAATACCTGCGCAACTCTTTCTTTGACGCAAATACATGGGGTCGCAACCAGTCGGACCAGCCGTCTATCGCTGACCATCCGGCGCCATTTCGCTTCAATCAGTTCGGCTGGAACCTGAACGGCCCGGTGTACATTCCAGGCCATTTCAACGCGAATAAGTCGAAGCTGTTTTTCCTCGCGGGTGAAGAGTTTCTGCGTTTCCGCCAGAACTCCACGCAGACCGGTAAGGTGCCGACCGCTCTCATGCGACAAGGAAATTTCGGCGAGTTGTTGAATAGCAATATTTTCTATTCGAATGCGGTCCAACTGGTGAATCCGGCGACCGGCGCAGCCTACCAGGGCAATGTGATTCCGGAAGGGCAGCTTAGTCACAATGGCCTTGGCCTGTTGAATGCCTACCCTGTAGCGAACGCTGTGAATCCCGGCTATAACTGGCAGGCTTCCGCTCCATATCCTCAGAACCAACGCAAAGATACGCTGGTCATTGACTATCTTCCCGCAGACGCTCATCACATTCGATTCAGCGTACTGAACCAGCACTTTGACCAGGTCGTGCCGTTTGCCGGTAACTTCGATCGCACGCCGCAAGTATGGAACTGGCCAAACCAGGTCGGCGTATTGCGTTACACGTGGACGATCAGTCCTTCGGTCGTGAATGACGCGTTTGCCTCGGTCTCGGCCGACCACGTCACCATTACCGACGACTTATCGAGTGGTTTGTATAACCGCACGAATTACGGCATCGATTTCCCGTACATTTTCGGGACCACAAGCAAGCTGATCCAGAACAAAATTCCGACGATCGGCATTGCTAACTTCACAACTCTCGATGGCGGCCCGTATCCTTCGCACTCGGGTGGCGTGATTACGAACATTGCGGATAACCTGATCAAAGTCATCGGCACACACACGATTACGTTTGGCGGGCTGTACGAGCGGACAGGCGAAAATAACTTCGACCAGATCAACGTTAGCAGCACCACACCCGGGTCTACGAACAATCAGAATGGACAGTTCACCTTTACTGACACGCGCAACGGGCACTCCACCAGCAATGCTGCTGTAGGAAATACTGCGCTCGGGCTTTTTGATACCTACGGCGAAATTGGACAGAAGTCGTATACCCTGTTCCGCTCGAATTTCGGGGCTGCCTTCGCGCAGGACCAGTGGCGTGCTACTCCGAAAATGGTGATCGAGTACGGCGCGCGCTACAGCGTGTTCCAGCCTTACTTCGCTCTCTGGCGGAACCAGTCGATGTTCGATCCTGCTTCTTATGATCCGGCAACGGCGCCAACTGTTAATCCTGTTACTGACACTTTGACCGGCGGCGATAACTACGACGGCGTCGTCATCCCGGGCAGTGGATTCCCCAGCTCTGCCAACGGTCATGTGCCCGCGAGCATTCTGAATGGCTCCTATAGCCGGCTGTTCCGTGGATATGGCAAGGGTTATTCGAAGACTATCTGGACAGATATCCAGCCGCGTCTCGGCTTCACCTACCAGATCAAAGACGGCACCGTCATCCGGGCAGGCGGTGGTCGCTTCGTGCAGCGCATCGGCATCAGTGACAGTATCCAACTTGGCGGCAATGCGCCATTCCAGCCAACAGCATCAGTCACTGACGGTTCCGTTGATAATCCCGGCGGCACGACGCTAAGCACGTTTCCACTGGCACTCTCTTCGCAGGCCCTGCACTTCCCCAACCCAAATTCATGGAGCTGGAATGCCGCGCTTGAGCAGGAGCTTCCGAACATCGGCACTGTAACTATCGGGTATGTTGGACGCAAGGGTATTCACCTCACTCAACTGGACAATGTCAACCAGCTGCAGCCAGGCACGGTGCAGCGTTTCGGCGCGAACATCCAGCCGGATGCACTTCGTCCTTACAAGGGCTTTGCAAGCATTTTGCAGGATACGAATGCCGGCAGCTCGATCTACAACGGCTTACAGGTCAATCTGAAACGTCGACTTACAAAAGGCTTTTTATTCGGCGTTGCGTATACATGGTCGAAGAGCATGGACTATGGATCCAATTCCGGATATGAATTGCCGAATGTGTACGACCACACCCCGAACTGGGGTCCCAGCGATTTTGACATCCGCAATGTTGCGGTCGTGAACTACGTCTGGAACCTTCCCTACAACGGTGGCACCAGCCGCCTGATGCGCAGCGCACTCGGCAACTGGCAGGTCTCAGGACTCACACAGATGCAATCGGGCGAACCATTCTCGGTCGGCACCGGCGACGATTACGCCGGAGTTGGCCCAGGCTCGGGCACGCAGCTATGGGAAACGACACACACACCCTCCACGCCACACAAATTCAAGCAAGAGTGACGGCAGCGCTTACTGGTTCGACCCAACGGCATTTGTAGCGCCATCTGCCGGAACAATCGCGCCGCGCGGTACACGCAACTCACTTTACGCAGCAGGGTTCCAGAGCTGGAACATCGCCCTGGTCAAGGATTTCCACGTCATTCCCAACCATGAAAACAACATGTTGACGTTCCGTGCAGAAGCGTTCAACTTCACCAATCATCCAAACCTGGACACGCCGGACGAGAACCCGACAAGCGGCACCTTTGGGCAAGTTACGCAGAAGGGTAATACTTACGGCTCAGACCGGCAGTTCCAGTTCAGTCTGCGGTACCAGTTCTAGTCAAAGCAGCAACAGTTACATACATGAAAGGGGTTGAGTGAATTGCTCAGCCCCTTTTTTCGTCCAGGGTAGTTTTATCGTTTGTTGCCGACGATGGACAGGACATGTTCAGCAAAAAGCTTGAATTCCTGCGGATAGGTATCACCGAATTTCTTCCATGCGTCCTGGATCAGCGAGGTATTGCACCATTTCTCGAAGAGCGCTATCCATCCCTTGGCATGAGGGGAAGTCCGATTGTCCAGGAAAGCAAGCTGCAGGTTGTTGTAGACGACGTTCATGAAGTCGATCAGGGAATTTCCGAACTGAAGGGCATAGTCCTCGCTGACTTTACTTGCTGCCTTCCACTTTTTGATTTGTGGTGGCTCGAGACGCCGGGCGAATAGCACCTCGGCAAGTCCGTCCAGTTCAATGATGCTGCGCAGTTCAGACAACAGTTTCTCAACATGCGCAGTATTCTCGGCGGAATGCGCCTGCAACTCGGGAGCAGGCGGATACCAGATTTGCAGCAGGTTTTCGAACATGCTGCCGATCGAGCCGTGGTCATAAACGCCAACCTTCGCCGGCTGGAAGGTCGTGATGCCTACGTGGTGACCCAGCCGCCGATAGCTTTCAAACTGCGATTCAGTAAATCTCTGATTGGCTGTCGAATCCTGCGGAAATGCTGCATTTGCATTTTTATAGCTCAGAAGGTCGCCGGACTCATCGCCGGTAAGGCTCGACTTGATATAGACGATGATGCCGGTGTAATCCGGCGCATCCGTTTGGTGTTGCATGGTCGCAGCGCCGGCTGCGACGGGCACAGGTGGCGACGCTGGCGGGTAGGTGATGGTGCCGACCACGCAGTGCATCTGTGACAGGGATGTGTCTTTTTGCAATTGCAGCGGACGAAGATCCAGATCTATCTCCGCACCAAAATCCAGACGGCAGTTGCGGATCGCTTTCCCGATGCCCTCGAACTGCATGCTCTCGTCTTCCTCCGCATCCGAGATGACGATGTACCTGCAGCGGCGGCGAACCAGCTCGTACAGGCCCATATTTTCGAAGTGACCTCCATCGGTGAGGAGGACAAACTTGGAGGTGTCATCGACCTTCGTCAGCAGTTCCCTCACCAGCGAACTCATGGCGCACACGGGGCTCGGCCGCGTGATTTTCTTCCAGGGAAACAACGGCCACGTGCGCACTCTGACCCGGTTGCGCGGATTCCATATCCACCAACCCAGGCGCACATTGAAGAGCGTCATCAGGAACGCGACCGCGGGCATGGTGTTATAGCCCTGGTTTGGATTCATCGCAGCGCCTGATATGGCCGCTGCCGTATCCAGCGGGACGCCGCGACCGCTGGTGTAGTGATCCGTAGGCGTGTAGCCATTGAAGCTCAGGTTCTCGTTCGAGCGGGCAGCCGTCCAGCCCACGTGATAGCCGGAGTACAAAGGGGTAAAGGCAAAGCTCGCTCCCTTCCGCTCCTGCCATGCAAGTTCCTGCCCGAAGGTGAGATTGATGGTGCTGCAGAAGATGGGAAATGGCCCGTCGTACGGTTTCTGATTCTCTCTTTTCGACAGATCGAGAGTCGCGAGCGGTCGCCAGTTCTGAGGCAGCAGGTTGCGCATGTACAGCGCTTTTCTGCTGTCCTTGACTGTGTGGTCGTCCCCGTTGCTTGCAGTGCCTGGAGAGGTTTCGGGATCGGCCAGTTCGCCATTGTGGTCGAATCCTGTAAATGGATCGGGCCGCCGATCGGGATTGGTAGCGCCCAGGTAGCAGCGGGCCAGGCGATTCCGATAAAACGCATGCATGGAAAAGGTGTTGACGTCGATACGCATGCCCAGCGTGCCCTGCACGATCAGACACGCCAGCACGATGGCACCGGTTGCCCAGATGAATGCAGGCAAACCGTGGCCTTGCAAGTTTCGCTGCAGCACGATCCCTATTTTTTCCACTGCGGAGGAAAAGGCAATCAACAAGCCTGCGATGGCGATCGGCGAGGCAATCCAGGCAAGCGCGTCCATCGGCTTCATGCCGAAGAAGCGCGTCGGTAGGCGCTTGCCATCACTCTGCGAACTGCTGCCTGTCACCAGCGTGGTTACATGGGCCACGATGAACCCGATGATTGCAGTGCGAGGAGTTTTATGGAGCAGCCATGCGCCGATGTAGGGGCCAAGCAGGGCGGATCCCGTCAACAAAATCCACATGCCGGCAACAAGCATGTTCCAGGCACGAAAGCGGGCCAGCCATTCACGGCAGGCTTCAGGATAGTCCGCACCCAGAAAACCGCCGAGCAGGATGATGCCGAAATAGGGTGCCGAGAGATAAAGCGGCGGCAGCAAGACAAAGTTGAGTCGCCAGCTGCTGGAAGTTTTAACCACTTGCCCGAGCTCGGCTGGAAGCAGCTGGGCATGCACGAAAAACCAGATGGCTCCGCTGTGTACGAGCGGGACCATCGTCGTCGCGGCAATGGCGCTGGCGACTGCCGCAAGACTAATGAGCACTGAGGGAACGAGCGTCGCCCGCAACCCCGGCGGACATTCCACCTGCGGTTGCTGGCGGCATCTGATGCACGCAAGAAAGCCGCCGGCAAAGGCTTGGCGCACATTCATGAAAGAGAACAGTATAGCGATCACGACCCAAGTCGATCGTGTGCTCTCCCCTGCCGGAATAGGTTGCAGCCAGAAGGCCAGCCAGACAGAGCAGAGCAGCAACGGCAAAACAAGCTGCAGGCGCACCTTCGCCTCGGTCATCAGGCCGTTCAGGTGGTCCTCAGTCTCCGTTCCCTGCCGCATGAGGTCGAAATTGTGAGCAATCTTTCGCGATACCCAGAGAAAGACCAGGCAGGCGAGCGCATTGCCTGCATACAGGTAGGGATGATCACTGAGCCGGGCAAGATGATGCAGCACAAAGTGAAAAAAGCTGGAGAGCCAGAAATGATGGGTCTGATACCAGGAATCGGGCGGTGCGGCGACATGCAAACGCACGGGCGGAGGGGTCGTCACCTTGAATTCGAAACCGCCCACGAGGAGGTGCGGTACGGCAAACAGCATTCCCAGGATCGTGAACAGGACAATCTGGTTGAGCAGTGTGTTGCGAAACCAGATGGCGACAACCACCCACAAGTCCGCCGAGAAGAGACCTCGATTTGGCGTGAGGTAGCTTGCGTACCGCCGCAGCCATCGGATCGGTTCGGCAGACGCTGGAGTGCAATTCTCCTGCGGCTGGGCGATGAGCTGCTTGCGCACGTGCTCCAGGTCACTGCTGCGCTTGATCCAGGCAGCGAACCACTGGTGGATGTAACCGCCGCCGGAGACTGACGACAGGTAATCGAAGTGCTTGAGCAGGTCGAGTTCGGCCAGCGCTTGCAGCATACCCAGGTTAAAGGTGGCACTGCGCACACCGCCGCCCGAGAAACAAAGCCCGATCAGCGATTGCCTTGCTGCGTAGTCATAGACGTCGCCGCGGTCAGCCGGCCAGTTTGTGGGTGCGGGTCCCGGCAATACCGGCTCTCCGGGGCTGGTGCGCGACAACATCTCCTGTTCGAGCAACCACTTGCTTGGCGTGTAATACGTCAGCGCGGAGACCTTTGCCTGCAGGTGCGGCTGGTTTTGCAGGTCCGCCGCTACTGACGTGCTCAGGTCATGATTGATGTAGAGGTGCGGTGACTGGGCAGCGATTTTGAGCACTGTGCTTGCAGAGATCGAGGCAGGCTTTTCCGCAGAGGACGCCACCAGAACGGCGCGGTACATCGCCATCACATTTGCGTCGAGGTGCTCCAGGAATGTCCCGGGGAGATCCCGAAATCTGCTCGCAGAACTGCCTGGCAGTTCCACCGTCGCTGACTTGATGAAGGAAGCCCTTTCGCCGGTCAGGTCGTCGGGATGGAGGACGAGGTCGTCGAGGTGATCGGCAACCTGAAGCTGGAGTTCTTGCAGGCGCTGGGTGATCAGGACATCGGTCAGGCGCTGGACAAAGGGATCGTTAGGCAGATCAGTCATGAGCAAGGTTTCCGCAGGTCAGGGCCCGGCTCACAGTTGCGCGACAATCAGCCGGCTTCCGAAGAGTTGGCGGGAACATACTCTGTTTCAGGTGTGAACTCAAGCGTAAAGCTAATTAGTCGCCAGGAGGCCGTTCCGCGCCGTCCCACGAAGGCCCAGCCGACAACACAACGGTCGCGGGTGTGCTCCGCTTTTGCGACAGCAAAGGCTCGGCAAAGCACTTACATCCAGCCAGAATGCATTAAAAGTAGTCCTTTGGATGGAAGCAGATCTAGGCCGTTCGCTTGACAGTGGTTGTGCCGATAGGATCAGATCGAGTGCGGCAACTAGTTGTAAAGAGGTAAACGTCTGTCTTCTTTTGCTACATCGCCCCGGCGGTGAGATGGAAGGAGCGACACGGTACCCTTTGGAGGACAGTATGCAATTAAAAAGATCAGCCGGGGCTATCATAGCCCTTGCTTTTGCGTGCACCATGGCAAATCTTGCCGGTGCACAGAATACAAACTCCGGCGAAATACGCGGAGTTGTTGCCGACTCGTCGGGAGCCATTATCCCGGGCGCCAAGGTCGAAGTGAAGGACGTCGACAAGGGCCAGGTCCATACCTATACGACAGACGGTGCCGGTCTCTATGACACCGGCTCGATCGTGCCTGACCACTATCTGATCACGGTCACCAGGGACGGCTTCCAGACCTACGTTCGCGGGCCCATCACTCTCGACGTGAGCACGGTCGTCATCGATATTCCGCTGGTTGTCGGGACGCAGGCGCAGCAGGTCATCGTCAATACCGATGCGCCGCTTCTGCAGACAGATTCCGGTGAGCAATCAGCCACCCTCGATACCCAGCAATTGCTGCAGCTGCCGCAGGTCGGGGCAGACTGGCAGAACTTTGTGACATTGCTGCCCGGTGCTTCGACGACGGTCGAAAACAACCGCGGCGGCCAGGCTGCCGCCATCAATGGAAACCTGCCGTACAGCACAGTACTTGCCGACGGTGCCACTACCACGCTCCCGATGAGTTCAAACTCGGACGTGATGGTGCTCGATACCGTCTCTGAAGTGAAGATCAACGACTCTGCATTTTCGGCGCAATACGGAATCGGCGGCGTCACCTTTAACCAGATCAGTAAGGGCGGTTCTAATAGATTTCACGGGGATGCCTACGAATACTTCCAAAACGACGCCCTGAACGCCGCCTCCTACGCATTCGGCGCGACGGATGCAAAGGTTTCGTTCCTCCGCTATAACAATTTCGGCGGATCTGTCGGCGGCCCGATCTGGAAGGACAAGATGTTCTTCTACTTCAACTACGACAAGACCATCAATAACGGTGCTTCGAGCACGGCCTTTGTCAGTGTTCCCACGGCTGCCATGCGTGCGGGTGATTTCACCGGGCTGGCGACGATCTACGATCCGACCACCCAGACGGTAGACGCCAACGGCGTTCTGCATCGTAAGAGCTTCGCCGAGGAGTACGGACGAGGCAATAAAATTCCCACGGCCCTCCTCGATCCTGTCGCGCAGAAGGCCATGTCATATTTTCCGGGACCGAACACCGCCGGAACCCCTTACCTCGCCCCGAACGGCGTTACGTACACGACGAACAATTTCTCGTACACGGCACCCAGCCAGAATCCCTTCATCAAGTACTTCGGGCGACTGGATTACAGTGTCACGCAGAACAACCACATCGTCATTTCGGAAACCGAAAGCGATAACCCGGCTCAATTCCTGAACCAGGGAATCTGCCCGGTGAACTGCCAGCATGGCGATGTAAGTCGCGACAACGCACAGGTTTCAGATGTCTGGACGATCAGCCCGAACCTGATCAATGAAGCGCGACTCGGCTTCACCGACCAGTTCAACTTCTACACACCATTTTCGGCTGGCGAAGGCTATCCGGCGAAGCTGGGATTGAAGTTTGCCAAGGCCGACACGTTCCCAGGCTTCTACATCAATGGCAACGTGGGCTGGTTCGGCGGCGATCTGCAGGCCCAGTCAAACGCTGTCTACAAGGAAATGGTATTTGATCCATCCGATGTCGTTACCCTGATTCGCGGCCGCCATGTACTGCATTTCGGTGGAGAGTTCCTGATCAGTCGCGCAGACTCGACGGCATGGGGCAACGAGAACAGCGGCAGCTTTAACTTCAGCGGCGGTTACACTGCCTCGAACGTCGGTACTTCTGGCCAGGATGGTGAGGGACTTGCGGACTTCCTGCTCGGCTATACGCAGAGCTGGAGCGCAAACGTGTCGCCTGAGTTCGGCGCACGTATCAAGGTGCCGCAGCTGTTCGCTCAGGACGATGTCAAGCTCACTCCGAAGCTGACTGTAAACGCCGGCTTGCGCTGGCAGGGCAGCACCGGCTGGGATGAAGTGAAGGGCAACATGGCCTCTTTCGATCCGACGGTGAAGAACCCCGCTGACAACTCCCTCGGTGCTATGTGGTATGGAACAACCAAGGCCAACGGCCGTGAGCGGCTGATCAAGAATGTGTGGAACACCTTCCTGCCGCGCGTCGGCTTCTCCTATCAACTGCAACCGTCCGCAGTCATTCGTGGCGGGTTCGGCTTGTATGGCTACACCTGGAGCGAAGATACCTATGGCGCAGGAATGGGCAATGCTCTCAGTGCCAGTGGCAATCTTGCCGATTCAACCAACGGCATACGACCAGTTGTCCTGCTAAATTCCGACGGCAACACGAACTATCAGGGAGCAGCCGGCAAAAGTGTGAACGCTGCTTATGTCAATGCTCCCACCACGCCAAACGCTTTGAACGGTCAGGGCGTCAGTTACCAGGCCTATCACACGCCGGTTCCCAAGATCATGCAATGGAATGTCCAGGTGCAGCAACAGATTGGCAAGGATATGGTCGCCGGTCTGGCGTATGTCGGCAGCCATGGTTATGACCTGCTGTTCCCTGTCGACATTAACCAGGTTCCTGAGAACAGGCTTGGCCCGAATGACGCGACCGGTGCGACCAATGCCCGTCCTTACCCGAACTTCCAAGGTATTGGCGGCGGAGGTTCCGGAGGCACCAACAATTCAACATCGAATTACAACTCGTTCCAGGCAACATTGCAGAAGCGTCTTAGTTCCGGTTTCCAGTACAACGTCAACTACGTCTGGTCGCACATGCTGGATACGATCGACTCGTCAGCATGGGGCAGCAGCGCAGGAACACTCGGTTATCAGAATTCCTACAACCCAGGCGCAAACTACGGTCCCTCGAACTTTGACGTCCGCAACTCCGTTAAGGGATCGGCGATTTATGACTTCCCTGTTGGTAAGGGTCGCCAATTCCTGAACAACAATTCGCTTCTCGATGAACTGGTTGGCGGATGGCAGCTGGCGCCGACTGTGATCTGGTCAACTGGCAGTCCGTTCACGCCATATGTCGGTACGAATAACAGCTATGCACAGGCCGGCACCTGGTATCCAAACGTGGTGGGAAATCCAACTCCCGCTCATCGCACCATCAATGACTGGTACAACACCTCTGCGTTCGCAACGCCCGCGAACGGAACCTTCGGTAACGAGCGTAGAAACCAGTTGTATGGACCGGACTACTTCCAGGCAAATCTGGCTCTTGGCAAGACTTTCAGCGTGACGGAAAAGGTCCACGTGGAAATTCGCGGCGAAGCTCAAAACTTCCCCAACCATGCCAGCTTTGGATTCCCGAACGAAAACCTTTCGAGCGGCGGTTCCCAAATCACCAGCACAACTGTCGGCGGCCGTACGATGCAGCTGTACGGTCGTGTTTCCTTCTAATCCTGAACTAGGCAAACAGGAAAAGGACGGCATATCGCCGTCCTTTTCTTCTGCCCGTCGCCCGGCAGAGTCGCCAGGAAAATGCTCCATTATCATTGGATAAGCCATGCCGTTTCGAACAGTCCTCTGCATTTTTATCCTTTCGAGTCTTGTTACTGCCGCAGCCCAGGGTCAGTCTGCTTCCACCCGGCCCGGCGCTGGCAAGTCCAGCTCAAGCACCAGGGAGCAGGTCCTGCAGCACACGCGTGCAGCGCAGGACTTTCTTCATCAGCAGCGGCCTGACCTTGCGATTGCCGAATTTCAAAAGGTGCTGGCCCTCGATCCGCAGAATGTCGATGCACGGGGAAATCTTGGCGTTCTGCTTTACTTTCGTGGAGACTACACGGCCGCAGTCCCTGAACTGCGAGCAGCCGTCAAGATGAAGCCCGATCTTTGGAAAATCCAGGCGCTGCTCGGCCTTGCAGAAAGCCAGCTGCACGACGATGTAGCCAGCCGCGATGACCTGGCTGCAACATTTCCTCACCTTGAAGAACAAAAGCTGAAAGCCGAAGTCGGGTCTGCGCTTATCAATAACTACAGCTCAACCGGTGAGTTGGAGAAGGCTTCAGCTGTCGCCGCTACGCTGCTGGACGCACAGCCCACAGATCCCGCCCTGTTATTTACGGCCTATCAGCTGTATACCGATCTTGCCTCGAAAACCATGCTGACGCTCGCCCTGGCCGCTCCGGAGAGTGCACAGATGCACCAGGTAATGGCCCGCGAGCTCGCCCGCCACGGCGATGATGCTGCCGCCATTGCAAATTACCGTCAGGCCATCAAGCTCAATCCAAACCAGGCTGGACTGCATTTCGAGCTGGGAAACCTGCTTTACAATTCGTCTGAGGAAAAGTTGAAGGCCGAGGCCGAAGCAGAGTTTCAAGCCGCTCTGCAGACCAATCCGAATGATGAGAAGTCTTCGTTGATGCTTGGAGCCATTGCTGCAAAACGCGGAGACTGGCCAGCCGCGACCCAATTTGATTCGCGCGCTATAAGCCTGCAGCCCGATGATCCCGACGCCTGCCTCGAGCTGGCAAAGGCACTCATCGCCACTAATGATAAGGATAAGGCGCAGCACCTGATTGAGCACGCCATTGAAATTGATCCGAGTGACTATATCGCGCACTACCGCCTGAGCACGCTTTATCGCCAGCAGGGAAGGCGGGCAGATGCCGAGAAGCAACTGGCAGAATATCGCAAGTACAAAGACATGAAAGACAAACTGCAAGGCATCTTTCATGACATGCGTGTAAAGTCAGGCAACACGCCGGATAGCGACGATGCTCCCGAGCAGAAGTAATTAACTACTCCCCCAGGCTATTTAATTTGATAGGTGCCGGTGACAACAGCACTATCCTTCTTTCCCGGAGTGGCGCTATACGCCTTGATGGTGAGTGAGCGACCCATCACGACGATGGGCGCGTGGTAAACAGCAGAGGATGCGTTCGGCTGGGAGCCATCCACGGTGTAATGCACCACGCTGTCGGAAGCCTCAGCCTTGAGTGAAACAGAAGCGGTCTTCACATAAGTGCCAGGAGTTGGTAAAAGCTTCGGCTCAGCCGCTGTCTGTGCTACGGAGTTACTGAACGTCCAACTGAGGATATTGCTGGTGACCGTGCTGCCGCCGGTGCCACCGGTAAATCCGACGTAGGCTGTCGATGCGCCAAGAACAGCGCTGAGAGTTACCGGGTAGCTATTCGTATAAGTAGCTCCGGTAACAGTATCTGTAAGTGTGCAGGTCGCAGTGGATCCGTTATAGACGATATGTTCGTGGAAGATGTGGCCGCTGGTCAGCACGATGCCGGTTCCCGTCAGGTCAATAGATGGCTGAGTCGGAGAAGCGCCATCTGCATACGCTCCAATCGAGTCGATACCTTCGCCGCTGTTGTTATAAATGTCAAACTTCAGCGCGACACTGGTCGGCATCCCTGCATAGCCTAGCCCCCCGCCATTAGCCCCCAGGGCTGTCGGTCCCTGGCTTTGAATGGTAAAGGTCATGCCGTCGGCAACAGGATTAAGCATCTGGAAAGTGAAATCGGTAGTGAAGGCATTGATGTTGACCGGTGTCGCATACCAGGCGGAACCGGCGGATGCGGCCCCAGCGCTGCTGGTCAGCTGCAGGGCGCTGGCGGTCGTGACTACTGCTGCGCTGCCGTTCAGAGCGAGTCCCGCGGCGCTGGTAAAGCCGCTTGGATAGTTTAGAGGCGTTGCAGCGTTGATCGTATACAGGCCGGACGTTGTGGTGCTGGTAGCATAACCGCTTGCAACGGCAATGGCCTCCAGTGTTTCAGTAGCCGCGATCGAGACTGGTCCCGAATACACGGCCGAGGCAGTCGTCGGCGTGCTTCCGTTCGTCGTGTAGTAGATGACGGTGCCCGGCGTACCGCCCGAGATAGTAACCGTCTGCGCGGCAGGATAGGTTCCCGCGGCAGGTGAGAAGACCGGAGCCGCAGCAGCCTGTAACGTAACTGTGTAAGTAGCCGTTGCAACCTTGCTGACCGTTGCTCCAGGAGCCAGAGTAAGGGCCTCGATTGTTGTCTTCCCTGCACTAACAGGAATTGCACCCGTGTAGATGGACGAAGATGTGGTGGGGGTAGTCCCGTTGGTGGTGTAATAAATGACCGCGCCCGCCGTAGCATCGGCAATCCTTACAGACTGAGCGCCACTATAGCTGCCGGCTGCCGGTGTAAAGGTGGGTGTCGCGGTGACTGGCAGCGTCACCACATACGTTGCTGAAACGACAGCGCTCGCTGTGCTGCCGATCGCCTGCGCAAGCGCTTTAATGGTCGTGGTTCCAGCTCCTACGGATAATGGTGCGGTATAGACGGCCGAACTGGTCGTAGGGGTAGCGCCATTCGTCGTGTAGTAAATGACAGCGCCCGAGAGGCTGTCGACGAGCGCGACAGTCTGCGCAGTCTTGTAACTGCCCGCTGCAGGTGTAAAGGTGGGCGATGGTGTTACGCTGTTTGAAATTACATAGGTTGCCGTGGTCACCGCGCTCTGTGACGAAGACGGAGCAACCGCAATAGCCTTTATCGTCGTTGTGCCGACCGGCGCATTGACAGGACCGCCGTAGACGGCTGAGTTCGTCGTAGGTGTCGCACCATTCGTGGTGTAGTAAATCACTGCGCCGTTATCCGTGATGGAAACGCTTTGTGCAGCCTTGTAACTGCCCCCCGCTGGAGCAAACACCGGAGCGGGAGTCACCGGGGTGACCACATAAGTTGCGCTGCTTACCAGGCTCGACGTCAAGCCGCTTGCCGTAGCGATAGCGTTGATCGTTGTCGTGCCCGCTGCAACCGCGATCGGCGTGCTGTAAAGCGTTGAACTTGTGGTTGGCGTCGTCCCATTCGTCGTGTAATAGATGGCTGCGCCCGCAGTACTGCTGGTCAGCGCCACGGATTGTGGCGTGGTATAAGTGCCGCCCGCTGGCGTAAATGCTGGAGCGCTTGCGGCACTTTGCGCAGCAGAAGATGCGTAGGTCCACGTAAGAATCTTCTGGCTGGAACTAAGTCCGCCCGCACCACCGGTGAAGCCCACAAACGCTGTATTGGCACCGACAATCTGCGGAATATTCACTGTGAACTGCTGCGTGAACGTCTTATTTACGACGACATCGTTCAATGTGAGCGTCAAAACTGTGCCGTTATAACTGAGCTGCGCCTGGATACTATCGCCGCTGTTGAGCTGAATCCCTGACGGCGTCAGATCGATAAACGGTACGGTCGGGTATGTGCCGTTCGTGAAGAGGCCGGTCGAGTCATTCCCTTCACCCGCATTGTTGTAAAAGTCAAATTTGATCGCGACGCTCTGACCAATCCCGGCACCAGCGGTAGCACCCCCATAACCAAGGCCGCCACCATTCGAGCCAAGCGCATTAACGCCAGCGTTCTGAATTACAAATGTGAAGCCATCTGCCTGGGCCGCCGATAATTGAAAGCTGAAGTTTGTTGTGAATGCCTGTATGTTGACCGGCGTCGAATAGTAGACGCTGCTCGCCTCATACGTTCCACCGTCCGTGAGCTGGAGCCTGCTGTCGTCCGAGTTTTTCGCGTTGCCATTCAGAGTCAGACCTGCGACAGATGCAAAGCCGCTGCCATAATTTATTGTCGATCCGCCACTTGTGATGACATACGCGCTGCTCGCTACATTACTGACAGGATGTGTTCCGTCAACCGCTAACGCTTTTAACGTGGATGATGCGTTCACGGGAATCGGGCCCGCATATATTGCGGAGGATGTGGTTGGAACAGTGCCGTCTGTGGTGTAGTAGATGGTCGCCGAGCTGTCCGTGTCTGCAAGAAGTACGCTTTGTGTTCCAGCATAGGTTCCGGCAGAGGGCGTGAATGTAACAGGAGGTGTCTGCGCAGGATAAGTGAATGTAGCGGATGACACCGCACTTTGGAGATAGCCGCTCGCGCTGGCAATCGCATTCAACACTGTGTCTGTGCTGATGGTTATGGGCCCTGTATACAGCGTCGATGCGGTCGTCGGCGTCGATCCGTCAGTCGTGTAGTAAATGGCTGCATTAGGCGTCGACGAGGTAATCGCGACACTAACGCTTGCCGTATAGTTTCCGGCACCTGGCGTAATTACGGGGCTTGTCGTAGCTGTCTCACCATTCAACAGCCCATAGACATCTACCTGGTAAGCCGCACCTACATAAACTTTTCCGTTTGTGACGACCGGAACCACAAACTTGTTTGCGCTGCCGGCATTATCGCGCGTGTTCGTATCGCTCTCATACAGAATATTGGCTACATTCGTTGCATCGAATGCATAGAGAACTTCCGGTCCATTGTTGATATATGCATCCGTCCGTACTGCCCACGCAATTCCGTTCTGAGTTCCATTTGAAGAGACGACTACCGACGCACCAGGAAAATTGGACGTGACAGTGCCCTGGCTTGCCGGCGTCGGCGTGACGACACCGCTGTTTACCTGGAATAGCCTCATCGTCTGCGAACGGCCCCAGGTATAGATATTGTTGTTCCAGTAGGCCGGGGTACTCCATAGACCACTCGTTGCATATTTAATGTCTTGAAGAATATTCGTGTTCGAAGACGCGCCCGCTGCGTAGCCCCCAAGGTTGTCCCGGTTGACTACCTCCAATGAGCCATTCTTTCCAGACTGAACAAGGATGTGCGGATGAGATCCCTGCTGGTCCGGCAATTGCAGGATTCCGCCCGATCCCTGGTCAGTATCCGATTGCGTGAGTGTCACGGTGTTGTAGGGCGTAAAGTCGTCCGTTGGCATGAGGCTGCCATTAGCCAGATCAAGCTGGACGATACTATTGCCGAAATCTGTAGCTTGAGAGATAGGTGGATAGCCATCGAATGAACCGTTGCCGGCCACCACATACATGCGTCCGGCTGTACTGCCGGCATCGATCGGCATGCCCGCACCTGATTCCCAGATGCCATTGCCGAATCCATTCGGAGAGAGGCAGATAACTCCGGTCTGCGCGAGGGTATTTGCGTTATAGGCAAACACCCATCCATGCCACGGGCCGTTGTCGCCATGTGCGCCAAACGCCAGGTATACGTATCCATTGTTGTAATTGATAGCCACACGGTTCATCTGCCAGAGTGGACTGAAGGCGACCTGACCGCCCGAACTGCCGTTGCCGGTTCCAGGTACAGATCCACTTATAACGACGGGACTGTTCGCCTGCTCTGCTCCCGTAATGATGTTCAGTGCATGCAGGCGCTGCACATAAATTCCATTCTCCAAAGTCTTTGAAACGACATACAGCGTATTTGTCGCAGTGTTGATTGCAGGTGTTGACGTGATGCCTATTTCTGGAATCAGATCCTGTGTGCCGACATCTCCGCTGGTGACGGTAGTCGCGCCGGCTGCCGCCCCATAGGCTGCGGACAGTAAACTGGCGTGCCAAAGCGGCGCAGCATTGCTGCCTCCATTTGAATCGGCGTCGAGGGCATAGACGGAATCATGCTCAGTGGCGACAAAGAGCACATTGTGTACTAATCCATCGGGCATCGTCAGGCCGCTCATGTAGAGAGGTTGAGCGTAGACGTAGCCGTCGACTGCTACGGAAAAGAGCTTTCCGAAGCTCGTCGTGTTGACGTTCGCGGGCGTGAGCAGTGTCTCCTGCGTGTTCTGTCCCTGGTGCGTATTATCGTAGCGCCACGTTGGTACATTCACGGGCGTGGCATTCTGCGCGAAGCCAGTCGAGACTGCCAGCAAGGAAAAGAAAATGAGGAAGACAGAACTAAGACGGAGACACAAGCGAGCCATGGAAACACACCGCGATTCGAAATTGTTGACGGGGGTCGAGAAACTGTAGACAGAAAACAGCGGGCACGTGAGGGTGCCCCAAGGCAACAATCAGTAAGGCATAGACCATTCACCGATTTGCGGAAAGATCGTTCTTCTGTCCTTCTCGTACTTATCAGGAATGTAAGTGCCGCATAGTGCTCGGGCGGCGCATAGATAACTTGTAGTGGCGCCCCGGCGACGAGAGCAAGCTTAAATCAGCAATAGCGGTTAGCTCACCTACAATCTGGTAATCCGATGTGGTAACGCCCGGATATACCCATCGGAGTTACCAGTCGCGCCCCTGAAGATATATGCTTCGAGTTTGAGAGGAAGCCCGAATGATGTATCTGCATACCCTGTCCGCTATGAAGAGCTACCTGGGAATGGGTTTAATAATTTTCTTTATCGCACTATCCAGTTCGGAGCTGTCTTTAGCTGCTACCGTAACAAGTCGAGAGATATCCGGAATGCTCTGGAGCGTGCAGGGAGCATGGAATCACGAAGATGGACAAGCGCTCAAGAGCGGTGAGCGGGTCTCACCCGGCGAACTGCTGCATCCCGGAATGACAGATGGAATGCACCAGGTGATCGTCCTGCTGCCCGACGGCCAGCGACTCCTTTACCAATGCTTCAATAGCAAGGATTGCGCACGAGGATACAGGGTCCCCGTACTGAACGAAAAGCCATCCGCTTTTGCCATCGATATGCTGAATCGCATGCGATCCGAGGAGGCAACTCATGGCACGCAGCTGAGCGCGCAACCTGCAGCGCATGCTGTCCCGGCGGCCCTGGATGAGATCGTCGCGACACTGATGCCCGGGGGAAAGGTCCGGCTGACCGGCCTGGCCGCAACTCTTCCCGAAGGAACCTACACATGCAGCCTGGTTCGCCTTGATCAATTCGCTCCAGCACTGTCGATGGCCGGGAGCCTGCCATTGCAGAAATCCGCAGGGCCAGCACTTCTTTCCCTTCCCGGAGCAGGCCTTTTTGACATCCGCATCAGCGACTCACTTGGCGTCCAACGGATCCAACTTCGCCTGCTTGCAATTACTAGCGCAGACAGCGCGTTCTCGAGGCGCTTCGCACATGCGTCGGAGACCTTACGCGATTGGAATGAAAAGAGCCCGGGATGGCCAATCCACGCTCTGCTACGGCTATACCTGATATCGCTTGCCGAATCTCCGACGAACCTTCTTTGAGCCAGACCGAAGCCGACAAAGTCCGCAAGTCAATATTTGTTTAACGAGGTTTGAGAGTCCGATGAGCTGACAGATATCTGCGAACAGGAATGTCGAAGCTGATCATCGCTATGAAGGCCACCCCAACCATTACGATGACGCCGGAGATCACGACCATAGCCAGGTGGAGCGCGTCAGGCTTGTATCGCTCGTAGTAATTACCAAATATCCAGATCACTGAGTAATGCGTCATATAAAGCGGATAGGACATATTCCCGGCAAAAGTACATATCTTCTCGGAGCGGGCGGAGAGTGTTGCACCCGCTCCGAGGGCGACCAGTAATGGAAAATAAAACAGGACTACCAGAGCCTCGCGTATCCAGCCGCCTTTGGCATATGGCATCAGGAAAGCGAGTAGCAGTAAGACGGCAATTATCGAGAAGCCCATTCGCGAGCGGATGATCCATTTCGACCGGAAGATCAATAGACCAGCCAGGAATGAATAAGCTACCCGTGCTCCTCCATCCCAGAATGTCCGGCCGTTCCAGCCGCCGGATAGAGCTCCTGCATGCTCGCCAACCAAACACAGAACGATTCCGGCGATCGACGTCAGAACTATGACGGTGCGCCGGCTAAGTTTAAACAGCACCAGCGCGTAGACGATGTTCGCAACATATTCCCAGAACAGTGACCACGCCGGGGCATTCAAACCGAAGAGGTTGAATCCCCGCTCCTGAATTGCAGGATAAGGAATCAGTAGGATTGACACCAAAAAAATAAGTGCGATCCTTCCCGAACTGTAAGCCATCGGCGCAGTCACGAAGGGATCAAGGAATAGTGCGATCAGGCCAAGTACAGAACCCAATACGACTAATGGGTGCAAACGAATCAATCGCGATTTCAGGAACTCGGCGATACCAAGTTTTCCGACGCGGTCATCGTAAGCGTAAGCAATGACAAATCCGGACAGGCAGAAAAAGAAGTCGACAGCGAGAAAGCCGTGCCCTATAAAAAGCTTGCTGTAGTTATAAATTGCCATTTCCATGAAATGGAAGGTGACGACTGAAAGGGCAGCAATGCCGCGCAATCCATCGAGTGCTTTGTAGTGCTGTCTGGGCTTTAAAAGTTCCGTCTGCAACTGAGGATTCGGGCTTGTCATTGTCGACGTCAGTTCCTCACTTAACTTCTTTAACGCCGTGCAATGCAATTGACTTAAGGGCATAGTCGCAGGCGATCAGGATAGATTTAGATCACCTGCGCACGGCAGTCAGGCTGTCAGAGACGGAGGAGCTGTTTCGGGAGCAACGCCGAGTTGCTGGTTCGGCTCCGTACTCATCTCGAACACGATGTGGCCCCCATGCGCAATCTCGTCATGTGCAACCCACAGCTTTCGTGATGGCTTGCCGTTGATCGTAACCGCTCGAATATACACCGCTTCCGGAGAAGATCGTTTCGCCTCGATCACCAGCTCTTTCCCATTCGCCACAGACACAGTAGCCTTATCGAAAAGTGGCGACGTAAGTACATAGTTGCCGCTGACCGGGTCTACCGCATAGAGACCGAGTGCGCTCATCACATACCATGCAGACATCTGGCCGCAATCCTCGTTGCCTTCCAGGCCGTCAGGATCATTGTGATACATCGTCGACAGGAGCGAGTTGACGCGAGCCTGCGTTTTCCAGGGCTGCCCCGCGTAGACATAGAGATATGCAATATGATGGCTCGGCTCATTTCCATGAGCATACTGACCAACCAGTCCGGCGATATCCGGGGGCGCGTCCTTGGGAAGTGTGGAGGGCACGGTGAAGAGCGAATCCAACTTCTTTACAAACGCTTCGCGACCTCCCCATAGCTCGATGTATCCCTTCACGTCATGCTGAATGCCGAAGGTCGTCTGCCACGCATTGGACTCGGTATAGTCACGATATTTCTCCGTGTGGCCCATGTCGATCGGATCAAACGGATCGGTAAATTTGCCGTCGCTGAGCTTGGCACGAATGAACTGCGTTTTCGGATCGAACAGATGCTGATAGTTCTGCGATCGCTTTCGTTGCAGCTTCGCATCATCGTGCGCACCTACAGCATCGGCAACGTGTGAGCAACTCCAGTCGCCGTAATCATATTCCAGCACCTTGCTGACAGATTCTTCTTCCTTATCGGCTGGGATATACCCAAGGTCGCGATAGTATCCAAGCCCGCGGTAATTGTCGTCCATATTCCGTTTGCGCATCACTTTGTAGGCGCGCTGCCAATCAATGCCGGGGAACTTTTTTACGCATGCTTCTGCCATCACGCTCGCGGAGTGATAGCCGGTCATGGTTCCCGTTTCCTTACCCTGAAGCGGCCACACCGGCATTCCCTGCGGGCTTTGTTCCGCCATTCCGATCAGGCAATTCACAAAGTTCGGCACCCGCTCCTGTTGAAAGAGTGTGAAGGATGGATGCAGTGCGCGGAATGTGTCCCAGAGTGAGTAAGTGCTGTAATTATGTTCACCCGCCCCGAGCTTGTGCGTCTGGCCATCCATGCCGAAGTATTCGCCGTTCGCATCGTCGAAAAGAGTCGGGGCGCACATCATGTGATATAGAGAGCTATAGAAAATGGTGCGCTGCGTAGCGTTGCCTGTCTCGATGCGAATGCGGCCAAGTTCGTTCTGCCATTTGCGCTTGGCCTCCAAGCGGGCCGCATCAAATTCCCATCCCGGCATTTCTGCCTTGAGATTGCCAATGGCATTGTCCACGCTGACGCCGGAAATGCCGACGCGCACCAGGATGATCTCACCCTCTGAAGTCTTGTAATGCAGAGCAGTCTTCAGGCTCTTTCCTGCTGCTTTCGCGGAGGACGCGCTCAGCTTCGTACCATCCTGCTGAAGTGTTGCGGATGCAAATGGTTTGGAAAATTGCGCGGCAAAATAGATGCGCCGGTTCGGAGCCCACGAGTGCACATTGCGTGCGCCAGTAACCATATCGCTGCCGACTATTTCGAGTGTGGCTTCGGTGACGGGATCTGCCGGGTCGTCATAGGCGTGCGCCAAATCAAGTATGAAATGACTCTCATCGCTCGCGGGAAATGTGTAGCGATGCAGTCCGGTGCGCTCCGTGGCTGTCAGTTCTACATGTACTTTGCGGTCCTTTAGCGCGACTGCGTAATAGCCGGTGTCCAGTTTCTCATCGTCATGCGAAAAAGGTGAGCGATAGCCTGCTTCAGGATTCTCGCGCGAGCCGGATTCCCACTTTACGTCGCCGACATTCGGCATGAGCAGGACGTCTAATAAATCTCCACAGCCCGTGCCGCTCAGGTGCGTATGGCTGAAGCCCATGATCGATTTGTCGGCGTCGTAATAGCCCGAACACCAGTCCCATCCCTTGGTGTAGGTATCGGGCCCGACCTGGACAGCGCCAAAGGGAACCGTTGCCCCGGGATAAGTGTGGCCATGGCCGCCTGTGCCGACCCGGATATTGACGTACTGCGTCAGGTCTTCGCTCCCAGGCGGCAGCCTGTCCGAAGCAAGGAGGGCTGACGCCACCGGGGTCTTATCCAGGAACTCGTAACAGGAAGCAGCAGTGACTGCCTGCATGAATGCACGTCTTGACAGCATATTCATTGACCTTTCGACTTGAGGCACTAACGAGACCTGACTGTCTTCATAGAGAGGAAAAGGCTCCGCTTCATTGCGGCAGCATGAGGCAAACTCTCGCTCAACAGATAATAAACAAGATGCAGAAAGAACGCTGAGAGAACTGGCTGAAGGCTATCCGCCGCAGGCGTCTTATTTAAGGAAAGACGTCTGCCGTGGATTACGAATGTTTGCTGAAGGGTGGAGGAATGGCAGCCGTCTTTGATGTCGCGTTTCAGTGCCGCGTCCACAACCTGCCGTGACTTGGTTACACTAGCGATCAGTTTGCGCAGGGATCTTTCGAACCGCCTGGAGCTTGAGCTTTGACAGTATCTTCCGACAGTGACCGCGGGACGGTCGATCGTGATCAAGAGGTCGATAATTCCGACGGCGTTTTTTCAATGCGCACAGCGTTTGCCGCTGCTCTCGTCTCCCTCCTTTACTTCGCAGATATCTTCGTCAGATCCGCCGGGAAACCGTACTGGTACGATGAGCTTTTCACTGTCTATCTTTGCCGGCTGCCATCCTTCGTTGATACCTGGAAGGCTGTGCTGCATGGCGCAGATTTAAACCCGCCACTGTTCTACCTGCTGACTCGCATAAGTCAAAGTGTTTTCGGACAAGGACAGATCGCTACAAGGCTTCCGGAGGCACTGGGTGTGTGGCTCCTGGGCATCTCGCTGTTTATTTTCGTGAGCAGACGCCTTGGCGCTCTCGCGGGAGCGGTCGCCGGCATTTTTCCTTTCTTCACCCTTGCCAAATACTATGCATTTGAAGCGCGACCTCACGGCGTTGTCGTTGGCTGGTGCGGGCTTGCGCTTATCTGCTGGCAGCAGTGTTCCAGGGTAAAACACAAGTACGTCTACCATGCCGCATTATTCCTTAGCCTGCTTGCAGCCATGCTTAGCCACGTGTATGCGGTCTTCATCGTAGTGCCTTTTGCTCTGGCAGAGTTGTATTCCATCTACACCCGTCGCAGGCTGAACTGGTCTATCCTTCTGGCCGTTGCGTCGCCGCCGTTCATCGCCTTACCTTTCTATCTGCCGATGATCAGGAGTTATCGCTCCCTCATTCCGCCCGGTTCGGTATTTAACGCGGCAGCCATTCTCGCCATCGCAAAAACGATTGCCTCAAATCTGCTCGAACCGGCGATGGTCATTTTATTGATCGCGATTGCCTGCGTGGCTTTCGAGAAGTACCAGCGGCCCATGCACGTTCCATTTGCCACGACTCTTCCCGTCCGAGAACTGATCGTTGCGATCTCATTTACGCTTCTGCCCTTTCTTGGTCTGGCGGAGATCGTTGAAGCGCGCGGCGTCTTTTACGACCGCTATTTTCTTTCGAGTATCGCGGGTTGGTCGATCCTTCTGGCTCTTGCTGTTTCCGGCCGACGGGTCCGGTCATGGGCACCCGGAGTGCTTGCCGCCTCCATGGTGATTCTTATGCTGGGTGATCTCGCTGTCGCCGGTGTGCACCTGCTACGGCACAGCGACTTCGCCCTGGTTGAGCCAAGCAGTCATTTTCTGTTCGCGCCTGATCGCGCTTTTCCCATGGCCAGGCACTCGACCCTGCAAAACCCTGCGATGGATGAAGACATCTTGGTCCTGCGGGAAACCGATTATCTCTATCTCTACACGAATGCCTCGCCTGCCGTCGTTGCGCACCTTTACGACGGCGCACTCGAAGAAACTCCTACCTACCGGGGCTACCAGCGACTCGCTCGCGAAGCGCACCTTGATTTGAAAATGTCCTTGTTGCGGCCGTTCCTGTCGAACCATGACAGATTTCTCGTCTACGGCAGCGACGGCGGTCGCTTTGTCCCGGGGTGCGGCGACTGTATCGATCTGATTCAGAAGGCCGGGTTTCTTCTGACTTCGGAGGCACGGGACGCCGACGGCATCCTCTATGCCTACGAGCGTCGACACGCCACAGAGGCGAGCCGGTAATCGTTCAAGCCCAAGCCCGCGGAAGCTGGCCTTCGGCGTAGCCGAAATGGATCGATCCGCCTGCCGGGGAGTGCCCTCGCTCAGACGCCCTATTGCTTCCTCATTCCCCGCCGATAAACGGAGGACTGGACGAGGAGATCGAAGCAAGATGAGCGAATTTGTAGAACATTCCGCAAAGAGCAATGGGCACGGTAATGCCGTTTCAGCAGCAGCTGGTATGAAACGCCTCGCGTCTCAGGGCGTCGGCAGGCCGATTGCGATTCCTGCGGCCGTCGGATTTTCCATCGATACCGGTATGAGCCGGTTGCAGGGCAAGCGCATTGCGGAAGACAAGACGCGCGCGCGCACCCTGGCCCGCGCCCAGGCCGTTGCTGAAAAGCTTTCGACGGCGACCGAACAGGTGGCCAGTGCGATCAATGAAGCGACCAGCACGGTCGAAGAGCTTGGCAAGACGATGCAGACCATCGCTGCCGGAGCAGAAGAATCGGCGGCTGCTGCCGAAGAATCACGCGCAGCAATCAACCAGATTGAGAAATCATCCGATGTTGCAAATGAGAAAGCTGCCGAGTCGCTCAAGCTAGTGGATGCGGTCTACACGCTGAGCCGCAC
The DNA here is from genome assembly GCA_964658655.1 of uncultured Acetobacteraceae bacterium. Classification (GTDB taxonomy): domain Bacteria; phylum Acidobacteriota; class Terriglobia; order Terriglobales; family Acidobacteriaceae. Next base: position 98,444 of record CAZZZL010000003.1, on the reverse strand, counting down.
GACTTCCTCGGATATCGAGGCATTGATCAAAGGTGTGAGTGATGCTGCACAGGCAAACTTCGACTCGGCGAAGATGATCGCCGAACTGGAGCGGCAGTCTGAGGAGATCGGGAAGATCGTCCATGCCGTCGCAAGAATCGCCGATCAGACGAACCTGCTGGCGCTGAACGCGGCTATCGAGGCTGCGCGCGCCGGTGAGCATGGAAAAGGCTTTGCCGTGGTGGCCGACGAGGTTCGCAATCTGGCCGAAATGAGCGAAAAGAGTGCCCGCGGCATTCAAGAGGTCGTCAATGAGATCCAGAGCCAGGTAAAAGTTGTTGCCGGGGATACCCAGGCGGCTGGACAGAAAGGTCTGGAGGAAGTCGAGAAGGCCAAGGCAATTACTGCCGCGCTGGCAAAAATCGAAGTGGAGTTGAACGAGATGCGCGAGGCCTGCAAGGCGATCTCGACCAATGCTGCCGAATCGCTGAGCGGGGCGAAAGAGTATTTGAAAGGCGCACTCGACATTGCCCGGTCGTCTGAGGAATCAAGCGCGGCTGTACTGGAATCGCAGAAAGCGGTCGAGGAACAGAGCCGTGCCTACAACGAGATGAACGAGGCGTCCAACAGCCTGGCGCAGCTGGCGGAGACGCTGAAGAGCTCGACGAATGCGCAGAAGTCGGCGGAGGAACTGGCGGCTGCGGCCGAAGAACTGTCGGCAAACGCTGAGCAGGTCAAGGGAGCCTCCGGACAGATTTCGGCGGCGATCGAAGAGATCAGCCGCTCATCGCAGCTATCTGCCAGAGCCTGCGAGAGTTCGGTCGCCCTGGGCAGCCAACTGGAGCATGCGGCGCGGGACATGAGCGACAAGGCCGGAGCGAATGAGACGAAATGCGGGAATGTGTCTGCCATGCTGGTCACGAACAAGGACGCTATCGACGCCATGATTGCCAATATCGGCAAAGTGGCCGAGGGTGCGGCAGGGTCGGCAAGGAACGTTCAGGAACTCGAAGAACGCACCCGGCGGATAGACAAGATTGTCGATGCGATCGTGATGGTCACAGTGCAGACCCGAATGCTTGCGGTGAACGGCAATGTGGAAGCTGCGCGTGCCGGTGAGTTTGGCAGGGGCTTCTCGGTGGTTGCAGGCGACATTCGTTCGCTCGCGAACGAAAGCAGCGAGAATGCCGATCGTATCAAGGACTTGGTGAAGAGCATCCAGGGTCAGATCGCCAAGGTCGTTAGTGATATCGAAGGGGCGGGCATCAAGGCCAAGGGCGAGGCGGAGAGAGCCAAGGCGTCGACGGCCAACTTGGAGCGCATGGCGAAAGATATTGATGCCGTCCGGATCGGTGCCGGCAGCATCGTGAAGGGCTCTGAAGAATCGGTGGTCGCGCTCGAGCAGGCTTCAAAAGCGGGTGAGCAGATCGCCACGGCCGCCGAAGAGATGACCCGCTCAGCTGAGGAATCCGCCACCGCCGCGGAACAGGGACTGAAAGCCGCCGAGGAGATCCTGCAGGCGGTAGAAGAAATCGCATCGCAAGCCGACGAACTCCAGCACGGATAGGGCCATGACAAAACAAGCAGTGCGCGAACGAAGGGTTAACCGTGCGTCGCAAGACGTCCGGGAACCTGCAAAAGCAGAGCCACCGGTCGGCGACGTCGAGGACCACGCAATGAGTCAGCAAACGGGTGGCATGCAACTGGTGACATTCCAGCTTAGAGATGAGGAATTTGGATTCGACATCATGTCGGTGCAGGAGATCATCCGACTGCCGAAGATGGCCCGGCTGCCGCATACCGCCGAGTATGTCGAAGGTGTTTCCAATCTGCGCGGGGCGCTCCTGCCGGTCATCGACATTCGGTCGCGATTCGGGATGAAGCGTGAAGATCGAACCGAGCGCAGCCGGGTGCTGGTACTGGACGTCGATGGCCGGCGCACTGGCCTGCTGGTCGATGGAGTACGCCAGGTTACCCGCGTCGGACATCACGAATTCGAGCGGCCACCTGCAGCAATCCGCAACGGGATGACCGACTTTGTGAATGGCGTGGTGAAACTCGACCAGGGCGAGCGGATCATCATCTCCTTGGATGCGCGGCGGATCTGTCAGCCTGAACATTCGGAGGATGATGCCAAAAGTTCCGTGCGGAATGACGAAAGTGCCGGTCCCGCCAAGGAGACGAAGGCGAACCAGCCTGGGGCCGAGGCTCTTATCCTCCCTCAAAGCGGTTCGGATACCGCGAAGCACAGCATCGGGGGCGATATGCATCAGATTGTGAGTTTTCAATTGGGGCGCGAAGAGTTTGCCTTCCCCATGCAGGACGTCCGGGAAATTCTGCGCGTACAGACGCCAAAAGGGGTGCCTGGAGCGCCCGACCATGTTCTCGGGGTGCTCACGGTACGGGGCCGGATTCTTCCGATCGTCGATCTGCGCCGCCTGTTGAAGCTGGATTCGTTCGCAGCCGAGCATATCGACGCCAGCAGCAAAGCTGCCGCACTCTACACAGACGTGCTGAATCAAGGCGGACCGGACGATCAGCGTGGGGCAGGCAGGAGGATTGAGACGCGCGGCGCATTACTCGCCAGCGAAAGGCTGCGTGCCTGGCTCACGGTCTTCAATAGTTCCAGCCAGACGTTGATGGAAACGATTGCCCAGCTCAGGGGATGGAATGAGCAGATAGCAAAATGGGCTTGCGTTGAGAGCCCGGCCGCAGGTAGCCCCAAGCGGCATGAAGAGATCGCGACAGGGGTCAGGACAGTGGTCAACACACTGGAAATCTTTCAACAGCAGGTGCACAGTCACATCCGGGAGGACCAGAGGATTATTGTCGTGGAGTCGGACGGATTCCAGCTTGGCCTGGTCGTCGATCACGTGAATGAAGTGCTTGGTCTGCGCGAAGATGCAATTGAGGCCCCTCCGGACCTGGGAAAGCACGACGGCGCCAGGCTTTCGGGCATCGCCAAGCTCGACGATGGGAATCGGCTGATCCTGTTGATGGACACAGGCGGTTTGCTGAGTGGAAAGAGTCTGGCCGACATTAAGCACCGCCTCGACGAGAAATTGAATGTACTGACGGACGAAATGAAATCCGAAACCGAGGCCGGCGCAGCCGAGTACGAATTGCAGCTTGTGACCTTTCTGCTGGGACAGGAGGAATATGGGATCCCGATCGCCACTATCCAGGAGATCGACAGGTTATCGAAGATCACCCAGACTCCCAAGGCACCCAGATTCGTTGAAGGCGTCACGAACCTCCGCGGTGAGGTGATTCCCGTCCTGAGCACCCGTGCTCTGTTTGGTCTCGAGTCCCGCATCGCCGATGACCGCACTCGTGTCATCATCGTCGATCTCGGGGGGACAAAGACCGGGCTGGTGGTGGATTCAGTCAAAGAGGTGATGAGTATGTCCTCGCGCAATATTGCTCCGCCGCCTGCGAGTATTTCGAACAGCGGCGATGGGCATTTCATCTCGGGCATCGGAAAGGTCGACGAAGGCAGGCGCATGATTGTACTGCTGGACATGGCGAAGGTACTGACACGGAGCGAGCATGGCGAATTGGTCGCGGCCGGGCGCACGGTATGACTGCCGATATTCTGAATGTCCCTGACGAGCGTCGCTTGCTGCTGAGCAGGTACCGATGATGCCGGGATCGCTTATAAGGGTCTTGATCGCCGACGACTCGGCCCTGATGCGCAACCTCATCACCAGGCTTTTGTCCAAGGCTTCGGACATCAAGGTGGTGGCGACGGCCCGGGATGGCGAAGATGCCATTCGCAAGGCCATCGAGTTGAAGCCGGACGTCGTCACGATGGACATCAACATGCCCAAGCTTGACGGCATCAGTGCGATGCAGGTGATCCTTGCGGAAAAAATCTGCCCGGTGATCATGTTCAGTTCGTTGACCCAGCAGGGCGCCATCGAGACGCTCGAGTGCCTGGAACTGGGCGCATTTGACTATGTGGCCAAGCCGGACGGTACTGTTTCGACCAACCTGGAAGGTGTGGCCCGCGACCTTATCGCCAAGGTCCGGGCAGCTGCAGTGTCGCGAGGCACACGAAGGGTCCGAACCCACCTGCCGAAGCCTCTGCCGCGCAGCCTGTCACCGCGAGCGCTAGTAGCTTCTTCCGAGATGCGGGCAGTCGCCATTGGTATTTCGACGGGCGGCCCGGCAACGATCAGCAACGTATTGCCCATGCTGCCTTCCGACTTTCCCGCGTCGATCTTCCTGGTCCAGCATATGCCGGCTGCCTTTATCGGGGCGTTTGTCTCCCGGCTGCAAAAGGAGTGCGAGATCGAGGTGGTCCAGGCCGAAGCGGGCGCCCCGGTCCGACCCGGCTGCTGCTACGTGGCCAGCAACGATCTTCATCTCTGCGTCTATCGAAAGGGCAGTGGACAGGTCGTACTCCGGACGCCGAGCCAGCCCAGGACCCTATTTGTTCCCGGCGTAGACATCATGATGGAATCCGTCCTGTCCGTCTTCGGTCGGAGGACGATCGGGGTTCTGATGACAGGGATCGGGGACGACGGCGCCGACCAGATGGTAAATATTCGCAACGCGGGTGGCGCAACAATCGCGGAGTCAAAGGATAGCTGCGTCGTCTTCGGCATGCCCTGCCAGGCGATCAAGCGTGGCGGCGCGGAATTTGTCCTGCCCAGCTGGCAGATCGCTGAAAAGTTGATGAGCCTTCTGGCCCCGGGCACGAAGGAAACCGTGGGGCGGAGGGTGGTCACGGCATGATCAGTCCGCAGCTGCGAGCTGGTCTTGACGCTTACGAACCGTGCGATCGACGGGCTGCTGCGCAGGAAATTGGCGAGTCCGGCGACCCGGCCGCATTGGGCCTGATGCTGGAGCGGCTTCGCATCGAGTGTTCGCGCTCGGTGAAGGAAGCCCTTCTGCGTGGCATTTCGGGGATTCGCCTGGCCGGTGCAGATAAGGCAATCGTAGAGCTGTTAAGCGACGAGGATCCGTTTGTGCGCGCGGAGGCGGCCGCCATGCTCCAGAACGGGGCGGAAACTCGGCCCGAATCGGCCGATCAACTGGAGTTGATGCTGAAAAGTGAGGACAAGGACCTCCGAAAGTTTGCCATTGAGATATTAGCGACGGCGGCCGGCCTACCCGACCTGTTCTATTTGAACGCCCTGAAGGACAACGACATCAATATAGTGGTTTGCGCGATCGAGCGAATCGGCTTCGCGCGGCGGACAAGCCTGGCCGCGGCGGTGCTCGCTATCGCGCTTGACGAGCAGGAGCCGCAAGGTCACCCGATGGTCCTTTGCGCCTGCCTGGAAACCCTCGCCCTGATCGGTTCACCCGAAACGCTTGCTGCATTGCGGGGTAGATTCCCGGACGCCTGCCTGGTACCCGAGCTGTTTCTTACGCCCTTTTTTAAGGTCCTGGGACGTTCCGCCGGCCCGGAAGCAGTTAAAGAGATCTGTCGAACTATCGTTGCCAGGGGTGCCGAGGTCTACCAGCCGGCTATCGACGGTTTGACCAGGATCTCGGCACGCCATCGACTTATACGGTTGAATCAGGAATGCGAAGAGACGCTCTGCACGCTTCTAAACGCCAGACTCGACGCGCAGCTACGCTTCCACCTGATCCGCCTGCTGGGGCATTTCGCCACATCGGAAAGGGTTGCGCTGGCCCTACTGCCATACCTCGGCTCCCCCGATGCGCAGATGCGCTTGTTGACCATCGAATCCCTCGCCTCATCCGAAGTGCCGCTTGTGGAAGCTGCGCTGCGTTCCCTGCTGGCGGGTGAAAGTGTTCCGGAGATGCGCCGCGAGATGGAAGAACGGCTCGGGAGGCGACCAAGTTGGAACTCACAGCCGAACAGTTCTCCAAGCTAAGCCGTCTCCTTTACGGGAAGCTCGGCATTCTCTTTGAAGAAAAGAAGACATATTTCCTCAACAAACGCGTTGAAAAGCGGATTATCCACCTGGGCCTGGGCGGCATAGACGATTATCTCTTTCACCTGGGGTACTGCGATCCGAATGGCGATGAGATGCAGGCACTGGCCAACCTGGTCACGACGAACGAAACCTACATGTTCCGCGAGTTTGAGCAGCTCAGCGCATTCGCTGATTTCTGCCTGCCTGAGGTGATCGCGGCGAAGGGGAAGCTTGGAAAAAAGAGGCTTCGGATCTGGTGTGCCGGGTGCTCGTCCGGAGAAGAGGCCTATACGCTCGCGATTATCGTGCGCGAAGTATTTCCAGATGCCAGGAATTGGGAGATCGAAATAACAGCTACCGACATCGACGACAACATGCTCAAGCTCGCCCGCACGGCCATCTATGGAGACCGCTCGGTAAAGGGTGTGCCACAGGAGTACAGCCGGCACCTGGTAGCAACGGGTTCAGGATTTCGGGTGCATCCCGAAACTGCGAGGCTGGTGCGGGTGGAAAAGCTGAACCTGAATGACCGCATGCAGATGAACTCTATGCGCGGCTACGATTTTATTTTTTGCCGGAATGTCCTCATCTACTTTGACGACGACTCACGGCGACGAGTCCTGAACCACTTTTACGATTCTCTTATTGCCGGCGGCTATATATTCCTTGGCCATGCAGAATCCGTGGGGCGCATCACGTCGGCGTTCCGTCTGAAACGGGCCGACGGCCACCTGCTCTATACCAAACATTGAGGCTAAGGAATTGTCATGAAGACCAGGCTTTTGATCGTCGACGATTCGGAGTTCACCCGCAACTATCATTCCTACATTCTGCGGGGAGCAAAATTTGAAACAGTCACCGCGGTGGATGGTGCTGACGCCCTGGAAAAGCTGTATGCATCGCACTTCGACCTGGTCCTTACCGACATCAACATGGCAAACATGGACGGCTACGAATTTATTCGACAGGTGAGGGCCAGCGGCGATTTTGAAACACTGCCCATCGTTATCATCTCGACGGAGTCGGGGGCAGAGGACAGGAATCGGGGTTTTCAGGCTGGCGCCAATTTCTACATCGTGAAACCGTCGGAGCCATTGCCACTGATTGAGAATGTGCGGTTGATCCTCGGAATGTCATCGCCGAAGTCGGGAAAAGATGCGCCGCCTTGAGTACCGCACAGCCCTTCGGCATGAAAGGCGATATTGGGACCCATTTCCGTTTTCACAACCGAAACGATAAGCGCAGACAGTAGTGAGTGCTGCGTAAGGAACACTCCATGCCATTTGAAATAGGAACCAATGCCCGAGGATCGATGTTGACGCTGACAGGCAGGCTGGGCATTCAGCAGGCAAGACCGCTCTGGGAGGCAATGGAGACGGCCCTGATCGGGTGTGGAGCATTGCTCCTGCAGGCCGAAGCTGCTGAGGAAATTGACACCAGCATTGCCCAGATCCTGTGCCGCGCCGTCGACCGCAACCAGCTCGAGATCGGCAGGGCCTCGGATGGTTTTATAGCTTCGCTGCAAAGCCGGGGACTGGGCGCTTTCTTCACTCACGCTCCCGCTCCGTCGATGTCTGTCCAGTCAACGGCACCACAACCCATGTCCAAGCCAGTGCGGGCCGAAAGACGGCGCTCGCCTCGTTCGTTGAAGAAAATGGCCATCGGCAGTGTGCAGCATGGGTAAAAAAATTCTGGCTGTCGATGATTCCGTGACCATGCGTCAACTGGTGAAGATGACCCTGACGCAATCAGGGTACGACGTCGTTGAGGCGGAAGACGGTGCGAAAGGACTGGAGAAGGCTTCCACGGCGGCGTTCGATCTTGTCCTAAGTGATGTGAATATGCCGGTCATGAATGGACTGGACTTGGTGCGCAGCTTGAGAAAGCTCGCCCAGTATCGATTCACGCCCATCCTGCTGCTGACGACCGAGTCGTTGGTGGAACGGAAGCAGGAAGGCAAGGCAGCCGGCGCAACAGGCTGGATTGTGAAGCCCTTCGATCCGGAGCAACTGCTGGCCACGGTGGCCAAGGTTTTGCGCTAGGGCATAGTCACGACGATGTACAAGTGCGTCCGTGCGGACGAACGAATGAGTCTCAGGAAGCGATATCGATGATGGATCTTGGAGATATGCACGAGCTGCAGGCCGGTTTTCGCAATGAAGCAGCTGACCTGCTAACGGACCTTGGGGACGCGCTGCTGCTGCTAGAGCACGACCAGGCCAACATGGAGGTTGTGAACCGAGTCTTTCGGGTGATGCACACATTGAAAGGCTCAGGTGCAAGTGCAGGCTTCCGTCGCCTTGCCAGTTTCGTCCACCATGTGGAAGACGTCTTCAACCGTATTCGGAATCGCCAGCTGGAGGCAACGCCGGAACTGATCGACGCGACTTTAAAAGCTTGTGATTGCTGCGCACTCTTGCTTGCACTCGACACTGGTGACACCGAAACGCCAGTGCCCCAGGTAGCAGAAGTGCTCACGGCGATCCGGCCCTACCTGCCAGATTCCGGCGGCCTGCCCGACGGTTACGCACAAACTGTCGAACAGCGGGCAATTGTGCCCGAAACCTCACGCTATCGAATTGTTTTTCATCCGCATCGGGGAATTTTTTACTCAGGCACCGACCCGGCGACACTTCTGCTCGAGCTGACCGACCTGGGCAGGTTGGAGGTCGCCTGTGATCCGTCAGAGTTGTTCGCCTCAGAGGACTTCGACCCTGAGCAGTGCTACCTTCGCTGGACAGCTGTGCTCACGACGGATCAGCCCGAGCGCACTGTTCGCGAGGTCTTTCAATTCGTCGAGGGTGACTGCAAAGTCCTGATCGAGCGTGAGCAGTCGATGCCCGTCAGGGAAGAGGAAAGCCGGCACACACAGTTTCATCTTGCCGCAGAGCAATGCTTTGCCGCCCTGACATTCGCGCTTGGACAGTGTGCATCGGGTGAGGAGCAGCAGGGCCTGACGACGGCGTGCCGCTCGGCGCGCACGATGGTTTCGGTATGCCAGGGCCGCAGCCCGCGCGCCATCGAGTTATCGCTGCTGCTGCTTGATGCATTGCTGGGGCTTTCGAAAACAGCCCCGCCCCGGGTAGGCAATTGGCTGGACCATATCACAGAGTTAATAAATGCCTTGAGCGAAGCAGTTTTTTCGCAGGTTGTGGATTCATCCTCACCAGCCGTTGCAGTGGCGAACCCCACAGCCGACGTCCGCGTGCGGGCGTCCGACCTCCCGGCTCCGGAGAAGGCGTCTGGAGCCCAGAGCATTCGCGTTGATGCCGCAAAGCTCGATGCCCTGATGCGGCTGGCGGGCGAATTGCTGGTCACGCGCGGTGCGCTGCCGTCTTTCGCCGGAAGAATCGAGCAGCACATCTCTGCCACAAGCGCGGTGCAATCGAGCCTGGTAAAAGAGATGCGCGACGCAGGCGCGAAAGTGTCACGGCTCGCGGAAGATTTGCAGGCGACAGTCATGTCCATTCGCATGATGCCGGTGAGACAGGTCTTTCAGCGCTTCCCGCGGCTGGTTCGCGACATTGCGCGCACGCTCGACAAAAATATCGAACTCGAGGTAAGTGGCGAGGAAACTGAGTTAGATAAGACCGTGATCGACAGCATCGGTGATCCACTTATGCACATTATCCGCAATGCCGCCGATCATGGTATCGAGTCGAAGGCGGAGCGTCTCCGGAAGGGAAAGCCGGCAGCTGGCCACATTCGGCTTTCCGCGTACACCCGAGGCTCGAATGTGAATATTGAAATCACAGATGATGGCAAGGGCCTGGACGCCGCGAAGCTTAAGCGGCGCGCGGTCGAGAAAGGCTTGATGACCGAAAGCGCTGTTGCCTCGATGGACGATCAGTCCGCCTACAAGATCATTCTCGAAGCCGGTTTTTCGACGGTAGACGAGATAACGGATCTGTCAGGCCGGGGGGTTGGAATGGATGTTGCCAGGGCAGGCGTTGAAGCTCTTCGCGGCACCATCCACATCAAGAGCGAGAAAGACAGGGGAACCTGTTTCCGGATCGAGTTGCCGGCAAGCCTGCTGGTATCCAAGGGAATTCTGGTTGCTGCTTCAGGACAGCAGGTAGTCCTGCCCATGGACACAATAAGGAGCATGGTCAAGGTTCCTCGGTCCCTGCTGCGATCGATCCATGGACAGCCGATTATTCCGGTGCGCGGCTCCGTCTTTCCTGTCCTGACTCTTGCCCGGGCGCTGGCCTTCGAAAGTGTCGTCGGACCTTATGCCGAGGCCATGAGCGATCAGGCGGCATCGGCAATGCTGGCTATTGGCATCATCGAGGCTTCCGCCGGTCCCTACGCGCTGCTCGTGGACCGCTTCATCGGCGAGGTCGAAGTCGTCATCAAGCCATTAAGAGGCGTTCTGGCGGATATGCCCGAATACGTGGGCGCATCGATTATGGGCGATGGAAAGACGGTGCTGGTCGTCAATACGGAACGCCTGTTTTCTTTGCAGGGCCCAGGCATTGTCGAGCGGAATGCCACGCAGCACTACCTTATGTCATGATGACCATTCCATAACTAGAGCCGCGTGAAGCGTCCATACATATCTTGACCCCTTCACGTCCAGAAACAAGCGGCTTTTCAGCACTGCACAATCTTGTCGGAGACAATTCCACGAGTCGCGTTCCTCGAATCGACGACCAGCTTTGATTCGCGGACGATTCTCTCATAATCGTAATCGGAATGATCTGTCACGATCAGCACGCAATCATAATCCGAGATGGTTTCCAAGGATGTCGACGTCATATTCAAGTCGTAATGGCGACCGCGCCCTACCTTCGGAAAGTACGGATCGTTGTAATCCACCTCGGCGCCTTCGGCCCTCAGCATTTCAATGATGGTGAGAGCGGGAGATTCACGCAGGTCGTCGATGTCTTTTTTGTAGGCCATCCCGAGCATCAGAATGCGGGATCCATTCATGGCCTTCCTGCAGCGGTTGAGGGCACGGGCGGTCGACTGCACAACATGCGCCGGCATTGCCTCGTTTATCTCACCCGCCAGTTCAATAAACTTCGTGTGAAAATCCCATTCCTTCGCCTTCCAACTTAGATAGAAGGGATCGATAGGAATGCAGTGGCCGCCGAGTCCCGGTCCTGGGTAGAATGCCTGGAAGCCGAACGGCTTTGTTTTTGCCGCGTCGATCACCTCCCATATGTCGAGTTTCATCTGGAGAGCCAGCAGCTTGAGCTCGTTCACCAGGGCAATGTTCACGCACCTGTAAATGTTTTCGAGAAGCTTTGTCATTTCTGCCACCCGTGTCGACGAGACGGGAACCGCCCTGTTAAAGATGGCGCTATAAAGAGCGACAGCAATCTGAGTAGCCTGCTCATCGTGACCGCCGACTACCTTGGGAATATCCCTGCGCGCCACCGTCTCATTCCCTGGATCTTCGCGCTCAGGCGAAAAGGCGACATAGAAAATGTCCTGGTCATCGACACACTCTTTAGTCTTTGCACGAAGATGATCCGGATTGCCACGCTCCAGGATTGGAATCATGAGTTCTTCCGTGGTACCCGGATAAGTGGTGCTCTCGAGCACAATCAATTGCCCACGCTGCAGCCACGGTGCGATAGCCTCTGCTGTCCGGCTGACATAGCTTAAGTCCGGCTCCCTATGTTCATTGAGCGGCGTAGGCACGCATACGATGACGACATCCTGTTCGGTGATTCTGGCGTAATCAGAGGTCGACCGAAAGCCCGACTCGCGAGCTCTTTGTATCTCCGTCGGAGGAATGCGGTAGATATAGGAGCGGCCATTCTCCAGCTCCTCTACCTTTCTTGTATCTACATCGAAGCCAGTTACACGGAAACCTGCCTCCGAAAGTAAAAGCGAAAGAGGGAGCCCGACATACCCCAGGCCGATGACACCAATCCTGGCTGTCCGTGTTTCAATCCGTTGAATGCGCTCCTGCGCGAAGGCAGGGGAAGTCGTGGCGAGTGTCGTAGTCATGCCTACCCTACTGCATCTGGTATGCCAAAGACTTTGCGGCCCCTATTTGTGACGGCTGCCGTAGTCGAGTACAAACGGAGCCTGTCTGCACGCACACAGTATGCAAAGAAGTGCAAAGTTGGGATGGTCCATCGGCAAGATTACATTTTCCTGTCGCATCTTCCGACAGACCTGCACCCGATTTTGGACGATGGACACCAGGAATCGCATGTGGCACGCCGCATGCACAACGATGCAACCAGTGACGCCGCTGTGACGGATACATCTGCGCCCAATCAGCCAATCGGAGAGAGCACATGACACGGAAGGTACGAGTTGGACTTGTAGGCCTGGGCGCATGGGGTTGGAATGTAGCGCGGAGTCTCTACGAATTGCCAGGCTGCGAACTTGCCGCGGTCAGCGACCTTAGCGCTGCTCGATGCGCCTCGGCAGAAAAAGCATGGCCAGGCACTGCAAGTTATCCGATGCTGGATGAACTTCTGGAGCGTACAGATGTTGAAGCCATCGTCATTAGTTCGCCGGCAGTGACCCATTACCCGATGGTCAAGAAAGCCCTGCTCGCGGACAAAGATGTGTTCGTCGAAAAGCCTTTCACCCTGGATGTCGGTCATGCAGAGGAACTACTTGAACTGGCCGCAGTTCGCGGCAAGATCCTCATGGTCGGCCACCTTCTCGAGTATCACCCTGCCGTCGATTACCTGCGCCAGATGATCGCGAGCGGTGATCTCGGCGAGATATTCTATATCTACACTCAGCGGGTCAATCTAGGCCGTATCCGCGGCGACGAGAATGCATTATGGAGCTTCGCACCGCATGATATCTCTCAAATTCTATACATGCTTGGCGAGGATCCTATAGACGTCAGCGCCCGCGGGCAAAGCTATATCCAGAGCGGGATAGAGGACGTTGTCTTCCTAAGTCTGTTTTTCAAGAACCGGGTGATGGCTCACATTCATCTGAGTTGGCTCGACCCGCACAAAGTGCGCAGCACAACCATCGTCGGGAGTAAGAAGATGGTTACGTTTGACGACGCCGCAGCTACGGAGAAAGTTCGCGTCTACGATAACTGCGCGACGAATAGTACCGCGCGGAGTTATGGTGAGGCTATTCAGGTGCGCTTCGGCGACATTCACATCCCGCGCATTTCTTCGAGTGAGCCACTGAAAATCGAAATGCAGCATTTTCTCGACCGCGTGCTGGACCGTCAAACTCCCCGGAGCGATGCTCACGATGGGCTCCGAGTCGTGCGCCTGCTAAGTGCGGCACAGCAATCACTAGAGATGGATGGCATACCTGTGAGCGTCGCCGGTGAACCCAATTCTGTCAAATCGTGGATCAGACTGGCAGATACTTCTGCGCTTACTGTAGCCGAGCTATAAATCGCTAAAGGTGATCATGAGTTACTTATCGACAATGCCCTCAGAAACCAGCACCGGCCGACAGACTTTTGGCACGATTCGCGCAGAATGGTTGGTGCTCTTTTCAGTGTGCTTCGCGACATGTGGCCAGCTCTTGCTGAAGCACGGCTTGACCCTTGCCAAGATAGCGTCATCAGTCTCCCATCCGGCAATGGTCTTGATTCTAATGGGCTTTTTGATCTACGGGCTCGGCACGCTCCTTTGGATTGCAGCTGTCAGTAAGCAGGAAATCAGCTACTTATATCCTCTGAGTGCTTTGAATTATTTATTAGTCCCGGTTGGTGGGGCAGTGTTATTACGAGAACACATCAGTCCGCTTCGGTGGATCGGAATTCTGACGATGGGTATCGGCATCGCTTTCCTGGTTTGGTCCCGCAGAGATGCTGCGGCAGTGGGGCTGGACAGATGAACGGCGTGCTCGCACTTTCGTCAAGTGTTGTACTTGGCTCCTCTGCACAAATCCTTCTGAAACGGGGCAGCGCCGCATTCAAAACGGACACTGGTCTACGCCGTTTCTTATCAGTGTGGATGCTCGGCTGGGCGACTTGTTTTCTAGTCGCGACGGGTTTATGGATGATTGCGCTGAAACAGCTGGACATCTCGTATGCCTATCCATTGCTGGGTTTAGGATATGTGCTGGTGGTCATCCTCGCGGACAGGTTCCTCCATGAATCTGTAACTCCACTGCGTTGGTTCGCGATCACTGTTATAAGTACTGGCGCAATTTTGATTGCGGGGTCGAAATGACTTCACGTGCACTTAGTGCAGAGACCTCCATCGCTATTCTTGGCGGAGGAATTACCGGCTTGACCACTGCCTTTTACCTTTCGCGCGCCGGTTACAAAGTGACTGTACTTGAAGCGCAGAAGGATGTTGGTGGGTTGGCGTCGGCCTTCAACTATGGACCATTTACGTGGGACAAGTTTTACCATTGCATTCTCACATCTGATAAATCCCTGCTGGCTCTACTGGAGGATATTGGACTGTCGTCGTCGTTGAGGTGGAACAAGACTGAAGTAGGCTTCTATTCCCACGACAAGCTGTATCGAATGACAGCGCCGGCAGACCTGCTCAAATTTCCACACTTATCAATGACTGATAAGTTTAGGTTCGCCGCAGGAACCCTGTTCGCAGCTCGCCTGGCACGCAGTGAGGGACTGGAGTCTGTACCTCTGAAGGCCTGGACAGTTCGAATATTTGGCAAAACTCTTTACCGAGAGATATGGGAGCCACTGCTGCGCTGCAAACTAGGTGACCTTCGCAAAGACGCCTCCGCAGCATTTCTGCACGCTACATTGAAGCGCCTTTACTCGACCCGTGAAAAGGGGCCGGATAAACAGGAGAAGCTCGGCTTCATTCATGGAGGATACCGACTCGTTCTTCAGCGCCTATGCGAGCAGATCGAATCGCAGCGCGGTGTCATTCGCCGCGGCATTAGAGTGAAGCAAGTTTCTATCATTGACAATGCGGTGAGTGTTGAGAGCGACGACGGAACCGAATTGTTTGACCGCGTAGTACTAACGACCCCGAATCGCATTGTTAAGTCAATCTGCCCGTCTCTGCCACCGGATTACGTTGCGCGACTCGACAGGGTGCAATATCTCGGAATGGTATGTGCAGTGCTTATCCTTCGTCGTCCACTGAGTGAGTTCTACGTAACGAATATCACCGAGGCTTCACCATTCACCGGCGTGATTGAGATGACGAACCTCATCGGTACAAGTACGACAAACGGCTACTCCTTGGTCTATCTTCCCAAATACACTCCTGCTTCTGACCCATTGTTTACGAGTACGGATCAGCAGGTTCTCGATACGTTCCGTCATCACCTCATGCGCATGCATCCGACGCTGCGTTCTTTCGATATCGTCAGAGAGTTCGTCTTCCGCGAGGCCTCTGTTCAACCCTTACCCAGCCTGCATTACTCTGACTTGGCTCTGCCAGCCATGAAAACGCCACTTCCCGGCATTTTTCTTGCGAATACGTCGCAGATTGTAAATGACACTCTGAACAATAACGCCATGGCCGCCATCGCCAGAGAAGTCAGCAGGCAGGTATGTCAATCCATAGAATCGGAAGCTACACAGAATCGCAAGAGACATGCAATGTCGCCTCTGCGAACGGAGGAATGTCTTGCTCCTGCATCGCCTGTTTCCGCTTGAAGTAATCATTGTGTCAAGCCAGTGGACACTGAACTCGTCATGCTTATCGCGCCTGACACGGTATGGAGATGCACCTATCCTCATCGTCCTGGGTTTCTGTCTGATTCTCTGCTCCTGGGCGCTCCGGCGAATCTCTAGGCGCGCGTCTCCTCCTGCGTCAGTGGTTGTCAGTAGAAGCGAGATGGGTACCGCGCCGCTACAGGAAACGGTCGGCCAATGAGCGACCGCAGTCGCACAGATGAGCGAAGCTCACACATCATGACCGTCGACGTGGAAGACTACTTCCAGGTTGAAGCCTTCGCGGGGCTGGTCGACCGCGCGAGTTGGGATTCGCGTCCAAGCCGTGTCGAGGGCAACGTCAGACGGATATTAGATTTGTTAGATGAACACTCGGCAACAGCGACGTTCTTCTTTCTCGGATGGATCGCTCAGCGGATGCCTCATCTCGTTAGAGAAGCGGCGAATCGCGGGCATGAGATAGCCTGCCATAGTTTCTGGCATCGTCCCATCTATCAACTAACACCCGAGGTATTCCGGCAGGACACACGCGAAGCGATTCATGCGATAGAGGATGCAGCTGGAATCACTCCTTCAGGCTACCGGGCACCCACCTGGTCGATCACGCAGGACAGTCTCTGGGCACTAGACATACTGTTAGAAGAGGGATTCTCCTACGACTCGAGCATTTATCCGATACACCATGACTTATATGGGATTGCATCAGCGGATCGGACTCCCTACGCATGGCGAAATGGCTCAAGGTTTCTTTTCGAATTTCCACCCGCTACAGTTCAACTGTGCAATACGATCCTGCCTGCAGCAGGCGGCGGTTACCTGCGTATCTTCCCACCCGCTTATACACGGTTCGCTATCGATCAGATTGCAGCAAATGGCCATCAGGCCGTCATCTATTTTCATCCATGGGAGATCGATCAGCACCAGCCGCGGCTTGCAGGCTCATTGCGTTCTAGATTTCGGCACTATACCGGGCTGAAGCATACGCTTCCTCGATTGGAGTCATTGATGAGGCGCTATCGATTCAGATCATTTGCGGAAAGCTGGCGATCCACCAGCGTTCTGTGTCGTTCACAAACAATGCCCCGGCAGCAAACGACCCAGGTGCTTGCATCATGACCATTGCCTATCTGTGCTACCACGAAATCGCAGAAGCCCGGTCGAACGATGTTTACGCCGTATCGGCGCCACAATTGCGTCGCTCTATCTTTAGATTGAAATCGGCTTTCGAGACCCAGTCCTTTCATCTGACTTTTGACGATGCACACGTCTCGCACTGCGACCTCGTCTTTCCAATATTGGAAGAAGCAGGACTTAAAGGCATCTTTTTTGTGCCTACCGCATGGATAGGAAAACGCGTGGGAGCGGCACGTTGGCAGCAGCTTCGTGCATTGCAGCAGGCCGGGCACACACTCGGTTCGCATACGCATACGCACCCCCTGCTCACGCAGCTGTCAGCTTCGGCCGTCCAGGCTGAACTGACGCGCTCGCGGGAGATGCTCGAAGAACAACTGAGCACCTCAATTCATTCTGTGTCGCTTCCCGGAGGCCGCGGCAATGATGCCATCATCGAGGCCTGCCGTGCGGCTGGATTTACCGATATTTTCGACTCTGATCCGGTTGGCCCAACTTCATCACGGCCAGGTGTGCACGGTAGGCTTGTGGTCCGGCACAACACCTCCGACGAAGTGCTTATGGACTATGTTGCGGGAGATAGGAAAACTCTGCACCGCCTGCAACGGGCATATCGTTTTCGCGCAGGTCTAAAAGAACTTATCGGTGACGACACTTATCAGATGATGTGGCGCTTGCTATTCAGAAGGCAGCCCGAGGTTGGCTTAGCGGAGAGGTATTGACCTGTGCGCATTTTTCACCTGATTGCGAGTAGAGGTTTTTATGGCGCTGAGAACGTCGTGCTGCAGCTTGCGATTGCACAGTCCGCTGCAGGACACATAGTTTGCATTGGCCTTTTACATAATTCATCGCTCACCGGCAATCCTCTCACTGACCTCGCCGTCGAACATGGTATCTCGGTCATCGATCTTCCTTGCAGGCGTCGGATCGACGGCGTCCGACTTTTTGAACTACGACAATATCTGGAGGACGGCCATTTTGATGTCCTTCATACCCATAACTACAAGTCCAATTCCTATGGATTTATAGCCAGCCGCGGGCTAGGCATGTCGGTCGTTTCAACCTGTCATAATTGGACAGACACTTCCTTTGCGCTTCGCCTCTACGGGCGATTTGACCGCTGGCTGCTTTCTCATTTCGATCATATTGTGTCCGTGGCGCCTGGTCCGGCGCATCGGCTCACGGAGGCGGGAATACCGATCGAAAAGATTTCGATCATCGAAAATGGAGTTGCAATCTCTTTTGAAACAAGCCCTCGAACCTTCCAAAATAATCGATTGATTCAGATTGGTGCAGTGACTCGCCTCTCTCCAGAGAAGGGCACCGATGTCCTTGTGCGTGCAGCGGCATTGTGTGTGCAACTGGAGCCTCCGCTTCGGTCAAACTTGCGCTTTGCCGTATTGGGTGATGGACCTGAGCATTCTTCTCTCGCCGCTCTTATTGCGTCACTGCAGCTGGACGACATATTCACTCTGCGAGGTTTTAGTCGCGACGTTTCCTCTTTCCTCGCCGGACTCGATATCTTCGTACAACCGTCACGGGTGGACGCGATGCCGATGGCTGTACTCGAAGCAATGGCTGCGGGCCTTCCCGTCATCGCATCTTCACTAGGCCAGATACCACACTTACTCGACGGAGGTGCGCGCGGTGTTCTAGTTGCTCCAGATGACGAAAATGCACTGGCGAATGCCTTGGTCGAGCTTGCACACGATCCAGTTCGCCGTCGGCAACTCGGGCAAGCCAGTCGTGGGCATGTACGAGCCTGTCTTTCAGCCGATGTTATGGCCCGGAAATATTGCGCCATCTACCACCGCCTCAACCCTGCGCTGATACCGGATGCACGTGTCGCCGCGATCTGAAGCGGTGGACATAGCAAACGACCATTCCTCCAGGGATGGCGATGGTCGCTTGCGAGTGTGGATGTACGATGCCTGGTGCGCGACTCCTTGGTATACGGCAGCACTAACAGCGGCACTTGAGGCCAGGCAGTTGTCCGTGCGACTGGTTTGTCCTCATTACCATCATGAGCCGGAATTCTTTTCTTCCTCTGGCATTGATCCTCGGCCAGGGCCCTTCGATTTCACGACACGCCGTACCATCCGTCCCGCTTTCGTAAGACAGGCTTTGCGTTTCGCCGAATACGCAGGCAACACTTGGTCGCTCATTGGAGATATGGGCCGACACACTCCTCATATCATCCACTTACAACTTTGCCCGCTTCTCGGATTCAATATCCCGTGCGATCTGCTATTTGTTCGCAAAGCTCAGGAGCGGGGAATCCGCTGCGTCCATACGGTGCACAATCTTCTTCCCCACCAACATCTGCAACGTGCTGTGCACCTGCATGCTAAGTTCTACAATGCCTGCGATCGTTTAATCTGTCACTCGCAACAGGTCGCGGCAGAACTTACCCGGAAATTTTCAGTGCCGGCGGAGAGCATTGACGTCATTCCGCATGGACCACTTTTCGCATCTTCGCATTCGGCGATCGACGCGCGCCGGCGTCTCGGCCTCGACCCGAAAGTCCTCATCTTTCTTGCGCAAGGCGTCCTTAGTCCCTACAAGGGCACCGACCTATTGCTTGATGCGTGGGCCAGGATGCTCAAAGAGCTTCCTGCTCATATGCCACGGCCTGCGCTTGTGATTGCGGGCCGCGGACAGCCATCAGTCGTATCTGACATCATGAACCGCGTGGCCGTGAATCAACTCGACAGCACTGTCCGGCTCGATCTTGGATATATCCCGGCGAACCGACTTCCCCTCTACTTTGAAGCTGCGGATGTACTCTGTTTTCCTTATCGTGATATCACAACCAGCGGCGCGTTATGTACCGGGCTTTCCTATAACAAGCCGATTATTGCCAGTGATCTCGCGACTTTCCGAGAGCTGCTCTTTCATTGGAAGAATGCACTCATGGTGCGCCCAGGCGATGTTCCTTCGCTTCAGGACGCATTGCTGCAACTCGTGACAGATCCGACCCTCCTGTTGCATCTTGGGATTGGCTCGGCAGGCAACCGGTCCTTATTACCGCAATGGTCAGATATAGCTGAGTTGACCAGCCAGGCTTACTGCCGTGCGATACAGGAGAAAGCTGGCCCGCATACGCACTGATTTTCCGTGTGCAAGGGCTTGCACACTTATGACGTGATCTCGCATTTTTGAAAGCGTATCAAGAGCTTTCTCCTTCATACCACGCAGCATCGCATGGCCCCTCAAATGCCTATCTATCGGGGAAGCTGATGTCTTCAGCCCTGGATTGATACATGCAGACGCAGAAATTGGTTGGCCTCCCACTCTTACTCGCTTTATTGGCGCTCGTTCCGACGGCCACCTGCCAGAAGGATTCATTATTTGCCAGTAAGACAGCAAGCAAAGGCTGGCCAGCACCGACAACTAATCCGGTTCAGGCGGAAGCGCCAGCGGCGGATTACATCCTTGGAGGCGGCGACTTACTCCATATTGCGGTCTGGAAGGAACCTGAACTCACCCAGAATGCCGTCATCCGTCCCGACGGAAAGATATCCTTTCCGCTGATCGGTGAGGTGTCGGTGGCCGGCCTCTCTGTGGTCGATGCGCAGCATTTGCTCGCGGATAAATTGCACATGATTCTCGCTGCTCCCCAGGTAATGATCACGGTCTCGGAGATACACAGCCGGCAGGTCTATATCACTGGAGAAGTCGGCCATCCGGGAGCTTATCCACTACCCAGCACGATGAACGTTCTGCAGTTGATCGCGAGTGCGGGAGGTCTTACTGAATACGCACACAAAAAAGGAATCTATATCCTGCGCACCAGCATTGGACATCCACTTCGATTCAATTACAGCGAAGTCTCGCGCGGTAAGCAGAACGCACAGAATATCGACCTGATCCCAGGTGACACGGTCGTCATTCCATGAAGCCGATCAAGTCGCACCTTTGCATTTATACACCTGGCTTTCACCATTGGATTTGGATGGCTTGTCTTATGTTCCTTCTCAAGGGCGAGATCGGGTGGGCGCAGCAGACCGACGCAACACCGTCGCAGAATAATGATGCTGCGCAGGCGACGACTCCGGACGCCCCTAATATTGATAGCGAGACGAAGCCCGTCTCCGACCCATGCGCCCCATCTCTCGACAATGACATCCATGGCTATCCTGCTCAATGTAATCTGCCGCCTGCTCCAAAACTCGAACGGGGCGGAGTTGCTTCACTGAACGGTGGTGGCATGCTTGATATCAGCGGACACAGTCGCCCCATCATTTTAGGAACCACTCTACTCGGCGGCTATGAAACAGATTTTGCGGACGCGAGCACCCAGGGCGCATCATTCGCGGGTTTCAGTGGCTATGCGGCAACCACCTTCGCGCCGCCTCGCATGTACCTTGTGACGCAAAACTCTTTCAGTCTGGTCTCTTATCGCGTCGCAAATGGAACCAATCAATACTTCGACACATTCAGTTTGAGTGCTGGTGATAACAACCATGGGACTCTTGGCTGGGAAGCTCACCTGGACAATGCGTACGGAAATGATTCGCTCCGGTTGATTGCTCCAATCAATACTGCGGTTCTTTCCAACGTCGATGTCCCCTCACCTGGTACTCCGGCTTACTCGCTTCAGACGAATGACGTGCTCGACAACAATGCCTCGTTTGCTATTCATCAAAATCTGTCGCGTGCGCGATCCCTCCGCTACACCTTCCAGAACAGCTACCGCACTATCTTTGGGCTTGATGAGAACAGCGATACGCAGCGGCTTCGTGTCGACTACAGAGTAGCTGCCTCACCATTCACAACATGGGGTCTTTCTGATGAGCTGGCGCGAGAAACTGGGGCCGTTCGATGCAGCACCGAATCAATCCAGGGAAATTATCAGCGGCAAATTATGCATCGCTCTGTCGTGCAGGTCAGTGGGGGTCCAGCCTTCGGAACCAGTGGGTGCGTTACGACGATTACGGGAAATTTTGAGGGCTCATTTGTTTCGCAGCTTGCTCACTACTCTTCACTGTACGCATCTGCTTCGCGCCGGTTGAACGACTCGATAGTCATAGGAGCAACGTGGGAGGATACGGCGCAGGTCGGACTTATTCAATCGCTCGGTCCTCGTTCCATGCTACGTGCCGATGTCGGCTACCTGCGCGGTACTCGACCGAAGAGTAAGGAAGATTTCAGTTCGACATTTGAAGGCGGCACCCTTTCCAGAAACCTGGGCGGCGGTTTCTCGCTGCAGGTAAGTCTGCGCCGTCTCGATTATTCGAATGGTGATATTGCAGGCGCAGGGTCAGTTGCACCCAATCGCACGCAGGTAGTTTTCGGGTTCAGCTTCTCTACAAATCCACGCTCAGCCGCACCAGAGGAGGTGACCGTCCGATGAAGCCTACCGTTCTCGAAAGAAAAGACATTTTCGCCACGATCGAAGACTACGTGATCATTCTGCGTCACAGGTGGCGCCTGGTTCTGTGCACGGTTGCCCCTCTCTTCAGTGTGCTCGCCGTCGTCATTTTTCTACTACCGCGCGTGTACCAGGCCACCACCACGATCATGGTCGATCCGCAGCAGGTGCCGGACAGATACGTCAGCACCACGGTCGTCGACGATCCCAGCGAGCGTCTGAACCTGATTACACAAGAGGTGCTTAGCACCAGTCGATTGGACAGCGTCATCGAGAAGCTGAACCTTTACCCACGCCTGCGCAAACAGAAAGGCCACGACGCAACAATTGACCTGATGCGTTCCAACATCCAGATTCAGACCAAGCATACTGGAGGTAACGGCCCTAGCTCGTTCACGATAACATTCGAGGCAAACGCTGCACCTGTCGCCGCTATGGTTGCTAATGAGTTGGCTGACACATTCATTCAAAGCCATTTGCAATCCAGGCAGCAGCGCGTTGAAGGAACGACCGCTTTCCTCTCAGACGAACTTGCACAGACCAGGCGCAATCTTGAGATCCAGGAAAAACAGATCAGCGAATACCGTATGCAGCATCTTGGTGAGATGCCGGACCAGATGCAGGCAAACCTGCAGGCACTGGCTCAATTCCAGGCACAACTGCAGGCAGTCACAGAACAGCTGAATCATCTGGACGAAGAGCGAATCATACTCGAGCGCGTACCGGAATCCATCGCTTCAGCTACTCCTGGTCTCTCTTCGCCGCGCGTGACACTTCAGTCTCAGATCAACCTGGCCGAGTCTCAACTGCGTGAGATGGAAAGCCGATACACCCCCCAGCATCCAGACATTTTGAGTCTTCAGGCACACCTGGCAGACATGCTAAGACAGCTTGCAGCTATACCTTCACCATCTTCTGCGGCTAACTCGACGGATAACGGCACGATGGTCCGGTTGGAAGTCATGAACCGGGAGCGGGCTCGACTGCTGGACCAGCAGAGAGTACTTACTGGCCGTATCTCAAACTATCAGGCAAAGGTTGACGCAGTGCCCCTGCGACAGGAGGAGCTAAGTAATCTAACGCGCGATTACGAGAGCTCAAAGGAACATTACCGCTCGCTGCTGGAAAAGAACTACTCCGCTGAAATGGCAACTCAACTCGAGGCCAAGCAGCAGGGTGAACGTTTCCAGGTAATCGACAAGGCCCAGCCGCCGGATAAGCCTCTGAGCCCGAATCGCCCGCGTTTTCTTGCCGGAGCGTTTCTTCTTGCCCTTGCAGTCGGAATAGGTCTCGCAATTATTCGAGAGAGAACGGATCCGCGACTCAAATCCCAGGCAGACCTGCTCAGGCTCTTTGACGGAGTTGAGTTACTCGGTACTGTTCCGCGCATTGAAAGTTTAGCCATTCGGTCTGGGAGCTTCGCATGAATACACAGATAGACTCAACCGCCAGGCTGAAGACGGGAGTACACACATCGCCGGGCCTCGCCACGATGAAAATGGCGTATGAGCCGCGGGTCGATGAGCTACCCTTCGCTCCTACCCAGATATGCACGCCATCAGTGAATGAATCACGCCTGCTTTTCCTCGGGCAGGAGCAGCACATGGCGATCGAACAATTCCGGCTTATGGCGGGTCGATTGAATTCGGACTTTGCTTCTGGCGGAGTTCTGCTTATCTCGAGCGCTGTTTCAGAAGATGGGAAAACACTCACCGCCGCGAACCTGTCCTTTGCGCTTGCCGAGCGATCACGGACGCTGCTGGTTGAACTCGATCTGCGGCGGCCTACTCTCAAGAAACTTCTGGCGCTTGAGAGCTATCAGGATGGCATTGTCCCGATGCTTCGGGGACGAGCTTCCTGCCAGTCTGCGGTCGCGGGCATAAGTGGCTTCTCACTGCAAGTTGCGCTTTGCACGGAGCCGACCAGCGACGTTCGCAGCGCACTGCAGAGTCCTGCGCTTAATCAGTTTATCCACTGGGCGCGGACCCAATATCAATGGGTGATCCTCGATACACCGCCTGTCGTTCCAATCTCTGACGTACTTGAAATTGCCCCCCACGCAGATGCCGTCGTCATGGTAGCTCGCGCCCGACATACCCCTGTTCCCCAGTTGCGGAGATCCATCGAAATCCTGGGGAAAAGAATTCGTTACACAGTCCTCAACGATGAACAGGTATCGTTCGACAGCTCTTACCCATATCTCAGTCCCTCCCTACTGACGCCTCGCAATTAGCCATGAAAAGGATATTGCCTCCTATGTCTACATCGTTTTCGAATCGCAAGTCCGCTCTGCAAACTCTGCTCGTCAGCTTGTTCGCTTTCCTGACGGCAATTTGTGCCACCACTGCAACTGCTCAGACTTTCGATATGACGATGGATGTTCTGGTCAATTCTGCTAACACAACTGGCTACAGTACGGTCAGCGGGAGCCCGGGTGAATATCAACGCTACGTGGAGCGATATCTCGAACATCTGCAGATCCCGTACAGGGTCATCGACACGGCGACCCAAGCTCCGCCTGCAGGGCTCTCCTCTGTTCAGTTGATCGTTAGCGGCCACGCTGGTCTTAGCCTTTCTGCCGCATGGCAACAGGCAATCGCCCAGGCGGTTGCGGGTGGCACCGGTTTCGTAAATTTCGATTCGGATCCTGCTATCGGAACAAACGCCCATATGCAGCAGATCTTCCAGGCAACCGGCTCCAGTGCGGGGGCAGCTGTAACAGCTTTCTCGATACCATCGGCGGTGATACCGGGCGGAAGCTCGCCACACTATATTGCTGCTCTCCAGTTGCGTTTTCCGTCCACCCCGGCCGGCGATCTACAGTTTCAATTTCATCAGAATGAAGCAGGCATAACCAACACCATGACACCGACTGTGCTCACTGGTGCCATAGGCACGCCCATTGCGATGGCGGGCGCAAGTCCACTTATTCTCGCTACGACTACGAGCGGCGGCGGCCGCGCTGTGGACTTTGCCAGCTACGACTTCATGCGCCCCGATCGTTTCGGTTTCATGATGGGTGTCGATGACCTTGTATGGAGAAGCATGGTCTGGGCTGCACGCAAGCCATTTGTGCTGCGTGGCTACCCGCATTTTTTCGCGTTGCAGCTCGATGACGAGGTGGCAGATTTCCCGACGCGTTTCACCGATCTGTGGAACACCAGTTACACCGGCACATTGAATGCAGATGGAACTGGCGGCCCGTGGAAGTCGACGGCGATGGCCCAGTTTGTTGACCTTGATGCAGGTGGTCAGGATCGGACAGCAGCGATCGCTGAAGTGAATTCTGGAAATCTGAAAATTGCTTTTCATACGCAGACCGGTGGGTCCGAGGGCGATCTGTATTGGAATCTGAGTTCCAGTTCTCCGCTTACAGACGCGCAGTGGCAGGCCAATCTCGTCATAGCGAAACAGGTCATGCAGGGTAATGGTGGAGCGGATATTCTCCCGAAACTCTCCCGCTCGATGAATCCGCACTTCTGGAATCTGAGTAACAACGTCGGCTATGACATGTGGAACACCTTCGGCACCCGTTACATCACGGAGATTCAAACGCCGGGTGCGTACTTTAACCAATCTCCGTCGAAGCCTGACAACCAGCGCATTGCCGGGCACCCATTCCGCCTGTACGAGCTCCCACCCAGTTACGGTGAGCCGAATGAAATCTGGCCACTATACATGGCGGACGATCTCGTAGTCGGCAGCACTGCAGGACTCCCTTCGCAGACATTCTTTACTTTTGCAACGCAGCTACTGGGATATACCTTCCCTACCTTCGACGCCAAGTGGCCCAGCGATTCGGATGGATACTCTGTTGCCTACAGCGTCGATAACTTTGAGGAGTACGCGTGGCGATTCTGGTCAGGACAGGCACCCACCCAGGTATATAGCCACGATGGCGGCAACTATGAAAAAAGTACTGAGCCGGAAAGGCAGGCTGCCATTACAGGAATATCTAACTTCCTTAATGCTCACGGAGTTCGCCATCTGTTTATGGAGAATCTCGGCGACTACATGCGTGCTCGAACCAAGTCGGTCCTGACAACCGCGCAGGCAACGCCATCTACACTGACTCTAAATTTCACGGGTACTGCGCAGGATGCGGACGGAAATAATATCCCGACCTATTTCTACACCTATTACGGAGATAACGAGGGCGTACTTACACAAATCCCCGGCTTTGCTGGTGGATACACCTTCACAACTTCGAACACTGCACCAACGGGTATATCGCTCAGCGCCAACAAGCTTGCTTTTGCCTCCATGCCAACTGGCCCACAACAGACACAACAAATTACGATCGCGAACAGTGGTAGTGGCAGTCTGGTTTATACCACTTCCAGTGATTCGGCATGGCTGAGCGTAAGTCCTTCGAACGGCACTGCACCAGGAACTCTTAACGTCACCGTCAACCCAACTGGATTATCCGCCGGCACATACAACGGCAACATCACGGTTGCCAGCGCGGGAGCGGTGAACACGCCGCAGGTGGTCCCGGTTAGTTTTACAATCGCAGCCCCGTCCATCGGGCTATCGCCCGCATCGCTTGCGTTCAATGGAACCTACCTGGCTAGTAATCCGGCATCGCAGCAGATAAATATATCTAATGTTGGCGGAGGATCATTAAGTTGGACGGCGAGTGCAAGCGTGCCCTGGCTTGCCTTATCGGCATCAAGCGGTTCTGCTCCATTCGCGCTCTCGGTTTCAGCGAATATTGCTGGCCTGACGCCGGGTACGTACACTGGCAATATTTCAATTTCCTCTGCGGGCGCATCGAATTCTCCGCAGACGGTCCCTGTTACTCTCACGATCGTTGGGCTCCTGATGCAGCCTACGTTTCTTTCGACCACACTCGATGGATGGGCCTACTCACCCTTGGGTTTCGCTACTGATTGGACCTCGGGTAACGGCATCCTTTCAAATAATGGGGGCGGGGCCACACAAATCTACGCAGGCAATGCGAACTGGACTAACTACACTGTGCAGACTGCGTTCCAGTTAACGAGTATCGCCGATTATCCGGGAGGCCTGCGGGCAAGAATCAGTCCGGCGACAGGCGCAGCGTACGCAGTCTGGCTCTATCCAACAGAAGGTGTCGTCAAGCTTCTACGCACAACTGCCTGGAGTGTAGATGCCAGCGGTCTTCAGGTGCTCGGCACATCCACCCCGGTAACGTTCGACACGAACTGGCATACTCTGGCTGTCACACTTAACGGTAGCCAGATTACTGTTACTTACGACGGGGCAAATGTCCTGACAGCAACTGACACTACACTCACATCAGGTTGGGTGGGTTTAGATGTATCTAATCGGCCTATCAGCTTTAGGAATTTCCAGGTGACTGCTTCCTATGTCAATACTGCTACTCTTACTGCCGCGCCTGCCAGTCTTACTTACACGACCGCGGCAGGATCGTCACCGGCAGCACAATCGCTTGCTATCAGTACGAGTGACAGCTCTGCGGCCGTCGTATCCTTGTTACCGTCCACCAGCTGGCTAAGCGCGACACCGTCGTCAGGCACAACACCGGCCTCGAGCAGTATCGCGGTAAGCAGCAATACTCTTACCACGGGCAACTACTCCGGCAATGTCAAGCTTTCATCCTTCGGTACCACTAACACCAGTGTTGCAGTACCTGTGTCGTTAGCAGTGCAGATCGCGACCCAGGGGATTCAGCAGACGGTCTCCCCGACTACGCTTTCTTTCGCTGGGACGACAGGCGGAACGGCAGCACCGACACAAGCTATCAGCATCGTAACCAGTCCATCGAACGCTGCTTACACCACCAGCAGTGACTCAGCCTGGTTGACTGCAACACCGACGTCGGGCACGACGCCGGGCAGCATCCAGGTTACGGCAAATCCAGCGACACTTGCCGCAGGCACTTATACGGGGCACATCACCAGTACAGTCTCGACTGCACAAAATCCGACCATTCTCGTCACCGTCACTTTCACTGTATCGGCGGCGTCCTCTGCGTCTCTTGCCCTGACGCCTGCAACACTTACCTTTGTAGGGGCTGCCACCGCAAACGCACCTATCCAAACAGTGAATCTGACCAGCACTCCAACCACCGGCGTCAACTGGACCAGTTCACATACCAGTAGCTGGTTAACGCCTTCTGTCGCCAGCGGAACAGCTCCTTCAAACTTTCAAGTCGGGGCAGCCAGCAGTGGGCTTGCTCTGGGCTCGTATACAGATACGCTGTCATTGAAACCAGCTTCAGGTACAACTCTTTCTGTACCCGTAGCGCTGCGTGTCGGCTCCCTTCTTTTCAGTGATACCTTCGCAAATAATAGCAACTGGAAAGCATCTACCCTCGGACTGCAATCTAACTGGAGCATTGTTTCTAACACTTATAAATACAACGGTGGAGGGCCGACCCAGCAATATGCAGGCAGTACTGCGTGGACGAACTATACGCTGCAAGCTGACGTAAACCTCGGCACCGCCTCAAACTATCCGGGTGGGATCCGTTTCAGAGTAAACACCGCGACAGGTGCAGGGTACGCGCTATGGCTCTATCCTGGATCCAGTTCTGTCATTCTCTACAAGGTACCCCAATGGAATATTGACCAGTCCAACAGCACACTTGCCTCGAAGACAGGAGTAACCCTGAAGGCTGGTCTACACCACATACGAATCGATATCTCGGGAAAGACATTCACGGCATTCGTTGACAATGTTCAGGTATTGACAGCGACTGACACAACATACACTACAGGCGCAATTGCACTTGATGTATCGAACCAGGTCGTCTCCTTCAGCAACGTCAGTGTGATTCAGTGACGGGTGTGAGGGAACGGGAAGGTATGAGCACCCTGGCCTCGCATTCAACGGGCTCCATGCAGCCGGTCATCGATCTAAAACAGGATCGTGGCTGGCGTGCATGGCAGATTGCAGGAGCGCTTTTATTGCTCCTGTGGTGGCTGGGAGATTTGCATGCAATGATGCAGTTCTCCCAACCGCGCTTAGCAGCTTTTTTGGTTTCGACTCTGTTGGTGAGCCTGGGTTTGCGAGTACTTTGGCATGCACATAATGCTGCTGATGACCGCGGCAGGCGGCTCGGACTTATCCTTCTTATCGTCTTTCTGCCCGAGCATCTGGGAGGAAGCGGTAGACCTTTTCTGCAGCAGGTAGCGCCGACTCTTACCGTGACTCTCTGGATAGCATTCGAGCCACGTTTACGAGTAAAACTTAATGCTGTCCGCGAAGGCCGCATGCGTTCTTGGGCTGCGATTTCATTACCCATCTATTTCGTAGTTGGAACCGCACTCGCCATCTGGAAGTTACATTGCTTTGGCTACGTCGGCCAGGACGTTGCCTACTTCATGCAGTGCCTTTACTCCGGAATTCATGGACATCTCTTCTGGGCGAATCAATATCATGACCTGCTATACAGCCAGCCGGTATACAGCGATTTCGCAGGCCATAACCAGCCAGTGCTGTTTTTGCTCGCGATGGTTTATGCCATCATGCCCCACGCAGAAATACTCTTCGTCGCGCGCAACCTGCTCCTCACCCTCGCAGCAATTCCAACCTTTAGAATCCTGCGACTGCAGTTCGAGCCAGTCCCGTCCGCGGTTCTCACCGCGGGGTTCATGTTTGCTCCTGCCTTTCTCTTTCAAAGCTTCTATGACTTTGCGCCTCTCAGTCTGATCGCGATTCCTTTGCTGTTCACGTTGCTCTTCTACCTGCAATTCCGATTTCTTGCTTTCAGCGTAATGTTAATGGCCTGCCTCCTCGTCCGGGAGGATCTCGTCATTTCCCTGCTTGGCCTTGCTCTGGTAGCCGCTATACAGAAACGAAGCTCACGGTGGGTACTTACACCAGGACTAATGGGCCTGGCCTGGGCATGGATTTCATGGCATCTCGTTATGCCACATTTCCTTCATGGCGCAACCTCGGCAGTACAGAGCTGCTTCGCATATCTTGGTTCAACACCTGCGGACATTCTCGTCAACGCGGCGCGTCATCCGTCCCTGCTCATTACCCACAACACGGTGAGCTACATGAAGGAGATGCTCTCTCCTTCCGCGCTCGTCCTCCCACTGTTTTCGCCGTTGTCCCTCATAAGTGCTCCCTTTCTTGCGATCAATATCCTAGGCGACCGTGGATGCGATGCCGCTATAGTTTTCAGGCACTATGCGCTCATTCCTGCAATCTTTCTTCTTCCATGCATCGGCCCCGCGTGGCGATCAAGCTTTCGCTTAAAGTGTCTAGGCAACTACTCCCAGACATCCTTCAGCTTTCTACTCTTGGCGGCTTCCATCCTGACCAGCGTGCTAAGCTTCGGCCCGGATGAGCTTGCATGGTTTCATGCCCCGTCGTGGGGGAAGGAAGCGAGAGCGACAGTGAATACTCTGCCTCCCCTGGCTGCAGTGGCTGTACCACGCTACATGCTGCCGCTCGTTGCCAATCGGGATCTTGTCTATCAGTCTGCCCGTCTTCTGCAGTACCACCATCCTGATGCACAGTTCGTAGTCATAGACCGCGATGCATCACGCATGGGTGTCTCGCCACATGTTGAGGACTTATGGTTGGCCTTGCAGCAGAAACTGGCAGATCAGACCACCTATCGGCTGCTGAGCGAGAGTGCCAACTATCTGATCTATGAACGTGTAGGAGACCCTCCTGTCTCACTACAGCCAGATAATCCTTCGAGATAAGTATGAGAACTATCCCCATGCCGAAGTCCACAAAACTGTGGAAGCAAACCGGTCATTACCTCGCCGGCCGCATCGCGCTTATGGTTCTGGGACTTGTCTCATTCCCGCTGCTGACCAGGTTACTAACCGTAAGTCAATACGGTGAACTAAGCCTGCTCCTCAAGCTCAGCTTATTTTGGAGCGTGCTCAGTAAAGCCGGCATGCAAAATGCCGCGACACGCATCTTTCCTGAACAGGCCTCCCAGGGCCCACTTAGAGCCTCCATCTGCGGCAGCACTCTATTGCTTGAGTCATGCCTGCTGTCCGGGTTGAGCGGTCTTTTCGCGCTGGCTGTTCTTCATGTTCTCTCAGCGCACCTTCCGCCTGGCGTCGTACTACTTGCACCCATCGTTCTGGCATTGGTGTGGGTTAGATCTGTACAGCCGGTTGTTTCCGGTCTTCTTCGCTCCGAGGGTCGAACTGCAATCTTCAACGCGTGCGAGATTTTTGGCCGGGCCTGTGGAGTCGGTCTCTCAGTAGCGGTACTTACATTTTACTCTCGTGGTCTGGGATATTATTTATTCTCGCTGCTTATGGCAGAGGGATTAGTTCTAATTGCTCTCATCGTGTGGTTAAGAGGCAGGGGATTTTTATCTCTGCGGGCATTTGATTGGCGACTAGCTACACGCGCTCTTACTTTCTCGGCGCCGCTCATTGGCTATGAACTTGCCAGCGTCCTTCTAGACTCAGGTGACCGCATACTTATCGCACACTACCTGGACCTGGTCCAGGTCGGCCTTTATTCAGCTGCATATTCCATCGCTACTTATGCCGAGGAAGCATTGATGATGCCAGTCAACATGGCGCTGATGCCAGCCTATATGAAGGTTTGGCTGGAGGATGGTGCGGAAGCAACCACGCGGTTTCTTTCCCAGGCTTTTGACGCGTTCTACGCTTTGGCGTGTGCCGTACTTATGGTAACGCTGCTTTGTTCTGAGGATCTTATCTCTTTACTTGCATCGAGCAAATTTTCCGCCGCTCATCGGCTTCTACCTGTTCTTGTCGCTGGGCTTCTTATCTACGCTCTGCACATTTTCTTCAATGCGCCGCTGATCATCTATCGAAAATCGATGGTGCTCTCCGCGATCACCGTCTTATGTTTATTGCTTAACGTAGGTTTAAATATAGTGTTAATTCCTACTACCGGCATAATGGGTTCAGCTGTCGCAACCCTTCTTAGTTACCTGGCAATGGTCGTCTCACTTGCGATTGTTTCACGCAGGTATCTCGCGATCGCTATCCCGATGGGTCGTATGGCAATCAGCACTTGCGCGGCGGGCCTCTCCTATCTCACCTTTCGAATGCTGCACGTGCCGTGGCTCCCTGCCGACCTGATTTGCAAAATGTTTTTGCCGACCCTCGCCTATCTCGGGATTCTTTGCGCCGCTCGATCTGATTGGCGGACCGCCATACGCAGTCGGCTACACACAGGGACAGACTACGGATCGACCCATGACGCAGCCCAGGATGCCGTCAACGTGATTGCAGCAGGGCGTGAAGCCTTATGACCAGAAATGCCAGAATTGCGATGGCCGCCGACGCTTACATGCCCTGGTCAGGGGGATCTCGCGTTTACTACCACAACCTCTACAGTCGACTGGCCGCTGACTTAGGTCATGAAGTCAACGTACTCACAACTCACACTGCCCGCGATCAGGAATTCGACAAGATTTACGGCTGCGCATCTATGCGGATTCATCGTAGTGGCTATCCCCTTCCGGATTGGAAACTCAAGCGATTGCCCGCCTGTGCCACCTACACTGCGAAACTTGCACTCACGCTCGCGAAGCTCCGTCCGGATGTTCTTCACTGCGGCGACCTTGCTCCGCAATCTCTTGCCGCCTACAGCTTACATCGTCTAACAGGTCGTCCCTATCTCGTATTTGTACATGGTGACGAGATCAGCCAGACAGACCGACGAAGATACCAGCCGCATCTGCGAAATGCTATCTATCGACATGCCAGTGTTCTGGTGGCCGCCAACCCGTTTGCTCTAGACCATTTGAGACGCATTCTTGGATCTAATGATAAGTGCCACCTGATCCTTCCCGGCGTTGACTTCGCCCACTTCTTCGAATTAGACCACCCGTCCGAAGTACGCGAAAACCTGCTACGAGGATCGAGCGGTCCGCTTCTCTTTACCGCTGCGAGGCTGGTAAGGCGCAAAGGCCATGCCGTTCTGCTGCGTGCGCTCCCTCGTTTGATCGCGCAATATCCACACCTTCACTATGCAATCGCCGGCGATGGCCCCGAGCGCCAATCTCTTGCATCGCTTACCGACAAGTTGGGAGTGGCTCACCATGTATCTTTCCTTGGAGATATTCCGCACGACAAACTGGGCGATTATTACCGAGCCTCCGATATCTTTGTTCTGCCGAATCAGGAAGATCCTGGTGGCGACATAGAGTCATTCGGCATGGTCTTTATCGAAGCCAATGCCTGCGGTCGCCCTGTCGTCGGCGGCCTGGCCGGCGGCACCTCTGCGGCAGTGATCAACGGTTATACAGGGCTCCTATGTGACGCGTCGAATAGCGACGAATTAGGAGAAACTCTTCTGAGACTGATGCGCAATCCAACGCTTGCTGAAGCTATGGGCAGAGCCGGGGCGGCGCGAGCACGAAAGGATTTCAGGTGGAGTGCTCGCGCGGAAGCGCTCCACGAGATTACGCAGAACATGGCCGCCGTCGAAACGCCGCGAGTTGGCAATGCACGTGCACTCAGTTCGGACGCATGAACATGATAGCCACTTTTCTGTTCCAGTCATCCGGTGGCGGTACCACCGCAGCGCTTCTTTACGTCCTGATGTATATCATCGCAGCTACCGCTATTCTGTGGAAACCAATTACAGGTGTCTATCTTCTTGTCCCGCTCATGCCCTTACAGACTCTTCGCTATCAGTTACAGGAACTTCCCTTTGGGGACAAGTTTGTAGATCTTTTACTTATCAGCACGATCGTGGGCTTGTATCTTCGAGAACCAGGCTCTTTCCCTCCTCGAACACGACTTAACACTTATCTTCTCGGACTTAGTATCTTTAGTTACGTCTCACTATGGCTCGGTTCTTTCATGCTGAACCTTCCGATGCCATTGATGCCATCCAATCCTCGTTTTGCAGACTGGAAAAACTACGCGGAGATGTTTCTCTTCTTTCTCGTCGTATGCGCGGTCATCAAAACAAAACGGGAAATGAAGGTCCTCCTCTGTCTTATGATGCTTTCGGTCCTGCGGGCCAACTTGGGATTTTATCACACTGTCTCCGAGCGTGACTTCAGTCATTTCTCCTATAACCTCCGGTACGCCGGCGCCCTGGGTTATGCGGGCGAGAATGGCCTGGCTGCTTTTGAGGCCCAGTTTCTTCTCCTTCTTTTGGGTATGTTGTCTTCCCTGCGTGGTCTTCGCCTTAAACTTCTGACTGTTGTTTCAATCGGACTCTGCGCGTATTGCCTGATGTTTTCTTTCTCACGCGGTGGCTACATAGGTTTACTTGCGGGTCTGCTGTTCCTGGGAGTCGCACGCGAACGCAAATATCTCGTCGTTCTCGCCGTCATCCTCCTGTCCTGGCAGACTCTCGTTCCTAATGCAGTGCGCGAACGCGTCACTATGACGTACGAAGACGGGCAGGTCGATTCCTCTTCCGGAGAGCGCGTGCAATTGTGGCAGGATGCTCTGACAATCATTCCAAAGAATCCGCTGCTCGGCACCGGCTTCAACACCTACAAATTACTCGGACGCTCGGAGGACTACACCGACACACATAACTACTACATGAAAGTAACAGTAGAAACAGGGCTAGTCGGACTGGTGCTTTTTGTCATGCTGCTCTGGAAGATGCTGGCTGAGTCCATTTCACTCATGCGCGAAACAGATGATCTGTTCTTCAAGGGCTTGGCGCTGGGATTTGGGGCCATGATCTGCTGTGTTGCCGCGGTCAATTTCTTTGGAGATCGTTGGATGTTCCAGCAGGTGACAGCTTATATGTGGGCAGGGCTTGCGCTTGTATGTCGCGCTCGCCTGATCACCGCCACCGAAGAGATCCAGCAGACATCATCCGCACTTAGCCCGCTTGAAGTTGGACAGCTGGCAGGCACTGATTCCAGATTTCTCCCAGTCTGATTCTCGTACCGCTCGCTCTTTAGTGGCTAACGAAATGCAGTAGGTGGGTTGCATATTTCGAAAGTTATGGACTTCCTATCTAAATTCTCGCATTCCTTCACCTTACAAATTCGGCCATGTTCGAAGTCGTCACCTGTACGCAAAGTTCTGCACACTTTGGAGAATTCCTGATGTTCGCGTTCATCCTCGGCTTCAGCGTATGCCATCTAGGGCTCGGGTTGTTTTTCAGCGGCCTTGGCTTTTTAATTTACGTTTATTGTGCTTATCCGGCCGTCATTACCCTGTTTGCAGCCACCCGACCTGTGAAGGCATCTCTTCCTTCAACCGACCTCGGTATCTCCCTGATCATCGCGGCACACAATGAGAAAGCTGTTATTCGTAAGAAAATCGAGGAGACGCTGGCTCTTGACTATCCGCCGGAGCGATTGGAGATCATTGTTGCCTCTGACGGATCCAACGACGGTACAGACGAAGCGGTGATGGAGTTTTCCAACCGCGGCGTGCTATTAGTTCCTATTCCATGTCGGGCTGGCAAGACCAATGCGCAAAACGAGGCTGTGAAGTTCGCCACTCATGAAATCTTGGTCTTCTCTGATGCGACTACGCATTATCAATCGGACGCACTGCAATTCATAGCGGGAAGATATCGCGATCTTCGCATTGGTGCCGTTAGTGGCTGCTATCGCTATTATGATCCGACCCTTTCTTCTCCTACCGCAAGCGGGACCTCCGGATTCTGGAATTTCGAGAATCATCTCAAGACCATGCAATCCCGGATCCGGACAATTTCCGGCTGCTGTGGTTGTATCTATTCGGTAAGACGCAACCTTTATACTTCACTCCCTGCTCGCATCATCAGTGATCTTGTGCAACCTCTTCACATCCTGTTGCAGGGCTATACAGTGGCATTTGAGCCTCGTGCCCAGGCCTGGGAAGAAACCACCGGGACAACGGTAGAAGAGTTTCGCATGCGTGTGCGGGTCATTACACGCGGGATGCATGGCCTGATGAGCGTCTCGGCGCTGCTCGCTCCCTGGCTTTATCCGTGGATCGCGCTGCAGTTGTGGTCGCACAAAGTGTTGCGTTGGTTCACACCCTTCTTCTGCATCGCGATGTTTCTAGGAAATCTCTTATTGCTCGATTCATCCTATTTTCAGGTATTGATCGTCTTACAGGTGGCCTTCTATCTCATAGCGGCAATGGGAGCGTTGCTTCCATCGAAACGTTGGCCCAGGTTGCTAACCCTCCCACTCTATATTTGCACCATCTGCGCTGCCAGCCTGGTCAGTTTATTCCAGCTTCTACAGGGTCATAGTTTTAGTGTCTGGCAACCGGTTAGGAGATAGGCATGCGCATACTTTTTCTCACTCAAGACGACCCACTTTACATTCAACCGTTCTTCGAAAGCTTCTTCGCAGAGGCTTCTGTAAATATCGATGTTTGCGGGGTGTGGGCCTGCCGCTCTATGGGCTCACGCAAGCGACTGAGACTGGCCGCCGAACTCCTGCGCCTATACCAGTTGCACGGCTTCGTGAAGCTTTTGTCATTGCAGTTGCGCGCTCGTCTCGAATCGCACTTACCTGGACACCAATCTGCATCGATCGCTGGTCTTTGCGAGATCAATCACATTCCGTTTAGGCGCATCGGCAACCCTAACCAATTCGGAATCTCCAGAGAGATTGCGGACCTGCATGTGGATGTCCTCGTGTCTGTCGCATGTCCCTATATCCTTCGCAAATCTGTCTTATGCCTGCCGCGCTTGGACGCCATCAACCTGCACCAGGCGCCTCTCCCTCGTTATCGAGGAATGATGCCGACCTTCTGGCAGATGTATCACGGGGAAAGAACTATCGGCGTCACCGTGCATCGGATCTCGGAGTTGCTGGACGAAGGACCCGTTCTCTCGCGCGACGCGCTGCCTATCTCAGGCAATGATTCCATGCATGATCTAATTCGCCGTTCAAAGCGCAAAGGTGCTGCGGCCGTTCATGCGGTCCTTCAGCGCATCGACGCAGGTGGAGCTTTTCCACTGCCGGCATTACCTCTCGAACCAACCTCTTTTACATTCCCAACAGCAGAAGAAATCACGGAGTTTCATCGGCGTAAGCTGAAGGCGATCTGAATGTCTCTTATATCTAAGCCTCTTATCATTGTGTTGCTAGTATCGATGGCTCTTTGCAGGCTGAATGCTGAGACCCCGCAAGCCCCCGTGCTCTTTTACACGGATATTATCAGCGGACCTTCGACAGGCGGGGCAGACAATAATGGCGTCTTTATAACCCTGTACGGAAGTCATTTCGGAAATAACCGTAATTCTTCGGTCGTCTTTATCGGCGGAAAGCCCGCCGCAGCTTACACAAACTGGAATGACAGCCGTATCACCATTCAACCCGGTTCAATGGCTTCCACCGGTCCCATCAAGGTTCACATCCCCGGCGCGCCAGACTCAAACAGTCTCGCATTTACTTTCCGCAAGGGCAGCATCTTCTTCGTCGCACCAGATGGTCGGGATAGCGCTAATGGTTCGCAGCATTCACCATGGCGCACGATTGCAAAGGCTGCAGCCGCGATGCACGCTGGGGATACTACTTATATCAAAGATGGTGTTCAACAGTCCGACCTTGATGACTACAACGCATCCCTGGCCATCACTCATTCCGGCACACCGTCACAACCAATCGCGCTCATCGCATACCCGGGCTCTAACCCATCGATTGGTTCTATCTCGCAGAACGAGTATGGTCTGCGAACACCCGCGGTGCAGGGACGCCCATTCAGTCACTGGGTGATAGCCGGCTTGACTCTGCGCGGACGAAACGAAGCGGTCGAACTTTCCGATACGACTGATTGGCGGATCGTCGCCAACGACATCAGTTGCCCACATGGTGGAGGGAGTGCCGCATGCGTCGAAATTTCGACATCCACCGATATCCATCTTTTCGGCAACACACTTCATGACATTGCCGAGCCACATTCCAGTAAGCTCTACCACTCACTCTATTTCACCACTGACAGCAATCACATCGAGGTTGGCTGGAATAATATCCTTCACAACAACTCATGCCGCGGCATCCAATTTCATTCCTCCAGGGACGGCAATAATTCGGGTTACAACCAATACGATCTATCGGTCCATGACAATCACATCGATGGGCAGGTCTGCGACGGCCTGAATTTCGCCACTATCGATCCTTCGAAGGGGCCGGTGGTCGCTTACAACAATCTCATTGAACATGTCGGCCGCGGCCCAGATCCTCCAGACGGACAGTCGAGCTACGCCTGCATATCCTCTCCGGGTATTACAAACGAAGGAGCTCCAGGAAGCGGCGTTGCAAGTTTCTATCACAACACGCTTGTTGACTGCGGGGCGCGGGGCGGGGCGGATGCGGGAGCGTTCAATATCGATGAGGGTTCACCACATATAAGACTGGAAGATAATACGGTGAAGCTTTCTCCTTCCGAAACACTCCTCTCGCACAATACGCATTCGGACCTGATAACGATTTCAACAAAGCTCCCCGCTGTAAATGCTTCGGGCGGTAAGGGCACGCAACGCACTTTTAATTCAGATCCTGTTCAGCCTGGTCGCAAGGCGGCGCAGCAATGACGACACCGGCCTTCGTCATCAAGGAAGACATTCACAGGCCGGCTTTGTCGACCGACAGCCAGTCAGACGTAATCTCTATACTCTTCCTCGTAGATCAACTGACTGAACTGGGCGGAGGAGAACGCATCCTGCTTCAGATTGCAGAACTCCTGCCCCCACGCTTCTTCCGTGTCACGATTGTCGCCTTTCGCAGTCAGCCGCATCCTCTTACTCAAACCCTCCCTTTGGACATACGAATCCTACCCATCGCGCGCACATGGAGCATCGATGGCCTTCGCGCAGCTCGGGCGCTTCGCGCAATCATCCGTGAACGCGAGGTCACGCTGGTCCATACCTTTTTCGAGACTGCCGACATCTATGGCGCGCTTGTTGCGCGTTGCAGCGGTGTACGCTCTCTTGTATCGTCACGTCGCGATATGGGTATTCTTCGTCGAAGAAAACATCGCATATCGTATCAGCTCATGACTCCGCTGTACTCGCGCATCCTTACAGTTTCGAACCAGGTTCGCGATATGGTGATCGCCACCGACCGTGTGCCTCCATCAAAAGTCGTCACGATATATAACGGCGTACGGCCAAGTATCAGGAAGAGATCGGACGTGGATATTCGTGCTCGTTACAAGCTTCCCGAAAATCTTCCTTTGATCACCACGGTAGCAAATCTTCAGAGATGGAAAGGTGTCGACAATTTCCTGAGGGCGGCGGCCGTCATACATAGCCAGCGCCCGACGGCCCGCTTTGTCATTGCAGGCGAATGGACGGACACATGCCTGACACGAGAGCTATTCGCACTTCGTACACATCTTGGGCTTGATCACTGCGTGTACTTCCTTGGAAATGTCGACAATGTGCCTGCTCTCCTCGAAGAGAGCAGCGTGTTCTGCCTGCTCTCCGACAGTGAAGGATTCCCGAATGTTGTTCTAGAGGCCATGAACGCAGGCACTCCCGTCGTGGCCACTGCAGTGGGCGGAACACCGGAAGCGATCGAGCATGATGTTTCCGGCTATCTCGTTCCACGCGGCGACTTTACAGATGCAGCACACCATGTCATTGACCTGCTCGATAGCCCTGCCCGGCGCAGGTCTATCTCAGGCGCGGCAAGAAGTCGTGTTCATGGTCGTTTCAGCGCAGAAGCGATGCTTGCCCACTATATAGATATCTATCGTCAGTTATCTTCGCCGGCATATCGTTTCAAGAATTGATACCCCATGCTCCGCGCACCGTTGAAACATAGCCTCGTGAAGCTCCTGTCATTATGCGGTCTTCTGGCTGTTGCTCGTCGCAAGGTTGCAGAAAAGGGGATTATCGTCATAACTCTGCACCGTGTCGTACCTGATAATGACTTGCCCCTGATACGTTCTCCGCGCGGAATGGTGATTCGTGAGAGCCTTTTTATTGAGCTTCTTCGTTATCTTGCGCAGCATGCCGAGGTTGTCTCCGCTAGGTCCCTTAGTCTCGGTTGCGAGTGTTCCCCCATTCAACTCTGTAAATCGGGTCGGCCAAGGGTTTTGATTACTTTCGACGATGGTTGGAAGGATAACTACGCAATCGCGTGGCCGCACTTGCATCGCGCCGGAATGGATGCCGTCTTCTTCGTCACCACTAGTCTGATGGGCAGGGCGATGCCATTCTGGCCTGAGCAATTTGTCGGTCTCGCTCGCGCCGCAGCTGCCAAACGGCTTCTGCCAACCTTTATACGTGAGACCTGGGATTTTGCATCGGAGTGTCATCAACCCAATCTAAGACCGGGAGCTTTGCCATCGACAAATTCCAGCGTGGAGACTGTTTGCGAAGGCGCAATAACGATGCTTAAACAACTCGATCCGGATGTAGTTGTTCGATGGATAAGGACCATGGAGCGACTCTATCGCCCCGCACCAGGCGATGCCGCGGAAGCGCTCTGTTCCTGGGAGGAGATAGCAGCCATGGTGTCCCAGGGGGCTATCATCGGCTCACATACGGCACATCACATTCTCTTGAGTCGATGCTCCGAACAGACAGCCATGATCGAGCTTGAACAATCCCTGCAACACCTCTTGAACCATACCGGGACACAACAGTTCATAGCCTATCCAAATGGTGAAGCCTCGCCGGCCGTAACACGTCTCGCGCATGTAATTGGCTATCGCCTGGGCTTTCACAATTCCGTCGGCATCTGGGATTATGCAACCGATCCACTCATGATTCCCCGCATCAACTTGTGGGATGGCAAGATGGTTGGACCCGATCACACATTCTCGAAAGAGCAGCTTGAATATTCGCTCTTCTGGAAACCTCTCAGCGCAAATCTTAAAACACAATCCGCAGCAAGTTAAAGTGCGGCCGTGTTGTTCAGGTCAGGCGCACAACAATAGCCCCGACCAGTACTGACGATGCAACCACTCATTTCAACGCGCGCCGCGCCCAACGAGCACCACTTTCACCGTTTCTATCAACACGGCCAGATCGAGCCATAGCGAAAGATGCTTGACATAGAACAGGTCAAATTCCGTTTTCCTTCTCGACTCCTCAATGCTGTCGCCGTAGTGATAGCGGACTTGTGCCCAGCCAGTCAAGCCGGGCGGGACAGTGTGACGCTGATGATAATACGGTATGTGCTTTTCCAGCAGATCGCAGAAGTGTGGCTGCTCAGGACGGGGACCGACAAGGCTCATATCGCCGCTCAACACATTGAATAACTGGGGAAGCTCATCGAGTCTGAAGGTACGTAGAATTTGTCCGAGCCTGGTGATGCGATTTTTCTCTTCCGAAAGCCATCGTGAGGTCGCATCTTTCTCTTTCGGAACCATTGTCCGAAACTTCAAAATCCTGAAAGGACGCTTGTGCAGTCCAATCCGGTTCTGCACAAAGAGAATAGGGCCATGCCCCTCTATTAGAATCGCAAGTGCGACCATTGCCATCACTGGCAAGGCCGGTACGAGCAGGAGACACGCGGCAAGCAAGTCAAATCCCCGCTTCAGGATTCGTTTACGCTTACCATTTGCGAAACCGCTCGAGAAAATAAACCAGTCTGGTTGAACGAAGTCCATTCGAACTCGTCCCGTGGCGCGCTCATAGAAGGTCATTGACTGTTCCACATGAACGCCACTCATCTTCGCTGTCAGTAGCGTTTGCAGGAGCGAAGACTGATAAGTCTCGTCTCGACATACGATAACGCCGTCGACCGATTCGGGATGTGCGAGGAGCTCACTCAAGGCCGCGGTAGCATCTTGCTGATTGCCTAACGATGTCCTCTGCACAACTTCCATGTTCCATTCGGGGCAGGTTTCAACCACGTTGCAGACTTCATCAGCTTCGTTTTCAGCCCCAATCACCATTACGCGATCCCGCCGCTTTGGTAACGACAGGAGCCTGCCAACAAAAGAAATGATCAGCAGGATCAACGTTAATATGAGAAGTCTCTCCATGCCTGGTGAGAGTCGCGGAACCGCCGCGTAGATGACTCCCAGGAAGAGGAGCAGCATTCCACAACCCCTCAGCAAGTTCTCACACATGACGCGCGTCTTACGCAGAGCCTGCAGGTTGTACATCTCGTTGTAGTAGAAGGCGACCTGGCATAATACGCCTACGAAGGTCAGACGGCAGGCGAGTGCGAAGGAGCTATAGATCTGGGTAGGTGGGGTAACTATGGCAAACGAAGAGGTTAAAAGAAATGGCAATACTCCGCAGAAAATGACTAGATCCGAAGTGAGAAGAAGCGCAGCTCTCGGAGGTAAAGACTTACCACATATATTCACGATTTCCTCATTTCATTATTAGTCGTGATGCTGGCTCGTCCTAATTAGAAGAAGCCGCGATTGCCTCACCAATCGATTCACTCACATAC
This sequence comes from uncultured Acetobacteraceae bacterium, assembly GCA_964658655.1. Taxonomy (GTDB): domain Bacteria; phylum Acidobacteriota; class Terriglobia; order Terriglobales; family Acidobacteriaceae. The sequence continues at coordinate 56,253 of CAZZZL010000003.1, read as the reverse complement.
TCAATCTGGCTTCTGCTCAGTTCCGGATACATCGGAATTGAAAGGACCTCCATGGCGGCAGCTTCTGCGATAGGCAGGTCGCCGACGCCATATCCGAGGTGGGCATACATAGTTTGCAAATGGAGTGGTACAGGATAGTAAACAAATGTCTGCACACCTGCCTTGGACAGGAAAGCCTGCACGGCATCTCTGTTCCGCACGCGAATGGTGAATTGGTGATAGACCGGAACGCAACCGGCAGCGACTTCGAGTAGTGTCACGCCATGAATATTGCCGAGCAGGGCGCGGTAATATTCTGCATTTTCCTGGCGCTGCCGCGTCCACTCTTCGAGGTGTGGTAACTTCACACGCAGTATTGCCGCCTGTAATTCATCCAGCCGGCTATTCCAGCCCTGAACTTCGCTGTGATATTTTCTGCGGCTTCCATGACTGCGCAGCATGCGCAACCGGTCGGCAAGTGCGCCGTCCTTCGTCACAATCATGCCGCCATCCCCGCAGCCGCCGAGATTCTTACTAGGAAAGAAACTGATACATCCCATCGTGCCGATACCCGCTGCGTTACCCAACGCGCAACGGGCGCCAAGGGCTTGAGCGCAATCCTCCACCACCGCCAGTCCCCTGCTTTCCGCGATAGCGCTAATGGTCGCCATGTCCGCAGTCTGCCCGTAGAGATGGACCGGAACGATTGCCTTGGTTCGTTCATTTATAAGTGGCTCGATCACACTTGCATCAATATTCAGGGTGTGGCTTTGTACATCGGCAAAAACTGGGACAGCACCGAGCAGGCTCACGACATCGGCTGTAGCGATAAAGCTGAAGCCAGGAACAATTACCTCGTCACCAGGGCCTACGCCCGCTGCCTTCAATGCCAGCATCAGCGCATCGGTGCCAGAAGCTACGCCAACCCCGTGCTCGACACCGCAATATTCAGCCACTTCCCGTTCAAGTGCACTAACATTCTCACCCAGAATAAAGTGCTGACCGTCACATACGTTCTGCACCGCGTTCAACACCTCGCTGCGGATGCTCCTGTACTGTGCCGCAAGATCTAGAATAGGAATTGTCTGTACACCTGAAATTGCTCCCGCCATTTGCATCTCTCCTATTCCGATAATCCGGTTTCGCGAATCTTGTAAAGAAGCGCTCGGTAACTGATCTGCAGCTCTTTCGCTACTTTTCGTCGATTCCAATGGTGGGCCTCGAGGCTCTCCAGGATCATGTGACGCTGTTTGGCAAGCATTGCCGCCTTGGCTATCATCTTCAACGGCGCAACCTGCTCGGATTGCTCCAGTTTCTGCGTAAGCTGCTGGGCCATCGCCTCTTCATTACCGATGACGACATAGCGCATCATCCAATTCTCGAATTCGCGGATGTTCCCCGGCCAGTACCAGCGCTCCATGAGTCGCAAGGTCTCCTCTTTCAGCGTTGGTACGTTCCGACCGAAACGCTGACTGGCAATTCCTGCGAAGTAAACCGCGAGCGCCCTGATGTCCTGTCTGCGTTCTCTTAACGGCGGCAGTTGAAGCGCGACAACATCAATGCGATAAAAAAGATCCTGACGGAACTGATTCTCCTGTATCGCTTCCTCGAGTTTGCAGTTGGTTGCACAAACAACACGCACATCGGCAAACTTAACCTCGCAATCCCCGATGCTGTAATAGGAATAGTCCTGGAGAAAACGTAGCAGTTTGCTCTGCAGCTCTGGCTGCATCTCGCCGATCTCGTCCAGAAACAGCGTGCCACCACTGCTCTGTTTCACAAGACCGGGCCTGGATTGAACCGCGCCGGTAAAAGAGCCTTTCTCATAGCCGAAAAGTTCGCTCTCAAGCAATGTTGAAGGGATAGCGGCACAGTTGACCCTGATGAAAGGACCTCCGCGCCGATCTGAGTGCAGGTGGATATACTTCGCCATCACCTCTTTCCCAGTGCCACTCTCCCCACGGATCAAAACCGGCAACCTTGTCGCTGCCAACATATCTGCACGTCGCTTTACCTCACTCATCGCCCGTGAGGTTCCAAAAAGGACGAGGTCCGCCGGTACGTCTTCTGCCGCGAGGAAGTCTCTCTTCGGTCCTGACTGCTCAATCACTATCGGCATCCTTAATTACCGGTTCTGGCGGCTTAGCTAGCACGGCAGATGCCACTTCTAGACTTTAGTGGTGTGGTAAGTACCTGGCTGGCTGTCGGCGTGCATGCTTGCGCCCCGTGACTAAGTTGCATTTTTCATCACTGGAGGTTTCATGGCTCGCTATCTGATCACCGGTATTGCAGGATTTATAGGGTCGACTTTGGCGCACACCCTGGCCGCTCGTGGCGACGAAGTCGTCGGCATCGACAACCTGTCGACAGGCTCACTTGATAATCTTCTGGACATATATCACAACATCGAACTTCACCTCGAAGATATTCGCGATTTGTCAGCTGTAAAGAAGGCGTGTCGGGGCGTCGACTATATCTTCCATGAAGCTGCCCTGGCATCCGTGCCGCGCTCCATCGCTGATCCGGTTGGAACGAATGCGAGCAACCTGGATGGAACACTAAACGTACTGGTAGCCGCACACGAAGCCAAAGTGCGCCGCCTTGTTTATGCCGCATCCTCATCGGCCTACGGCGATCAGCCGACTCCGCTCAAGAGCGAAAGTCTGCCTCCCATGCCTCTCTCCCCTTATGCCGTCCAGAAGCTCGCGGGCGAATATTACTTACAAGCCTTTCATCGAAGCTATGGCTTAGAGACTGTATGCCTCCGCTACTTCAATGTGTTCGGGCCGCGCCAGTCCGCTGACTCTCCCTATTCAGGTGTGATCGCCCGCTTCATCAGCGCTATGCTTCAAGGGGAAGCGCCGACAATATTCGGCGATGGGGAGCAAAGCCGCGACTTTACGTTTGTGGAGAATGCAGTGCAGGCAAATCTGCTGGCTTGTCATGCTCCCGCAGAGACAGTGGCAGGCGGCGTATTCAATGTTGGTACAGGTTCCAGCCAGACACTGAACAATCTGTACGCTACACTATGCAAGCTTCTGCACAGGTATCCCAAAGTCAGCTACCTTGAGGCGCGTGCTGGAGACATTCTCCACTCGCAAGCCGACATCAGTCTTGCCTGCTCAGCATTTGGCTACGCACCCGCAGTCGGCTTCGAGGCAGGGCTCAGGCGCACGGTCGACTGGTATATGCAGCAAGCTGAATCACCCATGACTAGCAGTCCGCTAACTACTGATACTGTCCTTACTCATTAAGTAATGGATTTGCGGTCCGCCTGCAGACAATCCTGTCAGTTCTATTGTGAGCGGTCTACAAAGAACGTTTCACTCTATAGAGAGCAAATTGACGTCAGGAAGATGCGACGTACCTTTAACCTGCATTTTCGTAATAAGCAAAAAGGTAATCCACCAGTAACCTTTGCTTGCCCTTCTGACACAAGCTAATCAAGTCAAAGTAACTACTTGTCTGTAGATAACATTTGTTACTTTGTGGGGAAAAGCGGCGAAGGCCAGTGTGACCACGGGACACGGAGCCCTCGAAAACCCTGTAAACACTGGCTAGAATGTGTGTTTTTTTGAAACCGCACATTAGCTCAGGTGGATAATTAAGCATCACCCCCGGACTGTTTAATAGGTTACAGACGTCTATCTTTCCATCGGATATGTGTCAATATTTTTGTTTGACACTTTCCGACATGTTGAATAGATTGGCGGAGAACAACGAAACACTTATTCTCTTGCCTCGGCTAATCTTCTCCCCCCCTTTAGTTCAAATGCCGTGAAGAGAACTTGAACTGGCCCTCCTGGTTTGCCTCGGTTCTTCTTAACGAAGATCCGCTTTCTGGTCCCGGTGCATGCGTGCACCCAGCGCGATGTGAAGTTTCGCATCTCGAATTCACCAGAACCCCTTTGGCAGCACGTCAGGTTGGTCACGGCTATCGTGCAGTGGCTCTACGCCGGCATACAAGCTCGCGAACTGACCGCTGAATCCGGGGAGATGAACATCTCAAATCTGCCAGAGGTGTATCGATGTTGATTTACAAAATTGTGTCCGTCACCGTGGATGGAACGCTATGCTCCCTTTTGGAGACAACGTTTGCCTCTGAAGGTCATACGGTGATCCGAGCGGCCTCCTTTGAAGAGGCTTTTACTCTCGACAAACGTTCTCCGGCAAAACTTCTGCTGCTGGATGCGCCTCGTACGGATGCCAGTGCGCGGCAGCGGCTCCGCAGCGTTTTGACGCCGAGCGTCTGTTCCAGGGTCGCGGTCGTTCTCGACTCCGGTGACCAGGCTGGCCAGTCCTACTTTCAATCGCTGGGCATTCGATTTTTTATCCAGCGTCCGGTCCTTCGGCGCGATTTGGAAAGACTGATCAACGCCCTCTCGTCCGATGGCGAAATGTCGCACTTGCGGCCTGCACCCTCGAGCCCTGCGGGTTCGGATGGTGTCCTGATGGAGGAGCTGGAAGGCGGTCGATTCTTCCTCGCCCACTCTCCCCGGATGCGCGAGATCTACGAGAATATTCGGGTTCTCGCTCCCGTTGACGTCCCCGTTCTGATCCTCGGGGAGAGCGGCGTGGGTAAAGACATCATTGCCAATCTACTTCATCGTTTTTCGACGCGGGCAGATGAGCGTTTCGTAAATGTGAACTGCGCCGCTATACCTGGAGAACTCCTCGAGAGTGAACTCTTCGGCTATGAGACGGGGGCTTTCACTGGCGCTGTAAAGGCGAAACCCGGCATGTTCGAAATGGCAGATCGCGGCACCATCCTTATGGATGAAATCGGGGAAATGAGCGTGCCGATGCAGGCAAAATTGCTGCATGTGCTTCAGGATGGCCAATTCTCACGTCTGGGCTCCCGTAACAGCACCCGAGTCAATGTCCGCGTGCTCGCAGCCACGAATATTAATATGGAAGAAGCGATTATCCAGAAGTGTTTCCGGGAAGATCTCTTCTATCGCCTCAACGCTTTCTCTATCACCGTGCCCGCCCTTCGAGAACGTCGGGAAGAGATTCCTTACCTGCTCCGGCAAATGTTCCACAGGCAAGCCCTCGAGCTCGATCGCCCGGGCATTGAGCCAACCGAAGCAATGATTACAGCGGCCCAGGAGTATGACTGGCCAGGCAATCTGCGAGAGCTGCGAAACTTTGTCACCCGCACCCTTGTGCTCCGTGATGAGGTACATGCTGTGGATGAGCTTCGGAGGAAGACAAATCTAAGTGCACAGCAGATGTCCAACTTAGTTTCTTCACAACTCACATATCCGGCTCAACAGCAAAACCGGGGGATGTCGTTCGCTGTTCGAGAGGTCAAGGATCAGGCCGAGAGCCGAATGATCAATGATGCGCTCCACGCCTGCAACTGGAATCGCCGACGTGCCGCAACCAACCTTCACATCAGCTACCGCTCGTTGCTCTACAAAATTCAACAGTATAAGCTCGCTCCAGGTGGGGCACATCACATAAGCGTTCATTAACAACCGGACTCTGAATCTGCCTTACCTTGTTTTCAGCAGATCCAGGCCTTTACTTCATTAAGCCAACTGGAAGGCAGCAGCTTCGTTTTCACGAACCGAGCGCTGCCATTCGATCGTTTCGAGCAGCCCGCTTTCGAGCGGTGTCAATGCCTCGAATCCGAGGAGCTGCTTCGCCTTTTCAATATCCGGCACTCTTCGCCGTACATCTTCATACTTCCGGCCAGCAATCTCGTCATAGGGTGTATGCTCGATCCGCAGCGGGTTTCCTGTTGCGCAAAGACGATGCACCATCTCCGCTAGTCCGACGATACTGATCTCACGATTCGATCCGATGTTCACGATCTCCTTGCTGATGTGGTCGGCTTTCACGACCGCAAGGATTCCACGCACAGTATCGCGAACAAAGGTAAAGCTGCGCGTCTGCATGCCGTCTCCATGCAGCGGAATAATCTCATTCTTCAGCACCGCATCGATAAATACAGATTGAGGACCCCCCCACCAGCTCAGGTTTTGTCGCGGCCCATATGAACCGAAGATGCGGATGATCGAAGCATTGAGACCCCATTCGTCCGCGGCCGCCATCACAAGATGTTCGTCGAACATCTTGCTTGTGGCATACGCCCATCGCGCTACGGTCGGAGGACCAATCACTGAATCATGCGTCTCGGCGAAAGGAATATTGGGATTTTTACCGTAGACATCCGAGGTCGACGTAATCACAAACCGTGCCTTTTGAGCTGCCGCAAGTCTCAGGACATGCATGGTGCCTTCGCTGTTCACCATCAATGTCTCAAGTGCGCCACCATAACGAGGAATTTTCAAAGCTGCGAGGTGGACTACGGTGTCAACGCCGTCTGCGACACCCCGAAGCGCATGCTCGTCCCTTATGTCCACATCGCAAAAGTGGAACTTCGGATGACTCATCGCATCCTGCAAATTTGCAACGCAACCATGGCTCAGGTTGTCGAGGCCAACGACTTCGCAACCCTGGGCCAGCATCAAATCTGTGAGGTGCGAACCTAGAAAGCCCGCTGCTCCGGTAATCAAGACACGTTTCATGCATACCCCGCGCTGAATTTAAGAATTGCTTTCGCTGATTCACTCCCTGCACGTCCACCGCCAAAAGACTCAAGTACCTTCGGGGGCTGCTGGCAGGAACACTTCGGTCGTTGCAGAATCCTCGCAACACCAGCCAGCACCCGGTCTTTGTGTAACCCGACCAGTTGATTCCAATCGTCGTGCAGCGTTTCCGTCCACTCCGTTTCATCCCGCAGTGTGAGACAACGAGCCCCAAGAAAATAAGCCTCCTTCTGCACGCCACCGGAGTCAGTCATCACCAGCCTGGCATGCTGCTCTAGGGACAGCATCTCCAGGTAGCTTGCGGGTCCAATCAGGTGCACATGTTTCAGCCGCTGCAGCCTGGCCAGCCTACTTTCTCCAAGACACTTCCTTAGTCTCGGGTGCATGGGAAGAACGACATCGATCGGCATATCTGTAAGCACTTCGACGAACTCGTGGAGTCTCTCCGCGTCATCGGTATTGGCCGCCCGGTGAAGAGTTACCAGTGCATACTGAGTGTCCTGAAGGTTTAGTTCATCGATTAGCCGGTCGTCGCATTTCTTTGCATAAAACTGCACGGCATCCAGCATCACATCGCCTACGTATTGCGCAAAAGATTGACGGCCCTCATGCTCCAGATTTTTTAATGCCGTGTAAGTCGGGCAAAGCAGCAGATCGCTCAGGTGATCACTGACGATCCGGTTGATCTCTTCCGGCATTTTGCGATCGAAGCTTCTCAATCCAGCCTCGATGTGCACCAGCGGTATATGCATCTTCGAGGCTACGAGCGCACCAGCTAGCGTCGAATTTGTATCTCCATATATCACTACAACGTCAGGTCGCCAGTGCTCCAGGCTGGACTCGATACTTGCCATCATTGCCGCGGTCTGTATTCCCTGTTTTCCGCTGCCAATCCCCAGCGAGAAATACGGCTCAGGTAACGACAGCTCTTTGAAAAACACGTCGGAGAGGTCGGCGTCATGGTGTTGGCCTGTATGAAGAAGGCGATGATCAATGCGCCCTGCAGCACTTCCCTCGTAGTGACCCAGCGCTCGATCCAGCACGGCCACTTTAACAAACTGAGGTCTTGCTCCGACGATGGAGAGGATTTTCACTGGTTCTCCAGTAGCTGGTTGTCAGGCACGATACCGCGGTGACGAGCGGGCGCACCAAACACGATACTTCGCCGACTAACATTCCGAGTAACCACAGAGCCGGCTCCGACAAGGCAATCCTCGCCCAGTTCAATGCCAGGCAGGATTGTCGCATTAACCCCTATCCGGGCACCGTTCAATAGGGTTACACCCTTGTGATGAGCGAACCTTTCTCGTGTTCGTCCTAGAAAGGGATCATTGGAAAATGAGACCTCCGGCGCGATGAAGCATCCATCCCCAATTTCCGAAAGAGCCGTGATGTAGGCATTCGTCTCTATTTTGGAACGCCGTCCAATCTTGACTTTATTCTCGATAACTACGCCGCGACCCACTATTGTCATTTCACCTATAGAGGTCATTTCTCGCACACTTGCCTGGTCGGCAATCAGCACCTTGCGGCCTACCTGGGCTCCCCTATAAATCACGCTGAGCGTCCCTATAATGCAGTCGTCGCCTATCCTGCAGGGTTCAAGTTCAACGATCTGAGTTACCGCGCTATTAACTGAGCGCATAGGCAACTTACCTATCACCGTGTTGTCATCGATGCGCACCCGCGCTCCGATCACTGTGTCGTCGTGGATTACGACATTGTGCCCTAGAACGCAGCCCTCACCGATCGTGATGTTCCTGCCCAACACAACGTTTTCACCCATCGCCACGTTTGCGGCAATGCCGCACTCGCAAATGTTTTCATGCTGCATCTGCCATAACCTCGCCTTACTCCTAAGCCTGAGTTGTCATTGGAATTTCGAGAAGGCCTGTCTTCGCCCTGGCGATCTTGGCGGCCAGCGTCCGATCGGTGGCATGCACACCCAGCACGGGTACAAGCTCCTCGAAACCATTCCTTACGAACACCGAGAGGAGCCTTGCCTCATCCTCGCTGCGGGGTCCCTTCAATTCCGGATATCGTTGGCTTGAAAGACGCGCCTTGGCACAACGTCCAAGCAGCGACAGGTGGGCACGAACCGTTCGCACCATTCGCATCTTGCTTACGCCGGTGGTGCGTCGGCGCAGCGTCGCCGGTACTTCAGCGATGCGGTATCCTTGGCCGGCCGCACTTAGAAGTATCTCCACTGTCGACACAAAACCATTACTCGGAAATTGCACTGACCTGAGTATGGAACCCCTGTATGCGCGGCACATGCTTGTATAAGTATGAAGCTTTAATGGCAATGCCATTCGATAGAGAGCAGAGCAGCGGAGACTTATAGCCAATCTCCACTTCTCCACACCATCGACCCGTCCCTCTGGGTGATACGGGGACGCCACTGCTATATCCGCATGGCCATCTTCAATTAGTGCAATCAAGCTCAATAACTCGTTTGGCGAGTAAGAGCAATCTGCGTCTATTGTGCACACGACATCAGCATCCACGTGTGCAAAGCCCGTTCTGAAAGCAGCACCAAGCCCAAAATTACAAACGTGTGACAGCACGACGCAGCGGGCGTTTGAGGGCGTAGCGTCACACAGGTTTGCAGGTGTCGCATCCGTGCTGCCATCGTCAACAATGCAATACTCCATCTCGAACCGTTGTCCAAGCGTAAGGTGTAGATCTTCCAGCTTTCGTCGAAGGGCTTGAAGACCCTCAGCCTCGTTGCAGGCAGGAATCATTACACAAACTCTCGCCCGTCGCGTTTTCGCGTTCATTGTTCGTCGATTCACATCGTTCACCCGGCAGGCGAACTTGCACGCAGCCGACCAACGCTTGTTTGCCCCTTTTCCCTGTGAATTAGACTCCCTTGCGCGAACTGTCCCGGGGCAGGTGCACTGGCAGGGTCTACATGAGAACAATTTTGCACACTCGCTGTTAGCACCCCCACAGCCGGGGTTGTCCTTTAACGAGCGCGATCCGCGACGACTCAGCTTCCGCCTTGCTCATCCCCCTTGGGGGCAAATTCATTCCCAGGTATGCAGGATAGACCGGAGATGAATTTTTTACTCGGTGCCCTGTTCATTTGCGCCACAATCCTCTGGCGCGCAGGCGGTAATCGTCTTAACCAATGACTTACTGGACAAGGGTGATCTTTTCGAACCCTGCTTCCTAGCGGGGCCAATAACTTATTTACATCCTCTGTTTGACTTACAGATAATAAGTGCTCTTTCCCTCCTCGTTCATTCGGCATTAAGCCAAAACACTTACACGTATATTCCATAAGTTGGTTTGACAACTTAGGCACTTAGCATAGATAGTTTTCATGTTGGTGTTCGTTTTAAACTTGCTGAACATATACAGTGTCGGCCCACGACACGGATGAGTAAGTATGTCCAAACTGTCTTGGCTCCGGCCGAACATCCTTGATGCTCGGCATGACATAACTCCCCCGGTTCCCGTGCACTTATGCGGGAACGAACAGTCTTATGGAGCTTGTTTACAAATGAGAATACGTATCATTCCCGCATTATTAGTCTCGGCATGCGCGATGGCCAGTGCGCAGACTTCAACCCCTCATATCGACTACACAGACCTGACTTCCAGCCCGACTGGCGCTGTCGTGACAGTCTACGGGAGCAATTTAACATCACCGGCCAAGTTGAACGGTGTTACTGCAACAACCGTTGCGTCTTCTGCAACAAAGCTGAGCTTTATCGTCCCGGCCACAAAGAGCGGCAACATAACGGTCGGTTCTTCCAATGCACTTCCATTCACGGTGCGGACAACAGGCAAACTTTATTACGTCGCCGCGGGCGGTAAGGACAATGGGCCAGGAAGCGCTGCAGAACCCTTCGCCACCATTCTGCATGGATTCGCCACCGCGAATTGCGGAGACACAGTGTATGTAAAGGCCGGCGTTTCACAGACCACTCAGGATGACTACGACGCAGCACTCGCAGTCGAAAAGCATTGCACCGCCGCCGAACCTGTAGCTCTCATCGGTTATCCGGGAGCCACCGTCACCATCGGTAATACCTCGAGCCCGGAATACGGCATCCGTAATCCCGACATCGACAATGACAATTTCAACGGAATTGTCCTGGCCAACCTCGTCATCCGCGGTGGCAATGAAGGCATTTCCATCGTCGGATCAACCGACTGGCGTATCGTCGGCAATGATATTGAGGTACCAAATGGGAGCGGCGAATCGGGAGTTGTCTTAGTAGAGACATCGCAACGTATTCAATTCCTCGGCAATAATCTTCATAACTCGGGTGCGGGCGGGACTAAGTATTACCATTCGTTTTACGCCACCACTAACTCGAACCATATCGAGGTAGGCTGGAATACAATCGCAAACAATAAGAGTTGCCGTGGCGTTCAGTTCTACTCCACATCCGGCTCACCGCAATATGACCTGAACGTGCATGACAATATTATCCATGGCCAGGAGTGCGATGGGATCAATTTCTCGACTATCGACGCCACCAAGGGTCCAGTCACCGCCTACAACAATCTTATCTACCATGTGGGCACAGGTGGCACGAATGACGGTCTTCCCAACTATGCCTGCATTGCCAGCCTTGGATACGGCGCTTCAGGCGGTACGATTGGATTTTTTGCCAATACTGTTGCCGATTGCGGAAGTGCAAAGGGCTCGACAGCTGGCGCTTTCACCGCGCAGACCGGCTCACCTGCTGTCAGCCTCGAAGACAACCTGGTGCTGCAAAACCCGGGGGAGGTACTCTATAGCCCTGATTCACAAACGAGCCTCTTTAAAGTCGTTCATGACTACGTTTCATTGAAGGGTACAAAAGGTATCGTCGACTCCAACTACCACCTGATTCCTGGAAGTCCAGCGGTAGGCACCGGTGTCGGCATTAGTGGACTGACTGTCGATCTGATCGGTCAGCCGCGTCCGCAGACCGGCACATCCGATCCGGGGGCCATTCTGCACGCTAAATAGAGCAGTTGGGATTGCATAGGTGCTGATGACCACGTCTTATCTGTTTCTACACAGATCCTCTGGCTTAACTAACGCTTCGTTAGGCTTGTGATGAAATATTACCTAACTGAAATCCGGATGGGGCTACCTATGGCCTCCTCCGGATTTTCCTATTGCGTCAAGCGAGTTGCAAATCCCTTTTGTTTTGATAGCCGTGGCTCTCTACAGAACGGAAGTAGGTGCTCTCCCTGCAGCAATAAACCACAACCGATCCTTAACCATTAGTATCTATCTACAGGATCGACGAAAACTTGCAACCACCCTTCAAGCCGCTGTTGCTCTTATGTATCGTAAGTGCTGGCTTCTTATTTGCCGGCGCAGCCACAACTCTACGATCAGGCGCAACAGAAATTACAGTTGATGCAGGCGCAACATCTCCTCGCCTGACGCGGTTATGTCTTGACCGAGCGTCCTGCTGGACGCAGGAGACAGGAGAAGAGCTGATCGCAACCATCCAATCCGGCTCTGACGAAAAGGCACTCAAATGGAAATGGAATAAGAATGCAAGCTTGGCCAGTTCCCGCTCTGTTCGATTTGTCTACGATGGATCCTCCTCGGATGGTAAGCGGCTACTCCAAGTCTCCTGGGAGTGGCAGGTGCGCGGCACACAGCAGGGCGGCCCGATTGAGCATGTCATCCGCATCCGTAATCAGAGTAAGGTTGGTTACTGGATTTCGTTGCAACCAAGCGCCCAGATGAATTGGCTTATTCCGGATGGCGCCCCGCTTGAGCAGATGTGGGTAGAGAAGGGAGCTGGCGGTCCCTCGAATGAGGGCGTCCATCGCACCCAAATCGACAACCGCTTTGAGTGGACAGGCACCTCAAGCACTTATGCGCATCCGTCCGCCTCGGCACAGCGAGAAATGATTCCTTACCTGGTGGTACTTCGTCCGGATATCAAAATCGGATGGTATATGGGAATCGAGTTCAGCGGCCGCACAGAGATAAATTTGCTCAGATATGCGAACGGGCTAAAGGTTACTGCTGGTTTGAATCCGGTGCCTGGACCTTTCAGGACGTACCTTGCGCCCGGAGAATCATTCATCACTCCCACCGTCTTTGTCGGCGCATTTCACGGCAACGAGGATGATGCCGCAAACATTCTTCGACGATGGGTGCGTACCGTTTTGAATGACAGTCGAGTTGTCCGCGATCAGCAATACCCGCTCGTCGTGAATAACAGCTGGGGGAGCGGCATGGCAGTTAATGCGAAACAGGCGCACGCCATGATTCAGGATTCAGCGGCATTGGGATTTGAGATGTTTCATTTAGACGCCGGCTGGTTCCGCGGTGTGGGCGACTGGGCACCGGACAGGACCAAGTTCCCTGCTGGCCTGGCGCCTATTGCTGCTGATGCTCATGCGCATGGCCTCAGGTTCGGTTTGTGGCTCGACTGGTCTCAGGCGGGTTTCGAAACTGGTGACGCGGCGATCTCCGTGCGCGACTCTCGAACACGCGACTGGCTCACTACCGATCCAGCTGGCGACTACAAACCTCTCGATCCATTCAAGGGTGTAACAATGGATATCGGCGATCCTGCCGTGCATCGCTGGGTTGACAATAAGTTACATACGATCATCCAGACCGATCATCTGGACATGCTCGAACACGACGGCTATGTGGTCGCTCAGGGCTGCGAAAGAACCGACCATCCGCACGCCCCCGCTGACCCTGGTACGCTTAGAAAATATGTCGACTCGGGCTTTCCCTTTGTCGAGGGATCCAACTCGACAGATGTCAGTTACCATGCCACTCGTGCTTACTACGAGATACACGACCGTCTTAGCAGGGAGCATCCTCACCTCTTACTGGAGATATGCAACGACGGCGGTCGGATGGTCGACTTCGGCAGTGCAGCGCACGGCGATTACTTTTCTATCTCTGACGCCTACGACCCGCTGTCCAACCGCCGCGCTTTCTATGACAGTAGCTACGTACTTCCTCCCGCAATGCTTGAGACCTATGTTGAGAAGTGGCCCGCACCCTCAATGGAGAACTTCCTCTACGGCTTGCGCAGCGGCATGATGGGCTGGTTTACCTTGATGATGGATACTCGCGCATTCACTGATGAACAGCGGGCCGCAACCACCAGCGCCATAGCCTTGTACAAGGAACGCTTACGGCCGCTTATTCGCAATGCAGACTTGTTTCACGTCTCGCAAAGGCCTGACGGATCAAACTGGGATGGCATTGAGTATGTCACTCGAAATCGTCACAATGGTGTACTTTTTGCGTTCAGAGGCAGCGGTCTGCAACAACCTGCTCATGAGTTCCTTTTACGCGGACTTAATCCTGACAAATCGTATAAAGTGACATTTCACGACAGAACATCGGCCGACTATGTTGTAGACGGTGAAGCTCTTCAGTCGAGCGGCTTGAAGGTAAATCTGCCGAGTCCGGAGTCATCAGAGCTTGTATTTTTTGAAGAAGTCAAGCCTTAGTGATAGCTATCCAGAAGCTTTCGCTATCGGGGTCAGGGAAGGTTTGATTTCTTTGGGGTGTACACATCTTTGATGCCCTCAAGCCGGTCGACTGTATAGATCGAATCGATCAGAGGAATACTTAGCTTCTGCCTCTTGCCATCTGGCCATACCACCTCCACCTGATCGATACTGGTAGCGCCACCTAGTCCGAATAACACGCGCGGATCACTTGAAGAAGCGAAGCTTCCACCGCTTAAAACATCACCCCGTTGGCGCATATGATTCGCGGTCACAAACACTTTCGTCCCGATCGCATCTCTCGGTACCTGCCCGCCCCCGACGAATTTGAACTCTACCCAGTGATGACCTGTCTTGAGCACATTACGTAAAACTGTAGGCGCTCCAGCCAGGTTATTGATGACGACATCTGTGTGGCCGTCATTGAACAGATCGCCGAAAGCGGCGCCTCGGGCAGTCGTCGGAAGCGCCAACCCTGTTCCCTTGACTGCCTGCACCAGTGAGAATTTGATTCCATCTTCATTTCGAAACAAGAGCGGTTTCTGAGCGAAACTCGTACCCCACTCATGCTGGTCTACCTGCGGATACACATGGCCGTTTGCCATGAAAATATCCAGGTGTCCATCCAGATCGAAATCCAGGAATGCATCGCCCCATCCAAGGTAGGGCAAGCTGATGTCGGCAATACCTGAGGCAGAACTCACATCCGTAAAACTGAGCTTGCCGTCATTGTGATACAGGACTTTGTAGTCATCCGAGAAATCCGTGTCGAGAATACTTAGTCTGGCTGAGTTATCGTAGCTTCCGGCTGCAATGCCCATCGTGGCAGTTTCGCGGCCCTCACCATCAACCCCATATCCGGATTCGAAACTATCATCCTCGAAAGAACCATCGCCTTTATTCCGATAAAGATAGTTAGGGGTCGAGTCATTGCCGACCAGCAGGTCCGGATGACCATCATCGTCCAGATCGACAAACAAGGAGACCAATCCGTAGTAGCCAGGCTTGTCAGATACGCCTGCACTCTCACTCACATCACGAAAAGTTCCGTCTCCGTTATTGCGAAACAGATGATCGTGCTCGCCCTTCAAACCTCGTGGACCGCAAAAGGTATTCACACCCCGAAATTTGCATGTGTTCGAGACCACTGCGTCCGAATTTATTTTGGGTGGATTTGCGAAATCATAAGCCGTGTAACCTGGCACGAACAGATCCAGATAACCGTCGCCATCGTAGTCGCCAAAAGTAGCTCCCGTTGACCAGCTACCCAAAGCTACGCCCGCATGCTCTGCCACATCGGTGAACGTGCCATCATGATTATTGTGGTATAAGCGATTCTTCCCGACATTCGTGACATACAAGTCAGGCCAGCCGTCGTTGTCATAGTCCCCGGCGATTGCACCTACTCCCCATCGATCATTCGAAACACCGGCATGCCTGGTCACATCCGTGAACGTCCCATCATGATTGTTGCGGAACAATGCTGAATGTGGTGCTTCAGATTTCCCCGACAATGCTGAGTAAGTCATCGCATTGACGAGATATATGTCGAGCCAGCCATCGTTGTCGAAGTCCAGCAAAGCAACCCCGCTGCCAAGTGACTCGACGATATAAGATACCGAGCGATCGCCTATCTCATGTTTCCAGTTCGCTAATCCCGCCTGCTTCGTAACGTCCTGAAAAACGACTGGGCCTTTATCGACAAAGCCGCCCCTCGTGATTGGCCGATGTTCAGTGTCGTAGACCGGCTGTCGAATAGCGCCGGTGCTGGCCCCACCCATCTGTCCAGCAGTCTGTCCATATCCTGTAGGGAGATAGATACAGCAGGTACCACCTATGGCGAACCAAAGTATCCCGAGCCTGTGCATAGGGCGTGCGCGCTTCATTCGGGCTACTTACGGCGTGCTGGCTTGCTGCACAGTCATGATAAGTTCTGTGCCGCTCGCCAGGTGAACACTGCGCTCCTGACTCGTGAGCAAAGCACTGCACTGCGGGCCGCCCTCAGGAGTCAATTTAAGGTGAGGAAGACCGCTGACACTACCAGGATGGATCAATGCCGGTGCAAGTTCGGGAGCAGCACTGTTGTCATCAAGATTTCCCTGGTTGATGGCGGCCGATCGTATCTGCCGGCTTCCCCCGCTTACCTCGGTCGGAAGATCATTGTGGAGTGCTTCGGATCGTGCATCGCCCCCGGCCACACCAATCAAGCGCAACAGCAGCTCCTGCCTGGCTCGCCCTTCGCAATCCCCATGGTCGAAAACAATCGCGAGTGTGGAGGCACCTGCAGTTTTCGACGACGTTGACGAGAGCACGTGGCCATACAGATTCGATCTCGACCTTAAGATACACACGGGAGATATCCAGTCGCGCATCACCCGAAGACTTACTGTCTGTCCCGGCTTTAGACGAGCCGAATCCAATCCACCGACCACCAGGCCTTCCAGCATTGAGTCGACGGACCGATCGGCATTCTGATCTTTGTACTGGTCACAGGCATATGTCTGCTCCGTGCTCTGCGCGGGAACAGCGGCACCTGTATTGGCTGCGAGATTCATCCGCGCCGGGCTGGATGCAGGAGACGTGAACTTGACCAGCCCGTCCCGATAATCCATTTGAATGACCAGGCTCTGCAAAATGTTGAATCCCAACAGACCCGCAACTTCAATCCCCGCGTTCTCATTCAGGGCTGACGCATCGAACGCGATGACTCGTTTCTGATCGTCTACATCCATGTTCGCGAACTGGAAGTCAAACGTATCGCGATACACCTGCAGGCTTCCCCCCGATACCGTCTTCACAGTGTTTGTGAAATTCACACGGGTATTGGAGAGGGCGTGAGCCGCAGCCGCCGTCAATGTCGTCAGTCGGACACCGGTATCGAGAACGAACAACTGCCGCTCTTTCTTGTTCAGAGTAACTGGCAGCAGGAGAAATTGCTTCCGGTGAAGAACTGGCGTAAAGCCTTCACGCTCGAGCGTAGTTGACCGATCACCCGGCAGATCACCCGCTGGCTTAGGCAGCGGCGCCAGCTCCAGCGCGCCTTCCGGAAAGTTGAGTGTAATCATGTCACTTGCAAATACATCCGTGCCAATGAAACCATCACCGCCATCACCGAAAGGTCCCTCACTCACGCCGACCAGGCAATTGCGTAGTTCGAGTGGCCCTACATGGAGACTTGCAGCCCTCACCGTCCCGGGAGGGTCCGCGTCATCATGCTGAAAGCCATTCGCATCTGCCGTGGAACGACTGACATACAAACCGGATGCCGCGGTGTCCAGGATCAGCCTGGCGCTGCTTTTTGGCATGTCTACCCGTAGCTTGTACGCACTCACTTCCTTCACGCTCAGGTGCGACGCGATCAAAGGAAGCGTAATCGGGGCTGACAATTCTGCGCTCTGGCAAGTCTGCGAATTCTCAGTCAGGAGCTGTCGCATTGCGTTCGCCGACGCCATCGCTTTGTCACGGACCTCTGCGTCCAGATTGGGTGTCGTCCTCAACGACTCGCTGATACTCTCAACTTCATTCGCCGGCCTGATGATCTGCAGCCAGGTATGCCAGATGTCTGGATCAGACGGGTCAAGTTGATAGGCAATCTTCAACTCCGACCGCTCCGACGCGTACATGGAATCCAGCCGATAGATTCTGCTCCGAATCAGGTGAGCCCGCGCCGAACAGGGGTCAGCAGCGGCAGCGCGATCGAGTGACTGCGCGGCAAGCCAGGGATGCCCCTGCCGCAACTGTACTTCGGCCATTGCGGCGAGCAGCTCGGGAGATCGTGGATTGTCAATGAGTGCCTTCGTCACGCGTCCAGCCGCGTCGTCGACTCGACCTTCGTGCAGTAGGGTGTGAATCAGCGCAGCAGTGAGTGATGCGTCAGAAGGCTTAGCCTCCAAAGCCTGGACCAACAGGCTGTCGGCTGTCTCATACTTGCCGTCTTTGTAAGCTTGCTCGGCGGCAGTCGCCTCCCTTGGCGACGCCGCGCTGCAGGCAGCCTGTGCAAAGCAATTCGCCTCGTAGAGGAAGGCACTTGCCATCATCACCGCGAGCATCACGGTGATTCGTCCCGCACGACAATCAGGCATCTTTGCCTTCTTACACACGATGCGACAGCCGGAGACGAGACATTTCAACGCCTCTTTATCGACCTTGCGACTGTCATCTGTCAATGAATTAATAACGCGTCAGGCGACATATGCGGATACTGCTAATAACCGATGCGTAGACTCGTACTCCCGCCTGGTTCGACACTCCACAAGCCGCAAGTATTCAAACCATCCGGCGGATCGTTTTTTTCAACCTCTACCGGAAGCGCATTATCGGTGACGCTAATACTTGGAAGTACTCCGGTGTCCACCCATTGGTTGATATTTTCATTGACAGCGCCCGTACCTGAACCCTATATTTGGCCCCGGTTGGTAGCGTTACCAAGCTCAATATTGACCAGTCTGTATGTCAGGGGCCCGATGAAAAGGTCATCCGAATTCCGGTCTTTTGTTAATTTTTTTGCTGTGCTTTAGGAGGAGTTTGATGCAATCGCTCTTTATACAGGGAAAAGCCCTGCGTTCAAGTCACATAGTCCTTCTATTCCTGGCCGCATGCCTCGCCTTGATTTCTGTCCCCCGACTTCACGCGCAGGCAAACGCCGGAATTACGGGAACCGTCACCGATTCCAGCGGTGCCGTTGTCGGCGGCGCCAAGGTGACCATCACCAACAAGGCCACGTCCGCCGTCACGGAGCTCGTATCGAGTAGTTCCGGAACGTATGCGATCAAGGGCCTCAACCCTGGTCAATACACCATCACGGTCGATAAGCCCGGCTTCCAGAAGGTCGTCCAGGACGATGTAAACGTCGAGGTGAGCTTGGTTGCCACCGTCGACATCACCCTGAACGCCGGCTCCGAGGCGCAGACTGTCCAGGTCACTTCACCTCAGATTGCCCTGAATACGACGCAACCGCAGATCGGCAGTACGATTGAGCCTGAAGTCGTCGCTGCCCTGCCGAGTGAAGTCTCCGGCCGCGGTCGTCAGATCGACTCCCTCCAGTTCCTTGCACCAGGCGTCAACGGCAGCACCTTCTCCCATCGCATCAGCGGCGGCGTCGACTTTGAACAGGAAATCCTCTACAACGGTCTTCCCGTTGCGCAGCCCGAAACCGAAGGCTACACAACCAACTTCGATCCACCGTTCGAGATGGTGGATGAGTTCCGCGTCGAGCGCTCAACCTTCGCAGCACAGTTCGGTCTTGGACTCGGTGCACTTACCTACCAGATGAGATCCGGCACCAACCACTACCACGGCGATCTCTTCGAGATCAACCGTAACAGCCTTTTTGACTCGGTCGGCTTTTTCAACAGTCCAAAATACACCAACAATCCGAAAGACGTTCCGCCCACCGATCATGAAAATAACTACGGCTTCAGCGTAGGCGGCCCCCTCACCATCCCGCATTTGTACAACGGCCGTGATAGAACCTTCGGTCACTACAGCCAGGAATGGTACAAGCGGAACAATGAAGATACTTCTCCCTCAACGGTGCCGACACTGGCCGAGCGAGGCGGCGACTTCACCAATTACACCGACAGCAACGGTGTACAAATCCCGATTTACGATCCGCTGACCGGTAAACAGTTCGTATGCAATGGCGCCCTGAACGTCATCTGTCCGGGCCGCTTCAGTACAAATTCCAAGTCTCTGCTTCCGTTCCTGCCCGCTCCCGATCTTCCCGGAACAGGACCTGGCGGTCAGCAGAACAATAGAAGCGCTGTCAAGTATCCGATCCCGAACATTCAGCACATCTGGGGCTTCACAGTCGATCAGGTTGTGAGTGAAAAGCAGAGTGTCCATTTCAGTGTTTGGCAGAATCACTTCGAGAATTACGGTCTTGGCAATACTCTCGCCATACCGCCAAACCCATTGAACAACCTCGTCTACTACCCCAACTCGGGTAGCGGCTACCTCCTGAACTACAACAATGCCATCACACCGAACCTCGCCATGACGGTAGGCCTGGGCTGGATCGGCGAGACCAACTTCCAGATCTACGAGTTGCCGGGCGACACCTATAACTTCCCGGGCTCCCAGAACAGCGTCCAGCTCCCCCAGATCACTTTCGACGGCCAGAACGCACCTACGAATTGGTCCAACGAGAATGCGCGATCGATCAACAGGAAGCTTGGCCTCGCAGCCGTGAACAACTGGCTCTGGACCAAGGGCAAGCAGACCTTCAATATCGGAGGCGAGGCGCGCCGGGCCTACCAGGATGACAACGAAGAACAGACCGCGCTTGGTCAGTTCAACTTCAGCCACAACACCACTTCACAACCCGGCGCCACTGCCAACAGCACCGGCCCCAACTTCAACACTGACGGCAGTTCGTTCGCCAGCTACCTGCTTGGCGTACCCGACAACGCCAACCGTACCAACTCGCAGGAGTTGATCCTTCGCAACTTTGATCTGTCGCCCTACGTTCAGGACGACATCAAGTTCTCTCCCAAACTGACGGTCAACGTTGGCGTTCGCTGGGACATCATGGTTCCCTTTACCGAGAACCACAACAACATCGTCTTCTTCAATCCGACCTCGACGTCTCCGTACTACGCCAATACATCAGGTACGCCGATCGCCGGCGGGGCAAGCAAGTTTGGCACATGCACCGGTTGCGCCGGTTACAACCGGGCTCCCACTGACTTCAAGCACTTCGGACCCCGTATCGGCTTTGCGTATGAGCTGGATAAGAAAACCGTCATCCAGGCCGGCTTTGCTGTTGCCTTCCTGAATGGTGGCGCCTATGAGTACGGAACCAACAAAGTTGCCGTCAACTACGGCAACCTGTTAGTCGGCAGCTTCAAGCGAAACAGCACCGGCACGACGCAGTCCGCCTATGGCAGCTGGGATGCAACCCCACTTCCTGACCCTCCAGCAACGCCCTTCAGCCCTGGCCTCGGCGCAGGCGCTCAGATCAACGCCTTCAGTAAGAAAGATAACTACGCTCCGTACGCTCAACAATGGAATGTCAACTACCAGCGTGAGCTTCCCTACAACATGTATCTGCAGGCGGCCTGGCTGGGCAACCGGATCATCCACCTTCCTAGTAACCTCAACAAGATCGATCAACTCGATCCCAAGTACCTGGCACTGGGCAGCCAACTCGCGCTTACCTTCAACGATGGATCGGCCCAGAAGGCCGGTTTCAGTGTCCCCTACAAGAACTTCGTCAATGACTTTGGCGGGTCGGCAACTGTCGCGCAGGCGCTGCAGCCGTATCCTCAGTACTCCTACATTCAGAACAACTTCGAAGGTGCAGGTACCACCTATTACCAGAGCGCTCAGATCGAAGTTGACAAGCGTTTCACCAATGGCCTGGCATTCCTGACGGGGTACACACTTTCCCACCAGATGGATAACACCAGCAGCGGTTTCACCAGCTTCGCCAACGGTGGCATCAACAAGTACAACCAGAAGCCGGAGTATGTAATCTCCAGCAATAACCCAACGCAGGTACTGAAAGTCAGCGGTACGTATGAGCTGCCGATCGGTCCTAACAAGAAGTACTTTTCGAATCGCGGTGTTACCGGCCAGATCCTCGGTGGCTGGCAGGTCGGCTGGATCACGCAGTACGACTCTGGCACTCCCACGGGCGTAGGACAAAACGGCACACCCTTCCCCAACGGCTTCTATCGTCCACTCCGAGTAGCTGGAGCGCCCCTTACCACGCATAGTTACAACCTTGCCCGCAAACAGTTCATTACCGGGGTAGCGCAGCAGGTCTTCCCGCAATCCTGCCAGACTGTAGGTGGAACGGGTTGCAACTTTGTCGACAGTCCGCAATATACCCTTGCTGACACTCCTCGGAACTATGGTGCGCTCAAGGACCCGGCGTACTATGACGAAGCCCTCAACGCACGCAAGAAGTTCTTCTTCGGAGAACGCTTTACAGGCATCCTCCAGGTCGACTACTTCAATGCGTTCAACAGAACGATCTTCAACGGCCCCGACACAAACGTGGACGACAGTACCTTCGGCCAGGTCACAAGCACGGGTAACAATGCCAGTCAGCCTAACCGTCAGGGTCAAGTCACCTTCCGACTTGAGTTCTGACCTTCCACCTGTACTATTCTTCAAAGCGGGCTGCTCAGGCAGCCCGCTTTTTTACGCCCGATACAGCCGCAGCAAATCCTATAATGAGGGGGCCATGCGCATTTCAAGTTCCCGCCCCTCAGGCATCCTGTGCACAATTCTTTTATTAGGCGCTGCATCGCTTTCCAGCAGTGCACTGGCGCAGGGCGATGAGGTGACTCCTGAAGTGCAGCGCCTGTACGCTGAAGCCAAGGCAGCGGAACAACAGGGCCACATCCAGGCATCCATAGCCGACTATCAGAAGATGCTGAAACTGGCGCCGCACCTTGCACCGGCCTATAACAACCTGGGCATGCTCTACTTCAACCAGCACGATTACGATCGCGCCGCCAAAACACTGAGCAAGGGCCTGGCCATCAATCCTGAAATGCCCACCGCGTCCGCACTGCTGGGCATGAGCTACGCTCAACTGGGCGAAGACGAAAAAGCAGAGCCGCTGCTGAGTGCAGCCGTCACCGCCAGTCCCGACGACGGCAATCTGCAGATGGCCTATGCTCAAACCCTGGTCCACCTGCATAAGTACGATCAGGCCACGCCCTATCTGCGAAGCTATCTCGAACGCAATCCCAAAGATCAGCAGGCCTGGTATCTACTCGGCAAGACTTACCTGCAGCTCTCTACAGATTCCCTCGCCAAGATCGACCAGATCGATCCAAACTCAGTCACGGCACACGAGGTAAACGGCGAGATCGACGAGAGCATGCATAACTACGAAGGTGCCGTCGTCGAGTACAAGAAGGCCGTCGACCTGGCCCCCACCCAGACCGGTACGCACATGCACATGGGCGACGCTTTTCTTGCGATGGGTAAATTCGATTCAGCGCAGACCGAGTTCAAGGCCGAACTCGAAAATGATCACAACAGTTGCATGGCCAGCTGGAAGCTGGCCCACGCCACCATCGAGTTGAACGGCTCGAATACAGAGGCGCTCGCGGAGTTGGAGCGGTCGATCGATCGCTGCCCCCAGCTCATGCAGGCACGCGTCGATCGTGCTCGCGTCCTCATCAAGCTGAATCGTCAAAGCGAAGCGTTGCAGGATCTTCTATTGGCCGAAAGCGACACTCCGAAAGAGCCGACCATCCATTTCCTGCTCGCCCAGGTCTACCGGGCAGATGGCAAGTCTGACCAGGCACAGCAGGAAATGCACACCTATGCACAACTCCAGCGCGAAGCAAGCGAAGCCGTAGCCGCACAATCCAATGATGCCATCTCGATTAAAAGCGCATCGCATTAATCGCGGCATGTCGCAAATGCGTCCGCTTGCATGGGCCATTCTTTTCATTGCAATCTGCACGTTCCAGATGAACAGCTCCGGCCAGGCCGCGACTCCAGGCGAACAGCCAGGCAGCCAGGTGACCTCCGTTCGAGTAGCAGATGCCTCATGCGCCAAATGCCACGCGGCCATCACGCAGACTTACCTGGCAACTCCCATGGCAAATGCCAGCGGCCTGGCCACGGAGCGCTTCAAGAGTGGAGACTTCCTGCACCAGCCCTCTGGAGTTACCTATAGCTTTTCCCTGCAGGACAATCAGCCCACTTACAACTATGTCGAGAAAGGTTCCTCGAAACCCAATCCGTCACGAAGCCTTCAGTATTTTCTAGGCTCGGGTCACCTCGGACTCACCTATCTCTACACGATCAATAACTATCTCTTCGAAACACCGATCGCTTACTACGACTCGCACGGCCTGGATATGAAGCCGGGGCTCGAGTCGCTCACTACCGCGGCGCCGGCCCTCCCCGTGCAGGCGGAGTGTCTCCGGTGTCACATGAGTGCCGTCCGCCAAAGCGATCCAGGCACCATCAATCGCTACAGCGGTCTGCCGTTCGCCCATGCCGGCATCACCTGCGAAAGCTGCCACGGTGATACCACCGGACACGTAGCGACCGGCGGCAAATCTCCCGCCATTAACCCCTCAAAGCTGGACGCGGATGCGCGCGACTCGATCTGTATCAGCTGTCACCTGGAGGGGGATGTGTCGGTGGACCACGCCGGACGTTCCATGTTCGACTTCACGCCCGGCAATTCGATCAGCCAATACCGCACTTACTTCATTTATCAGAAAAAAGACCCTGCCGCCCGCGGCGTTAGCGAAGTCGAACAGTTCAACCAGAGCAGGTGCAAGCGGAGCAGCGGCGCGACCATGTCCTGCACCAGTTGCCATGACCCGCACTTCTCACCATCTCCGGAGCAGCGCGTTCTCTTCTACAGAACAAAATGCCTGACCTGCCACACCGGTCAGGCCTTTCAAAAGGATCATCACCCGGACAATCCTGACTGCACCAGCTGCCACATGCCACGCACGGGTGCTCAGAACACACCCCACGTCGCGTGGACCGACCATCGCATTCTCAAATTGCCAACGACGGCGCCTGCGTCGTCCGACATTGCCTCCAGCGACACTCTGCTGCCTGTCTTATCGCCATCCGCAACCGAGCGTGATCTCGCGATGACGTATTACCAGGCTCTCCTCGCGGGAAATGCGGCTGTGGATACAAAGGCCTATGAACAACTCGCTGCGCTCAAGACACACTTGACCGGTGACAGAGATGCGCTCGATGCGCTCGGCGTCCTGAGTGCCCAGCGCGGAGAATTCGCCCAGGCCACTGACTCCTTCAAGCAAGTGCTTGCTCTTGACCCCGACAACCTCATCGCATCCACCAATCTTGGCACCCTCATGGCAAAATCCGGTGATCTGCGCGGAGCGATCGATCTTTGGGATACAGTGTCTGAGCGAAATCAGGACGTCGTCGGCCTGACGAAGAATATTGCCCGCTTGAAATGCCTGACAGGGGATGTCGCCGGCGCGCGCGCACTGTTGCTTCGGGCATTGCAGTATTCGCCATCTTCAGCAGACATGCGACATATGCTGGAGGACCTGCCCGCATGTGATGCGCGCAAGCCAGACTTGACACTCCAGCAACTAAAGTAGACAAATTGAACTACGACACTCTTACGCCGATGCCTGAATAGCCAAAATCAAGTTACTATTTGGCCGGGACGACGCAATCGCTTCGTCAGGCTGCCGTAAGGATATCAACCTCTGAGATTGAAAAGAAGGCGGAGAGAGTCATCGACGCAAACGACTTTCCGCAGTTCCGGCAAATGTAACCGTGGCGTGGATAAAGCCTGGTATTTACCGCCGCGCGCAGACTCGCAGGCATAAAAGGGATCGCGTCGATACGCAGAGAAGCGGGGCTTTCATGGCATCGTTCACAGCAGACCGGCGTATTTGTCATAGTCATTGATTCCTCGCACCTCCAAAACATATATGAGACCGTCATCTCGTCTGACTGTCACTCCACACCGATTATCGCCCTGTCTGGACTGCGATTCCCTTAAAAAATTTAAAGTGACCCGGAAACAGTGCAAATCAGTTGGATGCGCGGCCCCGTAACTTACGGGCGTAATATTGACATTAATAAATGTCATCATTACAGTGATTCATGTATGGATGAGGTTAATCAGTCGATCGAACAACTGCCCTGGACAGTCGAGGGCTTCGTCGAGGCAGCCCAGCGCCTCATGCTCTCATCACCAGAGCTTTTCGCGTCCTCTGACACCGGGACAGGCAGGGAGCTTAACGTCCGCCTCATCCGGGACTACGTCGTGCGCGGCTTTATTCCGCGCCCCGGCAAGTCTGGCCGCGAAGCCCGCTTCGGTCTGGATCATCTGGTCCACCTGCTGGCCGTAAGAGTGCTCCTGCGAAGCCAGAAGTGGTCCCTGCCGGCGATCCGGTCCAGCCTTGGTTCAACGGATACCGAGAGTCTTCTGAGTGGGGTGCTCGCTCAAATCCGCGCGCGGATCGAAAAAGAGTTCAGCCGCGCAGTCAAGACCTCTGCACGCCAGGCGGGAGGGAGTATCACGAGTGGGCCGGATGTGCCCCCGCTCAATCCGGCATTACAGCTCATTGAAAAGTTCAAGTCCAGTCAAGCATCGTCCATGCTGCACGGAACCGTTCCGGCCCTGCCTGTTACAGATATTCCTGGAGCCGCCTTCAGAATGAGCCGGTCAACCTCCCCAGCAGCCGCACCAGCCGGCCCTGCCACCAGGTTGCATATTCCCTTGGAAGACTGGTGTGAAGTGGTCATCGATGCCAACCGCGCAAAGTCTCTGAAGCCTGCCGAAATTGAAGCACTCGGCGAAAGTCTGAAGCACAGCTTGAAGAACAATCTGCCTTAGTAAAGGAGTACCCATGTCCAATCAATTCGCCCTTTGCCTGACCCCAGCCCGGGCCGCCCTGTCCACCCACAATAGTGTTGTTGACGTTCTGCTCAGGGTCCAGGCGCCTGACCTGCCAACCACCCTGCCGGACCGGCCGAATCTCAACCTGTCCATCGTCATTGATCGCTCCGGCTCTATGCAGGGAAGACCACTGAGTGAAGCAAAACGCAGCGCCACCTTCATGATCGATAGCCTTACGCCGAAGGACCGCGTCTCTATCGTCGCTTACGACGACAACGTACAGGTGATGGCTCCGAGTCAGCAGGTCGACAACAAGGGCAGATTAAAGGCCGTCGTTGCCTTGATCCAGACTGCAGGATCCACCAACCTGCACGGCGGCTGGCTCAAGGGCGCAGAAGAAGTGGCAGCTCACCTCGACCCAGGTTCCGTCAGCCGCGTGCTCATGCTCTCCGACGGCTGCGCCAATACAGGCATCGTTGAAACGGATGCAATCGCCGCCCAGTGCTCCGAGTTGGGGAACGTCGGTGTCAGCACTTCAACGTATGGCCTTGGCAATGCATTCAATGAGGACCTGATGACCGCCATGGCACATTCCGGCCGCGGGAACAGCTACTACAGTGATCGCGCCGAGTCCCTGCTCGAACGCTTCCAGGAGGAGTTCTCACTGCTCTCGTCGCTTTGTGCTCGCGATGTGCAACTGCAATTGTCTCTGTCGCCCGGCGTTCGCTGCGAAATGCTCAACCTGTATCAGGCCGCGGGCGAGGGTTGGCGGCTGCCTGACCTCGCGTACGACGGAGAAGCATGGGCAGCTCTCCGCCTGACCGTCGATGCTGAGGCGGTCCCGGCTATCGGCCAGTCGCTTGCCTTGTGCGAGGCGTCGGTGACCTGCCGCAGCATGAACGGCCAGGCAATCCAGATACCGGCCAGCCGGCTCTCTCTGCCGGTTTTCTCGTCAGAGAACTACCAGGCTGTGCCAGTCAATCAGAACGTAATCCGCCGTGTAACAGAAGCTGAGGCGGCGAAGCTGCAAAACAAGGCGTCCAGCGCGGCGAGGCAGGAAAACTGGACGGAAGTTGAACGATTGCTGTTCCAGGTCCGTGCGATGGCTGTGCACAGCCCGTGGCTGGGCGAGATGGTAGCTCATCTTGAAGTTCTTGCCGCTCAGCGGGACACGTGCCGATTCAGCAAGGAGGCTCTCTTCTGCGCTCTCGGTTCCAGTGCGCGCCTTCGTGCGAAGCGAGAGGACGAGCCTGGCTATCAGCAGAGCTCTTCGCCCGCCCATCTCCGGCAACGCGTCGTCCAGGGCGGGAGTACATTCGATACCGTGAAGGATACTCATTGAATTCTGGCCTGAAGAGAGACAACATGGTTGACAGCGGAATGATTGAGCGGGCGCAGGGCTGCCTGCTGGGGCAGCTCGCTGGCGATGCTCTCGGTGCACAGGTCGAGTTCAGCAATGCCGGGAAACTGGCCAGGGAATACCCCGCAGGCGTGCGTGACATGCAGGACGGCGGCTTCTGGAACACGCTTGCCGGTCAACCCACCGATGACTCCGAGATGGCACTTCTGCTGGCGCGATTGCTGGTGCGCGACCGGCGGTATGATCCAACATCCGCGCTCAATGAGTACAAGTACTGGCTTCGCACCATACCCTTCGATGTTGGCGGCACCATCGCGCCAGCTCTCGAACTGGGTCGTCTCAACATGGCGAGCCAGGCGAACGGAGCACTGATGCGCGTCAGCCCGATCGGCATCTTCGGCGCCGCGCGCTCACTCGATGACGTCGCACGCATGGCCCGTGCCGACGCTGCCCTGACCCATCCAAACTCCATCTGCCTCGATGCCAATGCGCTTTACGCCATGGCCATCGCCACTGCCATTCGCAATCAGGTAACAGCTTCTGAACTCTATGCGTTCATCCTGGACCGGTCAGTTGGGATGAAGGTAAGTGAGCCGCTCCTCCGCTGCATTCAAAACGCCGAAAATCGACCACCGGCAGAGTTCGTTTTTCAGCAGGGATGGGTCCTGCTTGCATTCGGCAATGCGCTCTACCGCCTGCTTCATTCGCCGACGCTGGAAGATGGCATCATCGATACTGTGATGTGCGGTGGTGACTCGGATACCAACGCAGCGATCGCCGGAGCACTCCTCGGATCGGTCCATGGCCGCGCTTCGGTTCCGGGCCGATGGGTAGACTGCCTGCTTCGCTGTCGGCCTGCCGAAGGAGATCCTGCCGTAAAGCATCCCCGCCCGGAGGTCTTCTGGCCAGTCGACGCTCTCGAACTGGCGACTTCCCTACTCCAGGCAGGCGCCCAGAAGTCGCTGCCGTCAACCTGATCCTGGTTCGTGGTAAAGGTTCAAGACACTGAAGAGCACCCATGACCGGAGCAGCGAGACGCTTCCCGGGCGTGACCTTCCTACCTGCAAAACCCCGGCAAAAAGCCAGGGTCGGGACAAGTCTCGACTGCCAGAGACAGTGTCATCTTGGTATGTGATTGAGAGAATGGTAGGCACGACTGGACTCGAACCAGCGACCTCTACCGTGTCAAGGTAGCGCTCTAACCAACTGAGCTACGCGCCTGCAGCTAAGTGCCTTTTCATCATAGCAAGAAACCGCTCTGTGCGTGTTCGAACGGACAGCATCCCCTTCCAGCAATCCTGGCAGCACAAGCCTGCTGCTCGGCCCTGGTACTGTCCGATTACCCGCTTACACCACTCTGGCCTCGCCACGCGGCGTACGATACCATCAGTCTTTCCGGATGGGTCTCTTCCGGGCAGGTATTCCCGGACCCCGTCGGAGTTTCATGATCCTCTTCAATCGCAAAAGACTGCCGTGCTGAAAGACTTTCGGGCTGCGCCCAACCAGCTTACGTTTCTGCGCCTCTGCATCATCCCGTTCCTGGTGATGGCAGTTCTCGACGGTCATTTCAGGACGGCGTTCGCCCTTTTCGTCCTTGCCGGCGTGAGCGACTGCCTCGACGGACTTCTCGCCCGCCTGCTGCACCAGCGCACCATGCTCGGCCAATACCTTGACCCGGTTGCCGACAAGCTTCTGCTCAGCACGCTTTTCCTCGTGCTCATGCATCAGGGCCTCATCTCGCGCCGCGTGACTGTATTGGTTTTCAGCCGAGACCTCGGCATCCTCGTCGTCGCTGTGCTGCTTCATCTCACCACGGGCTTTCGCGACTTCCGGCCCAGCATCTGGGGCAAGGCCAACACCGTGGTACAGATCGTCGCCGTCACCTGCACCCTCTGGGTACAGTTCTACGCGCCGTCGGTGCTGATGCTGCTCAAGCGTGGGGCGCTGGCCGCTACCTTTGTGCTGACCCTGGTCTCATGGTTTCACTACACATGGAGAGTCGTCATGCGTTCCAGCACGCACGATGAAGCTGCCGTATCCTGATGCAGGCCGACAGCAGGTCGGTCAGCCGGCGGCTACTCTTCTTCGTCGGTCTTTGACAGGACTTTCTCTTCGATCTCCATGTCCTGGAACTCGTTGGCGTCGAAAACTTCGCCGCAGAACTGGCATTCGACAAACTCGATATCGTCTTCACGCGCCACGACGCGCACTTGGGTGTGCTTGCAGGGAGTAGGGGTATCCATGATGATTGGCGCCGGAAAACCGCCGCATGGGCAGAATTGTAACCGCCTCGCCCGGCGAACGAAAGCGGGTTAGCGAAGATTCATGTTACCGGCCATCAATTGGACTGCTTCTTTCCAGCAAATCCATCGGCGTGAGGACACACGCCTCCATCCGCACGCCGATTCACTTTGGCTAGTACTTGGGGACCGTCGGGTCGACGTTGTTCGACCACGCTGTGATGCCGCCGGCCAGATTTTCGACATGCTGGTAACCCGCCTGCTTCAGGAACTCGGCCGCCTGCTGGCTGCGTCCGCCCATCTTGCAATGCACCACGATCTTCTTGTTCGGATCGACCTCTGACATCCTCTGCGGCAGCTCGCCGAGCGGCACCAGGTGACCGTCGAGGTTAGCGATCTTGTATTCGTACGGTTCGCGTACGTCGAGCAGGAAATAGTCTTCGCCGGCATCTTTGCGGCGCTTCAGTTCTTCCGGGGTGATCTGGGGAATTCCGTTCTTCATGGGTGCGTTCACAGCCTCTTTTGTAATGCCGCAGAATTGATCGTAATCGATCAGTTTGGTCACAGTCCGGTTCGTCCCGCACAACGGGCAGTCAGGGTTTTTCCGCAGTTTCAATTCGCGGAAACGCATGCTGAGCGAGTCCACCAGCAGCAGGCGACCGATCAGCGGCTCCCCTTTTCCGAGGATCAGCTTGATCGCTTCAGTTGCCTGGATAACTCCCACTAGCCCCGGCAGAATCCCCAGCACGCCCCCCTCGGCGCAGGAGGGCACCAGGCCCGGCGGTGGCGGTTCCGGATAGAGGCAGCGGTAGCACGGGCCATCCTCAGTCGCGAAGACACTGGCCTGTCCCTCAAAGCGGAAAATCGAGCCATACACATTTGGCTTGTAGCCACTCAACACGCATGCATCGTTCACCAGGTAGCGCGTCTGGAAGTTATCCGTGCCATCCGCGACAAGATCGAAATCCTTGAATATCTCAAGCGCGTTAGCGCTGGTCAGCATGGTGTTGTACTTCACCACGTTCAGAAACGGATTCAGCGCCTTCAGCTTCTCGGCAGCCGAGTCAATCTTCAGGCGCCCGACATCAGGCGTGCTGTGAATGATCTGCCGCTGCAGGTTGCTGACATCCACCACGTCAAAGTCGACCAGCCCGATGGTGCCGACACCCGCTGCCGCCAGGTAGTAGGTGAGCGGCGCACCCAGGCCGCCCGTGCCGATACACAGCACCTTCGCTGCCTTCAGCTTGCGCTGTCCCTCCTCGCCCACCTCAGGCAGGATCAGGTGCCGCGAGTAGCGGGTCAGATCATCGGTCGTCAGTTCAGGAAGAGCCGCCTCAGCCAGTGCGGCCGGGCTGATGGTCGCCGTCGAACCGCCGGCAATCGACGGAATAATCGACAGCGAATCGGACTCCGTTACCGGCGCATTCTCATGCCCGTCCAGGTAGCGAACATCTTCATCGTTAAGATAAACATTCACGAAAGCGCGCAGCTTGCCCTCTTCCGTGTAGAGATGTTTTTTCAGGTCAGGATGCGCCGTCGTCAGCTCCGACAGCGCTTCGCCGACGGTCGCCGCGTGGACATCGACCACATCCAGCTTGCCGGCATACACGCGTAATGGCGTCGGTATATGGATCTTCATGGTGCTCCACTTTCTTGTTTTTCTCTGCTTATTGGATGTCACGCGCAGCACGGCGATTCCGTAGCGCTTTGGCTCAGCAACAACAGGCGAGCCTCAACATCGAACAATAGCGGGCGTCACCGCCCCCGCAGCGGCGGAATCCGTCAGGATCGGCTCCGCTTCCAGCCGCTTGTCGTCTTCGCCTGTACCCATCAGCAGGAAGGAGTTGGTCTGCCGCGCCACACCCTTCTCGACGGCAGTGATCACATAAGAGCAGGACATCCAGTGCGCCTCGGCCAGGTCCGTCTGCGACCACATCGCCGGATGGTCCGGATGCGAGTGATAAAACCCGATAATATCCAGCCCCTTCGCACGTCCTTCACGCTGCGCCCGCACCAGCTCCTGCGGCGCAATGTGATAACGATTGTGCGCCGAATCCGTTCTCGTATTCCCGGCTCGTACCGCCTCGACAATACGATTATCTCCCTCTTCGTTGCGTCCCAGCAGGATGCCGCAGCACTCGTGCGGATACGTCTCTTCGCCGTGTTTGCGGATGGCCGCGTAGATGTCGTCACTCACTCGAAGCATCGTCGCTATTCCTCCCAGAACCGTTCGCTCAGATATTTATCAGCCGAATCGCAAAGGATCGTCACAATCACCGCATCCCGGCCGGCCGCATGCTCTTCCTCCGCCACCTGCAGCGATGCCGCAACCGCCGCCGCGGCAGAAACGCCTACCAGCAAGCCTTCGGTGCGTCCCAGTTGCTTGGCCATCGCGTACGCCCGCTCGGTCGACATCTCTATGTTCCGGTCAGCCAGCTTCGGATCGTAAATTGGCGGAACGATGGCCGTTTCCATATGCTTCAGGCCCTCAAGTCCGTTGAACGGCGAGTCAGGCTGCATGGAGATGCACTGGATCGCCGGGTTCAACTCGCGCAGCCGCCGCGTCGTTCCCATGAACGTGCCGCTGGTGCCCAGCCCGGCGACGAAATGCGTGATCCGCCCCTCTGTCTGCTCCCATATCTCATTGGCCGTGCCGGTGTAATGTGCCTTCCAGTTGGCGTTGTTGCCATACTGATCAGCATAGAAATACTTCCCGGGCTCCGAGGCCGCCAGTTTGCGCGCCATCCGGATTGCGCCATCCGAGCCATCCGCCGGATCCGTCCAGACGATGTTCGCGCCATAGGCACCGAGAATCTTCTTGCGTTCCGGCGACACATTCGAGGGCATGCAGAGTGTCACTGGAAACCCCAGTGCCGAGCCAAGCATGGCGTAGGCAATCCCGGTATTGCCGCTCGTTGCATCGAGCAGGTGCTTGCATTCAGAACTGCCCGGCTGCAGTTCACCGCTTGCTTCAGCCGCAGCGACAATGGCCGACGCCGCGCGGTCCTTCACCGACCCGCCCGGGTTCATCCACTCTGCCTTACCCAGAATCTGTACATCCCGGAGATGCGCAGACAGCCGAGGAAGCGGAATGAGCGGCGTGTTGCCGATGCGCCGCAGCAGCGGCGTGCCGAGTAATGCACGGTTCACTGCCGGTGTACTGGCGATTAAAGTCGTCATCTCTGCCTTACTCCTCGCTTCTGCCTCACGCGATTGCAGCCACCCTGCCAATGTGCGACATTGGAAGCACCGGACGCCGTATGCCTTTAGTGTAGCGGTCGCCCCTCAAACCCAGCAATCCGGAGCAATCCACCCGCCATGAGAACGAAAGTCGTCATCCGCAGCTTCGCCGAAATCGTCGCCCTCCTGCGCAATGCCCAGTTTGATGTGAAAGATGCCGCCGGGGTCGCAGCGAAGAGTGGGATTGCAGGCCAGATCCTGGTGACGAAATACGGCGCAGGTGCCATCCTGGCGCCTAATCCAAAATTTGGCCTGAAGGAGACCAAGGCCAAGAATGAAGAAGCAGGCTTCGTCGCTCTATGGGTCCACCGTCCCGGCTGGATACTGGGCGGACAGGTCGCTACACTGGTCGACCACGGCTATCAGAAGCACCTAGAAACGCCGACCCTGAAAATCGCCGCCACCGCCGACGCCCTGAAAGCGATCCACCGCTTTTCCGAAGAGCTTCGCGAGATCGTCGGCGAGCCCAGTCTCTACAACGAATCGCTCGGCACCACCAGCGACGTCTACATGTATGACCGGGTCAAAGGCGACGACCTGCCTCAGTCACAGCGTGCCCCCAAAGCCTGGGAACTTCCGGCCGGCAAATAGGCGTCTATCCGTCATCCCGACCCGCTCGAAGCGCTCCTTGGTCATCTCGACCAAAGCTCCGCGTCCCCTTTTGTCATGCGGAAGCGCTCGTTTGTCATCTCGACCGGCGCACAGCGAAGTGGAGAAATCTGCGTTTCTCTCGGCCGCCCTATCACTTTGAAAGAAATGTCATCCTGAGCGAAGTCAAAGGACCCTACGTCATGCCGGAGCGGCCACTGGCTACCGCCGCGCCCGCTCTCTCTGCAGCTCCCGATACGCATCACTCTTCCCCATCCCGCGCTCCCGAGCCACCCGCTTCAACGCCTCTTTTTCATCGATCCCGTCTGCAGCCTGCAACTCCTTCAACCGAGCTGAAATCGTTTGCGCAGCCGCTGTATTCAAAGAATCACGACCAGGCTCGATCAGCAGCGTAATCTCTCCGCGAACACGGTCACGCGCCGCCAGGTCCGCGCGCACATCAGCCACACTGCCTCGCAGAAACTCTTCATGCAGCTTGGTCAGCTCGCGCGCAACAACAACGCGGCAAGCCCCGCCCCACACCGCCTCAACATCGCTGAGCGTCTCCAGAATCCTATGTGGCGCTTCGTAAAAAATCAGCGTAGCCCCCGAGTCCTTCGAAGCCAGTCGCTCAAGTACCGTCCGCCGCTCCCCTGCCTTCGATGGCAAAAATCCGCTGAACAGAAAGCTCTCCGTCGCCAGGCCCGACCCCACCAGCGCACTCAGTGCCGCATTCGCACCGGGCACCGGGATCACCGAAATCCCCACAGCTATCGCTTCCTGCGCCAGCCGCACGCCTGGATCGGAAATCCCCGGCATACCCGCATCCGTCACAACAGCAATACGCTTACCGGCCTTCAATTCTGCAACCAGCGTTCCGGCGCGCTCCTGCTCGTTATGAGCGTGGTAGCTGACCAGCGGCGTCCGGATGCCGAAGTGGTTCAGCAGCTTCTGCGTCTCGCGCGTATCCTCGCACGCAATGCTGTCCGCCTGTTCCAGCACGCGCAGCGCCCGCAGCGTAATGTCTTCAAGATTGCCGATTGGAGTGCCGACCAGGTAGAGACCTGGCCCCAGTGTTCGCTGCCGCGCACGCGGAACCGCCGGCATCACAAACTCGGTCGGCTCTTCCTGCTCTTCTGGCTCTTCTGAGAAATCAGGCACAGCCTAGTTCCGCTGGCTCAGGCGGCGGCTTTCCGTCAACAGTCCCATGGAGTGCATCAGGTTCTGCAGCGTCACGATGCCGACAATGCGCCCGCTCTCCGTTACCGGCACCAGCGACATCCCGCGCCCGGCGAACCGGCTGATGGTCGCGCCGAGAGAATCCTCCGGCTGCGCCGTCGGGAAGGCCCGCTGCATTACGCCCTGTACGTAGCCATTGCCATCGGCACGGAGCGCTTCAAGAATATTCTGCCGCGACACGATACCCACCAGGTTCTGTCCGCGCACTACGGGAAAATCATCCTGCAGACTGTGAATCGCCTTATGCAGCGCGTCTTCGAGCGTGTCAGAAGGCGAAAGCATGGAGAAGTCCGTCAGCATTACATCCTTCATGAACACAGTGTCGACGACACTTTGAAACAGCGTGCCCTGGTCCTCCAGCTTCGCGCCCATCAGGATGAAGAATCCTGCGACAATCAGCAGCGGACTCTGCAGCAGCACACCCAGCGCGAATCCCACGACACCTGTTACCTGCCCGATTGTCGACGCCAGCTTGGCCGCCGAATCCTTGTTGATCTTCTTCGCGAAATGCGAACGCAGAATCCGCCCTGCATCCAGCGGATAAGCCGGCACCAGGTTCAGCAGTCCCAGGAAAAGATTCAGCCAGATCACACTGCGGATCAGGTGCGCAGGCGTCACAAACGGACGAATCGCAATCGGCAGAGCCGGCGCCATGCCCAGGATTGTCAGCCAGAGAATTATGCCGAATGACAGACTCGCCAGCGGTCCCACCAGCGCCATATGTAACTGTATGCGTGGCTCATTCGCCCGCTCGGCACTGTCGGCGTTGGTGTAGGACATTAGTCCGCCGGTCGGCAGCAGCAGCAGGCTTCGCAGCTGCAGCCCGTAATAGGCCGCCGCAATTCCGCGCGCGAGTTCACGGAAAGCGACACTGAACAGGATCAGGAACCACAAACCAAATCCGCGCATGCTGCTGAGTCCGAGCATGTTCGCGTAAGCAGCGCACACGCCGATCAACAGGATGAAGAACGTATGGACCCTGACGTCCACGCCCAACCATCGTCCCAGCGGAAATGACCAGCCTCGCATGCTCCTCTGATTGTACAGACCGGGCCCCAGCGTAGATGATTCGTAGATGCGCGTCATTGCCGGTACCCATCGTTCCCGCCTGCTGCAGGCTCCCCCAGGACGCACTGTCCGCCCCACCGGCGACCGTCTGCGCGAGCGACTCTTCAATATCCTCGCGCCCCGCATTCCCCACGCGCGCGTTGCCGATTTGTTCGCAGGCACCGGGGCCATCGGCATCGAAGCCCTCAGCCGCGGCGCTGAGTTTGTCCTGTTCTGCGAGAAGGCTCCCCAAGCGCTCGACTGCATCCAGACCAACCTGAAGTCGCTGGGCATCCGTACCGGCTTCCTCATCGCCGGCAGCAGCGTCGTCGCCACACTCAAAAAGAACACTCAGCCCTTCGACATCGTCTTCCTCGATCCGCCCTACGAACAGGCGGCCGACTACGGCGAAACCCTTCGACTGCTCGCACAGAATGCAGACACGCTCCTCGCGCCCGATGCCATCGTCGTCGCCGAGCATCAATCGGAAAAGCGAAATAAACTTCTGCCAAGAGTTGAGCGGCAGCCCTCCCCCGTTGCAGACAGCTATGGCAGTCTGCGACGCTATCGCCTGATCGAACAGGGCGAGGCCGCGCTCAGCTTTTTCCGTATCGAGGCTGTTGAAGAAGCCTCATAGGGTCACCCCACCCGTATGCTCACCCGTCGCGAGATCGACGGCAAACGGGATCTCGCGGTCGGTGCGCATATCCCAGCCCCATCCATGCAGTTTGCCGTCAGCCACTTCGCCCAGTCGCAGGCCCTCCGACGTCAGCTTCTGCGTCTTCCAGCGCTTCCCCTCAGATCCGTAAGCAGCCAGCGTGTGAAAGCTCGCGAAGATGAGCAGCCCCGCGTCCGCTACCGGCAATACCTCGACGACCGGCTTATATTCCACCTGCTCGAACACCTCAGGCGCGACCGTGTTGATTAGATACGCGTAGCCGCCGGCAATCGCGCACAGCCAGTCCGGATCAGGGCAGCTCCAGATCCCGCTGGGCAAAGATGGAGCATTAAAGCCGAGCGCACAGGTCGCCAGCAAACTGCTTCCGACTTCCGGCGTAATCATCACTTCAAGCGCGCCGCGTTCTACTTCTTCAACCTCCAGCGGATACACGCGATGCACCCGCGGCAGGATGAGAGGCCGCGCCGGCAGGATCTGTGCCTTCCAGTTTTGTGGAAACGTCGTGTCCATCGAATGACCCATCGCCTTTACTTCCCTGCCTTGCGACGCTAAGGTGCAAGTGCGAATCTAACAGTTCGGAACCACCAGGGAAGCCACGGCACCCCATCGTTTGAAAGGATCAGCATGAAAGTTCTTTACACTGCAGACGTAACCTCCACCGGCGGCCGCAACGGCCATGTGAAAAGCTCCGACGGAGCCCTCGACGTCAACCTGGCCGCTCCACCGGCACTCGGCGGCAATGGCAAGGGCGCGAACCCGGAGCAGCTTTTCGCAGCGGGCTATGCCGCGTGCTTCACCGGCGCCATGCAGTACCAGGCGCATCAGCAGAAGATCGATCCAGGCGACATCACCATTCAATCATCCGTGGACATCGGACCCCAGGATGTTGGTGAAGGCTTTACCATCGCCGTCAAAATGGACATCACCGCAGCGAAGCTCGACCAGGCCGCAGCCGAGAAACTGGTCGCCGACGCGCACAAGACCTGTCCCTACTCAAACGCAACCCGCGGCAACATTGACGTGAAGCTGACCGCCCACGGCGGCAAGTAGGTTAGCCGTTCCTTCGGAGTTGCCATCCACAGCCGCGCAATTGTCATCCCGGGCCCGCACACCTTGTCATCCTGAGCGAAGTCGAAGGACCTGCATCCTCTCAACCGGCTACGTCAGCCAAAGAAATTGCAGGTCCCTCCACTTCACTTCGTTCCCGTCGCGATAACAAGCTTCAGGCGAACCGCCTAGCCAATCCAGCGCTGTACCCGCTCCCGCACACCCATCACCGGCAAGCCAAGCGCCGACCCTTCTTCCATCAGCGGCACAATCTTGTCGAACTCCGGCCCGCTGTGCGCCCCGGTCAACAGGATGCGCACCGGATGAAACAGTTCCTTGCCCTTCACGCCGGTCGTCGACTTGACCTCGTTCATCAGGGCCTTGAACCGCGCCGCATCGATTGGCCCCTCAATCGCCTTCAGTCCTTCCGAAAAGGCCTTCGTCACTTTGGCCGCCGATTCTGCCGAAAGAATCCCGGCATTTTCCGCATCGTCCTTCAACGCAGCAATATCCATCTCGAACAGGAACTTCGACTTCTCCGGTAGTTGGTCAATGCGGTCTACGCCCGACACAAAAACGCTCAGCAACTGGCCGAACCATGCCACCGTCGGCGTATCCGCGGCGCTGCGCAGAGGCAACCAGCGGTGCTCTTCAAACCCCGGCCACGCCAGTTCCACAATGTCACTGATCGGCCGCAATTTCAGATAGTGGCGATTGAGCCAGTTGAGTTTGTCCCAGTCGAAGATGGCCGGCGACGGCGTCACCCTCTCCAGCTTGAACTCCTTCGTCAGCTCTTCCGGCGAAAAGGTCTCGCGCGTGCCACCCTCGGCGCCCCATCCCAGCAGCGCCAGGTAGTTCACCAGCGCTTCCGGAAGGTATCCCATTTCGCGGAAACTGGCGACCGAAGTTGCCCCGTGGCGCTTCGATAAACGCTCCCGATCGGCCCCTAAAATGGTCGATAAATGCGCAAATTGAGGCACTTTCCACCCAAAAGCCTCGTAAATTGCCACCTGTTTTGGCGTATTTGAGATGTGATCGTCGCCCCGGATCACGTGGGTAATCTCCATGAGAGCGTCATCGACGGTCACGACATAGTTATAGACCGGCATCCCATCGCCCGACCGTACCAGGATCGGATCACTGACGGTATCGCTCTGAAATTCGACTTCGCCGCGCACGATATCGATAAACCGCAGCGGCCGATCGGGAATCTGCAGGCGCACGGCGAAGATCTCTCCTGCCGCGGCCCTCGCCTTGCTCTCATCGCGGGAGATCGAGCGGCATCTGCCTGAGTACACCTGCGGACGATGCTCCTTTGTTGCCAGTAAACGCTCCGCTTCCAACTCTTCCTGCGTGCAGAAACAGCGGTATGCTTTGCCTGCCGCAAGCAGGCGGTCCGTGTGCTCACGGTAGATATCCAGCCGCTCCGACTGCCGGTACGGTGCATGCGGGCCGCCCACGCGCGGCCCCTCCTGCCAGGCCAGGCCAAGCCAGTGCAGGTCTTCAATCAGCTGATCTTCGTAGCGCGCTTCGCTGCGGTCCGCATCGGTATCTTCGACACGCAGCACGAACGTGCCGTCGTTAT
Source organism: uncultured Acetobacteraceae bacterium (assembly GCA_964658655.1). GTDB lineage: Bacteria > Acidobacteriota > Terriglobia > Terriglobales > Acidobacteriaceae. The sequence goes on along the minus strand of CAZZZL010000003.1, from coordinate 16,918 downwards.
GCCGGGCAAAAAGCCAGTTATAGAGTGCGGTGCGAGCGTTGCCTACATGCAGCAAGCCCGTCGGGGAAGGTGCAAAGCGGACACGCACAGGCGTGGATGAATCGTTTGTCGTCATAGGTCTTCTCAATGCTAGAGCATTTTCCAACCCGCCGGGCAACGTCTGCATTGTCACGCAGGATGAACGAGACTCCTCTGTTGCTGCAGGTTTAAAATCTGCAACTGCAATCGCCAGGAGACTTTTATGAGCGCATTTCCAAACTACCCGCGGATCACGCCTTTTCTCTGGTTCGACTCCAATGCAGAGGAGGCGGTGGACTTCTACCTCTCCGTCTTCAAAAATTCACGGCGGCTGGATCGTGTCGACGCCGCAGCCGCCGGTCCACGAACCATTGCCTTTGAGCTTGACGGACAGATTTTGACTGCGATCAATGGCGGCCCTTATTTCAAGTTCACGGAAGCCGTCTCGTTTGTCGTGCGCTGCAATTCTCAGGCGGAGATCGACGACTACTGGGCGAAATTCACCGAGTCGGGCACCGAGGGACAGTGCGGCTGGCTGAAGGATAAATTCGGGCTCTCGTGGCAGATCGTGCCGACCGGCCTTGTCTCCTACATCAAGCATCCGAAAGCTATGCAGGCCATGATGCAGATGAAGAAACTGGATATTGCGATTCTCGAGCAGGCAGCCGCTTCCTAGCTGCCGGCGAGAGGAGCATTCCTACATTCGGACTGGCCCCGCCATCAACAGTCTGCCGGCAGTTCATGCCATGCGCCAAATTTGCTTACAATAGCAATAAGTAGATAAACGACAGGAGAAACACCCAGGCATGGCGCACATGGTGCAGGATTCCCGCTTCAAGCGGGAGATGGAAGGGCTCGACGAGCCGCCGTTCGATACCGATTTCGGCAACAAGATTTACAACAGTGTTTCCAAGCAGTCGTGGGGTGAATGGGTGGAGCGGCAAAAGATGCTGCTGAATGAATACCGCCTGCAGCCATGGACGCCACAGGCGCAGGAGTTCCTGATCGAGCAGATGCAGGAGTTCTTTTTTGGCGAAGGCGGCGCGTTGCCGAAGGAATTTACACCCGAGGCACATTAGAGGCGTGGTCGTGTACACTCACTAAAGCAAGAACCCCTCTTGCAACGGTTCGGGACGTGGCTCAGCCTGGTAGAGCACTCGCTTGGGGTGTGAGGGGTCGGCAGTTCGAATCTGCCCGTCCCGACCAATCAATTCAATCGCTCATGTTATGAGGAAAAGATTCCACCTGCGCACAGCAGGCGTTTGACATGCCCGCAGCGCTTTTTGGGAAGGTTGCGTCTCCTCTAGCCGCCGAAGATAGCGGGCCGCCGTACACTACTCCTGATCAACTCCACCTGACAGGTGACGCAGTGAGTTACGCGCATACTCTCGGCAACGTCCGGTACACATTCGCGGACCTGAAGACACTGCTGGCACGCTCGTCGACTGCTCGGTCCGGGGACATCCTGGCGCAGGTGGCCGCCGCCACGGAGCGCGAGAGGGTCGCCGCGAAAATGGCCCTGGCTGACCTGCCCCTGACCCATTTCCTGGAACACCACATCATCCCCTACGAATCCGACGATGTAACGCGCCTTATCGTCGACACGCATGACGCCGAGGCCTTTGCGGAGATCCGCCACCTCACCGTCGGTGATTTTCGCAACTGGCTGCTGGCTACCACCACGACGACAGCTATGCTGACTGCGGCTGCGCCCGGCATCACGCCCGAGATGGCATCTGCTGTCGGCCGCCTGATGCAGAACCAGGACCTGATCACGGTGGCGAAAAAGTGCAGTGTCGTCACCCGCTTTCGCAGCACCATCGGCCTGCCCGGGCGACTCGCGATCCGCCTGCAGCCGAACCACCCCACAGACGACGTACGCGGCGTTGCAGCGTCCATGCTCGATGGACTTTTCTACGGCTGCGGCGATGCCGTCATCGGTGTCAACCCGGCGAAGGAAAATCTCGGGACGGTCATCCGCCTTCTGCACATGATGGACGATTTCCGCATCGGCTATGACGTGCCGATGCAGTCCTGTGTGCTCGCGCACCTGACGACCACACTGGCTGCGATCAACGCCGGCGCACCGGTCGATCTGGTCTTCCAATCCATTGGCGGCACCCAGGCTACCAACGAGAGCTTCGGCATCTCGCTGGCCATGCTGAAGGAAGGCCACGAGGCTGGACTATCTCTGAAGCGCGGCGCGACCGTTGCAGACGGCACCTTCGGCAGCAACGTGATGTACTTCGAGACGGGCCAGGGAAGTTCTCTTTCTGCGAATGCACACCACGGCGTCGATCAGCAGACCTGCGAGGCACGTGCCTACGCGGTAGCGCGCCACTACAAGCCGCTGCTGGTCAATAGTGTCGTCGGCTTCATCGGCCCCGAGTATCTCTACGATGGCAAGCAGATTATTCGCGCCGGCCTTGAAGATCATTTCTGCGGCAAACTCCTCGGCCTGCCCATGGGTTGCGACGTCTGTTACACCAACCACGCTGAAGTCGATCAGAACGATATGGACACGCTGCTGACCCTGCTCGGCGTCGCAGGAGTGAACTTCGTGATGGGCGTTCCCGGCGCTGATGACGTGATGCTCGGCTATCAGAGCACTTCTTTCCACGACGCTTTGTATCTGCGCCAGGCATTGGACCTGAAGCGTGCGCCCGAATTCGAAGCATGGCTCGAGCGTATGGGTATCACCGATGACGCAGGCACCCTGCGTGCCGATAACAAAAGCAAACTGAGTACTTACCAGGCACAGATCGCTGCCAGCTTTGCCGAAAAGAGTTCATCCACAATTAGCTACGAATTAACTACCAATTCAATGTCTGATCATCAGAACGTGATCGTCTCGGCAGACTCGTGGCAGCAACTGCAGAAATTCACTCACGCCCGCATCGCGCTTGGACGCTCCGGCAACAGCGTGCCCACCGCCTCTGCGTTGAAGTTTGCACTCGCCCATGCAGAGGCGCGCGATGCCGTCCATTACGCGCTGAACGTCGATGCGTTCATCGCTGAAGCTGACAATGCCGGGCTGCGACCCATCCTGGTCAGCAGCAATGCGCCCGACCGCATGACCTATCTGCAACAGCCATCGATGGGCCGGACGCTCTCGCCTGCAAGTCGAGCGCAGCTCGCAGATATTCGAATTACCGCAGACGCACCACTCATCTTCGTCATTGCCGATGGGCTGTGTCCGCTCGCTAACGAAAGACACGCACTCGCAGTCATCCGTAGTTTTCAATTACTGAACACTGGCTGGCACTTAGGACCGGTAGTGATTGCGACCCAGGCGCGCGTTGCGCTGGGCGATGAGATTGGCGACGCACTGGGCGCCGCGGCCGTAGCTGTGCTCATTGGAGAAAGGCCAGGGCTGAGTTCGCCGGATAGCCTTGGCATCTATCTCACCTGGAAACCGCGGCGCGGCTTATCAGACGCTGATCGTAACTGCATCTCGAATATTCATGGCCAGGGGATGTCGCCGGAACAGGCAGCGACCAGGCTGGCGGCACTCCTCGATGGCGCACGCACGCTTGGCGCAACCGGTACATTGCTGCACGACGACGTGGATGACAGCACGGATACCGGTCCGCCCGCATTACGCTAGCCTCTCGAATGTAACGAAAGGCATTCCGTGGACCTTGCGGTAACTGAGAAAAGACTTCTCAACTGCAGGCCACTCCTGTATTGCTGATACACACCATGCGCTCCTTTCCTCCAGGGTTTGTTCTTCTGCCTGTTTTCCTGATGACAGGTTTCTGCCAATCGCAAGTGAGACCAGCCTCATCGAACTCTTCTGACAGCGACATTTACAAAAATGAAGCGATCGTCTGGGAGCACTTTGATACGACTGTCCGCATGCATGCCGACGGCACTGGTGAACGCATTGTTCATGTCGTCGCTCGCCTGCAATCCGAGGGCGCTGCTCGACAGTTCAGTGTGCTGTCCATCCCGTATGCCTCTGCGTATGAGACCGGCACAATGGACTTCATCCGCGTCCGCAAGCCTGATGGTTCTGTTGTCGAAACGCCAACGGCTGACGCCATTGAAATGCCCGCGGCAGTAACGCGCGAAGCGCCGCTCTACAGTGATCTGAAAGAAAAACAGTTACCCGTGCGATCCATCGCTGCGAATGACGTGATCGATTACCAGTTTCATACTGAGCGGACCAGGGCCGAGGCCCCGGGCCAGTTCTGGGGCTCGGAACACTTCCTGTTCACCGGCGGCGTGGTCTTATCGCAAACCCTCACACTGGAGATTCCTGCCGGCAAGTACGTGCAGGTGTGGGACCCGAACCATCCGTCGAAACCGTCCGAAAAGGATGGGCTGATGACGTACACCTGGAGCAATTCGCAATTAAAGCCGACGCCTAAAAAGCCTGCACAGGCCGACACCACAAAGGATGCGTCTGCGGCCGAAATCAAGGACCCGGACCAGGATGCGGACGGCCGTCTTCTACCATCTGTTGCTTGGACTACCTTTCACAGCTGGGCCGAGGTCGGTGAATGGTATCGAAACCTGTCGCATGACCGCATCGCTCCGACGCCCACTATCCAGGAACGCGCGAACAAACTCACCCTTGACGCGAAGACACCGGAGGCGCAGGTGCAGGCGCTCTACGACTTTGTCGCGATGAAGACCCGTTACGTCGGTATCGATTTCGGCGTTGGCCGCTACCAGCCTCATACTGCCGACGAGGTGATGAATCACGAGTATGGCGACTGCAAGGACAAGGACACCCTGCTTGAATCTCTCCTGCGCGCGAAGGGCTTCGAGACTGCACCGGCGCTGATCGGCGTGAATGTAGCTCTCGTGCCTGACCTGCCTTCCCCGGCATCGTTCAATCACGTAATTACTACAGTTACCTTAAAGGAAGCAGGCAGGAAAGGTGAACAGATTTGGCTTGATACCACGCCGGAAGTGGCGCCCTTCAAAGTGCTGATCCCGCTGATCCGTGATGAACAGGCACTCGTAGTTCCAGCAAGCGAGCCAGCCGCTCTGGAGCGCACTCCGGCGAACCCGCCCTATCCCTACTTCGAGCGATTCAATGCGGTGGGCACCCTCGACAAGGACGGCTTGCTGAAAAGTCATATGGAGATGACACTGCGCTCTGACAATGAACTCGGCTTCCGCGTGCTGCTGCAGCGGGCTGCGCCGGCACAGTGGGATGAGGCGATGCAGTCCATCTCGTCGGCCATGGGCTTCGGGGGAAAAGTAAGTGATGCGGATTTCAGGCAGGCCGATAAAACCGGGCCGGTTCGAATCACCTATGACTACACTCGTCCGCAATTCGGCGACTGGGCGGGGCACAGGATTCTGCCGCTGTTTCCGGCGCTGGAAATTGCCGTCATCGATAAAGACACGGCGCCAGAACATGACATTGACCAGGGAGCCCCGCGAACACTTGAAGCGATGACGCGTATCCAGCTGCCCGCCGGCTTCACTGCCGATCTGCCCGATGCCGTGCACATCAAACGCGACTACGCTACGTTCGACAAGACGTATCGCCTGGACAAGGGTGAGTTGCAGATCGAACGCACGGTTGTCATTGTGAAAAGAAAGATAGCCAAGGCGGACTGGAAAGATTACCTCGCGTACAGCAAGGCCATCGGCATGGAGGATGGTGAGACGTATATCTTGCTGATCAGGTCTGCTGCAAGTCCCGCAAATAAAGAGCCCGCCGCCACCAAACCCGGCGAGACAAAATCAGCGACTCCAGTCGCTGCACAAGATGTAGCGACTGATGGCAATCCTGCAGCGGATGCGGACGCTCAGCAGTTGATGAGCGAAGCCTATTCGGCCATGCAGACAGGCGACCGCGTAAAGGAAAGTGCGTCACTCCAGAAGCTCAAGTCGGTAGCTCCGGAATATCCCTACCTGATGAGCATGATGGGAGCTCTTGCTATCAGTGACGGCCATGTTGATGAAGGTATCGAAGACTTGAAGCTGGAGCTGAAGAATCATCCGAATGCCGACGACAGCATCCCGCTGATTCTTGCGGGAGCGTATGTCAGACAGAAGCGTAACAACGATGCGATCAGCCTGCTGAAGAGTTACAGCGACCGCAACAGTGCGCGCATCAGTACGGCGCTGGCAGCCCTGCAGAAATCGCAAAACGACGACCAGGGCGCGCTCGAGACCTTGCAGGCCGCGAGTGCGGCTCACCCTGACGATCGAATGATCAAGGTGCAACTCGCGAATACCTTTCATCAGCTGCATCGCGAAAGTGAAGCAGCGGCAGCGGCGAAATCAGCGATGGATGGCTCTGACGATCCCAATATCATCAACGACGCGTCGTATGAGCTCGCCGAGACAAAAATCGACCTGCCGTTTGCTGAGAAACAGTCACGCCACTCTGTCGATCTTAGTGAGGCCGCTTCAGCCGGCGTCACATTGCAGGAAGCGAACAGCAATGCTTTCCGGCGCACAGATCTTCTCATCGCTTCCTGGGACACGCTGGGGTGGATCCTGTTTGAAGAAGGCAAGCCGACGCAGGCAGAGCCATATCTGCAGGCAGCCTGGTTTCATAGGAGTGACATGGTGGCCGGTAATCATCTTGCCCAGGTACTGGAAGCGGAGGGTAAGGCGTCAGAGGCGTTGAATGTTGCTGACCTTGCGCTTAGCAGCGAGAGCCAAGACAAGGATGCAAAGGTAGAAGTGAGGGCGAGCATCGAGCGACTCACGAAACTAAGGGCTCACAGTACAGCCCGCAACAACGTCCCGTCGTTGCAGGCTATGCGTACCTTTCACCTGGATCGCCCGAAGGACATCACTGGCTCGGCGATCGTTCGCTTCCAGCTTGGCGATGGCGGCATGAAGGACTGCATCCAGGTGAGCGGAGATGAGGCTGTAAAACCGCTTATCGCAAAACTCGGTGCCTTGAAAATGCCTGCCGCTGTACCGCCTGGATCACACGCGCTGTTGATTCGCGATGCAGTGTTGAACTGCTCATCATTGTTCTCGACCTGCGAATTCGTGTTGATGCCACGCTCGGGTCTGCAACTGGAACAGTTGCATTAGATCGCTCCTGATACCTATAGTGCAAGCAGTTGATGAAGTGTCATGCTGCCGCCAGCGGTTGTTCCGCGTGGCAATCCTGCGCCGAGCACGACGGCCTGGTTATGCTCCTGCGACCACGCAATAAACTTCGATTGCTCAGCACCGGAGAGACGCTGCTGGTTAATCCACGTATAGAACGCGCCCATGTCCGCATCGACCAGCGAGCCCGCCGGATCGGACACGGCATTGCTCACGCCGGCGACCAGTTCGTCCATCGGAAGCTGGCGCTGCCGTGGTCCAAATCGCACCAGGAGCGTCGAAGGCTGCGCCCGCCGCAGTGCTTCACGCGCGGCCCACTGCGTAAACGTGGTGCTAAAGATCTGTGTGCCCGAGCCTTCCGTCAGCAGCGTCAGCTTGTAGCGGCTCAGCACTTCATCTCTCGCATTCGCAAGCCCGACATCCGCAGGCGTGGTCGTTGCCAGCAGTGTCCGCAGTTGCTCAGGGCCGCCCTGCGCACTATGAATCACCTGCTGCATGCGCGCGAGAATCGCCGCACGCAACGTGCCGGTTTCTGACCACGAGATGTGCGCGATGCGATGGTCGAGCGAGGTCAACGCTTCGGCCGCTTCTCCATCAATAAGCCAGTGCTGATATGGCTCAGGATCCTTTGCAAGCCGCGCAGATAACGTATCGAGAAACGGCTGCATGTCCGATACTGCGACGTCAGGAAAATACACGCCGTGCGGCCGCAGCTTGCGGAAAAGCGGATAGTCGGCAGCCTGCACACCCTGGCCGAAGACGATCATGCCCAGCCGCGGTGTATCAGGCGCTCTTTCCGGCACCACCTTTTGCATACTCTCAGCAAAGGCGCCCGCTACCTGGTGAAATGCATCCATCTGGTGCGAAGACCATAAGTACGCTGACATGTCTTCGCTGGCCTGCTGCGGCCGCTCCACCCAGTTCAGCGCGGTCACCTGGGGTGGAAGAGTCAAGCGGTTGAAGCCATCTGCGGCGTGCCTGCGGTCGTCTGCGGAAAGCGCACGCAGCCACGCAAACTGTCCGTCCAGAGTCGCGCGCTCTGCGGGAAATCGCCAGTCATAGCCGATCACTTCACGCAGCAGAACAATCACCAGCGGCAAAGGCATCTGCTGCAACACCGCCAGGTTGCTGATTGCGAAAGCACGCGCTTCCGGTGGATACTTCGCAAAGCTCGATGGAGTGAGTTCACCGGGCAGCATGGTTAAATTGCCTCGACTAATGGCTTGCCATTGGCCATCGGCGTCTGGAAGCCGAGCAGTGCGCCGAGAGTCGGCACCAGGTCAAGCGAAGTTACCGGGCGATCAATGAATACGCCTTGCCGTACGTGCGGGCCAAGCACCGTCATCCATGTCGTGCGGGAGAGTGCGTCGCCGGTGCGATGATGCTGAAAACCGTTGCCGCCAACAGTGAAATCTGAATCGCGTCCGAAATCGGGCAGGATAAACATCGTTGTTTTGCCGGAGTATTCCGGGCTGCGCTGCACGGCTTCCCACAACTCCGCGCATAGACGATCGGACCGCCGGATGCCGTCGATGTACAGCGAATACGCACCGGAGTGCGCAATATCAATGTCGTGCAGGGTGATCCACAGGAGGCTCGGTGCGACCTGTTTCATCAACTGCCGGGCAATGTAGACCGATAACTCATCCGGACTGCTGAGAGTAAGCGCGTGCTGAGTAAATTCCGCCATCGAGAGCCGCAGGATCTCGTCCAGCTGCTGCAATTCGACTTCATTCCCGGCTAACTCGGGCGTATAGAACGGGTCTTCGTAGTTATCGCGAAGCAAGTGCGCGTACTGGCCGTGATCGCCTTTCGACATGGCCGCTTTCAGCAGTCGCTTGGGAAGAATGACACCCGCACCGTGACCCTCTCCATAGCGGCCGTGGCCGCTCTCCCCGATACGATTGAAGCCATTGCTCGGAGCCACCACCCAGGTGTCGGCAGCAGGACGCTTCAGACCTTTCCGGAAATATTCGAAGACCGTGGGATTGGCCGGCGGCACTGCGGCGAAGTTATCGAAGGTCTCATACACACCCGTCGCGAGGCTTGCCGTTGCGACATAGTGGCCGAGGATGCCGTGATTTTCCACGCGGCCGAAGTACGTGGCCTGCGGCAGCAGCGTCTTCATCATCTGCGGAATATTTTCCTGACCATCCGGCGCAAATGTTTCTTCGTCGCGCGCCCCGCCGCCAAAGGTGACGACGATCGCTTTCCGCCCGGCCGGCAATGCCATGGCACGAAGCGGCGAGAAGCCAAGCAGCGCACTTCCCGCGCCTGCGCCCGCAGCGGTGCGCAGGAATTCGCGGCGGTTCCACACCAGCGTATCGGCGATTCTGTGCGGATCCGTCAGCGAGACGGAATGATTGTGCTGACGCTTCATGGACTGCTCACCGGCAACATCGCGATAGCTCTCCGGCAGGCGAGAGAGCAACACGATTCCTGCTGACCAAATCTACCGCATCCCTAGGTCGACCGTGAATGCCGGAAGAGAGTCGTGCCAAGGCCGGGTCTGAAACCGGCGTGAGCTCGCTAGTGGCTGGAGGATTCGGCCCGGCGGCTGCGGCGTGCTCTGCGAGCCTGCAGCAGTACCAGCGCCAGCGGCAATCCAGCGAACGTGCGGCGATGGCACTTGCGGCAGCGTACCGGGTATTGGAGCAGCGCAAGACGCTCGAGGTCGCTCCAGCGAAAACGGGATATGCGGAACTCTGTGGAAGAGCAATCCTGGCAAATCATAGGGTCCTGAAATACTTGCGAAAGGGCCAGCAACGACCTTTTATTTCTAAAAGATGCGTTCAGCAGCAGCGTCTGCCGAAGCCTCTCTCTCTTTAAAATTACCATGAACCGGCTGGGGACGGCATTGGGACACGTCACGGTGACGTTTGCGAAACGCACTCGCTTATTACCCGTAATCATTCGCGAAAGAGCTCGGGCGTTGCCGGGAGCTTCGCTCTCTGCGTATCGCGGCCCACCAGCCGGGGACGGCCCGGAGGCGCGGACAACATGCCGAGGATCTCCCGCAGTTCTGCCTTCAGCTTGTTCATCTTCATCGGTGCAGATGGCGCCGGTGCAACCGATAGCTCCAGCTGCGCCTCCGGTTCGGCTCGATGGGTTCTCGCTTCCATCTGGAACGCCTGCCGCGCTCCCGGAATCGTGTAGCCCTCGTCATACAGCAGGCGGCGGACCTTCAGGGCCATCTCGACATCGCGCTTGCGATAGAGGCGCTGACCGGTGCCGCTCTTGGTCGGGTGCAGCTGCGGAAATTCACTCTCCCAGAAGCGCAGGACGTAGGTCTGGATGCCGCAGAGTTTAGCGACCTCACCGATTTTGAAGTACAGCTTGTCCGGAATGTCCGACGGCGGGATCGATTTTCCATGACCCTGCGCGGCGCCCGCTGTGCGTCCACCTCTGGCCGTCGGCTTGGAGAGTTGACTGCGCATCGATGACTTCGGGGTACCTCCGGAACTGGCGAGCCGCTGAATCCACTTGCCATTCTTGCAAGCAGTATAGGCCAGGAGGATCAAATCAGTAATGGCTTTTCTTCGGGTTTTGTCCGGTTTTTCTCGGGTTCACGTTTTCACGACCTGTGGAATTTCCAACGCATTGACGGCGATTCGAGGCTCAACCGCACCCGGAGCGGACCGCAGATACTGTGCCGGCCAGGTAATTTTCTGCCCGAGCCGCTCAGCGGCATGGAGCGGCCAGTATGGGTCTCGCAGCATCTCCCGCGCCAGCAGAACAACATCTGCCTGGCCTGTGCGGATGATGGTGTCGGCCTGGGCGGCGTCGATGATCATGCCGACGGCGCCGGTGGCGATGCCGGCTTCGCGGCGAATTTTCTCGGCAAACTCCACCTGGTAGCCGGGGCCGGTCGGAATCTTCGCATATTCAACGAGGGCCCCGGAGGACGCGTCGACCAGGTCAACGCCATGATTTTTCAGGACTTTACCGAGTTGCGCAGACTCGTCCGGGTTCCAGCCACCCTCGGCCCAGTCAGTCGCCGAGATGCGCACCCACAGCGGGCGATCCTCAGGCCAGACCTCGCGCACTGCGTTGACGACCTCGATCAGGATGCGTGTGCGGTTCTCAAAACTGCCTCCATATGCATCTGTGCGCTGGTTGCTGAGCGGCGAGAAGAATTCGTGGATCAGGTAGCCGTGAGCCGCGTGGATCTCGACCACGTCAAAGCCGGCTTCGAGCGACCGGCGCGTGGCCTCGACGAAGGCCTGCACGATGCTGCGGATACCTGCCTTTTCAAGCTCAATGGGCTGCGGATAGTCTTTGGAAAACGGGATCGCGCTGGGCGCCAGGACATCGGTCCAGCCACCCTCTGCAGGCAGGAGCTTCTTGCCACCCTCCCAGGGCCGCGCCGTCGAGGCCTTGCGGCCGGCGTGGGCCAACTGTACGCCTGCGCGTGAGCCGTGCTGGTGCATGAAGTCCACGATGCGTTTGAGCGGAGCGACATGTCCATCAGTCCAGATACCCATGTCCTGCGGCGTGATGCGGCCTTCAGGCGTCACCGCCGTAGCCTCCACGATCACCAGGCCTGCACCTCCGACCGCACGGCTGCCCAGGTGGACGAAGTGCCAGTCGTTCGCCAGGCCATCCTCGGAGGAATACTGGCACATCGGCGAAACGACGATCCGATTTGCGAAGGTAACGCCGCGCTGGGTGAGGGGCGTAAAAAGACTGGGAGCAGGCTGGGACATACGTTCTCCTCGGCGAAGCGGCAGAGGGCCGCTGCTGCTAAAGAGATGCGAAGTCATCAGATTCGATGCGGAGGAACTGGTCCGGCCAAACAAAAAGGCCCTCCCGAAGGAGGGCCTTTCGTGGTTCAGCGGAGAACTAGACCGTGGCGTAGTCCGAAGGAGCGGACTGGACGGACGGCATGTTCTTGACGCGGAAGCTCTCCATCTTGATCTTCAGAGCGCGCTCGATCTTGCGCAGGTCGCCCTTTTCAGAGGCGATCGCGAAGGTGGAAGCAACACCCTTCTTCGAAGCGCGGCCGGTACGGCCAACGCGATGGACAAAGTCTTCGGCCAGTTTCGGCAGGTCGAAATTGACGACATGCGCTACGTGAGCGACGTCAATGCCGCGGGCGGCAACGTCGGTGGCGACCAGGATGCGATGCTGTCCTTGCGAGAATGAACGCAGAGCCGCGTTACGCTGGGCCTGGGTACGATCGCCGTGGATGCGGGTCGCGCTGTGGCCGGACTTCTCCAGCCGGCGCGCAATCTTGTCCGCACCATGCTTGGTGCGCACAAACACCAGGAAGCTGCCTGGATCGGAACCCAGAAGGTGCTCGAGCAGCGGCATCTTCTTGTCGGCTTCGACTTCAAACGTCTGCAGCCGGACGTTCTCGGAAGGCTTCAGAGCTGCGCCGCCAATAGCGATGCGGACGGGATTCTTGATGTAGTCACGAACCACTTCGCTGACCGCGCCTTCGAGCGTGGCGGAGTAGCAAAGTGTCTGGCGGGTGGCTGAGGGCGTCGCGGAAGCGATGCGCTTGATGGCGGGCTTGAAACCCATATCGAGCATGCGATCCACTTCGTCCAGTACGAGGATTTCGACGGTGTCGAGCTTGACCAGGCGGCGCTTGAGGTAATCCTCGAGCCGGCCAGGCGTGGCGATCACGAAGCGCGCGCCGCGGCGGATGGCGTTCAACTGCGGCTCTTCAGAGAGGCCGCCGCAAACCAGTGCGGAGTTCTGGCCGGAACCGCCGGCAAGCTTGATGTAGGCCTGCTGGACCTGCATGGCGAGCTCGCGCGTCGGCAGCAATACCAGGGCAACGATGCCCTTCACCTGCGACGTCTGCAGCCGCTCGATGATCGGGATCAGAAAGCTGAGGGTCTTGCCTGTGCCCGTCTGGGCAGTGGCAAGCACGTCGGAACCAGCCAGTGCGGGCGCAATCGCCTGCTCCTGGACGGGGGTAGGGATAGTAAAACCGCAGGCCGTCATCTTTTTCAGAAGATTCGGTGAAATTGCAAAATCAGAAAATTGTGTCATTTTTTCCCAGGTTCTCGCCACAGCCGCACCAATGCCAGCAGCGTGTCGGAACACGTATGAGTCGTCTCCAGGAGGCTTCGTGCCCTCCTGCATCGGATGAGGTACTTCAAGGCTTGGAGTACCGGAGTGGGTACACTCTGAGAGCATTCTTCTGCTGCCTCACCCGGTGAGCGGCCACACGATCGCCTCGTCAAAGAGGGCTCTGTGCACGAATCACTGATTGTGACGACAACTGCAGGAAGAAGACTCAACGGTCGATACGAAGAAAAAAATCCCTCGACCTCGGCTCTGCCGCGCGACATTGCGAATGGCTATTTGCTCCATCCGCTCGCCCCCGCATCCACCCTGCTCCCAAGCAGGAGAGGCTTCATACGACAAGGCGATACCGCTTGGAGGCTTGGGAGGTACTGCTTGGTGCGGCCAACTGCTACAAAGGCCGAGCAACAACCAAACAACTAAGCGTGGTTTCACTATAACAGAGTTGTCCAGATTATTCGGTAAATTCTGCGTGGTACCGATTCACTAACCCTCATCCCTGGTCATGACTTTCGGCCGGTGCAAATGCTTTTGGTTGCCAGCCCGCAACCTGTGACGTAAGGTTTCCGGGAACGCGCGCACCGCAGCGCCCGTACCTGTTTCTGTAGTACGACCCAATGAGGGGCCGACGCCATGACCGCACATCTTTCCACCCTAACGATTCGTTTCAGTGCTTTAAGCGCAAGCCTGCTTACCTGCCTTCTGCTGACAACTGGCTGCCGCATCGAGAAAAACAAGAGCGAAAATGGTAATGGCGACGTGAAGATTGCGACGCCCTTCGGCGGCCTGAATGTGCAGTCCAACGGGACCACCGCGGCCAGCATCGGCCTGCCGGCGTATCCCGGCGCGCGGGTCATTAACAAAAAGGATGATGGCGACAATGGCTCGGTCGATCTGCACATGGGATTCGGGCCCTGGCAGATCCATGTCCAGGTGGCAACCTATGGCACTACCGATTCGCAAGACAAGGTGGTCAGCTTTTACCGGAATGCCCTGGCGAAGTATGGAGATGTCATCGAGTGTGACGGCGACGAAGCGGTCGGAGCCACAAAGACCACTTCCGAAGGCCTGACCTGCGCCGACCATGACAAGGGCGGATCGACCAAGTGGAACAAGTCAGGTGTCAACATCGACGACCTGCATCTTGAGTTGAAGACAGGCTCCCGTCACCACCAGCATATTGTCGGCTTCAAACAGAAAGAGGGCGAGACACGCTTCTCGCTGATTGCGCTCGATCTGCCGAACACCAATAAAAACGAACAGACCAACTAGCGGCCGATCCTCCGGGGCCCGGATTGCTTCGTGCCTGCGCTTGCTATAGCGTTAAGAGGCCCTGCGTTTACCGGCAACTATGGAACAACTCTGTCATCGCTGCAGCACAGCCGTATCCCGCGAGGACGCGTTTTGTCCGAATTGCGGCGCACCCCAGCTCAATTTCGATGCCAGCGACCAGCAGCCCTTTGGGGAGAACAGTGAAGCTGCTCATATTGAGAGCCGTCCCGGCCAGATCCACTGGCGAATTGCACTGGCCGCCTGTGCAAAGGTCGCGATTCCTGCGGGCATTCTCTGCGGCCTGCTGCCCGAAGGTTCGCTGCTATGGGTTCTGGGAGCAGCGACAGGAGTCATCCTGCTCTATCGCCGCAAGCGGCCCACCTCTACACTGACGGCGAAAAATGGCCTCCGCATCGGCGCGCTGGCGGGAGTGATCATTGCGTACATTTCGGCGGCCGCGACTGCGATCCTGCGTGTGTTGCAGCGTTACCCGATGCATGTCGCAAAGGCGCTGGATGAGGGATATGAGCAGCTCATCCACCTGTCGACCAGTCAATTGCAAATGCAGTCGATGTACCAGTTCATGCTGTCACCGGATGGCCGCGCAGCCTATGCATTCATGGGCATGGCCGCTGCGGCGATCATGACGGTCCTGCTCGCTTCAGTCGGAGGAGCAGTCGGCGTGCGCTTGTCCACGGTTCGACGTCGAACTGGCTGACTTCGAGCCTGCAGTGCTTTCCCGCGATCTGCTGGTTGCTCTTACGCGCTGCAAACCCGTATCATCCCGCAAGAGACCATAACCAGCCCTATGTCAGCCAGTCCCAATACTGCTCCTCAACTGCGCGAAAAACTCCGCCTGATGTCCGCCTCGGAGATTGAGCGAACGCTTGTCCGGCTGGCGCACGAGATCATTGAAAAAAACAATGGCAGTGAGAACCTGGGCCTCGTCGGCATCAAGCGCCGGGGCGTTCCTCTGGCCCAGCGTCTGGCGACCCTCATCGGCGGCATTGAACGGCGTCCCGTACCGACCGGCACCCTCGACATCAGCTTTTATCGCGATGATCTGACGACCGACGGCCCGCGACCCATCGTGAACACCGGCGACCTGGGCTTCGATGTTGCCGGGCGCGACGTCATCCTGATCGACGACGTGCTTTACACCGGCCGCACCATCCGCGCCGCCATGGATGCGCTTTTCGACTTTGGACGCCCGCAGCGCGTCCAACTGCTGGTGCTGATCGATCGCGGTCACCGGGAACTGCCCATCGAAGCAACATTTGTCGGCCGCAATGTGCCGACAACTTCCCGCGAAATCGTCGAAGTGAAGCTGAAAGAAATTGATAACGAGGAGCAGGTGCTGCTGGTCGAGCGCGCCGACTCACTCTAGAAACTTCTGCACGAGCGCAGTCTTCCAGGCACTCCAGGAAACTGCGCGGAAATGTAACGTCCTCATGCCTGTCAAAACCAAGCGGCCCTCTGCGGCCGACGTCCCTGCTCCTGCGCCCGAGGGCTCCCTGTTTGCTGAAAGCAACATTGCCCGGCAGACCGTCCCCTCAAATGGCGCGGTCAAGACGCCATCTGCCTACGGCTTCAACTCGTTGCAGACCCGCGCTCTGCCGGCGCGCTCATTGCTGTCGATCTCGGAGCTGTCGCTTGAGGAAGTGAGCGAGATTCTCGCGCTTGCAACTGAACTTGAAGTGCAGGATCCAATCAAGCGCGCACAGCGGCTTTTCAAGCGTCGAGTGGCGCTGCTCTTTTACGAATCGAGTACGCGCACCCGCACTTCGTTCGAACTTGCCGCGAAAAGTCTCGGTGCCGACACTGCCCTCATCAGCTCCCTGTCTTCGAGCATCGAAAAAGGCGAGAGCCTGAAGGATACCGGCATCACGCTGAAGGCTCTGGGCGCGGAGTGCATCATCCTGCGCCATGCCAATTCGGGCGCACCCTACCTGCTGGCGCGTGAGACACAGATACCGGTGCTGAATGCCGGCGACGGCATGCATGAGCATCCCTCCCAGGCGCTCCTCGACCTGCGGACGATCCTGACAGAACGCCTCGGGGTCAAGAGAGCGAACGCAGCTGCAGCCGATACACTCGAAGGCGTCACTGTTACGATTGTCGGCGACATTCTGCACAGCCGCGTAGCGCGCTCGAATGCGCTGCTGCTGCCGAAGCTGGGCGCGCGCGTCGTTTTCTGCGGACCCTCGCAGTTGCTGCCGGAACAGGCAGCGCAGATCGGCCCCGCGTGCCAGCATGTGGCTGGCGAAGGAATGCCGCAGCACATGCGGCGAGACCCGGTCGGTGGCGATGCCGGCATGGCGCGCGGCGTCGCCGAGGATGCGGTCGAAGCCCTGGCGGGTGAGCGGCCGCTTCGGATCACGGCCCGCGAACAGCCAGGGCGAGGTGCGCGCGCGGGCCGTGCCGGCAAGCTCGGCCGCGGCCAGGCGGGCGACGTCCGAGAGCGGCACCACCCGCTCGCGGCCGCCCTTGCCCCGTATCAGCAGCATCGGCGCGTCGGCGGCCAGCGCGTCGCGGCGCAGGCCGAGCATCT
>CAZZZL010000002.1:5631-202607 GCA_964658655.1 uncultured Acetobacteraceae bacterium | reverse complement strand
GCAGGAAATCCTGGACCGGCAGGCGCTTCCTGCCTTCCAGCTGCACCTCAACCAACTCGAGTTGACTGCGCTCGCCGCACGCCACGAAGCATTGCCCGTCTTCAATCAACACTTCGCCAGGTGACCTCATCGATGCACCCGCAGGAAAAATCCTGTGCAGCGTAAGCTTCTTTCCGTAAAGAAAAGAATAGGCTCCGGGCCATGGTTGAAATCCACGCCATCGATCGTAGACCACCTTCGCCGGCTGTGTGAAATCCGCCAGCGCATCTTCTCGTGTCAGGATCGGCGCAACGGTCGCACCCTCATGATTCTGCGGATGACCCGGCAATGTCCCGGCATCGAGACCAGCCAGCGTCTCGACCAGCGACTGCGCACCTAACTCAGCAAGCCGCGGAAACAGATCGATAGACGTATCGTCGGGGCCGATCGGCAGCTCGCGCTGCAGCAGGATATCGCCCGTGTCCAGACCTTCATCGATCCGCATCGTCGTCACGCCGGTCACAGTTTCGCCACGCGCAATCGCCCACTGAATCGGGGCTGCGCCGCGATACTTCGGCAGCAGCGAGCCATGTACATTGATGTTGCCCAGACGCGGCAGATCGAGCATCCACTTCGGCACAATGCGGCCGTACGCAACAATCAGGATCACATCCGGCGCGATGGCTTCCAGTTCCGCGCGAAACTCCAGGTTGTTCTTGATCTTCTCCGGCTGCACCACGCGCAGATTGTTTTCGAGCGCTGCCTGCTTGACTGCGGGCGCCGTCATCACTGCCGCACGTCCCACCGGCCGGTCGGGCTGAGAAACGACCAGCGCGACCTCATGTCCCGCAGCCAGCACAGCACGCAGAGAAGGCACGGCGAACTCGGGAGTTCCGCAGAAGACCAGCTTCATGTCCGGCTCCCGTTGCGCTCTACCACTCGCCGGCTTTCTGCAGCTTACGGATCTTGCGCAGCAGCAGGTCGCGTTTCAGTGCGCTCACGCGGAACAGAAACAGCACACCGTCCAGGTGGTCGATCTCATGCTGAAAGCAGCGCGAAAGCAGCTCCTCGCCTTCCAGCTCGAACCATTCGCCCTTCAGGTTCTGTGCACGCACCTTCACCTTCTGCGCGCGTGTTACCTTCTCGCGTATCTCCGGCAGGCTCAGGCAGCCTTCCTCGGAAAACTGCTTGCCTTCGCGATAAATAATTTCAGGGTTGATGAGCACCAGCTTGTCTTCGGCCTTTGCCTTGTTACTCAGATCGATGACGGTGATGCGCTTCTTCACACCGATCTGCGGTGCCGCCAGGCCGATGCCGTGTGCGTCATACATCGACTCGAACATGTCTTCGACCAGCTGCTCCAGCTCCTTGTCGAATGTGGCGACCGGCTCTGCAACCTGCTGCAGGACGGGGTCCGGATACTTGACGATCGGGCGAATCATTTCTTGCGTTACTTCTCTTTTCTCAATTTAAACAAGCAAACAGGATGCAACAGGCAGTTCAAAATTTACGAATCTGCTCAATATATCCGTCATAGTTACGTTTTAGCTCTAATGCCGAATCTCCGCCAAATTTCTCCAGGGCCAGCTTCGCAATCACAAAGGCTACCATCGCTTCTGCGGCTACGCCGGCGGCCGGTACGACGCATACATCCGAGCGTTCATAAGCCGCCTTGGTTGCTTCGCGCGACTCATAGGTCACCGATTCAAGCGGGCGTCGGAGCGTCGAGATCGGCTTCAGATACCCGCGTACAACGATGTCTTCGCCGTTCGAGATCCCGCCCTCAATACCGCCGGCATTATTTCGCTCTCGCGTGAACTTCGTGTGCCTGCCTGCTTCTGCGCCGTTGCCGTTGGCGGCATAGCCGATCGCATCATGCACCTCCGAGCCAAAGGATTGCGCTGCCGTCACACCGCGTCCCAGCTCGACCGCTTTCACCGCCTGCAGTGACATCACCGCCCACGCCAGAAGGCCGTCCAGCCGTTCATCCCAGTTCGCGTATGTGCCAAGGCCCGGAGGAACTCCATGCACCACGACCTCGAAGATGCCGCCGATTGAATCGCCCGTCCGCAGAGCTTTGTCGACCTCGCCCTTCATGCGCTCTTCGGTTTCGGCATCGGCGCAACCCAGCATCACTTCTTCCTTGTCGCGCAGTGACGAGATTTCCTCCCACGTCACATCGCGCTCCAACTCCACACCGCCGACCCGCACCACGTGACTTGCAACATCAATGCCAAGCGTCAGCAGCAACGCCTTCGCCAGCGCACCGGCGGCTACACGCGCAGTCGATTCACGCGCCGACGCACGCTCCAGGACATACCGTGCATCCTTGAAGTCGTACTTCAGAGAACCGGCCAGGTCCGCATGTCCGGGCCGCGGCGACGCTACTGCTTTGTGCTTCGCGGGATCTCCCGCGCCCACTGGCAGAATATCTTCCCAATTCTTCCAGTCGCGATTCTTGATCTCGATTGCGACCGGCGCGCCGATGGTCTTGCCATGCCGAATGCCTGACAGGATGTGCGCCGTATCCTGCTCGATGCGCATACGGCCGCCGCGGCCAAAGCCCTGCTGGCGCCGCCAGAGTTCGCGGTCGATAAACGCCTGGTCCACGGCGAGCCCCGCAGGCAGTCCCTGCAATAACGCGATCAGGCTTTCGCCGTGTGATTCACCTGCGGTAGAGAGTCGTAGCATTTTCGATCCTGGGTTAAACCATCATTCTAAAGCAGAAGCCCTCAGCGGATCAGCCATGCATATTGCTCGTCGGTCAGTGGCACTACCGACAATCGGAATTGCCGGAACATGATTGAGCCAAGAAACAACTTTTCCTGCTTGATCTCTGCGAGAGACTTTGGATGTTTCAACCGCTTCACCGGCGCAATTTTCACGATCGGATGACGCGGATCCTTCGCGTCGACCGAAACGACTTTCGCCGTGCCGACCGCGGCTTTCTCCGTCACCGAGTGATACAGTACCAGCTTTTCGCCCTTCTTCATCGCGGCCAGCGAGTTGGTCGCCTGCGCGTTTTTGATCCCGTCCCAAATGGTCTCGCCATCGCGTTCGAGATCGGCAAAGGAATAAACGCTCGGCTCTGTCTTCAGCAAATACGGCATGCTACTCCTCGATCTTTTCCGGCTCGTTCGCCGCTGCGAGATAGGCATGCGTATTCAAGAGGGGCCTCTCCATCGAGCGCACCCAGTCCGTCATATCCGCAGCATTCCGCCCGGCCGTTGCTGCCTTCTTGAACTCGTTTTCTATGGTCTGCATCTTCGCATCCATGTCATCGATGTAGTGCAGCAGCACCGCCTCCGGAATCATCGGCAGCTTGGGCGAGCCGAACTCATACTTGCCATGATGGCTCAACACCAAGTGTTCGACCAGGATGCGAAGCTGCGGCGGAAAGCCCTCAATGCCGGCAATTTTGCGGTCGATCTGACCGATGCCAATCGTGATGTGGCCCAGCATCTGGCCTTCCAGCGTGTAGTCAAAGCTCGTGCCCCAGCTCAGCTCCGTCAGCTTGCCGATATCGTGCAGCAGCGCGCCGGTCAGCAGCAGGTCGCGGTGGATCTGCGGATAGTGTCGCGCCACTGCATCGCACAGCCCCAGCATGGACACGACGTGCTCCAGCATGCCGCCGATGAAGGCGTGGTGCATGCTCTTCGCCGCAGGCGCTTCACGCAGCGCGGCACCGAGATCGGGATCGTCAATGAAGCTGCGTGCCAGCAGCAACAGATGCTTGTCAGTAAACGTGGAGATGATGCCGTTGAGCTGCGACCACAGCTCATCCACATTCTTCTCTGTTGCCGGAACGAAATCACCCAGTGTGAACTCATTGGGAGTTGCGACGCGCAGTTTGTCGATCTTCAACTGCAGCTTTTCAGCGAAGCGGCAGACCAGCGCCTGCACCTTGACGACATCACCGGCTTTGAACGATGGCACACACTCGGCGAAGTTATCCCACATGCGCGCATCGAACTGCCCGGTCTTGTCGCCAAGCGTAAGCGCGAGATATTCGCCGCCCTCTTTCCTGGCGCGCACTTGCTTGGCAGTCACGGCAAAGTAGCCAACAATCTGCTGGTTCTCTTTTCGCGCCGCATCGGCTACATAGAAGTCCTTCATCGGGCGCGCTCGCAGCCGCTACTGCGGGCCGGTCTGCGGCGTGCTCGGCGCTGCCGGGGCCGTGGTGCCCGGTTGGGCCGGTGTAGTGTCGAGCGGCGCCTTCTCATCCGGCGTCGCTGCCGGTGGAGCGGAACTGGTCGCGGGTGCACCCGCCTCGGGCGTTGTGCCGGACGTCGCCGCAGCCCCGGCGTTCGTATCACCGGTGGTCGAGCCATTCGTCTGATCGCCGGTCGCATCGTCCTTTGACGCCACCTTCGGCTTCTCGGTATAGCGCGTCTTCTGATCGCTCTTGACCTTGACCGGCTTTTTCTTTGTCGCCGTATCGCCGCCCAGGCCAAGTGGAGCAGCCTGGGTTTGCTGCGAAGCCTTCTCTTCGTCCGTCGCCTGTCCCTGGGACTGATTCTCGAGCTGGTCCTGCGTTTCGCCCTTAGGCTGCTTTCCGGTACGCGCGGAGAAGCGCGTCTTCTGCTTCTTCACGGCAGCCGCAGTATTTTCCTCGATGCCCGATCCCGTAATGTTCGAGCTCACACTGTTGCCGTTGCTCGCCACCTGCGTTTCAGCAGGCGCTGCGGGTGCCGGGGCAGTCGTGTTTCCGGGCGCGTTATCGAGAGTGCCGACAGGTGCCTGGCCGAACCGAACCTTCTGCTTCTTCACCGGCTTCGAGGACGGCACATTCGCCGCCACGTTCGAGCTGGACGGGGCTGCCGGAGCCGGAGTCGCGGCCGGTGTAGGCGCGGTCACAGCGGCCGTCGTGGTCGCAGGAGCCGGAGTTGCTCCGGTGGCGGTTGCGGGTGCCGCAGGGCTGGCGGGTGACTTCGACGCCGTCTGCTGCGTGGCGCCTGACTTGTTCCGGAAAGTGTGGCGCGTCTCATTAAACCGTGTGCGCACTACCTTTTTCTTGTCCTTCTTCTTGCCCGGCTGTACGTACGCACTGTAGGCAATATGTGGCTTCACAGTATTGGACGCTGCGCCCGTATCCTGAAATCCCGGGCGAACATCTACATACGCCTGCTCGCGCAATGTCGACAGGTAGGCCCGCAATGCCGGCTGCATGCGCGACATAAA
Source organism: uncultured Acetobacteraceae bacterium (assembly GCA_964658655.1). Lineage (GTDB taxonomy): Bacteria > Acidobacteriota > Terriglobia > Terriglobales > Acidobacteriaceae. The sequence goes on along the minus strand of CAZZZL010000002.1, from coordinate 197,447 downwards.
GGCTGCTTCCTCCACCTGTGGCTCAATCGATGCGTAGTCCTGCGATGCGCCGCCGACATGCTGCGTGACCTTCATGATCAGCATGCCCTGCTTGGTGCGGATCGGCTGCGTCACTTGGCCGGACTTGAGCTCAAACGTTGCATCTTCCAGCGGCTTGGGCAACGCGCCGCGTTTGAAGTCGCCCAGGTCGCCACCGGTCGAGGCAGTCGGGCCGCTCGAATCCTTCTTCGCCAGCTCTTCGAAACTGGTGCCGGCTTTCAACTCACTTTCGACTTCCGCAGCCTTGGCCTGCGCTTTGGCAAGACTGTCTGCATTATCGCCATCCACCGGAATCAGGATTGACGCCAGGTGTACCGATTCAGGTTGCGCGAACTCCGCCTGGTGGGTGCGATAGAAATTAGCTACATCCGTCTTGGTCAGCTGCACGCGCCGCGATACTTCCTGCCGGATCACTGACTGGCTGATGATCTCGTTGCGAATGTTCTGCTTGAAGTCCTCGTACGACACGCCCTGTTGCTGCGCGGCCTTTTCCAGGTCTTCCATCGAATCGAGATGGTTCTGTTTGCGGATTTCGTCCAGCCGCTTCACCAGCTCCGTCTCGCCGGTAATACCCAGCTCCTTGCCCTTGCTCAGGAGCAATTCCTTGTCGATCAGGTCGCGCAGGAGTGTCTTCTTGCGATCGTTCAGCTCCTGTTCGCTCACGCCCTGCTGTTTGGCGTCGGCATCCATCTGCTGCAGCGCGCGCTGGTAGTCTGACCGCGTAATGATTTGGTCGTTGACCCGCGCGACTACATCCTCCACGACCGATCCGTTGAAAGGAGAAGCTTGTGCCTGTGGCTGGTAGGGCCCCTGGGTCGCCGCCTTTGCTCCCTGGGTCGCCGGCGTCGAGGTGGCCTGGGCAGACAGCGAGATTGCCGATACGGAAAGCGCGGATACAGCGAGGCCAGCCAGCAGACTACGGAACGTCGGAACAGAAAGGGTCATTACGTCTCAACTTCTCTAGAGATTCAGCAACACGCACATAACGGAAGCGCCAGCCCTATGCTGTCTCTGACGCCGGCAGCGCACGAAGGTAAGCCTTCCCGTGAGCCGGCGGTGACACTGAACACCGTCCGTGTTGAGCCCATTGTAAACACTGCGTCGCTGTAACTTCCAGCGACGCGGCATTCCCGTCGTAGGTGCGCCGCGTTTTCGCTGCGTTATAACCCGCTTCTGCTCAGATTGCTCGCGTCCCGCCTACCAGGGAACCACGCCGCCGGTCTCGAAGAAGCCGCCGGTGGGCGCGTCATCCGGCACCAGCGCCTGGCGGACTGTCTCGGCTGCGCCTTCCGCAATGCTCTGGTGGCCGCTGTTACCGTTCAAGTCCGTAGCCGTGTACCCCGGGTTCACCGTGTTTACCTTGATCGGCGTATCCCGCAGTTCCCACGCCAGCTGCACCGTCAACATGTTCAGGATCGCCTTGGAGCCGTTGTACCCCAGCGGCTTGACCGCGGCAAACGGCCATTCCGGATCGGCATTCCAGGTCAGCGACCCCAGACCGCTCGACACCATCACGATGCGGCCGGACGAGGCTTTTCGCACCAGCGGCAGCATGGCCTGGGTCACCGCCAGTACGCCAAAAAAGTTGACCTCGAGCACCTGGCGGACAGCTTCGGGATCGGCGACACTCGGCGGACCGTCGCCTTTCGCCACCACGCCGGCGTTATTGATCAGTATGTCGATCCTTCCAAACTGCTTCTGGATGGCTTCCTGGGCTGCCTTGATGGTTTCCGGCCGCGTGACATCAAGGTCTACAAAATGCGCATCGACCCCTTCCGCCTTCAGCTTCGTCTCGGCGGCCTTCCCCAGTTCCGCATTGCGCGCGCCCAGCAGAACGGTGATGCCCTGGTGCCCCAACTCGCGTGCTACTTCGAAGCCAATGCCCTTGTTCGCTCCCGTGACCAGCGCAATCTTGCCCTTGTGTTCCTGTGCCATGTGAATGTCTCCCGTATCCCTGATTGGAGCGGATACATTACAGGCCGGACTCAAATTTCGATGCGATCACCCCATTTTCCATATCCGTTAACTTTCCTGCCTGTCGCGCGTCTATCCCTCTAAAGGTCAACGAAACGGCGGCTGAGTCAGACCCGGGCCTGGGACGGCTTTGCTATACTTCAACTACGATTCTCATCCTTCGGCCAGCTCCCTATCGGGGTTGAAGGCTCTGTTGTTCTCGCATATCACCCTAGGGGAAAACCCCGGTCTATGGTGTCCCGCACACGTCGCACTCTGTTCTCTGCCGCCATCTTCCTGACTTCATGTGGGCTGGCAGGCATGTTCGTCGCGCGCCAGGTCGGAGCTCAGTCGAATGCCGACGAGTCCACCCTGCGGAACGACCTGAAGTCCTTCACCAACGTCTACCAGATCGTCGAGTCGAACTACGCCGAGCCGTTGAATGGCGATAAGGCCGAGCGTGCCATCTATGACGGCGCGATCCCAGGCATGCTGCGCGTGCTTGATCCGCACTCGAACTTTTACGATCCGAAATCCTTCGCGAAAATGAAGGAAGATCAGCACGGCAAGTACTACGGCGTCGGCATGCTGATCTCCCCGCAAAACAACAAGATCGTCGTCGTCAATCCCTTCGAAGGCACACCGTCCTTCAAAGCTGGCATCAAGCCCGGGGACGTGATCGTTGCCATCGACGGCAAGTCGACCGAAAACATGACGTCGGAAGACGTCGCGAACCTGCTCAAAGGCCCCAAGGGCACGCACGTCCAGGTTTCGATCGCCCGCTATGGCACGCCCAAGCCCATGAACTTCGACCTGGTTCGCGATGAAGTTTCCCACGGCAGCGTCGATCTGGCCTTCCTCGTCCGTCCCGGCATCGGCTATATCCACATCACGCAGTTCCAGGAAACCACCGGTCGCGAAGTCTCGGATGCCGTCGATAGTTTTGGCGACATGAAAGGGCTGATCCTCGACCTTCGCAGCAATCCCGGCGGCCTGTTGAGTGAAGCGGTCGCCGTCTGCGACAAGTTTCTGCAGAAGGGCCAGGTCATCGTTTCACAGCGTGGCCGCGCCTACCCCGAGCAGACCTACAAGGCCCAGCATGGCAATGGCGACCGCATGTTCCCGATCGTCGACCTGGTGAACCACGGCACAGCATCTGCAGCCGAGATCGTCTCCGGCGCACTGCAGGACCATGACCGCGCCATCGTCGCCGGCGAAACCACGTTTGGCAAAGGCCTGGTGCAGACGGTCTTCCCACTGTCCGAGAACACCGGTCTCGCCCTGACGACCTATCACTACTACACGCCGAGCGGCCGTCTGATCCAGCGCAACTACGACGGCGTTTCCCTCTACGACTACTACTACAATCACGAGGCCATCCAGAAGGCACAGGAATCGGCGCCGAACCGCGAAGTGAAGATGACCGACTCCGGCCGCACCGTCTATGGCGGTGGTGGCATCACCCCGGATGACAAGATCGACACCCCGCGCTCTGACCACTTCCAGGATGTCCTGCTCGAGCACCAGGCCTTCTTCAACTTCGCGACTCATTACATGTCGAACCACACTGTCTCGAAGGACTTCCAGGTCGATGACGCTGTCCTGACCACCTTCAAGCAGTTCCTGACGGGTGAACAGATTCCCTTTGCAGATTCGGATTTTCCGCCGGTCATCGACTGGGTCAAGGCCAACATCAAGGCTGAACTTTTCACCTCGCAGTTCGGCCAGGGAGAAGGCCTGAAGGTCCGCGCGTTATGGGACCCGATGATCAACTCCGCCATTGGCTATCTGCCGCAGGCCCAGGCCCTCGAAGACCGCGCCAAGCAGACAGACGTACAACGCGCCAGCGCCAGCCTCCACTCCAACCAGTAAGTAGACCGTGCGATAGTCATGGTGCCCATGTCTCGCTTCTAAGACACGGGCATCGACGCCCTTTTGTCATCTCGACCGCAGCACAGCGTAGTGGAGAGACCTGCGTTTTCTCATTCCGCCTTAAGTCCAGGTGACGAAGTCCAGGTGCCCCGTGACTCGTTTTTCAGACATGGCACGTCAAGCCTCGACAGGCGTCATCCTGAGAAGAGGGCCCAGGATTGAACCAGGCCGCTGTGATCCCGCCCGACACCATCGAATCAACTGACAAATTTCACGCCCGCCGCACACTCGCCTTCGCCGGGACCGCCCACGCCCTGCACGACGGCTACACCGACATGATCTACGTCCTGCTACCCGTCTCGCAGACCCAGTTTGCGCTTGGCTACAGCGCCCTCGCGATCGTACGTGCGCTCTATGTCGGCTCCCTGGCTGCGCTCCCGCTACCGCTCTTCAGTGCATGACCGCCTTCCCGCCTGGTCAACTGCGGGCCAGCAACTCTGAATTCCTGAAAGCGTCCCCGGCAAAGACCGCCGTCTCACCCTCACGCACTACGCGCATCCTGTCCGCCAGCCCCAGCTTTGCCGCCGACGCCAGCAGCCGCGGTACCGGCTCCTCCATCGGCTCATGCGACAGCCGGAAGGTTCCGTAGTGCATTGGCACCATGGTCGTTGCGCCCAGGTCAACGAACGCCTGCAGTGCGTCTTCAGGACTTGTATGCACCGTCCTGAAACTGTCGGGATGATAGGCGCCGATGGGCAGCAGGGCCAGTTGCGGCTTGAGACGACGGCCGATCTCGCGAAAGCCATCGAAATACGCCGTGTCGCCCGAGTCATACAGGCGCAGCTCGCCATGCGCAATCACGTAGCCGCCATAGCCGCGATGATGGTCTTTGAACCAGCGCGTCCCCCAGTGCTTACAGGGAGTCAACGTCAGGTTCAGCCCCTGCACTTCGACTGATTCCCACCAGCGCAGCGCATGCACTGCCGCAAAGCCAATGGTCGACACCAGGTCCTCGTTGCCCCAGGGCACCACGACTTCCGGCGCCCGTCCATGCGCTCGCCGCATACGCCGGACAATCTTTTTGAGGGACGGCCGGTTCAGATGGTCCATGTGCGCATGCGTCAGCAGCACAATGTCGACCGGCGGCAGGTCCTTGATCCGCACGCCCGGCCGGCGCAACCGTCGCAGCAGGATCAGCCAGCGGGCATACACCGGGTCGACCAGCACGTTCTTCCCGCCCATCTGCAGCAGAAAAGACGAGTGGCCAATGAAGGTCACGCCGATCTCACCCGACGCCACCAGCACAGGCTTTTCATGCACCCCTGCCATCGGCGCCCATGCTGAGCGCCAGACCATCCTGGCGCCATATTTAAGCCGCCCGCCAATGTGCCGTAAAAGTCCCATTTCCCCCGAGCCCGTTCCTCAACAGTATAAAAAACGGCGGGATGATGGATTCTCGCGAAAACATGCGTGCTTCATCTCGCCATAAAACGCCGGCAGGCCTCAGAACCGCCAACGCCACATGACACCCCTGTCACCTGCGCTCACTGTATGCTTAAGGGCGGGCAGACCGCGGCGCCAGGTTCTCGACGCGAAGGTCAACGCCCCGATTTTCGTACCATCGCAGCTTGAGGTGAGAGTGGTTTCCAGTTTTCTTCCCTGTGTGCTCGCCGCCGCATTGGGTGTTGTTCCCGCAACCCTCGCAGCCGCGTCCACAACTCCGGACGCACCGCCAGCCATGAATGCCCTGGCCGCATCGGCCATCGATCCTTCTGAAATTGCCACCCTGCTCCCGGACGCAAGTCCTGCGCCTGCACCCGATGCCCAGGCGAACTCGGTACGACCCGGTGCTCCTGTTTCGCCGATGGGCTACGAAGCTGCGCAGGGATCCACCTACATCCCGCTCGACAGCTGGGTCTATCCGCAGCTCATGCGCCTCTACTCGCTCGGCTACGTCAGCAGCATGTTTCTAAGCCAGCGCCCGTATACGCGGCAAAGCGTCGTCCACATGCTCGAGCAGTCTGCCGACGAAATCTATAACAGTGAAGACGACCAGGCAATCGAGACCTACCGCGCCATCCGTCAATATCTCGAACCCGGCTACGCGCTCACCAAAAATCCGGACCTGCTGCAGGTCAACACTGCCTACACCCGCCTGATGGGCATTGGCGGCAATACCCTGCGCGACAGCTATCACGTCGGCGAGTCCATCGTGAACGACTACGGCCGTCCCTACGAGCCCGGCTTCAACAACATCACCGGCGTAAGTACACTCAGCCACTACGGTTGTTTTTCGTTCGAGTTTCGCGGCGAATACCAGAACAGTCCCTCAGCCAACGGCTATACCCTGGCACAGACAGAAACCCTGCTCATCAATGACCAGGTGAATTTCACGCCCTACAACCCGACCATTCCCTATGGGCCCATTTCGACGGCCAATCATTTCCGTATGCAGGAGGCCAACTTTGCGGTCCTTCTGGCAGGCCATGAAGTGTCTTTCGGCAAGAGCGATGACTGGTGGGGTCCCGGTCTCGGCGCCGGCATGGGCTATAGCAACAATGCCGAGAACATTTACGGCTTCCGCATCAATCGCGTCGAGCCCCTTTACATCCCTTACGTTTCCAAAATCCTCGGCCCCATCCGGTATGACTTCCTGCTCGGCAGCCTGAAAGGCCACACCGCGCCCAACACCGACTACACGCATAGTGAAGGTTTCACCTTCCGGCCTTCGGACAACTTCGAATTCGGCTTTGAACGAACCGTCGTCTGGGGCGGCAAAGGCCATGAGCCGATCACCCTCCACACCTTCCTCAAGACCTTTTTTGACGTCAACGACACCACCTTTGGCGAGAAGCTCAGCCGCAATGATCCCGGCGCGCGCTTTACTGCCTTCAACTTCTCCTACCGGCTGCCGTTCGTGCGCAAATACCTGACCTTCTACACGGATTCGGAAGACCACGACGATGTCACGCCGATCAGCGCACCCCGCCGCGCCGCCATCCGGCCCGGCATCTTTCTCTCGAAGGTCCCCGGTGTGCCGCGGCTGGATTTCCGCGTCGAAGCCGCCAGCACCGATCCGCCGACCGGCCGCAGTATTCACGGCTCCTTCATGTACTGGGAAGCAGTGCAGAAACAGGCCTACACCAACCAGGGCCAGCTCTTCGGTGACTGGATTGGCCGCGAAGGCAAAGGTGGCCAGGCATGGCTCACCTACCACCTCAGCGGCAATGAGTGGGTTCGTCTGCAATACCGCAATGCCAAGGCCGCGAAAGACTTCATCCCCGGCGGCACCACGCAGAATGTCTACAACGCCGAAGTCTTGAAGCGCCTTACGAAGGACATCGAAGTCGATGCCTGGTACCAGCACGAAAGCTGGAAGGCCCCGGTCCTCAGCCCGAACGGCCAGTCAAATAACATCGGCACCGTTCAGATCACCTGGTATCCCAAAACCGAAAGCCGCTTCTAGAATTTGGCAGCTAAACTGCGCCTTCAAGTTTTTATCGCGATCGAAGCGCAGCGCATCTGTCATCTCGACCGAAGCGCAGCGCAGTGGAGAGATCTGCGTCTTTTCCAACCGAACCCGCAACCACAGTCATGCAGAAAAATCAGCCACTGTGCGTTCATGCACCTGCTCACCGTCGGCAATAATCACGCGCTCGGCCATCTTCAGGAAAAGCCCGTGCTCGACCAGTCCCACGATCTTGTCGAGTTCAGTCGCAAGCGTATCCGGGTCCTTCAAACCCTCTGACCTGCAATCGAGAATGTAGTTGCCTTCGTCAGTGATATACGGCCCGCGTCCGTCCTTCGCCTGGCGGATCGCAGGCTCGAGACCCAGCGCCTGCAGTTTCGGCGCAACCAGCGGCGCAGCCATCTGGATCACCTCGATCGGCAGCGGGAACGCGCCCAGCTGCTGCACAATCTTGCTTGCATCCACCACGATGATGAACCGCTTAGCTGCGCTGGCAACGATCTTTTCGCGCAGCAGGTTGCCGCCGCCGCCCTTGATCAGCGCCAGTCCCGGAGCCACTTCATCTGCACCATCGATCGCGACATCGATGCTCAGCGTCTGCGTGAAGTCGATGATCGGAATGTTATAACTCCGCGCCAGTTGCTCACTGCTGTCAGACGTGGCGATCCCCCGGATGCTCAGCCCCTGTTTCACCTGCTCGCCCAGCTGTTGAATGAACAGCGACGCCGTCGAACCGGAGCCGAGACCGACCACCATGCCCGGCTTGATAAACGTGAGCGCATGCCGCGCCGCAGCCAGTTTGGCGCGATCCTGCACTGAGGCCGTCATGAACGATTCCTGTTGCAGTGGGAGATTGCGGGCGCAGAAGTTGGCGTAGAAAGATCAGCGGGCATGCAGAACATTATCAATGATCGCGATCATGTTGTCCGGGAACGAAGCTTGCTAACCTGCTCGCTTCAAGCGAAATGATTCCGCGAGACGGACTGACGTATCCGTCTCGCGTCGACTTATTGCTGCCAGCCGCCACCGAGTGCGCCGTACAGCTGCACAATTGAAAGAGCCTCAGCCTGCTGCGCACTGATGAGGGTCAGCTGCGCCGAATAGAGGGCCGTGTCTGTGGTCAGCACTTCGAGGTAAGCTGTCGATCCGCCCTGGTACCGGATGCGCGCCAGCCGCGTCGAATCCTGAGCCGCCGCCACCAGCTTCTCCTGCTCCACGCGATAGTCATGCTGCTTCTTCAACGCAACAAGCGCATTCGAAACATCGCGGAAAGCACTGGCAATCGTCTTCTGATACGTCACGACGAGTTCCTTGTCATATGCCTGTGCATACCGCAATTGGCCCGTCAGTTTGCCGCCCTCGAACAGTGGCTGCGCCAGGCTGCCAATGCCGTAAATGGTCTTGCTTCCCGGCAGGAAAATGTTATTCCAGTCATTGCCGCCGACTCCGCCGGAAGCACTGATGGAAAGCGACGGGAAGAACTGTGCGCGGGCCACACCGATCTGCGCATTCGCTGCAATCAGGCTCGCTTCCGCCTGCTGAATATCCGGCCGGCGTTCCAGCAATTGTGAAGGCAATCCCACCGGCAGTTCCTGCGGCGGAGGCGTCAGTGTCTTTGCCGCCATGCGCGCCACCGGACCGGGATTTTCACCGAGCAGCAGCTTGATCGCATTCTCTTCCTGCTGAATGTTCTGCTCGATCTGCGGGATCTCCGAAGTCGCCGTGTACAACAGCTGCTCTGCCTGCCGGACGTCGGTAAGTGGCGAAGACCCGCCCTGTTCGAGCGTCTGCGTCAGCTTGAGGGAATCCTGCCGCGCCTGGATCGTCTGCCTGGTGATTTCAAGCTGCTGATCAAGCGCACGCAGCTGGATATAGTCAGTCGCGACATCCTGCACCAGCGTCAGCCGGACCGCACGCTGCGCCCACGTCTGCGCCAGCAGCGTAGCCCGCGCCGCCTGTGTCTGCCTGCGATACTGACCCCAGAAGTCAGGTGTCCATGCTGCTGAGAGATTGAAACTTCCTTCGGAGATGGGGCTGGTGATGCCGCCGCTTCCGTTGCTGCTGCCGCCGAGAGCTGACGTCGGAAACGTAGCGCCGATTCCGGTACCGCCAACGCTGAGTGTCGGGAACTGCGCGGCACGCGCTTCCTTCACCTGCGCCTCCTGCTCGAGGATGCGGTCCGCCGCAATCTGCACGTCGAAGTTGTTCGCGAGTGCCTTGCGAATCAGCTCCTGCAGCTCCGGCTCCTGGTAAACTTCAGCCCACTTCTGATCGCCCAGCGAGTTCTGCTGTTCGCTCTTGACCTGAGCATCATCCGGCCCGCGATAGGCTGGAGGCGCAGGCACACTGGGCCGTTTGTAGTTCGGACCGACATTGCAACCTGTGATGGTCGCAATGGCGATGCATCCCACCAGCAGCGCCGACACTCGCTTGAGCCATTCAGTCTGATTTCTCACCTCTGGCCTCCTGCCTGCGCATGCTCATGCTGGGCGGTCTCAGCGCGCTCAGCGTCTCCCTCGGATTCCGGTATTTCCGGATCGTGTTTGGAGTCCATCGTTGTTCCTTTTCCACCCCTGCCGAAGCGGTGCGAAAGCCATTCAACCGTGGAGAACGATGCCGGTATGAAGATGAGGCCCAGCACCGTCGACAGGATCATGCCACCGATGACGACCGTACCGAGGATCTGCCGTGATGCAGCACCCGCACCCGAAGCGATCCAGAGTGGAAGGCATCCGAAAATAAACGCGAGCGCTGTCATGACGATGGGCCGGAAACGCAGCCGGGCAGCGCCCAGTGCGGCCTCCGCGATGCTTTGCCCGCTCTCGTAGTTCGACTTCGCAAACTCGACGATAAGGATGGCATTCTTCGCCGAAAGTCCGATCAGCATGACCATGCCGATGGTGGCGAAAATGTCGTTCTCCAGCAGCCGGGCATGCAGCGCCAGGTAGCCGCCAAGAATGGCAACCGGTGTACTGAGCAGCACACTGAAGGGCAGTGTCCAGCTCTCGTACAAGGCTGCGAGAATCAGGAAGACAAACACCAGCGACAATCCGAAGACTGCGGAAGCCGGGATGCCCGCTTCAGCCACCTGTTCCTGATACGACATGCCTGAATAATCGAAGCCCGCGCCAGCCGGCATCACCTTCTTGAATGTGTCCTCAAGGGCGCGCCGCGTCTGGCCGGTACTGTAGCCGGGAGAACTTACAAAGTTCACCTGTGCCGCGTTGAACTCGTTGAACCGGAAGACAAACTCCGGCCCCGTCGTCTGCTTCACATGCACCAGGCTGCTTAGCGGTACCTGGCTGCCATTTGCGCTGCGCACGTAAAACTGGTTGATGTTATTGATGTCCTGGCGAGAAGTTCCTTCTGCTTCAACGTAGGTCTGCCACTGCCTGCCGAAGCGGTTGAAATAGTTCACCAGGTAGCCGCCCATGAAGGTCGACATGGTGCTGTAAACATCGGAGAGTGAAACCTGCTGCTGCAGGGCTTTCTCCTGGTCGACACTCGCAAACAATTGCGGCACATTCGGCTGGAAGGATGGAATCGCTGCGCCTATCTGCGGCAGCTTTGAGGCCGCGCCCAGAAAGGTTCCTACCTCCTTGTTCAGCGTCATCGGATCATCGGAATTCGTACGGTCCTCGATGATCATGGTGACGCCACCGGAAGTTCCGATACCCGGAATGGACGGCGGCGGGAACGCAAACGCGATGCCATCCGGATCAGCGCCCAGCTGCTTCTGCAGGTTGGCCTGGATGTAGCCGAGTTGCTGCTCCTTGCTCTTGCGCGACTCCCATGGCTTGAGGGCCACGAAGAAGAAGCCTGCATTTGTGCTCTGGACCTGGGTCAGCAGCGAAAAGTTCGTGACGGCAATGACGCCCTGGATACCGGCAGTCTTCAACAGCGCAGCAGTAATTTTCTGCTGTGCAGCGTCGGTACGCTGTGCGGATGCACCATCGGGCAACTGGAGTGCCAGGAACATGTACCCCTGGTCCTCCGTCGGAATAAACCCGCCCGGAAGACTGGCGCCCAGCAGCGCGGCAATTGCGCCGATGATGATAATGCCGATCACCGCGAACGCAGACTTGTGAACCAGCACGCTCGAGGTGCTGACGAAGCTGTTCGTCGCGCCCTTGAACATCTTGTTAAACCAGGCAAAGAATCTGCCCAGCAGGCCGGTCTTCTTTTTTGTGTCACGCGGCTTCAACAGCAGCGATGCCAGCGCCGGTGAAAGGGTCAGTGCGTTGAACGCTGAGATCAACACCGAGATGGCAATCGTGACCGCGAACTGCTGGTACATTCGCCCTGTGATACCGGGAATGAATGCTGTCGGGATAAACACCGCAGCAAGGATCAGAGCGATGGCGACCACTGGTCCGCCCACCTCTTCCATCGCCTTGATGGTCGCGGCCCTTGGATCCATGCCTTCGTCGATGTGATGCTCGACGGCTTCGACCACGATGATCGCGTCATCGACCACCAGTCCGATCGCCAGCACAAGTCCAAACAGTGACAGCGTGTTGATCGAGAAACCCAGCAGCGGAAAGATGATGAATGTGCCGAGCAGCGAAACCGGTACCGCCAACAGCGGAATGAGTGTAGCCCGCCAGCCCTGCAGGAAGATAAAGACGACAATGACGACCAGCGCCAGCGCTTCGACGAGTGTGAAAACAATCTCGTGAATACCGGCAGTCACGGCCTTGGTCGTATCCAGCGGTATGTCGTAGGAAATACCCGTCGGGAAGGTCTTCGACAGTTCCTTCATACGCGCAGTGACAAGCTTCGCCGTCTCCACTGCATTCGATCCAGGCAGCTGATAGATAGCCATGATGCCGGAAGGCGCCTGGTTATAGCGGCCGGAGATACCATACTGCTGATCGCCCAGTTCAATACGCGCCACGTCGCTCAGGTGCACGATGGAGCCGTCCGCATTCGCCTTGAGAATGATCTTGCCGAATTCCTCCGGCTTGACCAGTCGACCCTCGGTGCGGACGGTGTACGTAAACTGCTGTCCCTTGGGGATCGGCTCGGCGCCGATCTGTCCGGCGGGGTTGATATTGTTCTGCGTCTGGATAGCCGCGATTACTTCTGGCGCTGTAATGCCAAGCTTCGCAAGCTTGTCCGGCTGCACCCAGACGCGCAAGGCATACTGTCCGCCGAATGTCTGCACGCGCGACACGCCGACCACTCGTGTGATCTGGTCCTGCAGGTTGATGATCGCGTAATTCGTAAGGAAATCCTGGCTCAGTTTGCCGCCCGGTGAATTGATCGCCACCAGCATCAGCGGAGACGTCAGCGCCTTCTGCACCGTGAGCCCCGCGGTGCTTACCTGGGCCGGCAGCTGAGACTGCGCTTGGTCGACACGCAGCTGGCCAAGCACCTGGTCGATATTCGGATCAGTCTTTACGCCGAAGTCGACCGTGAGCTGCATGACTCCGTTGTTGGCGCTGGTCGAGCTCATGTAAAGCATGTTGTCGACGCCATTCATCTGCTGCTCGATCGGAGTCGCAACAGACTGCGTGACACTCTTCGCATCGCCACCTGGATAGGTCGCCGTTACGAGAATTTCCGGCGGAACAATATCAGGAAATTGCGATGTCGGCAGCGACAGCAGCGACAGAATGCCGAGCACAACCGTGAGGATGGCGATGACGATAGCGACGATAGGTCGCCTGATAAAAAATTTCGACATGACTTACCTCCCCGCCGACGGTGCAACCGCGGCTGTAGGTGCCACGTCCGGCCCGGGGTGCGGACTGACGGGCGCGCCTTCACCCAGCTTTTGCAGGTTGTCCGTGATGATCTGGTCGCCGGCTTTTACACCGTCTTCGACCAGCCAGTTCTGACCGACCTGTGGGCCAAGCGTGAGCGCCGTCAGGTGGGCCTTGCCGTCTGAGCCGGCGATGTACACCTGGTGCAGACCCTGCAACTCCATCAGCGCAACCTGCGGCACCAGCAATGCGTTGTGCCGCATTTCGGTGTCTGCCTTCACACGGCCGAACTGTCCGGGACGCAGTACGTTGCCTGGATTCGGAAACACACCGACAATGCGGATTGCGCCGGTCTGCGCATTCAAGGACCGATCGACATACTCGATGTGGCCCTTGTACGGAAATTCCTTCCCGTCGGCCAGCGTGAGGGTCAGCGGTGCTTTTGATTCACCATGCAGCAGGTCGCCTTTTCCTTTTGCCCGCGCCATCAGCGCGAGATATTCGGCGTCACTCAGCGAGAAGTAGCACTTGATCGGATTCAGCGTCGACACCGACGTCAGCACCGATGATGTGCTCACCAGGCTGCCTACCTGGATCGTTGCCTGGCCGGCAATTCCGGTGATCAGCGATCGCACATGTGTGAAGCCAAGATTCAGCTTCGCCGTTTCAATCGCAGCCTCGGCGGACTTCACTGCTGCTTCGGAGGTCGCGACATTCGCTTCTGCTTCGAGCTTCTGCTGGGTGTCGTTGTCGAGCGTGCTCTTGGCAATCGCACGCGCAGCCACCAGTGGCGTGTCGCGGTTCACATTGATGACCGCGAGTCCCAGTGCGGCCTTGGCCTGTGCCAGCGAACCCTGCGCCTGCCCCAGCTGGGCCGTCGCTGAATCGAGTGTCGCCTGGAAGGGTCTCGGATCGATCTGGAATAAAATCTGGCCTTTCGCGACCTGCGAACCTTCTTTGTAGAGCTGGCTCACCAGGTAGCCTGCGGCCTGCGGCTGGATCTGTGCATTCGTATAGCCGTCGAGCACACCCACCCACTCACCACTCAGCGGCACGTCCGTCGTGTGAACCTCGTACGTCGTCACTGGCAGCGGTCCGCGCGCTGGTGGAGCCGCTGCGGATTTTCCACAACCGGTAGTAGCGGCTCCAGCCGCCAGGAACAGGCCAGTCAGCAGCAGGGCGGATATTCCGGTCCTCGTGGTTCGTTCAAGGATCGCTTTCACTTGCTCGTGCTTCTGGTGCTTTCTCATGCAGTGTTCTCCAAACCCCTCTGGGGGGCGAGATGCTCAGGCTTGCGCCATGATGGTGTCCAGGCAATCAGGCAAACACGTCCGCCCGGCCTTACTGGAGGTCTATACAAAGATTCACTGTGTCGACAAATGATTCAGGAAGTGTATTTTTCTACCCTGCAGGGGATGAATAAACGAGCATCCAAGTGGCAACGGCAGACTTCTGTTAGATTGCTGCTGCTTCATTAAAGAAGCAGAAATTCTGGAGAGAAAATTGCACAATGACATCACGTCGCTCGCGGTGCAGTTCCTCACCCTGTTACTGCTGGCGATCCCCATCAGTTGCGTTGCATGGACCGTCACTCATGAAGAAATATTTCGCGAGCCCCGCGAATGGTGCGCACGCAACAGCCAGGCCTGCAAAAAACTTGTAACCCGCAAGTTCTTCTACCTGTTCACCTGTGAATATTGCTTCAGCCATTACGTCACCATAGCGTTCCTGTTCATCACGCGCTTTCATCTTCTCTATACAGACTGGCGCGGCTACCTCATCAGCGGTTTTGCATTGGTCGCCGTCGCTAACGCATACATGAGCGCCTTCGGCCGCTTGCGTCTGGACATCAAGCGCGAGCGCGTCGTCATTGCTGAAGAAGAACAGAAGCTAGAAGCGCAATCCTGATCAGCCTTACTTCGCTACCCACGTCCCGTTGCCATCCCTGGGATTATTGCCGGCGCCGCCATGCGGCGCAATCGTATCCGACTGGCATACCCACATCTGACCATTCGTCGTATTCATCCAGATCGCTCCCGGCGACCAGGCAGGCGTGCAGAATCCCAGCGGAGGCCCGTCCGCCGTATAGCGGATCATCTGTTGACCGGTCGCACCGCGCGCCGAGCTCCGGCCATTGAAATAAACACTGTCGCCGCCCACGCTGAACGCCGTCGGCACCGCGTCTAGATTGTCCCAGCCCGGGCTCAGACGACCTGCAGCGCCGTGACATTGCATCCACTCGCCGCGGTTGTTATTCGCCTGCGCCCAGCCATCAATATGATTGTCGGCGATGTATGTATCGAGCGCCGCACCCGTGATGCTGGCGAAGCAGGCGGTGGCATGACCCATCTCACCATTGGCCTCAATCACGGTACTGACCGCCGTCAGTAATTCCACTTCAATCGGACTGCCCGCGGTGAAATAGTTATCGCGGATCGTCGCCGAGACCGGAGTCCCTCCCTCAGGTCCTTTCACTCCATATAACCCCTGATAGATAGGGTCATTGTGAGGAATTTCTCCCAGCTGTATCTGGTGTGGACTGCCCTCAAAATAATTTCCCGTGTAGACACTCTTGACGGTCAGCGCTTCCAGCACCGCTCCATACTTTCCATTCGGGTCGCGGCCATTCGATTCAAGGTCATTGTTGATGAACGTATTTCCCAGCAGCTGCGAGGACACGCCTGATTTACTGCCGGTGCCCATCCAGTTCGCGGGAAACTGCGTGATATCGCCATCGATAATGCCCCATCGCGTGTTGTCATGGATCGCGCATCCGCTCACCGTCACATTATTGCTCGCATAACCCGGCGCGCCCACCAGGTGCAGTCCGATCAGGTTCGACCGCATCTGCATGTTCGTCAACTTCACCACATTCGCGCCCAGGTCGAGCACGCCATCGCCACTGGTAAAGTGCTCGACATCCGTACCGTCGATATACACTCCTTGCGTCTCCTGCAACATCACGATGCCCGCCTTCGCTGCGGGCGTTCCAATAATATTTCCGCCGCGGATGAACACTCGGCCCGTACCCAGCGAAGTCGACAGGGCGCGGCCATCGCCGTCGTAGTGCAAATATGCCTGCTGGTCCATCTCGAGTGTCGGCGATAACACCGGCGGCAGCACAATTCCTGTTTTGTATGTGTAATCTCCCGCCGGCACAAAAACAGTACACCGCTGTTTCGGGCAGGACGCGAAGGCCGCGTTGACCTGTGCTCCTATATCGGCACCGGCAAAGCGCGTCGCGTTCCTCACGCCGTTTGAAGATTGCGGACTCAACTCGCCCGCCTGCAGATCAGTTCCCTTACCTGCCTGCTGTGCCGTGAGCGCTGCGGGTAGCAGCATCAGCCATGCAGCGCAAACCATGAGCAGATGCTGGCGCAATGCAGAGCAGCCCTGCCTCATCAGTCTTTCGGCACAGCGCAATGGGAAAGTTGACTGCAAAACGAATCCTGGCATGCTCCCATTTTCGCTTAAATGGCTGCGGATTGCCTGCCTTACGGCATTGCGCGGCATCGGCTTTGCCGGTACCCTTGAGGTGTCGAGTCGTCTTCCCTCCGGAAGATCTACCCGGCCGCGCAGCTTCCGTTCACACTGGATTCACCGTATTTTGTCCTCTTGAAAACAGGCGGATGCGGACAGCGTGCACGTGCTGCGTCGCAGGCTGTGCGGGGGTGGCGAAATGGCAGACGCACTAGACTTAGGATCTAGCGGAGCAATCCGTGGGGGTTCAAGTCCCCCCTCCCGCACCATCTATTTCTGTTGCAGACCGGCATGCGTCCGGTAGCTGTTCCCAAACACGGTTTAGAAAAGGCATTGACCAGAATGAGCGCAGAGAATCAGCCACAGCAGCCCCGCATCAACGTCACCCGCAGCCCCGAGTATCGCGACAGCTATGCCAACAGCGTCCAGGTTCGCATCAGTGTGTGGGACTTTTTCCTTTACTTCGGCACCGCATCGCAGGACACCGCCGACGAACTGACGATCAAGAATTTCCAGGGCATCTACCTCAGCCCGCAGCAGGCCAAGGCCCTGTGGAACATCCTCGGCCAGAACCTCGCGCAGTACGAACAGACCTTTGGCAACGTGGCCCTCGAGCCGCAGCCCCAGACCAGCAACGTCCGCAGCTTTAACTAACTTCCTGAGTGGCTGCCCTGAGTCTTTCATTCGGCACATCACCTTGTCAGCCCGACCGAGTAGAGGGATAGGTATGTTGTCCAGCCAGACGCATCTTCTGACGACTCAGGACTCTAGGGACTAACCAGTAATGCAGGGCCGCCGTTGAATCCTCCTCCGAACGCAAGCCGCAGCAATGACAGCCGCAGCTTGCCGGATCAGCCTCAACTGCGGCCTCTTCACTTATGGCAGATATTTCCGCTCATCTTCATTTGCGTCTATCTCACGCATTGGACACTGTTGCGGTTACCTTACTACTGGGATGAGGCCGGCTACTACATCCCGGCTGCGTACGACTTCCTTCGTACCGGCTCGCTCATTCCTTATTCCACGCTGACGAATGCCCACCCGCCGTTGCCGAGTCTTTATCTTGCGCTCTGGTGGAAAGCTTCCGGCTTCATCCCCTTCGTCACCCGCGTCGCCATGTGCATCGTCACAGCGCTCGCACTGCTCGGCGTTTATCAACTTGCCGTCCAGGTCACGCGCAGAATCGCAGTCGCCGCAGCCGTCACCCTGCTGACCCTGCTCTATCCCATCTGGTTCGCACAGAGCACGCTCGCGCACGCTGACATCTTCGCCGCCGCCGCGACACTCTGGGCGCTGTGTTCTTATCTGCGCGATCAGTCGCAGGCTGGAAACCTCTGGCTTGCCGCATTCTTCTTCTCGCTCGCCGTCCTGTCGAAGGAAACGGCCATCGTCACCCCGCTCGCTCTGGCATTGGGCGAACTTTTCTATCCGCAAGCCGCAACGTTCGAGACAAGTCGGCGCTTCCGCAACGCATCGATCCTGCTCTCTCCGTTGCTGCCGCTCGCTGCCTGGTACGCATTCCATCGCTATAAGACCGGCTACATCTTCGGCAACCCGGAGTACCTGCGCTACAACGCGACCTCGACGCTCAGTGCTCTCCGCATCGCCGTCGCTCTCGGCCATCGGATCTTCCATCTCACCGCGCACATGAACCTGTTCGTCCCGGTATTGTGCGCAGCCGCCGCATGGATGTTGCCTGCGCGCGCCAACTCAACCCCCCTCAGTCGCGGCGTGCTGCTCCGCATCTGGACCGTCCTGGTCGCAAACGCCCTCTTCTTCTCGGTCATGGGCGGCGCCCTGCTCACCCGCTACCTTCTGCCGCTCTATCCCCTCGTCCTGTTGCTCTGCGTATACGCGTGGCACCGCCGCGTGCGCGGCTGGAGTCTGCTGCTGGCGCTCAGTGCAATCGCTTTTGTCCTGGGCATCTTCATCAATCCGCCATACCGGTTTTCACCGGAAGACAATCTGAGTTATCGCGACATGATCGTGCTTCAGCAACAGGCACTGAGTGTGATAGCGAAAAATTATCCGACGGCCACCGTACTGAGCGCTTGGCCCGCCACGGACGAAATCTCCAAGCCCGAGCTCGGCTATGTCCGGCACCCTCACCTGGTCGTCGCCATCAACGACTTTTCGCTCAACAGCATCCAGCGAGCAGGCGAATCAAACGCCGACTTCACCGTCGCCCTCGTCTTCAGCACGAAATACGATCCGCCCCGCCTGCCCTTCAGTCTCGGCGCAACCAACCAGGCTCTCGATGCACGCTTCTTTAACGGCCACCAGGACCTGCCGCCCGCATCCATCGCCCGCATGCTCGATGGCAAAATCGTCTGGCAGGATTCACGCGATGGCCAGTGGGCCGCCATCCTGCATTTCGACCGTCCCCAGTTGGCGTCTCTTCGCTACTGAACACTACGCCGCAGAAATGTCATCCTGAGTGAAGTGAAACGTAGCCGAAGGACCTGCGTTTTCACCACCCGCCTCAGAAAACTACCACCGGGATCCCTACATTCCGGCACAATGACAAAGCTATAATCAGCCTGACGTGCGAAGCTGCCGATATTTCCGTTCGTTCGACCAACCGCTCAGCGGATACATCTCCCTTGCTGCCGTCGTTTTGCTCGCGCTCTGCCATGCTTCCATCGCCACCGCCCAGGGCCCATCAGGCGGTTCTGGCCAGCTGTTGGCCTCGTCCGCGAGAGAGCATCGCCTGCTGCTGGTTTTGCCCTATGAAAATCGCACCGGCCAGGCGAATCTCGACTGGATCGGCGAAGCCGTTCCGGAAGTGTTGAATCAGCGCCTGGGTGCGGCGGGCTTCCTGCCCATCGGCCGCATCGACCGTCAGTACGCGCTGACGCATCTTGGTCTGCCGGCAAATTTTCAACCCTCGCGTGCCACCGCCATCCGCATCGCCCAGACACTCGATGCGGACTACATCGTCATCGGAAGCTATGCCCTGCAGGGTCAGCGCTTCACCACGCATACACAGCTGCTCGACATGAACCAGCTGCGTCTCGAACAGCCGCTCGACCAGGAAGCGGACATTTCGCGCCTGCTCGAAGTACTCAACAGCACGGCCTGGCGCGTTGCCCGCGCACTTGACCCCCAGTACAGCGTCTCCGAAAGCACCTTCGTCGCTGCCGGCGGCAACCTGCGCATCGATGGCTTCGAGAACTACATCCGCGGCCTGGTTGATCCCAATGCCGCCGACCGCGTGCGTCACCTCAAGGACGCCACCCAGATCAATCCCAGGTACAGTGCGGCATGGCTCGCCCTCGGCCAGGCCTATTTCGCGAACCAGCAGTATGACCTCGCTGCGGCCGCGCTCGGCCACCTGCCCAAGACCGATCCCAATGCCCTGCTCGGCGAGTTTTATCGCGGCCTCGCCTTCTTCTACACCGGCAACTACGCCAAGGCGGAAGATGCCTTCGGCTTCATCGCCGGCCAGCTTCCCCTTTCCGAAGTCCTGAATAACGAAGGCGTCGCCCAGAGCCGGCGCGGCCAGGATGGCTCCTCGCTCTTCCGCCAGGCCGCCGCGAATGACACCGCAGACGCCGACTACGCCTTCAACCTCGCCGTTGCACTGAATCGCAAGGGTGATAAAGCCGGCGCGACAGCCGCCATCAACCAGGCTCTCAAGCTCCGTCCTATGGACTCCGAAATACAATCCTTCGCCACCAGGATCCGCACCCAGCCACAGCCCGAAAACACGACCTTCACGCCCAACCCCTCCACCACAGCCGTCGCCGCCACTGACCCGGCATCTGCATCCGGCGGCCCGCTCGAGCGGATCAAGCGCAGCTTCAACGACGCCTCCTTTCGCCAGGCAGCCTTCGCGATTGAACAGATGCAGTCGATGCGCCTCGATGCCATGCCACCAGCCGCGCGCGCAGCCGAGTTAACCAGGGAAGGCCAGCGCTACCTGGGCGAAGGCCTGATTCTCGAAGCCGAGCGCGAATTCCAGGGCGCCCTCGCCCTTGATAGCGCAAATGCGTCGGCCCACGCCGGTCTCGCCGAAGTGCGCGAGCGCGACGGCGACGACAACGCCGCCCGTAACGAGGCGCAAACTTCCATCAAACTCAAGCCAAGCTCACCCGCCTACGTGGTCCTGGCCCGTCTCGACCTCGCGGCCAACCAGCCGACCGTGGCCGCGGCCGATGTCCAGCAGGCCCTCGCTCTCGATCCAGCCAACACGACCGCCCGCACCCTCCAACAGACCATCCAGAACCGCCAGCAGAAAACGCAATGAACACTCGCCGCTTGTCTCTCCTGCTCGCACTCGTTGCTATCCTGCTGAGCCTGCGTGCATGGCCCGCGCCCGCGAATCCTCCGGATGTCTATGTCCTCCACCTTCGCGACACCATCCAGCCTGTGAGCGAGGGCTACGTTGCCCGTGGTCTTGACGCTGCAGCAACCGCGCATGCTTCGGCTATCGTCATTGAGCTCGACACGCCCGGCGGCCTGCTTACCTCCATGCGCGCCATCACCAGCAAAATCCTCGCGTCGCCGGTGCCGGTCATCGTCTTCGTCGGACCAACAGGCGCCCGGGCCGGGTCAGCCGGATTCTTCCTGCTCGAAGCAGCCGATATCGCCGCCATGGCGCCCGGCACCAATGCCGGCGCCGCCCACCCCGTTGTCGAAGGCGCCAAAATCGACGACACCATGAAGCTCAAGCTCGAGAACGATACGGCAGCTTTCCTGCGCTCCTACACCTCCCGCCGCGGCCGCAATCCGTCTGCCGCCGAAGATGCCGTCCGTCAGTCCAAGTCCTATACCGAAAAGGAAGCGAAAGATCTCGGCCTGATCGACATCGTCGCCTCCGACATTCCCTCGCTGCTCAATGCCGTCGATGGCCGCACCGTCACCCGCTTCGACGGCAGCACTGTTGTCCTGCACACCCGCGACGCCCAGCTTGCCCAGATCGAGCCGACCATCCGCGAACGAGTCCTCGACTGGCTCATGGACCCCAACCTCGCCGTCCTCATCCTCGTGCTCGGCGGCCTGCTCATTTACATCGAATTCAATGCCCCCGGCACCATCATTCCCGGTGCTCTCGGCACCGTCCTGGTACTCATTTCGCTCTTCGCACTGAACCTTCTGCCGCTGCATTACGCCTCCGGCCTGCTGCTCATCATCGCCTTCGCGCTCATGCTGCTCGAAGTGAAATTCGCGAGCCATGGCGTGCTCGCCTTTGCCGGCATCGTCTGCCTGGTCTTCGGTGCGCTCACGCTGGTGGACGGCCCCATCCCGGAAATGCGCGTCCACTTGGCGACCGCCCTCGCAACCGGCATCGCTTTCGGCCTCATTACAATCTTCCTGGTCCGCATCGCCCTGCTCGCCCGCCGCAACAAGACCATCCTGGGCGTCGATACCATGATCGGCCAGACCGCCGTTGCCAGTGATGCCATCAATCCCCACGGCCAGATTTTCATTCACGGCGAATTATGGCAGGCCGAAAGCACCTCTCCCATCAAGCAGGGCGATTCCGTCCGCGTGATCGCACGGAAGGGTCTACTCTTGTTTGTTGAACCGATTCTCTAAAATTTCCTACCACTTAGGAATAAGAGAATACCCAACGTAGCTACGCTACAATCCACGTCAGGAGCCATCCCCATGGGATTCCCAGTCCTTATCATCGTTGTGATCGTCCTCCTTTACCTGGTGAGTTCGATCAAGATTCTGCGCGAATACGAGCGCGGCGTCATCTTCCGACTGGGTCGCGCACTCCCTGCGCCCAAGGGTCCCGGCCTCTTCCTGGTCTTCCGTCCCTTCGACCAGATGGTCCGCGTTTCCCTGCGCCAGGAAGTCCTTGAAGTCCCGCCGCAGGACGTCATCTCCCGCGACAACGTCACACTGAAAGTCAATGCCGTCATCACCCTGCGCGTCGTCGATCCATTGCGCGCTGTCATTGAAGTGACCAACTACGTCTACCAGACGTCGCAGTTCGCGCAGACCACGCTCCGTTCGGTGCTGGGCGAAGTCGAACTCGACGGACTCCTGTCCCATCGCGAAGCGCTCAATCACCGCATCCAGACCATCATCGACGCACGCACCGAACCCTGGGGCGTGAAGGTCGTGAGCGTCGAGGTCAAACAGGTCGACCTCCCCGAATCCATGCTGCGCGCCATGGCAAAACAGGCAGAAGCCGAGCGCGAAAAACGTTCCAAGATCATCAATTCCGAAGGCGAGTTCGCGTCCGCGCAGAAGCTCGCAGATTCCGCCGCACTGCTCGCCACCGAACCAATGGCGCTGCAATTGCGCTATCTCCAGACGCTGACCGACATCGCCACGGAAAAGAACAGCACCATCGTCTTCCCTATACCGATGGAAATGATGTCGCTCTTTAACAAGATCGCAGCAAAGGTAGGCACACCGGTAGTCGAATCAACAGCAGAAAAGAAACCGGTGAATGAGGGCTGAGCATGAGCAGTGCGTTTGCTGATTCAGAATTTGAAGAAACGATCGACAGTCAGCTCACGCTGGGCACAGCTTCATTGCTTGGCATTTTCTTTGGACTCGTGATGGTCTGCGGCCTCTTTTTTGGCTTCGGCTATAGCTTCGGCCGCCGCAGCTTCAGCCAGTCTATGGCCACAGCTGCAAAGCCCGCATCCATCGCGACTCCCGCTCCTGCTCCAAATCAGACGATCGCTAAAGTAGTTCCGCCAGCGCCCATACAGCTCTCGCTGGCGCCAGTACCGCTGCCCACTCTGCAGACGCCGACTGCCGCAATCAGTAAGCTCACCGCCCCCTCGCCCATGGTTCTGCCAGAGGTATCGGTACCGCTTGCACACAAGGTTCAGCCGGCAGTGAAAGCAGTTCAACCGCCAGCGCCTGCAACAACCGCTGCGCTCAATCCTGCGCCGGCATCGCCAAGTGCAGTCCTCAGGCAGGTCCTCTCGAAACCCAGTGCCATCCATCCCGTTATGGAGGTGCCGACCGCCAGCATTCCCTACTCCCGCCGCGTAGGTATTTCTCCGAATGCCCTGCGTAGTCCCTCCACGCCGTACGTCTACACACCGCCGTTTTATGTCCATGCGCACGGCGTGTCCACGCACCATCCTGTCTTCACCACCACGCACGATACACTCGCAACTCCACGCGAAGTACTCGTCGTGCAGATCGCCGCCATGTCCCGCCAGGACGATGCCGAAGTTCTCGCCTCTTCACTGCGCAAGCATGGCTTCGCAACCTCCATCCGCAGCGATGCGCAGGACTCGCTCTATCACGTGCAGGTCGGCCCCTACCAGCGCAACGTCGCTCTCGCCGCACGGCAAAAGCTCATTGCAAACGGCTATAACGCTGTCCTGAAATAAGCTGGCGGAAGAGGATCAAGGCGCCGGCCTTCACGCCCTACTGTCATTCGCCACATCCGCCTTTTGTCATCTCGACCGAAGCGGAAAGATCTGCGTTTGCTCGCGTCGTGCGTTATCGCCTGCGCAATCGCTCCGGCAGCTTCTCATAGATGCCTCCGAAACCGCCATTCGACAATATTCCGACCACATCACCCGACTTGAGCAGCGGCGCAATCGCATCGACGATTGCATCGGCATCGGCCCCAAAAATCGCCGGATGGCCAGCCTCATGCAGACCCTCCACAATCGCCTCGGGATGCAAGCGCTCAGCTAGAGGAATGCCCTCCTGCTTGAACACTCCCGCAATCACCACCTGGTCAGCAAGCGACAGAGCCTCGATCAATTCCTTCTGAAATACATTCCTGCGCAGAGTATTCGAACGAGGCTCCAGCACAGCCCAGATGCGTCCCTGCGGATAGGCCGAGCGCAGGGCCTTCAACGTCTCGCGGATGGCCGTCGGATGATGCGCGAAGTCATCGATCACCGTCACGCCATCGACCACGGCGCGCACTTCAAGCCGGCGCTTCACACTCTGGAAAGTCGCGAGCGCTTCGGCAACCGCCGCCACCGGCACACCCTGTCCGGCAGCCAGTGCCGCAGCTGCCGTTGCATTCAAAGCATTGTGCTCACCCGCCATCGGCAGCAGCAGTTCCATGGCAGGTTGCCCGGCATGCTCCAGCTGCCAGCGTGTTCCCTTTTCTTCATGCCGCAGATCGACAATGCGCCAATCAGAACCTGCCGCAAATCCATACCGCTCCACTTTGCAGAACGCTCTCGATACACACTCGGTGACGTTCTCACTGCCGTCATACGCGATCACCCGACCACGCCGCGGGACCAGGTTCACCATCCGCTTGAATGCCGTCTTGACTGCGTCCAGATCACGATAGATATCGGCGTGATCGAATTCCACATGCGTCAAGATCGCGGCATCCGGAAAGTAGTGCATGAACTTCGGACCCTTATCGAAAAAGGCCGTGTCATACTCGTCGCCCTCGACAATGAAGGTGCCGGTGTCGCGCAATTGAAAGCTGGTGCCAAAATTTTCGGCGACGCCTCCGATAATGAAGGACGGCGCGAATTTCGCGTCATGCTTCGACGCAACCTCGTAGATCCATGCCAGCATGCTGGTCGTCGTGGTCTTGCCATGCGTGCCGGCAACCACCAGCGATTCTCGTCCCGTTAGAAACTCCTCGTGAATGGTAGCTGCCAGCGAAGAAAACGGAATCTTCCGGTCGAGCACGTACTCCAGTTCGACATTGCCGCGCGACAACGCATTTCCAACAATCACCAGGTCCGGCCGCGGCGTAAGATTCGCTTCAGCATACGGTTCGAGCACCGGGATGCCAAGCTCCTGCAACAGGTCTGACATCGGCGGATACGCAGCCGCATCCGAGCCGGTGACCTTGTGCCCCTGCAGTTGCAGCATACCGGCGAGCGACGCCATTGCTGTTCCGCAAATACCGACCAGGTGAATGTGTTTCGCGCTGCTCGCGGATGTGTCTCTGTGTTGAGTCAAGGTCTCTTCATCCCCATGCTTCTAGTTTTGTGTAGCAGCTTCGAGAAACCGTAGCGTAGGCGCACCGCCCAGATCAAGCGAGACCTCAAGGCCAAATGCGAGTGTCACATTCCCGCGCGAAACATGGCCCGATCGAAGCCCGATACCGATCGGCCCCGCAAAATCTTTCAGCGCTCCGGCGATCACTTCTTCCAGCAATCCCGCATCAGCTCCCGGCGAAACACAGTCCAGCATTTCGCCAAAAACAACGCCGCCCACCCCGTCGAATTTGCCTGCGAGCAGCATCTGTCGTAGCATGCGATCCACCTGGTACGGCCGCGCGGCAACGTCTTCAATGAAAAGTATCTTGCCCTCCGTCTGGGGAGCGAACGGCGTCCCCAGGGCAGCCGTCAGCAGACTTAGACACCCTCCGTAAAGAGTGCCCTCTGCCTTCCCGCTCCTCAGCACGCGCAGCCCTTCAGACGGACCAACCTCATACGCTAGGCCACTCAGTGCAGCCAGAAAGCTCGGTGTGTCGACGCCGTCCGGCACTGCAAAATCAGCCGTGACCATCGGGCCATGAAATGAAACCAGTCCCGTCCGGTCCAGCAGCCAGTTCTGCAGATTGGTCATATCGCTATACGCAAAAATCGGCTTTGGGTTGTTGGCAACCAGCTCAAGGTCAAGCCCCGCCAGCAGGTAATTTGATCCGTAACCGCCGCGAGTGCTGATAATTGCGCCGATATCCGGATCGGCCAGCGCTGCATGCAGATCCTGCAGGCGCTCTTCCGGCGTGCCCGCAAAATAAGGCCGCGCCTTGGCCGAGACATGCTCCGACAGGACGGGTGTAAATCCCAGGCTGATCAGCGCTTCCAGGCCAATCGGCAGCAGGGCAGGCTTGAAACTGCTGGCCAACGACAGTACGGCTATCTTCGCTCCCGGCTTTAACGCCGGCGGCTTGAGCAGTTTCACGCTCACGATGAAACTCCATCGAGATAAGCCCGCCCGCTCGCAATCAGTGAAGCCGGACCAGTGAGCAATATCTCACTCCCGGCGCCCTCCCACTCGATCATCTGCGCACCACCCGGCGCCGTCACCCGCAGCGGACTCCTGCATCCGTGAAGCGCAATCGACGCAGAGCCGGTCGCGCACGTACCGGTACCCGATGAAGAAGTAGGCCCAACCCCGCGTTCAAAAATCCGAATCTCGATGCCGGTACTCCCCCGCAGTCGAACAAACTCGACATTCGTCTGCTCCGGAAAATCCGCATGGAAGCAAATCTCTTTCCCGACACTCTGCCACGATCGCCCAGCAACCCTGAACTCATCGTTGTCCACGACAACCACAAAGTGTGGATTTCCCGTGTTCGCCACAGCGCCGGCAATCACCATTCCGTCTGCAAGCCGGACCGAACCAGCCTGCACCCGTGGAACACCCATCGCGCTGACAATCTCATACGACGAACCATTCGCCCGCACAATGCGGCACTCACGCATCCCGGCATCCGTCTCGATACGCAGAGCAGCACCTTCGACCGCGCTTCGTTCGTGTGCCATCCAGGCGGCAACACACCGCGTGCCGTTCCCTGAAATCTCTGCGATCGAACCATCTGCATTAAACAGCCGGATACTTCCTGCAAGCTCACCCGTCCAGCGAAAATACTCCACACCATCCGCACCGACACTCGTCGTACGGACACAGAGCTGACGCGCAGCCTCCGCCCATTGCGACTCGGGAATCTGCGACTGCTCGACAATCAGAAAGTCATTACCGCACGCGTGCGCTTTGGCGAAGGCGATCAATTCATTCTCCCGGCATTCGGCAAGGTCGACCGATAAATGCGCGCGCAACCCTGGTCCAGCCCACACGTCACGCTGAGCAGGTCAAGATTTTCAGGATGCTCCTTGATTGCGTCTGTCACGGCATCTCCATCGATCGCCACCACCCATGGCGCAACGGTCGCCGGCGCCGCGAGACTTCTTTGCCAGAGCAGCCAGTCACCTTCATTCACCGTATTCTTCAACGGAACACCAGCCTGCTGCAATGCCCCTACGTGGGCAGACGTGTACATCAAAACGCGCTCGCCCGGCGGAAGATCCTGCAGCTTAGCCGCCAGCGCCCGTTCAAACGCGATCCGCGTGCGGCCATTCGCCATTGCTTCGCGGAACACCAGTGGCTTGGCATGCATCAATGCCGCTGAGTTGGCCACGATCAGCACGACTGCAGTCAGCGGCGTCCATTTTGCGATCGCCGGACGATAGCGGCCGATGGCCACACAAGCAAACGCCGTGAATAGCGCAAACGCCGGCAGCAGTTCCATGCCGTAACGCGTGTTGTAGTAGGAAAACGGCGTCCACACCGGGATAAAAAGCGGCACCGACCCATATGCAATCGAGTATGCGTAAAACGGCAGGGGCAGCCACAGCAGCAGCGTGATCCGCGCGCCCCGCGAGGAGCGCGCAGCAAAATACGAGCCAACTACAATCAGCGCCACCAGCACCTTGTCAGCGAACGGCCATACCGCCCCAAGCTTCGCAGCTTTGAAAAAATAGAATGCCGCATTCTTCATATTGTGATAACCGGGATAGTGACTCGATCCCGGCTTTGTCGTGCGCAGGTCGATCGCCCTGGCAGAATATGGTCCGCGCAGGAAGTCAAACGGGTCATGAAACTGCGTTGCGTTGTACGCAATCCATAAAAGCGGCGCGACCGCGACCATCGCTGTAAACAGCAGCCAGATTCCAGTCTTCCTGTCCTTCAAATCCCAGTATCGAATCAGCAGGAGGGTCGCGATCACCCACGCCACGGCCGCATAGATCCATCCGTCGTAGCGCGTATAGACAGCCGCAACCAGCACTCCGCCCAGGTACAGCATCAGCTGCGACGCGCGATCATTCATCGAATCGCGCAAAGCATTGCCAAACTCCACTAGCAGCACCGCAGCCCAGATCATCTCTGCCAGAAACAGCGGTTCCGTCATTGCCGTCGTCGAGAAATAAAGCAACCCTGGGTTCAGCGCATAAAACGCCACTGCAATCGTTGCAAATGCAGCAGTCATCCAGTGGCGTGCCAGCCGATAGATGCCGATGGAGCCCGCGACATAGCTGACCATCGAAGGAATCGCCCCGGCCATCCCGTTCTGCCACCACGCCATCTTCTGCACGAACGGAATCAGCAGCAGATGTGGCAGCGGCAGCCATACCGAACCCATCTGGCGGAAGCCCGGATTCAGCGAGTCGAAGATCCGGCGTGCGATATGTAAGTGAGCTACCGCGTCACCATAGAGCAGCAGATAACCGTGGCCCGCGTAGTACACCAGCGCAGCCATGGTCAGCAGCATGGCCACCAGCCGCACTACACTGCGTTCGTGCCCAAGCCTGGTGCGCTCGTCCACAACCGTTATCGTTTTTGCGACAGCGGTCGTTGGAGCGCCCGGCACCTTACTCAAGGTGCGACAACTCCTCGAACACCTTGAAGCGCGCATCGATCTCTTCGCGCGTCAGTGTCTGCACTCTCTCCGTACCGAATTTCTCGACCGCGAATGATCCCATCACGCCGCCATAAAACATCGCGCGCTTGATCACCGCAGGCGTCAATTCCCCCTGCGATGCGATGTAGCCATAGAAGCCTCCCGCAAAAGAATCGCCCGCGCCCGTCGGATCAACCACCGCTTCAAGCGGCAGCGCCGGCGCGCGGAATGGTTGCGTCTGGTGGCCCGCTTTATTTGCGAAGAAAGCAGTCGCACCATACTCGCCATGCTTAATGATCAGCGTCTTCGGTCCCATCGCCTGGATCTTCCGCGCAGCCAACACCAGGTTGCTTTCATGCGCAAGCAGCTTCGCCTCGCCATCGTTGATCAGGAGTCCGTCAAGACCCGTCAGGACCTTCGCGAGCTTCTCACCGTGGCCGGTAATCCAATAGTTCATGGTGTCACCAAACGCAAGCTTCACATTCGACATCTGCGCGCGGACATTGGCTTGCAGGACCGGGTCAATGTTCGCTAGGAAAAGATATTCGCTGTCCTGATACTCGGCTGGAATCTTCGGAGTAAACGTCTCGAAAACATTTAATTCAGTGTTGAGCGTTTCTGCTTCATTGAGATTCTTCAGGTACGAGCCGCTCCAGTGAAAACTCTTGCCAGGCAAGTGTTCGATACCGCGCGTATCAATGTTGCGGCGCGTCAACACCGCCTCTTCGGCCGCAGTAAAGTCTTCGCCCACGACAGCGATCACGCGGACATCGGTGAAAAAGCTCGCAGCGAGCGCGAAGTGCGTAGCTGCGCCGCCCAGGCAGCGCTCACGCTTGCCATGCGGTGTTTCAAGACTGTCAAATGCCACACTGCCAACCACCAGGATCGCCATCTGTCTTCCTACTTCTTTCTTTATGGAGAATGTCTCTAGGAGCTGTTACGCAATCGCACTACGAAATGTATTTCCCAATGACAAGCGCCAGCTTTTTCTTTGTCGCTGCCGGAATCGCATCATGGCTTGTCATCACGGCATACTGCAGAGCCGACGCGCACCCACACGTGCGACCCTCGGGCATCGCCGCTACAGCTGCGCGTACCACCTTCGCCGCGTTCTCTGCGTTCTGATGGATCACCGCGACAATCTGCTCGACCGTGACATCGTCATGCCCGGCGCGCCAGCAATCGTAATCGGTCACCATGGCCATTGTCGCGTAGCAGATTTCTGCTTCCCGCGCGAGCTTCGCTTCCTGCAGATTTGTCATACCAATCACATCCGCGCCCCAGCTTCTGTACAGGTTCGACTCGGCGCGCGTGGAAAACTGCGGACCTTCCATGCAGACATACGTGCCGTTTTTCTTGCCGACCACGCCAACCGTTTTGCATGCCGATTCAATCGAACCCGCAACTGTTGCACATACCGGGTCGCCGAATGCGACGTGGCCAACAATGCCGTCACCGAAGAAAGTCGCGTTGCGCGCGAATGTTCGATCGATGAACTGGTCAGGGATGATGAAGTCAGTCGGCTTGTGCTCTTCCTTGAGCGACCCGACCGCAGAAACAGACACGATTCGCTCAACACCAAGCTTCTTCATCGCGTAGATGTTGGCGCGAAAATTCAACTCGGACGGAAGTATGCGGTGACCGCGGCCGTGCCTGGCGAGAAATGCAACGCGGCGTCCTTCGAGCAGGCCAAGAATGAATGCATCCGACGGCTCGCCAAACGGTGTGTCGACAACCTGCTCTTCAACCTCTGTGAGCCCTGGCATGGAGTACAGTCCGCTGCCGCCAATGATGCCTATCTCTGCCTGCTGCAATGAATCAAGCTCCCTTTAGATGGATGATGCGGCGAAACACCTCGCAAACGTTAAGTATAAACGGGGAAGAACGTGTTCGTGACATCCCGCGATTTCGACAATGGCGCACTTAAAGTACGGCAGCGACCCTGAATAGTTCGCAGGTTCAGATTGGCTCTGACTCTCTTACATCGAACAGGTGCAGGCGTCGTTCCCCGATGCCGAGAGCAGGCCATCTATCCCGCCAGGCAGCTATGTGATCGGACCTAAAATGCTCGTTGAGAGAGATCCGATCTCTCCAGCATTCCTTTACGTGGATGAGACCGCAATCAAGCACATCCTCGGCATATGAATATTCCAGACAACCGGCTTCCGCTCTGCTCGCCTCAATCATGAGGGCCATACTGGGTCGTGCAGCATCCAACTGGTCCGCAGCAAGTCTTAACGTTCCGATGATCAAGAGCATTCGATCTTCTCCACTTCCAGGAACCACTTAGCCTGAAAGACCCTTCAACGTACAGCCTGGGGGCAAAATTCAACTGTCACACAGCGCCATTTCCATCAGTGCCGCAGTGCTGCACGCATGACGCCGTACCCGCAAAGATAGCGGCTCAACCAGGCCGTCAACTCCGGCCTTACAAGCTTCGGCGCACCCAGCCGGGCATCTTCCTGTTCACCATTGCTTTGCGCACTCACCAGCAAAATCTGCAGCTTGCGCGCTAATGCCAGGTCGAAGCTTTCGCTCACAAAAACTTCCTTCCCCGCGACTGCGATCAGCACCGGCCCCTCTTCGGTCTGGTAAACACTCTCACGCGTTCCCGAAGACTCGGCGTCATCCCTTTTGACTGACGAATATTTTCGATTCAGCGAAGACGCGTAGAGCATTGCGAACTTCTGCGCGGCTGCTTCCGTCTTCCACTGCGACAGATAAAAGAGCGCTACTGAACTGGTCTTTGCCTTCTGCTCCGGCGTCTTCGCGTCCCTGCTTTGCGCCGCGTAGTACAAGCCGCCGTCCCACTGCTCCGCAATCGCCGCGCCTATCGGCCTGCCTCCAAACAGTTCGGCGACCATCCGCACGTCCAGCTCGCCCATCGCGCCCACATCATACGGCTCATACTGCACGTCAATCAGCGGATGGATATCCGGCATGCGCAGCACCGTACCGGTCTTTCCCGCTTCATATGCCTTGGGGTTCATCACCTCGTATGTGGTCGAGGGCGGACGATCGAGCGTCCCGGCAAACGCTGCCCCCGTACCCTTGTCCTGCAACAGCACCTGCTCAAAATTGAGCCCTTCTTTGTAAGGGAAAAGCAATTGCTGCTGCAGCACCAGGGGCGCACGCGCCAGCACCGGCGAATCCGCAGCAGACGTCGCGTCTTCCGAAGCATCGGCAGCCTCAATATTCGGCAAGTTGCGGATGGTCATCTTGCGGTCTTTCAATCCCCAGTCCACGAACACGGCCATCGCCTGGCCCTCGACGACAGCATCGCGTGCGGTGTCGTTCTCATCCGATAGCACATGCTGGTTGTCGCTCTCGGCATTCCGCGACAGGCCTTCCACACTCTTGTCTCCCCACTTCTCCAGGTCGACATGCTCATCCTGCAGCGCGTGTGTCAGTTCATGCGCGAGGACTGGCTTCTGCTCGTCGGGAGTAATCCAGTCCAGCAGGTTGACCGTTTTTGTCTTGCTGTCGTAGTAACCGGCAACCTGCTCCTTCAGCAGGCTTACGAGAAATGGCTCAAGTTGAAAATCGCGATCGAGCAGGCCAAACTTTTTCAGCACAATCTCCGATCGCTCGACCTTCTGCGTGTCCTTGTCTTCGTGAAATTTCTCAGTGATATAACGCTCGACTTCGTCGCGCGTAACCAGTTTCCGCTTCACGCTTCCCTTCGACGCATATCCCGTATCCTGGCTCGCGAACTGCGTAATCTGGTCCACCGAGCGGAAGAGCTCTTTCGCCTGGTCGCCGGTGATGCGCGTCTCTTTTTTCGGAGTGGCTGGGGCACTCGCGGGCGGCTGCGCGTTCCCTGCCGGCGGCGTGTTCACTGCCTGCGCCATCCCCCCACCGCACGAGCCGGAGAGCAACACGATAGAAAGTCCAGTCGCGAAACAGCCGAACTTCTTCTTCATCAGGAAGACATCCCTTCATCTATGCCCCTGCTGCTCGCTGACGACGAACCGGGCCTTGCTGCAAGGCTATAATCTAAGCAGTGTTTCTGCCATGAGTGATGCCTCAAACTTTGACGTTTCGACGACGGCAACGTCTCCGGAAGAACCAGTTTCTCCTTTGATTGCACCCACAGTGCTCGCTTCTGCCCTGGTGGCCGCCAATCCTGACCTCCCGCTTAAAACTTTCTGCAGCACAGAAACAATAGCTCGTTTCTCCTCACCCGATGCTGAGGTGCGCGCCCTCTTGCAGGCTTCCGGCGTCTTTGACCTCGGCTGGCGCACACGCATCCAGGTGACAGGAGAAGACCGGTTGCGCTGGCTCAGCGGCATGGTCACCAACGCCGTCCAGCAGCTGCCGGAGCATGCCGGCAATTACAGTTTTCTTCTCAACGCGCAGGGCCGCATCCAGGGTGATGCTTACGTCTATCGCGAGAAGGACCGGCTCCTGCTCGACACATCTTTAGATCAGGCTGAAGCCATCATCGCCCATCTCGATCGCTTCATCATCATGGACGACGTGACCCTGGAGAATCTCCACGAATCTTCTTACAGCATCGGCCTCGCAGGTCCACAAGCCGCACAGATACTTGCTGACTCCGGCGTCGCCGTCCCGCCCACCGCCCCCGAAAACCCGATCCAGTTCAGCGCAGCAGACTTCGATGGCCTGAACATCACCATCGTGGCCATGCCGGGTGAACTTGCGCCGCACTATGAAATTTTCTGCAATCCTGGCGACGCAGCAGCTATCTGGAAAGAGCTCGTGCAGCGCGGCGCTGCACCCTGCGGCATAGAAGCGGTCGAGGCCCTGCGTGTCATCGAAGGGCTACCCCGTTACGGTGTCGATCTGAATGACCGGGACTTGCCGCAGGAAACCAGCCAGGCGCGCGCACTCAACTTCAACAAGGGCTGCTACCTGGGGCAGGAAATTGTCGAGCGCATTCGCTCACGCGGCGCAGTCCATAAAGGTCTCCGTCAGTTCTCTTTGGAAGGCACGCCACCCGCGCTGCCCACAGAGCTTCTGGCAGATGGCACGATCATAGGTCGGCTGACGAGTGCAGTCTCAATCGACACAGCGGCCGGTCCGATCCAGCGCGCCATAGGCATCGTCCGGGTGGACGCCATGCGCGCCGCCACGGCATTGACCTACAATGGTGGAGTAGCCTCACCCTTGGATCGACCGCAGGCCATTCCCTTCTAACCGGCGGCTTTCGCTCGATCAGCAGCACCACGCACCCTAACTTTCAAGGACTGGATTCCTCATGGCCGACTCAGAAAAAGCGCCGCTCTTCACAGTCACCGACCGCCGAAAATTTACTACCGATGGAGAACTCAGGCCCGGCGTTACTGCCTCGGAGATACCGGTCGAGCAGCCTCCCGCCGATTCACCTGCACAGGAGGCCGCGCATGAGGCTGCCCATCCCCAGCAGAGCGCAGCGCCCGTTCCATCCAGCGCCACAGTGAATACTGAGCCGTCCGCAACGCACCCTGGGGAGAGCGACGACGAGAATGGCCTGATCCCTGAGCCAACTGATTCCGAAGCTGCCGAACAGCATGCGGCCTACAAGGAAACGACACGCACCCTGGATGAAATGGTTGCCAAGCAGAATCCCAAGGCCCGTGCGGCCGGCCCCATGACCTTTGATCGTCTCGTGCAGTCTCTCTATATGACCGCTGCCATCCAGCTCGGCGCCGGCGCACAGCCGGGCGAGCAGCCACGCGTCGATATCCTCGGCGCACGCCAGAGCATCGACATGCTCTCAGTCCTGGCAGACAAGACGAAAGGCAACACCACCGAAGAGGAACAGCGACTGCTACAGAACGCTCTCTTCGAACTGCGCATGAGCTTCCTCGAGATCACAAATGCCATCGCCACCTCGGCGCAAAGTCCCGCGGCACAAGGGATGGGCGGAAAGCCGGGCTTTCGCGCATAATTGCGCCGCGGCCTGACCGACTGCATGCAAGCAACGATCGTGATCCTGGGCAGTGGCACCTCAATGGGCGTCCCCACACTCGGCTGCACCTGCCGCGTCTGCACCTCTGCCGATCCGCGCGACCGTCGCCTGCGCCCATCCATCGCCGTCGAGTGGGAGCACGCTGGCAAGCAGCACTGCATCATCATCGACACCGGCCCCGACTTCCGCGAACAGGCGCTGCGCGAGCACATCCGCCACATCGATGCTGTCTTTTACACGCATTCGCATGCTGACCACATCCTTGGCCTCGACGACTTGCGGCCGCTCACATTTCTTGCCAAAGATGAACACGGCAACAAGGCGAAAATCCCGCTCTACGCCGACGACAGCACTGCCCTCATTCTCGAACGCATCTTCGACTACACCTTCTCGCCTGACTCCACCTACCCTAATAAAGCACGCGTCGATCTGCATCGTCTCGAAGCCTTCGCCGACATAGCAGGCGCGCGATTCATACGCATTCCGTTGATGCATGGCAATCTTGAAGTCGCTGGTTTTCGCTTCGGTAACGCCGCATATCTGACCGACATGAACCACATCCCGGAAGCCAGTCTCGCCTCGCTCAAAGGCGTCGAAATCGTCATCCTTGATGCCCTGCGCAAGACGCCGCATCCCTCACATGCCAACATTGACGAAGCCTCTGCGTGGGTCGCAAAATTGCATCCGCGCGCCGCGTACTTCACGCACATGTCGCATGACATCTTGCACGCGGAAACAGACGCGGAACTTCCGCCGCCTATTCGTCTGGCCTACGACGGCCTGCGTATTCCGATAGAACTCTGACATGCAGATCTTCAATAGCCTCGCCGAGATACCATCAGATTTTGGACCAACGGTCGCCGCCATTGGCAACTTTGATGGTGTCCATCACGGCCATCGCTACGTCCTGGCACAGGTACTCGAGCGCGCCCGCGGACGACACGCGAGGGCCGTCGCTCTCACCTTTAATCCGCATCCCGTCCGCGTCCTTCGACCCGACATTCCCTTCAAGCTCATCACGCCCCTGGCCTCAAAACTCGAACTGCTCGCAACCACCGGCATCGATGCGGTCGTCGTGCTGCCCTTCACGCGCGCCTTTTCGGAAACTCCCGCTTACACTTTCGCAGACCAGGTGCTGGCTCGCGGCATACGCGCTGTAGAAGTACATGAGGGCGATAATTTTCGATTCGGCAAGGACGCAGGTGCAGGCACAGCGGAGCTTGCGGCCTTCGGTCGCGAACTCGGTTTTAGCGTCGTCGTTTATTCCGCGCAGCATGCTCATGGCAGCACCGTCAGCAGCAGTGCGGTGCGCGAGCGCATTGCTGCGGGCGACCTGCGGCGTACGCGTTGGATGCTGGGCCGCAGCTTCTCAGTGGACACTTCACCGGCGCGTGGACGCGGCATTGGCGCGAAGCTCCTCGTCCCGACCATCAATCTTGCTGCCTACCCTGAATTACTACCGGCACACGGCGTCTATGTCACGCAGCTTGCCGTCGGCGGAAGGTGCTTCAACGCAGTAACCAATATTGGCAATCGTCCGACCTTCGGGGAAGACTCGTTCGCTGTCGAAAGCTACCTGCTTGATTACAACCCGGCTGCAGAGCCCATCGAACTCAGCGAGGAGACACCCATGCGGCTGCACTTCCTGGCGCGCATTCGCGAAGAACGCAAGTGGCCAACGCCCGAAGCACTGAAGGTGCAGATCATGAAAGATATTGGCTTTGCGCAGCGATATTTCCGCCTCATGCAGGTCGGCTAAACCTGCTGCACGACAGACCCGAGCTTCTCCGGTCCGTCACCAAGACGACATCGCAGCAATCGATTCGCCGGTTCCGAAAAGAACCTTCCGACCAGCTCGCCGAGCACGCCTGCCAATCCGATCACGCCGATAAAAAGCAACGGCACCAGCCGCACCGGCTTTCCCAACCTCACGAAAACATCGAAGCATGCAAAGACCACGAACATGTGTGTTAGGTACACCTCGTAGCTGCGTCGACCATACGCCAGAAGCGGCGTGAACATACGCGCCACCTGCCATCTCGTCTCAGATGCGGCGACAATTACCAGGCATGCCGCGAATGCGAGCAGGGTCATTGCCAACCCGCTCTTCTGCAGACCAAGTACCGCAAGCTGCGGCTCACAGGTAAGACAGAAAGCCATCAGCACGAGTCCTGCTATTGCGAGAAACGGCATGATCTTTTTCGAAATATCCCGGCGCGAAATGAGAATCGCCGTCACGCATCCTATCGCGATTGCGTCCATCCCGCCGAGATAGGAATATTCGCGCCACACCGGGTTGTGCTGCGTCAAGATCGTGCGCGCTACCGGCCCTAAAGCTATAAGCGCAGCCAGCACTAACAACAATCCCTTGCCACGTGCAAGAATGCGGCACGCCAATGGAAACGCGAGATAGAAAACCTCTTCAACCCCCAGCGACCACATGATGTCCCAGCTGCCGGGCAAATAATCTCGCGTTGCCTCGAGCCATCCAGTGTGAAATGTCAGCGCGGCAAACAGCGCACTCCCCAGCCCACCGGTTTTTTCTGAAATGACGAAATGTTGCACGCCCAGCAGGTGCAGCGCACTCAACACAACCAGCAAGGCCAGGAAGAGTGGCGCGATACGCGCGATACGGATCAGGTAGAAATCGCGCATACGGATCTGCGAAAGACTGCCCCATCGCCGGATCGATGTCGAAGTAATCAGAAATCCTGAAACAGCGAAGAAAATTTGCACACCATTCTGCCCCTGCCAGACCAGCGAGCTCACCAGCTGCGGTGGTAAGCCCTTCGTATAAGGCACATGGCCAGACAGCAATTGCATGTTGACGTGATTCATCAGCACGTAGAAAATCGCGAGTGCACGCAGGCAGTCCACGCCATCAAGACGGTTCCAGCTTCGTGTCTGATCTCGCCTTATACGCGGAGCATGATCAGTCACCAGGAAACCGCTCGCCGGGCTTGCTCGCAATGGCGACTTTCATAAAATCAGCCCAGATCGGCAGCGCCGCTTTGGCTCCCGTCTCCTTATCGCCAAGCGATTGCCGACTGTCATAACCGACCCACACACCGCAAGTCACCGATGGCGAGAAGCCCACAAACCAGGCATCCGTATAGCTGCTTGTCGTTCCCGTTTTGCCACCGAGCGCATGGTGAAGCGATGCCGCCTCCACCGCCGTGCCGCTCTGCACTGCCTCCTTAAAAAGCGTCATCATGGTCCGCGCTGTCCGCGTCGTCGTCACCTCTGTCACCTTCGCGGAGTCCTGTGACATCGTCATGCCATCAGAATTAGCTACCTTGCGGATCAGGTGCGGCTCAACCAGGATGCCATCATTCGGAAAGACGCTGTATGCTCCAACCTGCTGTTCGAGCGTGATTTCAACTGCACCCAGCGCGACCGGCAGATAATTTGGAATGTTGCTGGTCACGCCGAACCGATGCGCTGTGTCGATCACCTTGCGCATACCCACCTGCTCCGCCAGCCGCAGCGCCGGAATATTTCTTGAATCGGCAAAGGCCTTCAGCAGAGAAATGCTACCGAGATAATTGCCCTCAAAGTCATGGGGCGTGTAAGCGCCGCTGGCCGTATAAAATGTTGCTGGCGTGTCGAGAATCATCTGTTGCGGAGTGGCCCCGGCCTCGACCGCGGCCGTGTAGACATATGGTTTAAATGACGATCCTGTCTGACGCTGTGCCTGCGTCGCCCGGTTATATTGCGACAGGTAAAAGTCCCGTCCGCCCACCATTGCCAATACGTCACCGGAACTGTTATCGACAGCCATCAGCGACCCTTCTGCGCCGGAATCCTGTTCAAGCCCTGCCTCGACAATCGGCTCGTTGGCACTGCCCTCCGCTACCCGCA
Organism: uncultured Acetobacteraceae bacterium; assembly: GCA_964658655.1. Taxonomy (GTDB): domain Bacteria; phylum Acidobacteriota; class Terriglobia; order Terriglobales; family Acidobacteriaceae. The sequence goes on along the minus strand of CAZZZL010000002.1, from coordinate 158,832 downwards.
CGTAAATGATGTCGCCGACTTTCACCAGCTCCTCGGCATTCTTCACGCCCGTCCATGCCCACCCTGCTGGCTGAATCTCCAGCCTTTGCGCACCTGCCCGTGCTGTGACCCGCCCTGGCAGCACACCCACGACCAATGCGTGTACGTAGCCGCCTGGTGCAGTGGGCGCGGCCCAGTCCGGATGTTTGAATTGCTCGATGGTATTACCCATCGTCAGAGCATTCAGAAGATGTCCGTGCCAGCCCTTGCGGCGCTCATAGGCAGCAAGCCCCTGCTGCACGGCCTTATTCGCGGTCTGCTGCAGGTCGAGATCCAGCGTCGTATAGATACGCATGCCTGATTGATGGACCTGGTCCGCGCCGAACTTGCGTTCCAGTTCACGGCGCACCTCTTCGATAAACCACGGCGCAATACTATTTGAAGGCTCTGGCAGATGCAGTCCAAGCGGCGCAGCCTTCGCCTCATCCGCTGCGGCCTTCGTGATGACACCATCATCTTCCAAACTGCTCAACACAAGATTTCTACGGCGCAGGCAACGGTCGGGATAGAGCAGCGGCGAATAACCCACCGGCCCTTTTGGTAATCCGGCCAGCAGCGCCGCTTCAGGCAGATTGACCTCGCTCACATGCTTCGAAAAGAAATACTCTGAGCCGGCCTCAAATCCATACACGCCGTGGCCCAGGTAGATTTGATTCGCATACAGCGAAAAAATCTGCTGCTTGGTAAACTTCCGCTCAATCTGAATAGAGAGAAAAACTTCCTGTAGCTTGCGTCCAAACGTCCGCTCTGAAGACAGAAAAAGGTTGCGCGCCAGTTGCATCGTCAGCGTCGACGCACCCTGTGCACGGCCCTTCGAGGCAAGGTCATGATAGATCGAACCGGCAACGCGGAAAGTATTTACTCCCCAGTGGCTCTCGAAGTTTTTGTCTTCGATTGAGATGACCGCCTCGCGCAGCAGCGGGGAGAAAGAGGAATACGGCACCACCACCCGTCGCTCAAGCGCGAACGATCCAAACGATCGCCCGTGCGCGTCATAAACTTCCGTGGTCGTATCCGGATGGTAGCGCTGCAGGTCCGCGATCTGGGGCAGGTCAACTGAGTAGACCAGCATCAGCCCCGTCAGGCAGCCAGTCGTCATTGCCAGAAAAATGAGCGCGCCCAGAGTGATGCGATTGACAAGTCGCCGTTTTGCAACCGGCACTGTGGCTTGTCGCCGCGCAGGCTTATTGCCTGGCGGTGGTGGCCGCCGAGGTCGTTGAGGAGGCTTGGTAACCGGAGGCTGAAAATTGCCTGGCCGTTGGCGCCGCTCCCGTCCGTCGGTTTCGTCCGGTCGTGGGTTCAAGAGGCAGCGGCGATCGGCGTGCCAGCGCTCAGACTTCCTGAGCCGTCGATCTGACGTATCAATTGAACTCTGAACACCACCATCACTCTGCTATACGTTCTTCGCCTTGAGGATTTCAAGTGCTTTGTTCAGTTGATCGTCCTGCTGTGTCTTCGCCGGCACTGGCGTCGGATTGGCCGGCCCCGGCGTGGTCTTCGGCTTGCCCTCGATGGTTGGACCCTGGTCGATCGCCGAGCCATCAGCCGTGTCATCCACATCCTGCGTGGAAGCAACCACTACATTCGGAACCACAGCCTCATCCTGGATCTTTTTGCCGGCCGGTGTCGCATATTTCGCAACAGAAAGAATCAGCGCCGAACCATCGGGCAGGTCGATAGTCTTCTGTACTGCACCCTCACCGAAAGTACGATCGCCAACAACATCGCCGCGCTTGTTGCCAAGGATGGCGCCGGCAACCAGTTCGCCCGGACCCGATGTCCCGTGGTTCACCAAGACGACCAGCGGCGCATTCGTGATGAACATCTTTGGGTCGGCAGTAAACGTCTGCGTCGGAAATTTCTGGCCTGCCAGCGTCGCAATCGTGCCAGACTGCAGGAAGAAATTAGCCAGGCGAATTCCCTGTGCCTCATCGCCCTCGGCTACATCGCGCAGGTCCAGGAGCACCTTGTGATGGCCGCCCTTTTCGATGCCCTTCAGCTTTGATTCGATCTCGTTGACGCGGTCCTTCGTCAGCACCACGGGACGCAGCGAATAGATGCTTGCATTTTCATACTGTTGCTCAGCCAGTGCCGGCACTGATGTATTGCCGCGCTTCAAATTAATCTTGTCCGGCTCCGACTTTCGTGGACGCACAACGGAGACAGTTACATTGCTGCCGGCCGGGCCTTCCAGCATCAGACGGATCATCGCGAGCGACATTTCACGCGTTGACTGCGAATCGATCGCCTCGATGATATCGCCATCGCCAATATGCTCTTTCGACGCCGGGCTATCCGGCTCGACCGAGATGACAGTCGCGTACCCGTAACGCTTTGAGACATTCAAGCCAACCTGCGCTGACCCGCTATTCTGGTGCTGCTTGTAAAGCTTGTACTCGGTCGGCGTAAGAAAACTTGAGTCGGCATCCAGCGATTCAAGCAGGCCATGCAACGCCCCGACCGTCACGTTATTCATATTCGGATCGACAACATAGTCATTCTGAATCTTGTTCAGAACTTCGCTGTAGACCTCCATCTCCGGATACGCGCCGTCCGTCTGCGTGCCCGCACGGACGGCATTAGGCCGCATCGTGCCTAGAAATGCAAAGACCACCAGCAGAACGGAGATCCCGAATACAGAACGCTTGAACGTTTTCGACATGATTTCCTGATCGATTGCGCTATTTTTCAGCCACATCGCGACGCTTTAATGATAACGCAGCAGGCGACTCTCCCACTCCCCTATAGGTGGGAGTGTAAATCCGACCAAAATCGACACTTTTCGCACCCAAATCGACACTATTTGACGCTTTTTTCGACCCTTTTCAGCACTGAAACAGGCCCCAGCAGGCCGGATGGCAGTAGCGGCGAATCAGCCGTATAGGGCCGAATCACAAGGAAGGTGTACTTCTGTGGTGCATCCGGCTGCAGGTCGCCAATGATGCGATTTACCCAGGAATTGATAACTTTTACAGCCAATTCATTTCGCCCAGGCCTGATCGCGCTGGAGATATCGACGCGGTACGGCGCATGCCACAGCGTACCCAGCTGCTTTCCGTTCAGCGAAACACTGGCAAGATTCCTGACGTCGCCCAGATCCATCCAGATCTGCGCACCCGGCGCAAACCAGTCAGCAGTCGCGGCGAAGCTTTTCGTATAGGTCGCGCTGCCTGAGAAGTACTTCACGCCTGCATCCGGACTCGCACTCCAAGAAGCAAGCTGCGGCATCTGTATCAACGCTGGCGCACCTCTGTCTGGCTGAAACCTGATGTTCCAAGGTCCCTGCAACTCTGCAACTGGCATATCTTCCATCACCGGTAGTGTCAGTGACTTGCCTTCAGTGGCGCGTCGAAAAATCACAAAGACCGTACCCCAGGGTTCCAGCGTCAGCGGCACAGATGTATGGCCATCAGAAATGGCGTATGACACTGGCTCGCTTACACCTGTCTCCGCGTGCCATAACTCGGGCGCTCGACCGCTGACGCGGAAGGTAGCGTCAACTTTCTGTTGCTGGTCGCTGCGATTGTCGACATAGTACAAGTCGCCGTCAGCCAGCTTGCGGTGCACAAAGAGAAGCTTTGTATCTGCTCGCGGCCTCGAGTAATCAAAGTCTGCCTCCACATTCATGGACGACATGGCCTCTGAGATAGCCATACCTGCATAGACTCGGCCCTTGCCCACAGTGCGAACACCATGTCCGCTACCCCACAACTCTTCGGTGATTGCCACAAACTCCTGCTGATTATCGGCAAGGCTCGGCGTATCCAGCGGCCTTGCACCAACCACGCTTGCGCCTTTCAGCACTAACTCACGGATGCTGCGCAACACCGGCAGGGAGATATGTTCACTGTATGGATCAAGAGCGAGCAAATGGTAGCTCATGCCACTTGCCGTTACCAGTTTCCCATCCTCCACCTTGAGCATATGCAGCAATGCGTCAGCATTCACGAAGTCAAAGCCATATCCTTCGGGCACTTCCGGCGACTTATTCCCAAAGATCGCAGTTACATTCGAATCTTCGCCATAGTAATAAAGAATATCTGCACTGAAGTGGCCTTGCTGTAACAAGTACGAACTGCGTGATAAGTAATCCACCCAGGGTTGAGCCTCTTCTGCCCAGGTATCATTCCGATTGAACCACTGGCCATAGGGTCCGAGCCCCAGTCCCGGAGCCTGCCCGATAAGTGGCTGATGGACCGAACAATGGATCACGAAACGATTAATGCCTTCCGCCATTTCCTTGTCCGCCGTCGGCTTGAGGGTGGAAGGCGACCAGGCCCAAGGCGCATGTACCGCGGTCATGGACTCTGCCGCCGCCAGGTTCTGGCCATAGATATGAGCGACCGAGGCCGACTCACGGTCGTCGGCGTTATATCCATACATTTCTTCGTTGACTCCCGGACGCTGTGTCCACATGGCGCTCATGGGAATATCATCGAGCTTCTTCACTTCCATTCCGTCCGCGATCAGGGCTCGGCCGCTCTCATGCGATTCGCCATAGTGGCCGAGGCCGCGTTCCCTGAGCGAAGCCGTGATCTGCCCGTAGTGCTCATCGGCAACCAGGTCGGCGATGGTTTTGCGAAAATCCCAAAGGAAGGCGTCGCTCGCCTGCGCACTCGTCACAATGTGTCCGGTAAGTACCGGCAGCCAAGGATGAGGATCATACCCGCGCCGTTTACTGAATTCGGTTAGTATGCCGTCGGTCCAGTTCTGTGCGCCGGCCTCCCAGCTGTCGGTAACAACAAACCTGACTCCGCGCCCGCCCATCCATTTCGCACCTACCGCGGATTTATAGCTGTCCAGGTAGTTATCCATGTAGCGCTTGACATAAGTACGATTCAACTTATCCACTTCAAGGCCCGTAGCTTCTGCGGTCGCAGGATGATTGGTAATCCCGAGCAGAGAATAGCCCATCCGGACGATCATCCACTTGCCAGGCGGCGGTGTCCACCGCAGCGTTCCATCCGGCCGCATCTGTTGCGTCAGATTAATGACATCATGCTGGTCGATCGAGTCGGAAGCCGGCGCCGTTGGGGTCGCAAAACGGTAAAGGTCATCCGCAGTGCCGAACGCAGCCTTATCTTCCAGATGATTAACCCTGGGCGCTCCCGACAAGACGAGCTCAGTGACGCGTTCAAAATGAGGAGCGTCCGTACGATTCGCATGAACACCCATCCATCCATCAGGATCTTCCTCAAGAGGAGGCGGTGGATGGGGAGCCGTGGCAAGAAAAGCTACACGAAAATACTTTGCACTTACAGGATTGAAGTCGACAATCGTGCCTGCATCCCCGGCTTCGAGTTGAATAATCCGATGAAAGCTTTCACCGTCATTACTCGCCTCCAGAAAAACCTCGCTGTCTCCATGATGATTTGACACAGTCGGCGGCTGCTCGGGATTCGCGAGTGCGAAGATCACAGATCGAACAGTGACCGGTTTTGCGAACTCATACCGTATCCATGATTCTTTCCCGACCGGCGCAGAGGGAAGCTCGACAGCTTTCGCATAGTCGCCGTCCGCTAGTAATGCAGGATCGATACTCCCGCTACTGGTTGTTATCGTGGGATGAAGCTGCGACAAAGGTGTATCGACTTCCGGAAGTCGATAGGCAAATACTTCGCTGTCGCGATAAAAGCTAGTCGGAATATCGGGCGCATGATCGCCGGGCATCACTGGATCGGGCACAAACGGAATATTCTGAAATGGACCCGTCGTGTCGGGAGGCAGCTTGAGTTTACCGTCGAATGGCTGGCCGCCTTCGACCCTCGTCTCACTCCACACATACTTTTTCATACCTTCCGATGGACGGACCCATGGGCCGCCAGTCTCGCTCCAGCCCGGCGAACTGGCTATCGCTTCTTCCATGCCTAACTGGTCGGCCAGCTTGGTTGCATAGAGGAATGTCCGCTTCCACTCCGGCGACATATAGACAAGCCTGCGATCGACGACCTTCGGAGTATTCATCGCGGCATCGAAATTCTGAAAGCCTCCAAGGCCAATGCGATGCATCCACTCAAGGTCAAGCCGAATACCTTCCCGGGTAACATTGCCATTCATCCAGTGCCACCAGACGCGCGGCCGTGCACTATTGGGCGGATTTTTAAAATTGTCTTTCAGCACATCGAGTTTTGTCTGCGCGGATGACACAGAAGCCATCAACAGGATCATGGCAAGAGCAGAATAGTGCTTCATGAAAAGAGTCACACTCCTTGATTTTGCGAACGAATGCCTGTGGCCGACTGTCCACCCTGATGTTTGATTTTCCATCACATCTACATGAAGCTGGGCGTACACTCGAAGACTAAATGATGAAGCTGCGAGTCTCCTGCATTCTTATCCTGGCCAGCCTGATGCCACTTCTACACGCGCAGCGTCCTGGGCAGAAAGCCGCTCCCGCCAAAGTTATTCTGGACACGGATATCGGCGATGACATTGACGATGCCTATGCTCTTGCCCTGCTTCTGAAGAGCCCGGAAGTGAAGATCCTTGGCATCACAACTGCATTCGGCGATACGCAGATTCGTGGCCGCCTGGTTTCGCGGATGCTTAAAGAAACCGGCCATGAAGAAATTCCTGTCTATGCGGGACCAAAAACCGAGGCAAAAAACGGCCTTACGCAAAAAGCTTATGCGCTGAAAACTCCAGACCGGGAGTATCCCGACGCTATTCATTTCATGGTCGACAGCATCCGAAAGAATCCGGGAGAAATTACTCTCATCTCCATCGCACCACTAACAAATATTGGCGCTTTGATCAAAGCTGATCCTGCGACCTTTCTGAAGCTGAAGCGGGTTGTCATGATGGGAGGTTCCGTCGCTCGAGGGTACGGCGCGGTGAATGCACCGCCGGATCCAGAGTGGAATATCCTGTGCGACATCCCATCCGCGAAGGCACTGTTTGAGTCCGGAGTCCCGCTCTATGTAATGCCGCTTGACTCGACCCAGATCAAGCTTGATACAGACCGGCAGAAAGAACTCTTCGCCCGTCATTCGGCTCTCACAAATGCCCTCGAGAAGCTCACGCATGAATGGGATAGTGCTAACGATCACAGAGCGCCAACACTCTTCGATCCGGTGGCAGCAGCATATGCGATTCAGCCTGGGCTTTGCCCAACGACCGCCATGCACATTGACGTGGATAACAAAGGAATGACGCGGCGCGGAGCAGGAAATGCAAACGCCAACGTCTGCCTTAGCTCATCTGCGAAGAGCTTCTTTGATTTCTATCTGCCGCGCGTCGTGCACTAAATCCGCTGGGAAGAACGAGCACATCGTTCAGTAGCGCAGATATACCTCAACTCGCAGACTCGACAACAGCCTTTGCGAGATTACGAGGACGATCCACATCCACGCCATGTTCGAGTGCCATGAAATAGGAGAATAGCTGCAGCGGAATGACTTCCTGGATCGGCATCAGGTATTCCCAGACAGGCTCGACATAAACGCAATCGGTGACCAGGTCTGGAACATCTTCATCACCGACATTTGCAATTGCGATCACCTTTGCCCCCTGCTTCTTCATTTCGCGGAGAAGCTGCAGAGTCTTCTGGTGTCTCAGCACAGAGCCTTCGAGGCTGCGGTCTACAGTGGCCAGAATCACGAGCGGGACGCGATCGCTGACCAGTGCATTGGGCCCATGCTTCAACTCGCCAGTCGGATAACCCTCAGCGTGAACATACGAAGCTTCTTTGAGCTTCAATGCTCCTTCGCGCGCGATAGCGTAATGAATGCCTCGAGCAAGGAAAAGAAATGTCGACGCAGCGCGATATTTTTTTGCCAGCGCTGCCATGGCCGTTTCCCATCCCGGCAATTGCTTCTCAATGCTGGCGGGAAGCGCCTGCAATTCAGCGATCTCTTCGGCAATCTCTGCCTCGTTCAGTCGACCGCGGCCAAGCGCTTCATAAAACGCCAGCAGCGTAAGTACTGTTAGCTGGCACGTAAAGCTTTTGGTAGCTGGAATTGCTTTTTCCTTGCCGGCTCCGAGCGGCATCGAGAGGTCCGCTTCGCGCGCCATCGTCGATTCCTCGACGTTCGTGATAGCGAGCGTTTTCTGCCCACGGTGCCGGGCTTCGCGCAGCGCTGCTAGCGTGTCCGAGGTCTCACCCGATTGAGAAAGCACAATGACGCTTGGATGGCGAGGATTTTCCCCCGGCCGGCAACTGTATTCACTCGCATATTCCACATCAACAGATAGGCCGCAGAGGTCTTCGAGCAGGATTTCTGCCGCAAGTCCGCTGTGCCGGCTTGAACCGCTCGCTGCGATAAGAACCTCACCGTGCGCACTGTTCCATTCAGCAAGCGGAAGTATAAAATCCCGGTTCAGCGCTGTACCGTCGGTATAAAGTGCAAGTGTCCGGCTTATGGCATCGGGCTGTTCGTAAATCTCCCGCAACATTTCGTGATCAAAAACACGCACTGAATATCTCCCTGGCAAATCTGCCCGCTGTCCGGCCGGCCCACCTATGATGATATTACTTCTGCGCGTTCACGAGTATTTCGACGCCTGGCACGACCATGTTTAACAGCACTGCCTGCGGAGCCCGAAGCTGCTTCAGCGTGTCGATATCTTGTTTCTTGTCGGCCGCAGCCAAAGTCTGGTGATGTTCCAATGCATTCACGGCTGCCAGCCCGATCACGGCCGCTTGCGATAGCCCGCGTGACACCGGCACAAGCTCGGTAGTCAATTCGGACTGCACAAGCATCGGCTGCAATTTCGCATCGTTGTCTCGCCACAATGTCAACCATGTGCGCACTTGTTCCGCTTCGACAGGAGTCGCCGTACCAGCAGCGAGCTTTTGCGCAAGCTGCGTGAACTCTCGACCCTGTTCGCTCTCCGGCGGCACTGCATCGACCAGGCGATTCAGAGGAACATAGTAATCATAGTCGCGCAGACCTTCGCGCTCGTAACCTTCAGGAGGCTGCACTACACCGGCAAGCACCTTCAACGAACTAACATCGTTAGCGCCAGCCATTCGCTGTAACATCTGCGCGCTGGTCGCCTGGTAGTTCTGACCGAAGTAAGTCAATCGTTGCGAAACGATCGCCATTCGCTCATACATTGACTCGACATCTTTCGTATTCTGCGGAGACCAGAAGCGTTCAGCAATGGCTGCCGTCCGCGGCCAGATGCGACTGCCCACGATCTCCGGCGTGGTAAATTCTGACCACATAGTCGCCTCTCCGCCAAGGATGCGTTTTTGTTGATCGGGTGTCAGGTCGGCAGTAGCTTTTTCCAAAGGATCGACTGCGTAGTGGCGCGAGGCGGGCTCGTTCAAATCTATGTAGTATCCGTTCGAAAGTAGTCCACGATAGCCAAGCTTTGCGGCCTGCGCCAGCGATTCCTGTCCACGCCAGGATTGGATCACGACATCCTTCGGCGTATCCGGTTGCAATACTTCGTCCCAGCCCACAGTAATTTTGTGGCGCTTCGTCACCAGTTTCTGCACACGCCCGGTGAAATACGCCTGCAAGGCTGCATTATCTTTCAGATTGTGAGCGTGCATGTATTGCTGGATGCGAGGATTGCCGTCCCACTCCTTGCCGTTGCATTCGTCTCCACCGATATGGAAGTACGCGTCTGGGAACAGCGCTGTCATTTCGCCGATGAACTTATCGAGAAAGCTATAAGTGCTCTCACGCGTCGGGTCCATGGCAGGGTCGAAAACTCCCCACTTACGCTCGATATGGTAAGGACCTGTACCGCTGGCTAGATCCGGGTAGCCGACGAACCAGGCCGATGCGTGGCCCGGCATATCGAACTCCGGAATGACGCGAATGCCGCGCTCGCGCGCATACTCGATCACGCCGCGAATCTCTTCCTGCGTATAGTACTGACCGTCGGATCCCTTTTCCTGCAGCAGAGGGAAGGTCTTACTCTCGACACGAAATCCCTGGTCTTCTGAAAGGTGCCAATGAAAGACGTTAAGCTTAACCGCTTCCATTCCGTCCAGTGTCTGGCGGACCGTATCGAGTGGCATGAAGTGGCGGCCAGCATCGAGCATCAGCCCGCGCCATGGAAAGCGTGGGCTGTCATCGATTGTTACAGCATTAATTACATAGCCCTGCGGAGTATTCGCGACTAACTGCAGAACAGTCTGAAGGCCATGCAGAATGCCAAGAGGATTGGCAGCGCTTAATACTACATGGTCCGGAGCTATCTCAAGGTGGTACACCTCGTCTTCACCTAACTGTTGCACGGGTGAGCTGGGCCCGGCTGTCTTGATCACGAATCTGGGTGTACTCGAAGAAGGAACGGGAAAATGCAGGATTCCCGTCTCGCGAGTCAAGTTCACCAGGAAGCGGTCGCGAGCATGCTCAAGCCGAGGCTCTTTATATCCTTCAAAAACCACTTCGAAGCCTGTATTTATCCTGAATTGCCCGGTACCCGAGATGACGTGGGCCGGCAGCGGCATGATCGACAGAGACGCCTGCGCATATGTCTTGACTGTCAGCATTGAAGCGCAAAGGAGAGCGACGGTCCCGGCATAGCGTAGCGATAGAGCTCGCTTCATTCGTGATGTTCCTTATTAGGAGGGCTGTGTCCACACCATTCTAACCGCAACGATCGACGGCCTGTGTGCGCAAAGGAGTAGGCGCTCACAGGCCGGCAGTCAGTGGTGTTTGATCGAATTTAAAAGAGTACTTTCAACGCAAATTGGACGAGACGCGGATCGTGCACACCACCCGGATGCAGGAAGCCCGACGGTAGGATTGACTGCGTGCCGTTCTGATCCGGGGTAGAGCCATTTACGCAGACAGCATTGCCCGCGTTATTGGCGAACCCAGCATTCGGTCCGTAACAACCCGAGGAATTGTTCAGGCCTGTGAACTGCGAGTGATTGAAGACGTTGAAAGCTTCTGCGCGAAACTCTGTCGTGACCTTCTCAGTGATCGGGAAATGCTTGAAGACGCCCATGTCGAAGTTAGAGGTTTTCGGCGAGTAGATTGAATTTCGACCGGAGTCGCCGAAAGTTAAACCAGTTGGCGCGTTGTAGGCCGCCGGATTGGCCAAGAGCGGACCATAGATGCCTCTCTGTGTCTTGGGGCTGGTGATCTTATACTTACTTATCCCCGGAGCAACGTCCATGTAAGCGCCGGTGCCTTCTCCATTGGCCGCGCCAGCGTTGTCATAGAACTGCCCACTCGTAATACTGAAGGGCCTGCCGGTCTGTATCTCGGTGATACCTGACCATTCCCATCCGCCCAGCGCCGAACGAATAAGACGGTTGTGCTCTGACAGTGTCGGCAGAGTGTAGATATAGCTGAAGTTCAGAATTTGCCGCTGGTCGAGGTTTGAACTGGCGCGGTTAGATTTGAGATTGTACGAGTCGACGAAGTTTCCGTCGTAACGGTCCGACTCATCGTCAATGGCATGGCTATAGGTGTAGGCCAGCGTTAGTTCCAGGTTATTGGAGGTGCGGCGAGCTGATACCTGCAGCGCATTATAGGAAGAGCTGGCACCATAACCAATGCCGTCGATCGTATCCCAGCCTGGAAACTGTGTTCTCATCGTATCCACATTGACGTTGCCACACGCAATCATTAGATGCGTGAAAGCATCGCCCACAATAGGAATTCCACCAGCCGTTGTAGCTGTCCCATTATTTCCTGCGTCTGAGCATATCTGATTTGTGAGAGGCTCACCCTTTGGAAATGGGTTCTCCGACTGCGGAAGATCCGAGATCTGGTTGAGATCGCGCTGCAGCGTCAGGTGTGTTCCCTTCGCGCCGACATATGAAAAGGTGGCGATCGTGTTCTTCATCAACTCGCGCTGAATGTCCATGTGATACTGCTGCACGTAGGGCCACTTCACCTTTGTTGGGATGGAGTTAACTACAAGCGGGAAGTATTGGCCTCCGCCAATTCCCCTGTAGCCTGCTGGATAAAACTGAATCGGCGTGAGCACCAGCGGCGGCTGACCTTCGAGCGATTCCGCATTAGCTTCATTGCCATTCGTGTGCTCATAGAAAATTCCATAGGCTGCACGAATAGCTGTCTTCCCGTCACCGAATGGATCGTAGGCAAAGCCGATGCGTGGTGCCGGATTCCAGATATGTCCTGGCATACAGCCCTTAGGCACGCCAACAGTTACGCCGCATTGCACGATACCGCTGAGGTGTTCAATACTTTGACCTGGAGCGAAGTCAAGTGCACCAGTGTTGGGATCCACTGTCGGCATATCAGACTGCTTGTAGGCGGCTGGATCGAAGTTATAGGAAAGATTGTTTTTCTCAGTGTAGAGACCGAACATACTGATGCGGAGACCGAGATTTAAAGTTAACTTCTTGCTCACATGCCAATCATCCTGGACAAACGGCTCGAATATCTTGAACTTAAAATGATATTTCGGCTGCTGATTTGATTGGCTGTAGGAGGATATTTCCCCAGTAAGAAAATCTGAAAAGCCGTTGCCAGTGCTTGGCGGATGGCCGTCCGTCGCGAAGCTTGACATGAAAGAGGAGGCTCCGTTGGGACCAAATCCAAGATTTCCCTGTGTGTTACCGACTGAATCTTCGTTTTTCTGGTTAGCGGTAAAGTAGAAACCATACTTAAGGTTGTGCGCCTTCACCAGTTGGGTCAGCGTATCGCGATAGGTGTAGGTGGGGTTCGAGTTATAAAAAGGAGTCGCACCCGCGTCCTGGATGAGACTACCGAACGTCTCGCCGCCACCTATATTGAATGATGGCACCTTGCCGCCAAAACCATTTGGGAAAAGTGAAGTCATCGTCAGGCCGGCCGGAGTTTTGGCAGCATCTGTCGTCGTAACAATCGACAAATGATTCGCACCATAGCCGACCATAAACTCGTTTGTCATGTTTGGCGAAATAGTCCACTGCAGGTTCGCCACAATTGACACGCCCGGGCCGAGTTCTTTTCCCGGAATGCCAGGCAGATTGGAATAAGCAGGAAATGCCGGCACTGATGTCAGGTAGGTGAGAGTTGTGGAGTCATGAATAAACCGAAATGAGGCATGAAGCTTCTCGTTGATGTTGTCATCAATCTTGAAAAGCTCCTCATGCGATGTGTAAGGAGCACCGGCAGCCTCCTGAAAATAGGGCACTCCATTGACAGTCGCGTTCTGCTGAGGAATATAGTTAAGGAGAATTTTGGCGTTAGGATCGATGAAGCTACTGAGATTATTGTTTGGAAATCCAATCAGGCCTCCGCTTCCAGCTGGATCATCCAGATAGGCTGGACAGTCCGGATAGACCGTTGGAGTTCGCATGAACACTGTCCCAGCCGCCGGACAGACAGCATTGAAATTGCCACCCCTCTCCGCATTGGTCGGAATAGCTGTGTTGTAGAAACCCGGAACATTCTCGCGCCTCAGCTCTTCTGAGTAGAAGAAGAACAGCTTGTCCTTGATGATGGGACCGCCTACGGTACCGCCGAAATCATGCTTCTTATAAGCACCAATCCGCTCGCCGGGCGCATTGAAGTAGTTCTTCGCATTGAATAACTGGTTGCGCAAGAACTCGAACGCTTCCCCATGGAATTTATTCGTACCAGATTTGGTCACGGCCTCCACCGCGCCCGAACCGCTGCGCCCGTACTGTGCGTCGTAGCTGGAGGTAAACACCTGCACCTGGTCAAGCGCATCCACGTTCGGGAACACATTCAGATTCGACATGCTGCCGGAGTCCATCACGTCTCCGCCGTCAATCTCCCAATTGTTATATTCCGTGCGACCGCCGTTGATTGAATAGCTGACACTGCCGCTGGGGCCGGTGGTCCCCGCGGATTGATTGGTCTGATTGCTCACGCCCGGCGACAGCTCGACGAGTTGCACAAACGATCGTCCATTCAGCTCCAGCTGGCTGATCTGCTTCGAAGTAATCGTCGACGACAATTCCGAACTTTGTGTTTCGATCGTGCCAGCGCTCGAGCCCTCAACGGTCACCTGCGTCGTAGAACTGCCAATGCTCAGGGTGGCGTCCACGCGGATGTTCTGGCCGACGCGCATTACCTGATTTTCGGCGAGAAAGCTCTGAAACCCCTTCGCGGTAATCTTGACGGAGTAAGTGCCCTCGCCCAGTCCCTGCACCAGGTAATCCCCAGACGAATCGCTGACCGACTCCCTGTTGACGCCGCGGTCTTTATTAAAGACCACGATCTTCGCGTTCGGAATCACCGCCCCCGAGGCATCATGAATGGTTCCGGTAATGCCTGCAGTAATTTGTGCGGATGCGCTAGGGGCAATCGAGCAGATCGACACGACTGCAGCAAGAGAGAGAAGACGTTCTATACGCACGGTGAGAAATCTCCGGAATGACATGGACACTGAGCAGCTGGAGCATGCAACGAAGGGATGAAGGCTGCCGGTGACGCAGATAGTACATTAAAATTGAAACGTTTAGAAAGAAATAAATGCGAACCCTGTCGACCTCGCTCCATAGGTTCTTTATCCTCTTGTTTTCACATGTAGATAATCGAAGGCGCCGTTTACAGAATCTTCGATTACCGCCTTACGTGCGACTGCCAAACGAAGCGCGTCGTGAAGGAGCACATTGCCGATGGTCCGACTCCACCAGTTTGCCTGCCTGTTTGTCGCCAGCCTCGCAACGATTGCGATAGCACAGGATACGCGCTTCCCTGCAGTCGATCAGCAGATTCCGGGACCTCCCTGCCTTGCCCTGGGCGGCGAAGGCGAGCCTCGGCCTTATTGCACCGATGAGTACACCGCGTGGCTCCGCGACATTACTCATTGGCGAAACGAACGCCTTATCCGCATCGGCTTCTCCGACGATTTCTATAAAATGCCCGCTCTGCGTTGGACACAATCGAGCTTCATTCAACCCCAGATGATGGTTGAAGATCGCTACCTATACAATCCAGCCACCGGGAAATATACCGTCGATCGTTATCTCGACGATCTGAAAAAAAGATACGGGGGTATCGATGCCGTACTTGTCTGGCCCACTTACCCCAACCTCGGCGTCGACGACCGCAACCAGTTGGATATGGTGCAGGCAATGCCCGGGGGAGTAGAAGGTGTCCGGCAGATGGTCGCTGACTTTCATCGAAGGAATGTCCGAGTGCTATTCCCGATGATGATGTGGGACCAGGGCACCCGCGACCCACAAAAGCCGTGGCCGGAAGCACTTGCCGAGATGATGAAAGAGATCGACGCCGACGGCATTAACGGCGACACACAGGACGGTGTTCCGCTGGCTTTTTCCAAGGCAGCGATCGACATCCACCATCCGCTCGCCTTCGAGCCGGAGATAAGTCCGCACGACGAAGCGCTTGCCTGGGATGTAATGACATGGGGCCAGTATCAATTCCCTTTCGAGCCAAAAGTCGATAAGTTCAAATGGTTAGAGCCACGCCACATGGTGAATATTTCAGATAGATGGAACCGCGAAAAGACTGACGACCTGCAAATGGCATTTTTTAATGGCGTGGGATGGGAGAGTTGGGAAAATATCTGGGGAATCTGGAATGGAATAACTCCCCACGACGCTGAACTAACACGGAGGGTCGCCACAATTGAACGCGGGGTGGCACCATTCCTCGTCAGTAAGGATTGGGAGCCGTTCTATCCGATGATCCGCTACGGGGTCTTCGCGAGCCGCTGGCCACTGGGCGATAGCACGGTGTGGACGATTGTAAATCGCAATGATTACGACGTGGATGGTCGGCAATTGGTGGCCCACGGTAAAACCGGCATGCGTTATTTCGATCTTTACCACGGTGTCGAGTTGACTCCGGAACACAAAGATGGCGGCGCTGTTCTGAGCTTCGCCATCGGACCGCATGACATTGCCGCCATCGCCGCGCTGCCAGGTGACGCCGATAGAAATATGATCGCGCTCATGGCGACTATGAAGTCTGTCACGGCAACGCCGCTCTCGAGCTATGGCAATATCTGGAAGGTTTTACCGCAGACAATTGTTCCGATAGCTCCGACTAAGACGGCAACCGCCGATCCCTCGGACATGACGCTGGTGCCTGCAGCTGATTATGTCTTTCGAGTCGAAGGCATTGAGGTTGAAGGCGGAGATGACAATGGCGTAGATGTGCAATATCCATGGGAAGAGTCGCCGCGCCGTTTCCACGACCATCGCCTGCATATCAAGTCGTTCTACATGGATAAGTACCCAGTTACAAATGAACAATTTAAGCAGTTCCTTATTGCTACTAACTACTATCCGGCTGACAGTCTTAATTTTTTGAAGGATTGGAAGAATGGGACATACCCACAAGGATGGGAGAAGAAACCCGTCACCTGGATAGCCATTGAGGATGCGCGTTCTTACGCAGCATGGGCGGGAAAACGACTACCTCATGAATGGGAGTGGCAATACGCTGCTCAGGGTACAGATGAGCGACTTTATCCGTGGGGCAACGTATGGCATGCGGACTTGACTCCGCATCCGGAGCAGGGCCGGACACTTCGCGGGCCCGATGCGGTTGATGCGCATCCGGCCGGCGGAAGCCCGTTCGGGGTAATGGATCTTGTCGGTAATGTCTGGCAGTGGACAGACGAGTACGAAGATGAACATACGCGTGCCGCAATTGTGCGCGGTGGAAGCTATTATCAACCGCAAGGATCCAAGTGGTATTTTCCGCAAGCCTACCAGGACGACCAGCATGGCAAGCTGCTACTCATGGCGCCCAGCAAGGATAGGTCGGCGACTATCGGCTTCCGCTGTGTACGTGACACGGCGGAAGCGAATTAACTACTGAGTTGACTTGCCGGCATTGCCAGGCCCACCAACCGGAAAGATGCGCGGAATTCTCTCCTCTACTGAAGGAAGGATGGGAAACGCTGCGTGTGGTTCTGTCTGATACCAGTAAGCTACCGAGAATAGGTCGTCCGATCGATGATTCGCATGCCCGTGCTCGATGGTAGCTTTCATTGATTTTGTAAATGGTATAGGTGAATCAAGATGAAAGCGGTAGACAGACGAGCGGCTACCCGCGAATTCTTCACCTTTTACAGGCGCGCCGAAACTGGCATAGGAAAAAGCGTGATCACCGAAGTCCCACGCACCCAGAAAATAGTCTTCCGTACCCGTTCCATTGATCGATGGCTTGGCTTCTCCATCAACGAAGAACATGTCATCCCCTTCGCCCCACCAGCCATCCTGATTCTGTAGAACGGACATGGTCACTCCGACGAAATGGCCGCTACCCTTCGCGTCCATCCAGACGTAATTACCGTCGCCATCTAGATTCTTCTTGTCATTTACTGCAGGCTCGCCATTTGATTTCCATTGGTTGGTCCATCCCTTGGCGGGCGCCGCCTGGCGATACTGAGCATGAAAATAGAGGGTGTCCGGCGGCAGCGGGTGCGCATAGGCCTGATAGTCCACGTTGAAATAAAGCGCGTCTATCGCCTCCGCTCCTTGATTGGTAATCGTAATGCGAGCGTTCTTCCTGAATGGCATCGCGAAGAAACTGTTTAATGCTTTGTCCGAAGCAACAGCCAGCGGAGTCGATTGGAACAGAAAGTATTGACCGAGTCCCAGACCGAAGAAGTCTCCGATCGGAGCTTCAACGCTGGGCGTCGTTTCGCCATCCCAGTACATGCGTAGAACAATCTTCTTCAGATGGAACTGTTCAGGGGAAGCAATCGTGAACCAAACATGGGTGATAATTCCCGGTCCTGCTTCGTCCAGAACAGTGTACGTGGCACCGGCAAGAACACTGACAGCATCGGCATTTCCACCTGTCCTGTCATAGCTTGAGACGCGCTTCTGCACGTACTCGTGTGGCACGATCAGGCTATGCATTGTCGACTCCTGGGCCACTGCCGGATTGCCCATGGCCGTCACACTAATGAAACCTAAAACGCTAATCCTCATAAGTCGCAGCAAGAATGCGTGCAGGTGCTTGTAAGTCCGCGCCTTGACTATAGAACATTGAACAGTAGCCTCGATTGAATACATATCTTTACCTCGAGATTCTGGCGATGTAGACCGAGAACGGTTCCATGATAATCGCCTGTTGTGCATCTTCAGATGGTGCCGTCACTAGGGACGTGAGGAGGATTGTTCGCTTGCGGGCCTGAATACCGTGTGCAGATAAATCAACTTTAACTTTCTGCTCACTCGCTGACATGTTTAGTAAGACCAGAACCATCGAATCAGTCGATTGGCCTTTATAACTTCGCAAATAGCCAAGAACATTCGGATCGCTTTCGAGCAAAGGAATGTACACACCGTCGAGCAGCGCCGGGCTACCGCGACGAATTTCTAGAAGCTGCTTGTAGAACCTCAGTACCGAGTCAGCATCCTTTAGCTCGTGGTCGACATTATGTGTTTTATGGCTCTCTGGGATTGGCAGCCAAGGGACTCCCCCCGTAAAGCCGGCATTCGCGGTACCATCCCACTGCATAGGTGTTCGTTCACCGTCGCGCCCCTTATTTGCCGGCCAGCCCGACTGGCCAAGAGGATCCTTTACATCCTCTTTCCTTGTCGGATCATTATTTTCCATGCCTAATTCTTCGCCGTAGTACATGATCGGAGTGCCGCGAAGCGTGAGGTACATTCCTGCCATAACCTTTGCAATACGATCGTTATCTTTGCCGTTGCCATAGCGATTATAGGATCGTTGCATGTCATGGTTGCTAATGACATAGACTGGCCATTCTTTTGCTGACTCCTGCAACGCAATCTGTCTGCGAAATTTCTGTGCGGACAGGACGTTCACCGTTGTGAACATAAAATCCATTGGTAATTGGATCTCGTCGTCGTGGGCGCCATAATACTCTTTCAGTTCGCCCATACTATCTGTCCACGTTTCCCCGATAAGCACTGCATTATTCTGGTCGGCAATTTTGCGCAAACGTCGCAGGATCGTGTGATTTTCCGGGAGCTTGTCATTGAATTTGTTGACCATCTCACGATCGCCGAACTCGTTCATGGTCGCAAGCAGAGGGTTATCACGCAACTGTGGATCCTCAAACAAAGTATCTACAGCATCCATTCGAAATCCGGCAACCCCGTGCTTGTACCAGAATCGGGTAACGTCGAACATTGCATTTTGGACTGCGGGATTTCGCCAGTTCAGGTCAGGTTGCGCAGCTTCGAAATAGTGATAGTAGTACTGCCTGGTCGACTTGTCGTAAGTCCAGGCAGACCCGCCGAAATCGGATATCCAATTATTGGGAGGCGCCCCTCCGCTCTTCCCATCCCGCCATATATACCAGTCGCGATGCTGTGATGTTCTTGATGACCGGGAGTCGATAAACCATTTGTGCTGGTCCGAAGTATGATTCGGCACATAGTCCATGATGATGCGGAGATTATCCCGCTCAGCCGCGGTATGCAGTTGATCGAAATCCGCCAGGTTTCCATACATCGGATCTATGTTCTCGTAATCCGACACGTCGTAACCAAAGTCCTTCTGTGGAGAGGGATAACATGGCGAAATCCATATCGCATCGACTCCAAGTTCTTTCAGATAGCCAAGCTTTGAAGTGATGCCATTCAAGTCGCCAATACCATCATTGTTACTATCGGCAAAGCTGCGTGGGTATATCTCATAAAAGACCGCGTGCTTCCACCACGGTGCCGCCGGGGTACTGTCGACATGATTCTGCCCGTACACACAACAAGACACCAATGCAAAGCCAGCAATGAAGCTAAGTGCCTTACCGAGCCTAATGGACATTTATTCTCTCCTTCGGCGTCGCTTCTCGTTCATCATCGCTTTTTCTGTCATGGACACCTGGATGGAAGTGAATTACTACTGTTTTAGTGGCATTCTGATCTGTTGTTGCAGACGCGGTAGTAATGCGCAGCTTATCATCGCCGCTGTCAACATGCACCAGCGCGGCCCCGTCAACTGCCCTTACCTGGGAGGGGTTCCACACGTTAACGTCATAAGTACCGTCAACCGCTGAAGATGCAACCAACGTGAGCTTTTCTCTGTCCGGCGACCACGTCTCGGAAAGAATGCGGAGGCCCTGGTTGGTGCTGCCGAGGGCGGGTAAAGAAGATTCCAGCGCAAGGCCGAAATCATCCTTCATGTAAATTGCAATCGTATCTGATAAGTTTTTGCTTTGAAGACGAATTTCGACGTGCTGGTCGTGTTCATTCTGCCTTACGTGAAAAGGGATCGATCTGCCATTCATCTCCACAGCTATCACCTTGGATCGCAGACTCAAAGCGGGAGCAAGATCGACAATACAATTCTCAAGTGCCACGCCACCTAGTTCAAACATCATCTTGTCGACTATCTTGCGGTAACTGATGTCGAGATCGCACGATCCGGTGCGAATGTTTTTGATTTGAAAAACTTTCCAGTCTGCCGGAATATGAGGAGCGAACGAAAGTCTGTTCTCAAGTCCATTCGTGTCGATACCAAATAACCCTGTGAGCATGGCACTGATCACCATTGATGATGACCACACCTGCTGCGGTGAGCCCGTAGCCAGCGTCTGGTAGTAGGTTCCGGTAAGCGCTTCACTTACGTGTCCGAGCGAACCATCAAAGGTCAGCAGAGAGTTAGCACGGAGATTTGCGTAGGCTGGAAAGGCCTCATGGTATCTATACTCGGCCACAGACGCCCAACCGGTAAACAGCGGCCAGACTGTGCCGGAGTGATATCCGGCGCTGTCGTACTCAGGCGTGCGCAGTGGAATAATCCGCATGCCCCAGTCCGTTTCAATATCAGGATCGCTTAATTGCGAAATCATCGGTCCGGCCTTGTCATCATCCAATAGACCAAACCACATCGGGACTTCACCAAGCACACTTAATGTATCAAGCGGCTTGCCATTCCCATCCAGTGCGAAGGCAAAGCGAGATTTAGCGGGCAGCCAGAAATCCTCGTTCATCAAACGCTTCTTCTTGGAATACTCTGCAAGGAGAGATGTCGAAACCTCATCCTTGCCAATTATCTTCGCCATTGCACCTAATGATTTGAGTGCCTCAACGACCACCGCCGCCTGGTAGAGTTCTGTTCTTGCAGGATACAGCGGGCCACCCTCGATCCATCCGTGTCCTACGCCCTCGTTACGCGGAAGGCCAGTTTCTCCGTCGTAGGTCGAAACAATGAACTGGTAGGCATTCCAGAGGCTTTTCCAATGCGCCCCTGCGAAAGCTTTGTCTCCACTTCGCAGGACGTAGTCATTCGCAGCAATAATGAAAAGAGGTGTTGCATCGGCTGACGCATACGCATATGGCATGCCTTTAAACCATGGAACAAAGCTGGCGCCCTGTGCGATTTCGTGGGTTATTTTGCCGTCGGCACGTTGATACTTTTCGAGAAATTCGAGGGCTGTCTTTGTCGTTGCAAAGTCTCCCTCCGCATTTAGTCCGAGCGACGTCCATAGCGCATCTCGTCCGAAGAACCAAGCGTACCCCGGCCGCTGATCCTCCCCCGAAACGCGATAGCCTGCTAGCAGCCCTGTCCCCAGGTAGGGATTCGTCACAAGCCCCTGCAATACGCTTACCTGGGCCCATTCGTAGGCCTTCTGCAAATCAGCATCGGGCAAGCGCAGGCTTATATGCGCATCGAGATATTTGCTGTAGTAATTCGCAGAATCACTGAGTAAATCGGAGTAATTCTCCGCCAGCTTCCTGTAAGTCACTTCTGCGGGAGGAAGACCGTCGAAGGACGCGGCAATCACAATCGTTTTGGTTGAGTGCCCTGCAGGAACGGTGCCGAATCCAAGGCTGTTTTCTTTGCCGCCCGTGTAGTTAGTCACATATTCCAAGTGGAAGTCAGTCGCCGATGGCGATCCGACAAGCGCTGTGAATTTCTGCTGATTCTCTGTCATTGAGAACGCGTGCAGCGCGGCATTCCACTCAATGTCCGATCCGCCCATTGCCCCGGGCCATTCCAATTGAAAGTCTCGCTCGAACGCCGCATCTATCTGCAATGGCCGGGTTGTGTCTATCTCGAGTTGAATCACTGCGCCCGCTTCGTGCACTGGTACAAATAACGTCTCTTTTACGCTGAAGGTATCCCACGCATAAGTGATCGTCGTCGCTTCCGGCCGGACGCCGACAGAACGCACGATAGCTTTTGCCGGGATCACCTGGTCTTCCACCCGGAATCTCAGTTGGAAGTTGCGCAAAATCTTGAGCGGGTATACCCATGCTTCGAAGTCGCCGCTTTCGTTTCCGAGAAGGGCGCCCCGTGTGCCCAATGCCGAAACAAATTCCCACGGACGGGCAGCGCGCGTGAGTTCAAGCTGATGACCCGTGGCTACCTGGCCCATCACATCGCTGCAGATAGAGAGGACCATCAACAACACGCAAGCAGTGAGTGAAGAAAATCTCGATATCGATTCGAACGATAGTGCGGCAATCCACTTCTGCTTCATCTTGCTCCATGGCAACAATCTTCGGGAAGCTGTGAGGTCGCTACCCGCATCGAGAGTGTACGCTCAACTTTTAAAACGTTTCAATCGAAAAGACGACAAGCCTGCGCCGTCTGTATATCAGCTCAGATCATGGCATCTGGTGGTAAATTTCGTTTTTGTAGTAGGACGTCCCGGGACTTGCCAGAGTGAGTTTATAGAGCACCAGGGTGTCGCGATCGTCATCGTCGAAAGCATTGAAAGCTGCCACCGCCTCGACACTATAGCGGCTTCTTAAATCCGCAAGCAGCGCGGGGTCCAGGTCATCCCAGGCAGCATACCATCCCGGGTTGTATACCCCGAGTTTTTCGCGGAGGGACATCGTCCCAAACTCATCGCATAGACTGGGCAGGCCCGTGATGAGACTCAGGTCATTGCCACTTACCGAGACCACAAGCCGATTGCCATTTGGATGCCGGTCCACATACTCGGCAATGCCTTTCGCTGCGTTGACAAAGGTGTATTCGGGATAAAGTATGTACCCGCCTATCTCCCATAAGCCCTTTCCCATTGCAATTATGCACAGAAGAAGCAGAGCCAGGCCCGCGAATCTGCTCACGCGCAACAGGTCACTTAATGCAATGCAGGTGGTGAAGATAAGAAAGAACGCCACCACGGCATAGTAGCGTGGCTGGGCGTTATTAATGTCAGTGATGAAAAGAACGTAGCCTCCAATTGCCAGCAATGATGAGACGAACGCAGGGCTGGTCCATGTCGGTCGCTTAAGAATAATAGTGGACAACAAGAGTGTCAGGCATGCCCACACCAGTGGCCTTCCTATCCAGAATGTGGCGCGTAAAACATTGCCGACAACCAGCAGCCAACCCTGCCATCGATCAGGCTTGGAGTAGACATTCATCTTGAAAAAATACCGGTAATCGGCCAATAGATGCGGATGCACGCATGCAAAAAAATAGAGCAGCCAGAGCGAGATGGCAGCGACACTTGTGATTCCAACCAAATGGAGAGCGGCGCGCGGCCGCGCCCTGAGCGGATGCCACATCGAGCACAGCACTGCGGGAATCAGGAACACCGCGGTGGTCTTCGTAAGAATCATCAGGCACAGGAGTACGCCGACTAAAACGGCAGCGGCACGCCTCTTGTTGCTCGACTTCAGCTCTCCTATCGAGCGTCCGACTAGAAGTGCGCTTAAGGTGAGGCTCATCAGCAGCGGCTCAAGAATGGCAAGCCGGCTAAAGCACCACAGGAAAGAGCTGGTTGCTATCAGTGAACAGGCTAGCAGGGCTACCCATTGGGGCTGCTCCTTGCGCACGAACAGATAAGACAGGCTCAGGTTGAAGCAGAACAACACGCCGGCCAGGGCCCGTGCCGCCTGGATGCTGACACCGGTGAAATAGAAGACCATCGATAACACCGCCGGCCAGACAGGTACCGCCACCGCGGTATTGAGATCACCCGGGACGTACCAGTGCCCGCGCAGATAATGCTGGATCGCAGCGTTGGCATACCAGCCTTCGTCTGTGTACTTGGACCAGTCCATCCAGCGCGAATAATTTGGAAAGTCCGCCTGCAGATGGACAAAATGCAGAGAAGCAAGCAGGCAGATGCAGACCACCCAAAGCGTCACAAGTGCCGGCCTGTTTATCATTGCACCCCAGACTAGCCTCAGTGCTGCAACGGATCAACCGGCACGTTGCGGAAGCTGGAGGTTGAGGTCGCACCCTGCATCAGCATCCTTCAGGTTTAAACGTTTCAAGAATCGTGTACCATTGCCCTTGTCTCAACACTCTTTATGCTCATTGCATCTGCCTTCGCGCGACCGCTTTCCACTCTTAGCTGCCATCCGAAAACTTCCACGCTCCGTCGAGCCACCGGTAGGACAACTGCCGTAAATCTGGCAGCAGTCCCAAGTGTCCTGATCATTGCGGTCCTCTCGGTGTTTTCACTGCAACTGCGAGCCCAGGTCATTACAGTCAATGCAACACCGGGGAGTGCGACCGACCGATTTTCGCCGGATGCAACGCTTGGCGCCGGAGTGGATCGAATCTCTTCGCAGGCTATCGATAAGGCTTTCACCAAGGACAATCTGGAGAAGCTTGCGCCGTCGGGCTGGCGCTCGATTACCTATCGGCAGAATACTGAACTCGCAGTCCAGGCATGGCACTGGAACCCCGCAGGCGCATGGAGCGACAAATCTGGCCGCGGATACTTTACAGGTTCTGCGGTACCATCCTCCCAGCCGATACGCGATTCATACGGCTACGCACTGCCGCGAAGGGGCTTCACTCGCAACGACGGTACGGGCAATACGGGCTATTCACGTCTGACCGACGGAGACGAGACCAGCTTCTGGAAAAGTAATCCTTACCTGTCCAAGACCTTCACAGGTGAAGACGACAGTAAGCATCCGCAGTGGGTCATGCTCGACCTGTCAGGACGCGAGCAGGTCGACAGCATACGCATCGCATGGGCCGCACCTTTTGCAACTCACTTCCTGGTGCAATATTGGACAGGTGACGACCCCAACGGCCAGCCGACGCACGGCACATGGGAGACGCTGCCTCGCGGCATCATCAATAATGGGCAGGGCGGCACGCAGACTATCCAGCTCGCGAGCGAGCCAATATCGGTACGGTTTCTTCGCGTCTACATGACGCAGTCTTCGAACACTTGCGCTGAAGGTGACAACAGCGACATCCGCAATTGTGCAGGCTTTGCGATTCGCGAGCTGTACGTCGGAACGTCTACGCCTGACGGCGCATTTCACGATACCATCCGTCACCGCAGACCAGGACCAAACCACTACCTACTGCTCTTCCGTCGATCCCTGGCATTCGAAGGCCGACCTGCAGAATACCAGCCAGGCCCAGGTAGGGTTTGACCTCTTTTACCAGAGCGGCGTCACGCACGGTTTGCCTGCCATGATTCCGATTGCGCTGATCTATGGACAGCCGGAAGATGCTATAGCAGAAATCAAGTACCTGGAAGCGCAGCACTATCCCATTTCCTATGTGGAAATGGGTGAAGAAGCAGACGGCCAGTACATGGCACCAGAAGACTATGCCGCGCTCTATCTACAGTTCGCCGCTGCGCTGCACGCGTTCGACAAGCCGCTCAAGCTTGGCGGACCGGCTTTCCAGGGAGTAAACGACGATATTCTCACCTACCCGGACGCACAGGGTCGTACTTCGTGGACAGTGCGTTTTCTCGACTATCTTCGAGACCACCAGAAACTGCAGGAGCTGGCTTTCTTCTCATTCGAACATTATCCGTACGATCCCTGCAAAATTCCCTGGTCGAGCTTGTATGAAGAGCCTGAGCTGATAAGCGACATCATGAGCGGATGGAAAAATGACGGCCTGCCCGAAGGTCTACCGATCTTTATTACAGAATCGAACCTGTCTTCAGCAGCCAGCGAAACCTATATGGATATCTTTGCCGGCCTTTGGCTTGCCGACTATGTAGGATCATTCCTGAATGCCGGGGGAAACGGAATTTACTACTTCCATTACCTACCTCTGCAGCAGGATCGCGGTTGCAATAATTCACCGGGCACGTTCGGTATGGCGACCATTGATAAGGAATACAAGTTCAAGCAACCGCTCTCGCAATTCTTCGCCAGTCAGATCATCAATACGGAGTGGATCCAGCCCGGCGGAGAAACCAACACAATCTTCCCTGCTTCGAGTGCAATGAGCGATGGAGCAGGCCACTCCATGATTACCGCATATGCCGTGCGACGGCCCGATCACCAATGGGCGGTGATGATGGTCAATCGCGACCAGGAGACAGCGCACACCGTTCACATTTCTTTCAAGGATGATGCCTCTCATGTGACCAGCACATTCGATGGAAAAGTGACTGTTATCTCCTTCGGCAGGCAGCAGTACCGTTGGCACCCCGCCGTTATTTCACCTTTGTCTCATCCTGAGATCACCGGCCAGTCCGTATCCACGAGCGGAGAGGGCCTGGCTGACCCGGATGGTCCAATAACACTCGATACCGTTGAAGCCTCACGCGACCAATCGTTTGCCATCCCTGCAGCTACAATTATGGTAGTGCGCGGCAACATTCAGGCCATGATCGCGAACCGATGAGCCAC
The DNA here is from genome assembly GCA_964658655.1 of uncultured Acetobacteraceae bacterium. Taxonomy (GTDB): domain Bacteria; phylum Acidobacteriota; class Terriglobia; order Terriglobales; family Acidobacteriaceae. The sequence continues at coordinate 132,413 of CAZZZL010000002.1, read as the reverse complement.
TTAGAAAGCTGCGGAAGTCTCGTAGATCGATCAGGGTTTACCCCATCAGCATAGGAGGGTCTGGTATCGGGCGTTTTCACTTGCAATAAGCCGTATGGCAGCATTGCAAAGTCCTGTACTCTTTCTGCATGCCGACGATTGTAGAAGTGGCTAAACGGGCCAGGGTGTCCACGGCGACCGTTTCGAATGTCATCCGCGGCACCCGTAAGGTCAGCGAAGACCGTGCTGCGCGTGTACGTGCGGCAATTCGTGAACTCAATTACTTTCCCAACGAGATTGCCCGCAGCCTCAAGGTGCGCCAGACCAGGATGCTTGCCATGGTGCTCCCGGATATCACCAACCCTTTCTTCCCTGAAATCATCAGGGGTGCCGAGGATTCGGCATTTGCTCGTGGATATTTTCTTCTTACTGCCAATACCGATGAACAACCGGGCCGCGAGCGTCGTATCGTCGCAGCTCTGCGCTCTTACCGGGTCGACGGAATCCTTCTCGCTACTTCACAGGGATCGCAGGACCAGGACACGTCTCACATCGCCGACATGGTCGACGCCGGTGTATCTGTAGTCTGCCTGGATCGCGCCGTGCCGAATGTATCGACTGACGCTGTATTACTCGATAATGTCGGCGGAGCGCGCGAATGCGTTCGCCACCTGATCAAGCAGGGACACACCAGGATCGCGATCATCACCGGCGCCATGCACCTGCAGACGGGTTACGAGCGCCTGCAGGGATATAAGCTCGCCCTTGAAGATGCCGGCATTGCCTTCGACGCAAAACTTGTCATGGAAGGCGACTTCCGGCTTGAATCCGGTAAGCGCCTGGGCGAACAACTATTACGCCAGCACGTCCGACCCACCGCGATCTTTGTCTGCAACGGCGTCATGGCACTTGGCGTTCTTCATGCTCTTGAAGAGGCCTCTGTCCGCTGCCCGCAGGACATTGCTCTGGCAACCTTTGACGACATCTCCGTCGACCACGGCCTCCACTCACACGTAACAGCCGTGGTTCAGCCAAGCTACGAAATGGGTTCCCGCGCCGCCACCATTTTGATGGACCGCATCGAGGGACGGCTGGGGAATGAATGGTCGCTGGTACGCGTCACTCCCAAGCTGGTTTTGCGCGAATCCACCTCTCTCCGCGCACAAAAAGCGTCCGCAGGTAGGCCGCTCGCGAAATCCATTTGACAACCAATGCAGAACGATGTTCCATTCGTCTCTAGAAAGTTTTAAAGGTTTAACTCCAGAAGATCCGTTGCGTCTCCCACCTGCGGGATTATCATCATTCTCCGCCGGCAGGATCAGTTTCTCCGAAAGGCAAGTTGCACCCCATCGCATGTCAGATCAGAACTTTTCCCGGATGCAGGAGGCGGTCCTGGTCACCAGTGGTGACCTTCGCGAATCTGCGAATCGCATTTGCTGGCCCGCTCAGAAAGAGTTGGAAGAAAAATTAACGGCCTGCTTTGCCACCATGGGTGTCAGCCTTAAGCGGGCCTTTCCTGTCGATCCAAAAACAGGCCACGGTTTCAATTCCAGCCAGCGCATGGGTATGGATATATTCGAGCGCATCGATCCGCATGCCAACCTGGTGTTTGCAACCGCGGCCTGGCAATATACCCATCATGTGCTGCCTGGCATGCGCAGTCATCGCGGCCCAATGCTCACCGTGGCGAACTGGTCAGGTCAGTGGCCAGGCTTAGTCGGCCTGCTCAATCTGAATGGCTCGCTCGTCAAAGCCGGCGTTCCCTTCAGCACGCTCTGGAGTGAGCATTTTGACGACGCGTACTTCCTCACCCGGCTGGATGAATGGGTCAACCATGGACACGTCACACATGATCTGTCCCACGTGCGACCTTTTGTTCTAGACCAGGTCAGCGCGCCCGATAAAGACCTTGGCCAAAGTCTCGCCCGGGCACTGAAAGCCAGGAAGATTATTCTTGGTATTTTCGATGAAGGCTGCATGGGGATGTACAACGCCATCATCGACGACGAACTGCTTAATCCAGCAGGCTTTTTCAAAGAACGCCTTAGCCAGTCAGCACTCGTCGCGCGCATGCGCACCGTGTCCGACGACCAGGCACTCGCCATAAAAAGCTGGCTAGACGCTAAAGGACTGACTTTCAAATTCGGCAGCAACGCCGCTGAAGAATTGACAGAGGGCCAAGTTCTCGATCAGTGCCGGATGTATATCGCGGCAGTGCGCATCGCGCATGACTTTTCCTGCGACGCGATCGGCATTCAATATCAACAGGGCCTAAAGGACATGGTGCCGGCCTCCGACCTTGTCGAAGGTTTGCTGAATAATGCCGAACGTCCGCCGGTCCTGCATGAGACAACCGGCGAGGAGCTCTACGCCGGCGGTCCGCTTCCACATTTCAACGAGGTGGATGAAGGTGCGGCCGTCGACGCGGTTGTCACCAACCGCGTCTGGCGTGCCCTGGGGCACGACCCTTCCACCACACTGCACGATGTACGCTGGGGCCAGGACTACAACGGCACCTTTGTGTGGGTGCTGCAGATATCTGGAGCCGCGCCGCCAAATCATTTCGTCGGAGGATATGCAGGTGCGACCAGCGAACGCCAACCACCCATGTATTTTCCGCTCGGCGGCGGCTCACTCAAAGGAGTCGGACGTGAGGGTTCAATTGTCTGGAGCCGCGTATTCGTCGAAATGGGAACGCTGCATGTCGACATTGGCCTGGGCTCGGTGGTCGAGCTACCGGAAGACGAAGTGAAACGGAGATGGCACGAGACCACCCCGCCATGGCCGATGGTCAATGCGATCTTCGATGGTGTAAGTCGCGATTCCTTCATGGCTCGCCACCGCGCAAATCATGTCAACATCGCTTACGTGCCAACACCGCAGGCAGGCAAACAGGCTCTGGCAGTCAAGGCTGCGACGTTCGAAGCGCTGGGCATTACAGTCCATCTGTGCGGGGACGTCGGAATCGATTGACCGGCCAACCTCTTCCGGATAAGTACAACGAATATCGAATCAAACCTGGTCGGTCTTTCAACCTATGAAGCTATCGATTCACGTAGTCAAGAGCACGATAGTTGGCGCGCTCGGCGGTCTTCTCTTCGGCTTTGACACCGCCGTCATTTCCGGTGCGACAGCCCAGCTCACACAGCAGTTTCATCTTAACGAAGCAGCTCTCGGCTTTACCGTCGCAAGTGCACTGTGGGGCACAGTCATTGGCGCACTTTTTGCAGGAATTCCCGGGCAAAAATACGGTCGCCGCGACAGCCTGCGCGCTATGGCTGCTTTCTACATCATCTCGGCAGTTGGTTGCGCCATCGCATGGAGCCTGCCGTCCCTGATCGCCTTCCGATTTATCGGGGGCATCGGCATCGGTGGCTCATCAGTTCTGGGACCAATGTACATTGCGGAGATTGCACCAACCAACTGGCGCGGACGCCTGGTCGGGTTTTTCCAGGTCAATATAGTCGTCGGCATCCTGCTTGCTTATATGTCGAACGCCTATCTCGGCACCCTCCATCTAGGCGCTCACGAATGGCGCTTCCAGTTGGGAGTTTCCGGCATCCCCGCCGTGCTTTTCCTGATCACTTTATTTTTCATTCCGCGCAGCCCGCGGTGGTTGTTGACACAGTCACGCGATGCAGAAGCGCTGCGCATCCTCGCACTTACTGGTGTCCCCGATGCACAGAAGGAACGCGACGAGATTGTTCGTTCACTGCAGGAAGAGGGTACTGGCAGCGAAGACTCTCTGCTCGCCAAAAAATATCGGCTGCCTGTTATTCTCGCGCTGACAGTCGGTATGTTCTCGCAACTTACCGGCATCAATGCGGTACTTTATTACCTCAATGATATCTTTTCACTCGCAGGCGCAACCAAAGTATCCGGGAATCTTCAGGCTGTTGCTGTAGGCGCGACCAACCTGGTCGCGACCCTCCTGGCCATGTCCATCATCGATAAGTTCGGGCGCAAAAAGCTATTACTCACTGGCACAGTGGGACTATTCGCCTGCCTGTCGGGCATTGGCTATATCTTCTATACGCGCCAGCATCTCGGACTCCTTATCTGGCTCCTGATGGGTTTTATCGCCTCGTTCGCCATCTCGCATGGCGCAGTCGTCTGGGTCTATATCAGTGAAGTTTTTCCGAACCGTATGCGTTCCAAGGGTCAGAGCCTCGGCAGTTCCGCGCATTGGATATCGAACGCCGTCATCTCCCTTATCTTTCCGCTTCTTGCAAGACAATCGGGATCACTGCCCTTCTTCTTTTTCGCGGCAATGATGGTCGTAGACTTCGTCCTGGTGGTCTTCTACTATCCGGAAACTGCGCGTGTCTCTCTCGAAAATATGCAGCATGCCATAACTTCCGAGTAAGTGATTAGATACTCCACCCGCCGTCGATGATATGCGCCTGACCCGTCGTGAATGATGACTCGTCGGACGCAAGGTAGAGAGCGAGTTCGGCTATCTCTTCTGGACGACCCAGCCGGCCCATCGGCTGTCGCGCAATAAAAGCTGCCCGCGCTTTCGCCTCGTCGCCCTGTGCCTTGATACGTTCGCCCAGCGACGGGGTTTCGATAGTGCCCGGGCAAAGTGCATTGCAACGGATACCCTTGGCGACATAGTCCGCGGCAATCGCCTTGGTGAGCCCAATGACCGCTGCCTTGGTAACGCCGTAGACAAATCGATTCGGCGCGCCCTTCACGCTTGAAACGACGGAAGCCATGTTGATGATGCTTCCCTTCCCGGCCGCCACCATTCCCGGGAGAAATGCGCGACAGGTTCGATACATCGACTGAACATTCACATCAAACGAGAAGTCCCAGTCTTTCTCGGAGCATGCAAAAATATCACCCTGGTGCACATAGCCCGCACAATTAAAGAGAATATCGATGGTTCCAACCCTGGCCGCAAATGCATCCACGGCTTCCGTGCTGCGCACGTCCAGAATATGGGGTCGTATGAGTGCAGCCAATTGCTGATTCTCACTTACCAACGCGTCCAGTGCCGGCTGGTTGATATCTGTAGCCCAGACCCGCGCACCTTCCGATGCGAAACGCAGTGCAGATGCGCGACCGATGCCCTGCGCTGCCGCAGTCACCAGCGCGATCTTTCCCTCCAGCCTGCTGCCCATTCTCTTCCGACCCTCGTCATTCAGACTATTAAACAAAGCTACACATCAGTGCAGAAGACCTAAGCTGCACCCTCGCGCGCATCCTTCCACAGGTCGATCGAGCCATCCTGCGCATTCTGATCGATCGCAGTCAGCTCTGCATCTGAAAAGTCTAGTCCATGCAATGCATTCAGCGAGTCGTCCAGTTGTTCAACGTTACGCGCACCAATCAGCGCGGAGGTCACACGCGCATCGCGCAGCACCCAGGCAATCGCCATCTGCGCAAGCGTCTGTCCGCGGCCAGCGGCAATCTCATTCAGCGCGCGCACTCGCTTCAGGTTTTCCTCGCTGAGAAACTCTTTCAGAAACGAGCCGCCGCCCTTCGCACGAGACTTCTCCGGCACACCATTTAAATATTTCTTCGTGAGCAGCCCCTGCGCCAGCGGAGAAAATGCAATGCACCCCACACCCAGTTCCTCAAGCGTGCTCAACAAGCCCTGTTCGATCCAGCGGTTGAGCATCGAGTAGGAAGGCTGGTGAATTAAAAGTGGCACGCCTTCGCTCTTCAAAATCTGCGCAGCTTCACGCGTGCGCTCCGGGCTGTACGAGGAGATGCCGACATAAAGTGCCTTACCCTGTCGCACCGCATGCGCCAATGCACCCATCGTTTCTTCCAGCGGAACATCCGTGGTCGGTCGGTGGGAATAAAAGATGTCTACATAGTCCAGGCCCATCCGGCTAAGGCTCTCATCAAGCGATGCGATTAGATACTTGCGCGAACCTCCAACGCCATAGGGTCCGGGCCACATATCCCATCCGGCCTTTGAGGAAATAACTAGTTCATTCCGGTACCTTCGAAAATCCTTTCGCAGAATCTCCCCGAAATTTTCCTCAGCCGAACCATACGGAGGACCGTAGTTATTAGCCAGATCGAAATGCGTCACACCCCTATCGAAGGCTCGGCGGATGATAGCGCGACCTGTTTCAAAAACGTCGACTCCACCGAAGTTCTGCCACAGGCCAACCGATATGGGCGGCAAAACCAAACCTGATTTTCCGCAGCGTCGAAAGGTGGCGTCGTCATAACGCTTTGCATCCGGTTCATAACTCATCTGAAGCTTCTCCTCTCACTCCACGAACTGTGTCAATCACCGTCAAACTGACTCTGCTTCTGCGAAATACCCATCAGTCCTTGCAATATCTTCCTGTCAACCCCGGATCCGGCAAAGTCATCGAAGGCACGATCAGTCACATGGATAATGTGTTGGTCGATAAATGCTGCGCCCAACCGCGCCCCGTCCTCACTGCGCTGCAGGCAATCTTCCCATTCCAGTACTGCCCAGCCAGGATAGTCGTATTGTGCCAGCTTGCTGAAGATCGCTCCGAAATCAACCTGACCGGTACCAGCGGTTCGAAACCGGCCCGGACGATCAATCCAGCCCTGGTAACCCGCATACACACCGGCACGCCCATTCGGCCTGTACTCCGCATCCTTCACATGGAAAGCCCGCACATATTCATGGTAGTTATCCAGAAATGCGAGATAGTCCATCTGCTGCAGGACCATGTGGCTCGGATCGTAAAGTATCTTCAATCGTGGATGGTTGCCGGTAGCTCTTAGCATCCGTTCAAACGTGACGCCGTCATGCAGATCCTCTCCCGGGTGCAGTTCGAAACATAAGTCGACACCAGCTTCGTCAAATGCATTCAGGATAGGCAGCCAGCGTTTTGCCAGCTCTGCAAATCCCTCCTCAACCAGTCCTGCAGGCCTTTGTGGCCACGGATAGAAATATGGCCAGAGTAATGCTCCGGAGAAGCTTGCATGCGCCGTCAGGCCCAGGTTGCGGCTTGCCGCCGCGGCATACAGCATCTGCTCAACAGCCCATGCCTGTCGTGAGGCACCAGTGCTCAATTGCGACGGCGCAAAACCAGCGAATAGTTCCTCATAGGCGGGATGTACCGCGACCAGCTGCCCTTGAAGATGAGTCGACAGCTCGGATATCTCCAGTCCGTGCATCGCAACTTTTGCCTGCAGATCCTCACAGTAGCCTTTGCTCTCAGCGGCCAGCTTCAAATCAAAAAGCCACGCATCCGACGTCGGAAACTGCACAGCCTTGAAACCCAGCCCGGACGCCCAGCCGAGCAATCCTTCGAGTGAATTAAAGGGCGCTTCGCTGCTGATAAATTGTGCAAGAAATAGACCGGGTCCCTTGATCGTCTTCAACTCATCCTCCATGGCGCTCATCCGAATTTACAAGATGACGGCAGTAATCGCATACCGGCCATGTGAATAGCGCTCAGCTAATCCTTCGTCGGCAATTTGGCAGCGCGTTCCTTCGCGTAAATTGTATGCGTGATCCGCGGCGGCTCCTGGCCTCGGTGCAGGCTCACCACCCGATCGCGAATCGTCCGGTCCGACGCAGTGAATCGTTCGCGCTGCCGCAAATAATCCACCCAGGATTCCATCACAAATGTTTCGTTCAGGTGCCGAGGATCATCCGCATCCTGAAAAATGCCCCACCGGATGGCACCATCGCGCAGTCGTACATTTTTTAGTTCATGGATTGCCTGAACGAACTCGTTATAATCTGCCTCGTCGATAAAGTAATCGACGAGGATTCGCACTGGGCCATCCGATAATTCCGGCTCATTCGCCAGCACCGGCGCCGCAAACGTTGTTCGGAATGGACTGAAGTCAGGTAGCTCGCCGCGCAGGACATGCAGCCGGTTGCTGAAGGGCAGGGACACCAGCAATCCCCCCGCGGAGATCGCCAGCGATGCCGGCGTCGATACATGTTCAGCGATCAATCCCCAGATCACGCTGCCGACTGCCATGCCTCCGGAAAAAACCATCTGATAGGTGCCCAGGGCGCGAGCCTGCACCCAGTTCGGCACGGACATCTGCACCGCCAGGTTAAAAGTGGACATGGTGCTGGTCCACGCAAACCCCGCAAACAGCAGTACCGGAATGATGACCACCGGATAATGCACGAATGCAAGAATCAAGAGCGTTGCGACGAACACTCCCGTCGAAACCGCGATAATCTGGTCAGCAGAAAACCTGCGCCGAACTCTCGGCAACATGGTCGCACCAATCACCGCGCCCAATCCCATGCTGCCATTCAATATGCCATACCCCAGCGCACCCTGGTGCAGATCACGAGCTGCCACCACGGCCAACAGCGACCACACGGCGCTTACGAAAGCAGTGAAAACAAGAGCCCGTGCCAGTGCCGCCTTCAGGAGCGGCGCATACTGCACATAGCGAATTCCCGCGCGCATGGAACCGTAGATACGCTCAGCCGGCAACGCACTCTTGAAAATAGGATTACGCTTCCATTGGTAGAGCACCAGAATTACGCCGACAAACGACAGCGAGTTAATCAGGAACGTCCACGCTGCGCCGGTATCCGCATGCGCGAACGCGGCAATTGCGAGGCCTCCCAGTGCCGGACCTACAGCTCGCGCAAGATTGAACCCCGCGCTGTTCAGCGAAACCGCTTCCGGCAGCTGTTCACGCGGCACCAACTCCGGCATGATAGCCTGCCACGCCGGGCTGTTCATGGCAGTCCCGACATTCAAGAGGAAGGTCAGTAGAAGCAGCACGACTGGCGAAATAATATTCAGAAAAGTGAGCAGGCTCAGCAACGCGACAGCGCCCAGCATCCATGCCTGCCAGAACAGCAACAGCCGGCGCCGATCGAAGATATCCGCAGTTGCCCCTGCCAGCAACCCGAGAATCAATACCGGCAGACTTGCCGCTGTCTGCATTAGCGCGATCAACAGTGGAGACGGTGTCAGCACTGTCATGAGCCAGGTGCCGGCCGTGTCCTGCATCCAGCCGCCGAGGTTCGAAATCGTGGACGCTATCCACAAATTCCTGAAATGCGGCGACTGTAGTGGCTCAAATCCGTTCGCTGGCTTTTTCTGCGTTGATTCCGTCACAGCAGTGGGCGGCGGATTGGGAGGGAGGGATAGCGGCATCACTTTATTACTTCGCCAACTTAAGGCAGCGACTATCCCTATGATACCGTTCCGAACTCAACCCGTACCGGCCAGTCCAAAGCATAAAAATGCCGCATCCTTTTCGAATGCGGCATTCATGAACTACAGCGCCATTCCGTTAGAAGTAGAGCTTCCCGCCAAGTTGAATCCGTCGCGGCAGGTGCGTGCTTGTCACCTGTCCGAAACTCGTATTGTTGATGCTTGAATCAACTCCTGCGAAGTTCGCATGGTTGAATGCATTGAAGAATTCTCCGCGGAGTTGGAATTTAAAGCGTTGACCTAGCTGCAAATTCTTGATTGCTCCAAGGTCCGAGTTCTGGAGGCCGGGACCAATCAACGGATTGCTTGATTCACTCCCGAAGTGCCCTATAGCTGATGTGAAGGAAGAAGTGGTGAACCACTGCGCCTGCGTCTTGGTGTAGGAGAAGTGAGACACCTGGTCTACTCGCGGAGCTATGTCGTAATTCGGCGTCACCAGGCCCAGGCCACCGGGATACGTCCCGGCAATGCACCCATTCGCAGTGGTCGTAGATGCCACGCAGGCAAATGGATCTGTAGCCTGCGTCACGCTGAACGACTGCCCCGTCTCGACGCTTGTGATGCCTGACACCTCCCAGCCGCCAAGTACGTGACCGGTAAGTCCGTGCTGTGCTGCAAAGAAAGGTAATTGGTAGACATAGTTGGCAATAAAGATCTGCGGAGTGTTGAGTGCCGAAGGACCATAGTCCAGCCGTGCATCGTAGGTATTCTGGTTCGCCGCACCGCGATCAGCGGATTGCGCCGTCAGGTTTCGCGACCATGTGTAAGCAACGCCGAGCGTGAGCCCATGCGTTACCCGGTGATTCAGTGAAACCTGCAGGGAATTATAGCTGCTGTTAAATGCAGGAATACGCTCCCTGAAATAGGAGTAGCCGAGATAGGGCCGAATCTGGTTGACATTATCATTTGGGTTCGCTGCTCTTGCCGCCAATGTCGGTTGATTTAAGTCGAGTTCTCCAATAAGGTGGCGGCCCGATGAACCTACATAAGCTATCTCCAGCACTGTACCTGCATTAATTTCCTGCTGCAGCGACAAGTTATAAGCCGCCTCGGAAGGTACCTTAAATGTTGGATTGCCTGTTGAAATGATCAGGTTTGGTGCGAGCGAGACACTTGACGTGCCTTGTAAAGGATTATCGAAGCTGGTGTTGTTCACTGTCGACGTCTGTACGAGTGGCGGATCCTGGAATGCATTCTGTTCCCAAATGCCATTCAGCGAGCGGTCGAAGAAGATACCAAAACCACCGCGGATAGAGGTCTTCCCGGAGCCGTATGGATCAAAAGCAAATCCCACGCGTGGCGCAAAGTTTTTATTTGAATTCGGGTTGACGCGGCTCCCAAACGGTGAGCAGGTTATGCCTGGAGAAATAGCCTTGGCCTGGTTACATGCCGTACCTTGCGGGAAAATAAGTCCGTTCGTATAGGTCGCTGGAATCGAACCTTGCCCGGCTACAAAGTTTCCATTCGCATCAAGCTTCGGCGCCGCCGAGGGGCTATATAACGTGGGATCGAAGTTATTTAACGTGTTGTTCACGTCGGTCGGTGACGGGAAATAGCTCCAGCGAAGACCGAGATTAAACGTCAGCCTCTGGCTGATCTTCCAGTCGTCCTGCGCGTAGGCTTCCATGTTGATGTAGTGGAGGTCGGGGATAATATCCCGGCTCTGCTGTTGATAGAGACTTGCATTGCCAAGCAGGAAATCCTGGAAGGTCGGGAACTGGAAGCTCGCATTGCCCCCTGATGCGTTTTCAGTCTTCAACATCTGCGATACCGTGTAACCGAAGCGAAGCGAATGCTTCCCCTTTGTCCACGACAGATTATCGAACAGAGTCCGATCGAGGTTCCGCTCATCGTATGGCGCACTGCCCTGCGAAATACCGGTGATCGAGCCGGTCGTGATTGTGATCGATGGGATGCGTCCGTACGGATCCTTATAAGCGGTGTTGTTCGTCAACTGGCTGGCAACGGTCGGCGAATTCGCTACACCGCTTAACGTTGCATTGATCGTTCCCTGTGAATACGCGAATTCCGCTTCATTCACCAGGTTCGGCGTGATCGTATAAGTCAGGTTGCCCACGACATTTTCACCCGGCGCATTGACGGATGTATTGACGAGCCCCGGATAATTCGCGCCGGCAAACAAGCCAAGCGGAAAATTTTCAGGGGTTTCATCCTGCATTGCGCGACCGAAGAAATGTATTTTGTCGGTGAAGTTATGGTCTACACGGACAATGTCCTGCCGAACATTATTGAGCGATGAGAATGTCGAGATGTTCTGCCCATCTGCGTTCGCAGGAAATTTGTCGAACACGTTCGTCAGGTAGACTTTTGCATTCTTGCTGTAGCATGCAGGGCTCACCGAGCCGTCATACAGCACCGGGTTGGAGCCCGCCGCCGGTATCACTTTTGAGATCGTCACGCAGCCCGCAGGGGCGGTTGGAATCGCTGTCGCATTGATGAATTGACCAGCCAGTTGGGCGGGTGTCGCCGCCGTGACGCTGTTGGTACTCGGCGAACTTACCTTGCGCCACTCCTCTGACCAGAAGAAGAACGTCTTGTTTTTGCCCGTGTTGTAAAGCTTCGGAATCCAAAGCGGACCGCCGAGCGTAAATCCATAATTGTTATAGCGCTCGATGCCGCGAGGATTCCCCGCCTGCTTTGCAAAGTAGTCATTCGCATTGAAGATGTCGTTCCGGTTGAACTCGTAAAGGTCGCCATGGTATTCGCTCGTGCCCTGCTTGGTTGCAACCAGCACCTGCGCACCGGCACTGCGTCCGTAGCTGGCGTCGTAGGACCCGCGCTCAAGAGTGAATTCCTGGATCGCATCCACGCTTGGGACGTTCAACAGGGTCGCGTTTGAACCACTGTCGTTGATGTCCGCACCATCCACTGACCAGTTGTTGGATGTGTCGCGTCCACCGTTCACTGATAGCGTCGTCGTGTTGTTGAGGCCGAAGCCGGTCTCGTCGCCAAGGCCACTCACAACGCCCGGCTGCAAGGTCACCAGTTGCTCAAAGTTACGATTGCTCAGTTCAAGTTCCCGCACCTGCGTGCCGCTCACCGTGCCGGCCTGCTCACTGCTCGACGTTTCAATGGCTACTGTGTTCTCCTGCACGGTAACTGTCTGATCGACGGCACCCGTTTGCAGTTGCGCATTGATCGACCGCTTTTGAGCTACGAAAAAAGTGACGCCCTCCGCGACAAACGTTTTGAACCCCGGAGCCGTTACTTTAATGTTGTAAGTCGCTGGAGGCAGGTTGGTAATCGTATAACTGCCATTCTGGTCGGTCTGTGCAGTCTTTGAAGAGCCCTTGGTCCCTAGGTTGGTAAGCTCGACTGTTGCGTTTGCGATGACTGCGCCCGACGTATCCGTCACGGTCCCGTTCAGGCTGGCGGCGACTTCCTGGCCGAGTACAGAGCCGCAACAAGCTGCGAGTAACAACGAGAGTGCATATAGATAACGAATGAACTTCTGCATGTGTGACCTCAAAAAAGTAGCTGGCAGCGCAGCTTGCTCGTTGGGCGTAGCGGAAGCAGTCCTCCCATTCGGCGGCAGACACTCGCAGAAGGAAAAAAGCCACCAGGCCCTGTGGACGAGCAGAGTCGTGCGCATTTTTCATGTTTTATTTTTAGCCTGTAAAGTGGCCCAAAGACGTCAATCACTGCAGCAAACGAGAGTTAACTGCGCCGGACAGGGGCGGCAGGAAAGTATTCATCCAGATGTGAAAGCCGTATCTGTGAATGATTGACACGATATTAAAACGATTCGGCGTCAAGTACAAGCGCAGGGCCCAGATTCTCTCAGGACCTCGACTGCAATCGCGCACTAAGATTTGAACCTAATCGTTTGTGATAGCTTCCCTATAGCTATCTGATGAGAGAACGCCCGTGCATAGAGTTATAAGCGCGCTAGCTTGTTCGACGCGTCTTCTGGTTCTGCTCTTGTGCTCCCAGGCATTATCACTACCCGCGCTACCACTGCCATCTGCATCGCAGACGGACGCAGCCGACGCCGTTGCAACAGGCACTGCCGCCATGCAAAGTGGTGACTACGCTGCCGCAGAACGGTCCTTCCGCATAGCCCTGAAATCCACTCCCGATTCCGTCCCTCTACTCAACAATCTTGCTATCTGCATCGCGCGGCAACACCGGGAGCCTGAAGCAATCGCAATCTATCAGCAGGCGCTAGCTCTCAAGCCCGAAGATTCCATCACGCAGCGCAATCTTGGCATTGCATATTTCCGGGCAGCTGAATACAAGCCTGCTCTCCCACTCCTGCAAGCTTTCGCAGATGCTTCGCCTGGCTTTCAATCGCTAAGTCTTACCGGACTTGACCTCTTCGCGCTGGATCGCTTCGATGAAGCTGCTCGCTATCTCGAGAAGGCGCACAAGCTACAACCGAATGATCTGCCGACCCTCGATATGTTGGGCAAAGCCTACCTCCGTACAAAGAACTACAGTGGGGTAACCGATGTCTTCAGGCAGGTTATGACGATCAATCCCAACTCCGCCGCAGCCCACGTCATGATGGCCATGGCTGATGACAATCTGTACCGCGAAGACGATGCCATCGAGGAGTTTGAAGCCGCAGCCAAGGCGGATCCGAAATACCCGGGTATCCACTCAGGCCTCGGCACCATATACTGGCGCAACGATAATATTGATGCAGCAGAGCGCGAGTTCCGAGAGGAGCTTGCCCTCTATCCAAATGATCCAATTGCCAATTGCACGCTTGGTCGCATCCTGCGAAGACGCAATCAGCCCGCAGATGCCGTCCGCTTTTTGCAAGCCGCGCTTTCTGTCAATCCGGCTTACTTTGATGCACTCATGGAACTCGGCGAATGCGAAATACTGTTGCATCAACTCGACGTTGCCGTAAGTGCTCTGCAAAAGGCTGTAAGTGTTCAGCCGCATAATGCGGATGCCCATTACGTTCTAGGCACAGCGCTCAGTAAATCCGGCCGTCTCGCGGAGGGTGCACGGGAACGCGCCATCTGCGCCCAACTCCGCAATCAGGAACATCAGTCTCCTGCAACTAAGACGCGTTAGCCCGAAATTACTTGACGCCATGCAGTTATGAGCGAAACAACGCCGACTTTTCGAAGTGCATAAGTAGGTCTGCAGGATCCTGCCACACTTCCACACACCCTGCATCCATCAGGTCCGATCGCTTCCAGCCGCCACATGTGAGTCCTATCGTCCGGACGTCGACCTTGCCTGCAGCGTGCGCATCCCAGGGCGTGTCTCCGAGCGCGATTGCCTGCCGTGCATCCATGCCTACCTTTTGAAGCGCTGCGGCGAATATATCTCCGTCGGGCTTGGAAGCTTCCGCGTCTGAACCTGATGCTGCTTCGTCAATAAGGTCTTCCATCTGCACGATGCGCCCGTATGTCTCCAGGTCTTCCTTTTCCGTCGAACTGGCAATCACTATCTTCATCCCCTGCTTTTTTACGCGTTGCAGCAGCTCGCGAGACTTGGCAAATGCGACAATGCGATGCATATAGTCCCTGTGCAGCAGCTGCTTGCGGAATGCCTTAATCGGCTCTTCTAACCTGGACACGTCAGCTTCCGGAACGAAGAATGGGATGACCTTGTCACCCCCTTTGCCAATCTGCCGCCAGGCCTCATCCATGCCAATCTCGATGCCGAAGTGTTCGAAAGTTCGTCGCCACGCCTCCGCATGTAAAGTGTTGCTGTCTACCAGCGTGCCATCAATATCAGTCAACAATACGTCAGCCATTCTTTCCCTTTCCAACTGTGCTTTGCACCCGCTACGCGAAGAGGCGATGACGATCACTCGCCCGGCGACCTGCCCTCTCTCCACTAGATGCACAAAGCAGCTCAATCCTGAAATGCATTTGTGACCACCTGTTAAAGCACGCCTTTTTGGGCCTTTCGGCACGCGGCGGATCACATTGAATAGCGATACAAATTCTTCTTGACAACTTTTCTTAATACTTGTTTACTCTAGGTCTGTAGCAAACAGGCCTATGCTGAATTCACCTACTCGCGACTTATTTCCCGGCGCCCTAGAAATGATGATCCTCCAGTCGCTTCGACGTCAGCCGGCGCACGGCTACGCGCTGGTTCAGCATATTCAGCAGCGATCGAATAACTTGTTGCAGGTGGAGGAAGGCTCACTGTATCCGGCCCTGCAGAGGCTTCTCAAAGCAAAGCTTGTCAAAGCCGAATGGGGTGTATCTGCCACCAATCGCCGCGTAAGAACTTACCAGATTACGTCAGCCGGCCTGCGTCACCTGGAGCAACAAATCTCTAGCTTCGAACAGATGTTTGAGGGTATCGCGCTTGTTCTAAATCCCGGTAAATCTTCTGCCAATTGATGAGAGGCTCTCATGCAATGGACCTCGAGGTTTTGGACTTACTTGAATCTCCGCCGCAAACATCTCGATGACCTTTCCGAGGAAATGCGGCTCCATCTCGAAGAGCGCGTAGAGCAACTGCAGAGTGAGGGTCTGGATCCACAGGAGGCTCGGCGGCAGGCTCGCGTTGCATTCGGCAGTGTAGTCCTTGCCCAAGAGCGTAGCCGCGAAGTCTGGCAGTCACCCTTGCTCGAATCCATCTGGCGAGACGTACGCTTCGCCATGCGTCAACTGCGGCGTTCTCCCGGATTCACCATCGCAGCAATCCTGACGCTCGCCCTGGCCATCGGTGCCAATGCCGTAGTATTCAGCACATTGAACGCATTCCTTCTGCGCCCTCTCAACGTTGCCCATCCTGAGCGGCTCTATCAGCTGCAACATGGGGATGAGGCATCCGCTTACCAGTCCTACCCTGACTATCTAGACCTCCGCGATCGCAACCGCAGTTTCGATAGCTTGATAGCTTACACGGTCGACGAAGTAGGGTTGGAAACGGGTGGCGATCCAACGGAAGTATGGGTCGAAGAAGCAACCGGAAATTATTTCAGCGCTCTCGGCTTGCAGCCTTATCTTGGACATTTCTTTCAGGCCTCAGACGAGCATGGCGCCGGTAGCGCTCCATCGATCGTGCTGAGTTATGAGTACTGGCACACACACTTCCATGACGATCGAAGCATTGTGGGCCGCGCGGTGCGCTTAAACCGGAACCCCTTCACGATCATTGGTGTGGCTCCGCGTGATTTTAACGGAACACTCCTCTTCTTCAATCCGGCGATGTGGGTGCCCCTCGTCGAGCATCCGGTACTTGGCGCAGACAACCATACCCTGGAGACGCGCAGCTCCCGCTGGATATTCGAGACGATGGGTGAATTACGCAACGGAGTAACTCCTGCACAGGCAACTGCCGACCTGAATGCTATCGGAGCGGGCTTGGAAAAAGCCTATCCGAAAGACGAAAGCAGGATGACCTTCAAGCTGGCGTCTCCTACGCTTTACGGCGACTATCTAGGCGGCCCAGTTAAGGCTTTCATGTCTGGCTTGATGCTGCTCACCGGCCTGATCCTGCTCGCGGCGTGCGCCAATCTTGGCAGTCTGTTTGCAGCTCGTGCTGCCGATCGCTCACGAGAGGTTGCGTTGCGACTCGCATTGGGCGCAACACGCGCTCGCATTCTGCGCGCACTGTTTACCGAGGCGGTGCTGATCTCCATCGCCGGAGGCAGTATCGGTTTGCTTGGCAGCGTGGCATTGTTGAGAATGATGAGCGCGTGGCGCCCGTTCTCAAGCTGGCCGATTCATCTGGCCGTCAATCCGGATGGCCGGGTGTATCTGGTCGCGGTGTTATTAGCGCTGGTCAGCGGACTGCTTTTCGGCGCAGTGCCTGTGCGCCAGGTGTTGCAGACGAATCCTTACGGCATCGTCAAATCCGGTTCGAGCAGCCGTGCGGGAAAAGGAATCAATCTACGCGAGACACTGCTGGTGGCGCAGATAGCGATATGCGCAGTACTCGTAACTTCTTCGCTGGTCGCAGTGCGCGGCCTTGGGTATTCCCTCCACGCGCGACTGGGCTTTGATACCGAACGCACGATGCTGGCAGAATCGGATTTAAGTATGGCGGGATATGGCCTGGCGCAGGCTCCTGCCATGCAGAAAGAGATGATGCACGCCATGGAAGACATTCCAGGCGTTGAGTCAGTCGGGCTGGCCGACAGTGTTCCGTTTGCAATGAGTCTGAGCGACACCATGATTTTCGCGGACACCACCGCGGACCTTCGACCCGTAAACGCCGCCGCGCATGCCTATATCTTTCATATTGCACCTGGATACTTTCGCGCCGCCGGCACCGCCTTGCTGGCAGGCCGTGATTTCACCTGGCAGGATGACAGCAAGGCACCCCAGGTGGCTATTATCAATGGCGAGTTCGCGCGCAAATTGTTCGGCTCCGTCGATGGTGCCATCGGCCGTTTCTACAAATCAAAAGAAGGGACGCGCCTGCAGGTCATCGGAATTACGGAGGACGGAAAGTACGACAGGCTGACAGAGGATCCGACCCCCGCAGTCTATGTCTCCATGCTGCAGTCTCCCGTCATCGCCACAACACTGGTGGTGCGTGCCGCTTCCCGGCCAAATCGTTACGGTGACAGTTTTTTCAATGCCGACGCGATGGCTGCGGCGATGCGAAGTAAACTCCGGCAGCTCGACGCGGGCATGCCCGTTATCGTCGAAACGAGGGCCACGCCGCTCCAGGTAAGCATGTTCGCGCCACGCATGGCGACACTATCTCTGGGAGTGTTGGGCGTGATGGGAGCAATGCTGTCAATCACCGGAATCTTCGGCATGGCAGCTTACTCAGTCAGCCGGCGATTGAAAGAACTTGGCATCCGCATCGCACTCGGCGCGCAGCAGTGGGAGGTTCTTCAATCCGCGCTCGGACGAGCAATGAAGCTTCTTGCGATCGGTTCTGCTGCCGGCCTCGTACTGGGTCTTCTGGCGACGCGCGTGCTTGCGTTCATTGTCTACCAGGCTACACCGCGTGATCCACTGGTGCTGTCCGGAGTCGTTCTGACCATGAGCTTGATTGGGCTTGTGGCTACCTGGATACCTGCCCATCGCGCGCTATCAGTCGATCCACTGCAATTGCTGCGCGAAGATTGAAGATGCGCATTCAATAACGGCTTCGCAAATCTGACAGCATCCATCCACTTGTACTGATTTAAAAGTGAAGAATGACATCCGTGGCGCCGGTCAGTTGATTTATTCGTGTGCCTTGATCATAAGACCGGCGGTCCCACGCATGATCGAATCGTAGCTCTGGTCTGATCTGAACCGTTGTGCCTACCCAGTGACTCCACATGAAGGTGCCCTCGGTGTATTTAGTGGCATACCCTGTTCTCTGTCCCTTCTTGTCATTCAGAAAGTCGCTGCGAAACGAGATAAAGTCATGGGCAGATAGCTGCTTGTTGACGTAGTTCACCATGGCCCATTCCGGCGCGAAACACGTCTGCAGACCGGGGCGGCAGTTCGCGCCATTTGTTCCTTTCTCAGGCGCGATCGGACCATTCGTACTGGGGACGTCCTTCTGATACATGCCGTAGATCTCGGTTGCTGTGTGAATGGTCTTACTGAACTTGTGATACCAGGTGCCGTCATACATCTGCACATTATTGAACGCGTACTTCCCGTCGTTGATGCCGTTCGCGCATAGATAGAAATTGTTATTCACGCTGGTCGTCGTATAGCTGATACAACCCATGAAAGATGGTTTCGCGTCGGCCGTCCACAGGGCAACATCGTGGCTTCCCGACATGCCGGCCTGCACCGTCCACTTGTCGTTCAGCTGCACCGTTGCAAGTACTCCCGTGTCCGTAAAAGGATCGACCGCGTAGAGCAATGAATGACTGAAAATATAGTTGTTCGGTGTAAGTTGCGCTTCGATTCCAGGAATCGAGATGAACCTCCCCGCGCGCACATTCATTCCCTGTGCTACATGCGGAAAGTAAATGTCGACATACTCGAGCACTGGATCAAATCCATACTGCCGATCATGGTCAAGGAGCTGGCTGCTGAAGTAGCCTTTATTTGTCGTCGATCGATAGTCGGTTCCGAAGAAGCCCGTAAGATGGAAGCCCCAGTCGACATGATCACGCTGCACTGAATCAGGCAGGCGCTCCACATACACAACAGCCTGGCCGAGTTCGACGCGGTTCGAATAAATGTCGTTCGTCTCCGGATAGTTTCTGTTCCGCGACGTCGATACATTGGCAGTTGGCTCGATCCATCCGTACACTTTGGTACGATTTGTCGCTCCATTGATTGCCGTCTGCAGGGGATAGACATTTCCGTCCGACTCCCCGATCGTCGGCGAGCCTCCATACGACCAGTCCGAGCTGGGGAAAGGAGGAGAATCCAACGGCGAAGGTGGACCCCTCCGCGCAGCCGCAGCTCCCGCAGAGGCCGTTCCCTTCCAGTCTTTCCAGTAAAAGTCGATTGTCCGATCAAATAGATTTGGACGGGAGCTGCTCTGCGTAGGCGTCTCAGCGCGATCCTGGGCATAGGCAGCCCGACCGCCCGGAACATGCAGAAGAGCGAGGGACAACGCACCAATGCTCAGAAAAAACCGCGCTGCATGGACATCTGTCGCTGAAACTCTTTTCATAACTCCTGCGCCGCAGCGTCAATTTCCAATCCATTCACCGCAACATCTCCCGAATGCCTTCAGATGCACATGCACTGAGTTTCCACCGTAAATGAAAAGGAAAAGACGTGTCTTCGCTCACCTTGATTAAACTGCGATAGCGTACCCTGCCATAATCTTGCATGGACGTGAGAGCCGGCGGTCGGCTCTCTCAACTCTTCTTGAGGAAAAGACAATGGTTGCCATCCAACTCGAATACCAGGGAGACCTGCATTGCAAGGCCATGCATGGCCCCTCCAAAACTGAACTTTTCACCGACGCCCCCTTGGACAATCAAGGGCGCGGGGCAAGCTTTTCGCCCACTGACCTCGTAGCGACCGCCCTAGGCACCTGCATGCTGACTGTCATGGGCATCATGGCTCGTACCCTGGACATAGACATCACCGGAACCACGGCAGTCGTGGAAAAAGAGATGACAACCGCACAGCCCCGGATGATCGCGTCCCTCACCGTTCAGATCCGCGTGCCCCACTCCGTCAGTCCAGAGAACAAGCTCAAGCTCGAGCGTGCCGCTCACACCTGCCCCGTGCACAAAAGTCTGCACCCGGACGTGCATGCACCAATCTCGTTCAACTGGGATTGACGTCAGCACAATAGGAACCCGTAGCGATCGGCCATCAGATACTGGTGGCGGTGGACAGAATCGAACTGTCGACCTACGGGTTATGAGTCCGTCGCTCTAACCATCTGAGCTACACCGCCAAACTGGGAAAGCCGCAACACAGTGCTGAGCAGCACCGGGTCCCTGGACATCCAGGACCACGAACCGGCCATCTCCGATGATACGGAGCCGTTCAGCCTCCGTCAACGTGCGCAGCCTTTGCCGCACATCCCGCAGCGGTAAAGTTGTTACCATCATTCCCGTATGGACGCATCCACTTCCCGCCCGCGCGTCATTGCCGTTATTCCCGCGCGACTCGCCTCCACCCGTCTGCCGCGCAAAGTGCTGCTGCCGCTCGCCGGCAAGCCCATGCTCGCCTGGGTGTACGAGGCCGCCAAAGCCTGTCCCCAACTCGCCCGCGTGGTGATCGCCACTGATGCAGAAGAAGTAATGGCAGCGGGCCGCGCTCACGAGTGGGAGACCCGCCTGACATCGCCCCGCCTCGCGAGCGGCAGCGATCGCGTCCACGCCATCTCGCTCGATCCCGAGTTCAATGCAGATATCTACATCAACATCCAGGGCGATGAACCACTCCTGCATCCAGGCCACATCGACGCACTTCTGCGCCCCTTCGCCCTTCATGGAAACGCCGTCGACGCTACCACTCTCTCGACCGCGTGCACGCTGGCCGATATCGCCAATCCTAATTCCGTAAAAGTCGTCAGTGCAGCGGATGGGCGCGCCCTCTACTTTTCACGCGCCACCATCCCCTTCGATCGCGACAACACCGGCGCAGTCCCTTACCGCAAACATCTCGGTCTGTACGCGTACCGCAAGGCCACGCTGGCCCGCTTCGCTTCCCTGCCGCCCAGCCCGCTCGAACAGATCGAAAAACTAGAGCAGCTTCGCATGCTGGAAAACGGCATGAGCCTGTACGTCGAGCCCACTGGATTTGAGACGATCGGCGTCGATACGGCTGAAGACCTCAAGCAGGCCGAAGCCTGTCTACTCCAGCGGCGTTGAGCTTCATCACCGAAATCTGACACAATAGACACATGAGCGCTACGACTGCAGTCCCGACCGCCGCCACGTCCACTCCGACTACCAGGAAGATCTTTGCGGACCGCATCAACCGCATTGAAGTCTCCGCCACCATGGCGGTCACGGCAGAAGCAGCGAAACTCCGCGCGCAGGGCGCCAGGCTGGTCGATTTCGGAGCAGGCGAACCTCACTTTGCTACGCCCCGCCATATCAAGGACGCGGCCATTGCCGCCATCGAAGGCAACTTCTCGCGCTATACCGTAGTTTCCGGCATACCAGAAGTGCGCAAGGCCATCGTCGATCGCCATGCCTGTGATTTCGGATCGAATTACGCGGTCGAAGAAGCCGTCTTCACCACCGGCGGCAAGCTCGCCCTCTTCAACGCCATCGAAGTGCTGGTCGATCACGGAGACGAAGTCATCCTGCCCGTGCCCTACTGGGTTTCCTTCAAAGACATCATCCAGTTCGCCGGCGGCAAGGTCGTTCTGCTGCAGACACAGGAGTCGGAAAACTTCCGCATTACTGCCGAGGCTATCGAAAAGGCCATCACGCCGAAGACGAAGGTCATCATCCTCAACTCGCCTTCCAATCCGGCCGGCTCTGTCGTTTCGCCCGAAGACCTGGAGCGCATCGTTGAACTTGCGCATTCCCGGAAGATCTTTTTGCTGCTCGACGAGTGCTACGTGTACCTGCAATACAAGGGCGCGCCCATCTCCGGTGGCTCATTTCTTGATGCGAAGGAGCACGTCATCGTGCTTGGCTCGCTCTCGAAGACCTATGCCATGACCGGCTGGCGCGCTGGCTTCGCACTCGGACCAAAGCCCATCATCGCCGCCATGAGCAAGCTGCAGAGCCAGTCCACTTCCTCCACCACTTCCCTCGTGCAGAAAGCGTCCATCGCGGCCCTCACCAGCTCGCAGGAGTGCGTCACCGAAATGCGTGGCGACTATTTGAAACTGCGCGACCGCATCCTCGCCCGCCTCGGCGAAATTCCCGGCATCACCTGCACCGTGCCGGAAGGCGCGTTCTACGCCTATCCGAATGTGTCGGCCTACTTCGGAAAGGGCGGCATCGAGTCGGCAACACAACTCGCGACCAGGCTTCTCAACGAAGCACATGTCGTCGCAGTGCCCGGCGAAGCCTTCGGCACGAAAGAACACATCCGCCTCTCCTACGCCGTCTCGCACGACGATGTTGAAGAGGGCGCAAAGCGTATGAAAGAGTTCTTCAGCAAGCTGTCCTGACGCAGCAGCAAGCCTCTGGCCTCAGCGCACTGCGCTTTCTTCAGTGGTCCTCATACGAAGCGAAGCGCAGTGACGACCTGTGTTCTAACGACCAGCTACATTCTCCTCCCGACCCATTCGGGAATGGGTCGTTGAACTGTGCTTCGAGCCGATCCGCTCTGTACCATCGCCCGCCCAAAATAACTGGGTGGCTCATTCCGCTTTTTAAACAGTAAAAGCGCCGCGGCCCCGGTACTATCACAGCACCAGTTGCTTTTTGCCTGCCACCACGGAGCGTCCATTGTCAGGCCCGACACCAGCCGATATCAGCCAACACCTTCAGGCATCCGACCCAACCAAAAACCCGCGAACCAGGTGGTTTATCTACGTCTTGTTCTTCTTCGCCTGCGTGCACTGCGCCAGGAGCATCTTCGTCGTCAATGTGAGCTTGCTCAACCTCTCAAGTTACGAGGCGGGCGCCGAGAGTATGCCTTTCCAGGGACGGGTCGGCATGATGCCGCTCCTCCGCTGGGCCCACCAGGACCATGCCTTGCAACGGGCTGCAGTCTTCTTCGACCGCAGTCTTCGCAACACGCCCCACATGCAGAACCCGCCTGAGCCTTACACGCCGGAAAAACTGTTCTGCATGCTGACTGGCATAGCCTCCATCATGGCCATGACCTGGTTTGCCCTGCGCTTCGGACGCAGACATCTGCAGGAACTATGGTGGGCACCCGGCGTCCTGACGTTGACGATGCTCTACGTAACGTATGCCGCTCGTTATGAAGCCCAGTTCTGGTATCCGTATGACCTTCCACACTTCGCCATCTTCGGCATAGCCTGCCTCTGCATTCTCGAAGACGCGTGGATTCCCGCGCTGCTTCTCTTTTTTCTCGATCTGCCTCTGCGAGAGACTTCCATTTATCTCGCCCCGCTGGTGCTTGCCGTCGGCTATGCCATTGGGCGTCTGCGGCGAGCCACCCTTGTGGCTGGCATCATGCTCGTCACTTCACTCGTAGTCCGAGCCGTCATCAGCCATCGCTTCGCGCACAACCCGAGTGACACGCACATCCATTGGCTGGGAATGGCCCGCTCCATCGGCAACCCGCTCCACTGGCCGCAGATCGCAAGCGCACTCGGCTTCCTTGCCCTTCCGCTCTACCTCGGGCGACGCCTGCTCTCAAGAGTGCAGCGCATTTTCCTTGTGGGCGCACTGCCTTGCCTCGCCGTCACGCTGCTTTTTGGCATCTGGTACGAAACACGCATCTGGGATGAGTGGACTCTACCCGCAGCTGTCCTACTCTCCTCACAGCTCTCCGCACTGTTTGTTTCCAGGGCCGTCTGGACGCCACTACAGCGTGTCACCCCCCCCCCGCAAACCGGCGTTTGGAATGACTGATGACCGGCTGCCTCCCGCCAGTCCCAGGCGAGCAGCCTGACCTTACAAGTCCAGCCTGCGATAATTCAAATCGCGGATAGGCAAAGGCTCACGCTCGCCGGCATCCAGCGGTTCAAATCTGTAGTCCAGCCCGCAATGACCTTTAGTAGCATCGCAAATCGAGGCCAATTCGCTAAGATGTACAGATGACGGCTGATTCCCTTGATTTCAGACCAGTAATTCTTGCCGGTGGCAGCGGCACGCGCTTCTGGCCGCGCAGCCGCAAAGCCCGCGCGAAACAGGTCCTTGCCCTCGACGGCGATCGCACCATGATCCAGAGCACCGTCGACCGCCTTGCACCACTGGCCGCCGCTCCTGAAGTCTGGGTCATCACCAACGACCTGCTCGCGAAGACCATCGGCGATCAGCTCGATAAACTTCCGGCGCAGCAGATCCTCTGCGAACCGGCCGCCCGCAATACTGCTCCAGCCGCCGGTCTTGCCGCCTTCATTCTGGAAAAGACCGCACCGCAGGCCATCATCGGCATCTTCCCCGCCGATCACGTCATCGCCGACGAACCCGCCTTTGTCGCAGTTCTGAAGCAGGGTATCGCGATCGCAGCAGCCGGCGAGAATATGGTTGTCATCGGTATCCAGCCGACCCGGGCTGAAACCGGCTACGGCTACATCGAAACCGGCGCGACCGTAAAGCCCGGCGTCACTCGCGTTCGCCGCTTCACCGAGAAACCCGACCGCGCCACCGCCGAGCAGTTCGTCGCGAAAGGCAATTTTTACTGGAACTCCGGCATCTTTCTCTGGAGCGCCGCTACCCTCGCCAATGGCATCCGCGAGCACCTGCCAGTCACCGCAAAGCTGCTCGAACAGATTGCCGATGCCTACGGCACACCGGACTTCTCAAGCGTCTTCGCCGACATCTATCCGCAGTGCGAAAACATCAGCATCGATTACGCCGTGCTCGAACCGCGCTCCGCCAAGGGCGAGGAAAAGTCGAACATGTACTGTCTGCCCGCTGAGTTTGGCTGGAACGATCTAGGTTCCTGGGCCGCGCTCTATGAACACAAGTCCGGCGCCGACGGCAGCGGACCTGCAGCCGTCAACATCACCGAGGCAACAGATACTCTCTACATTGAAGCCAATGGCAATTACGTGTACAGTCCGGAGAAATTCGTAGCCATCGTCGGTGTCGACAACCTGGTCGTCGTCGATACCGGCGACGCTTTGCTCATCACTACCCGCGACCGTTCGCAGGACGTCGGCAAAATCGTAAAGGAACTCGCATCGCAGAAGAAGACGACGCTCATTTAGCAGAGACGCATTGCGCCGGAGTCTGAAACATTTGTCATCCCGGGCGAAGTCAAAGAACCTGCATTAATCCCGGACGCCGCATCCGCCAGCAAACAAGCGCGATCACTAAGAAGGAAAGATACCCACCACGCATGGACACACAAACCCCCATCAAGTTTGGCACCGACGGCTGGCGCGGCCTCATTGCCGACGATTTCACTTACGCCAACGTTCGCATCGCCGCCAGCGCCATCGCGAAATACGTCCTGGAGAACGAAGACCCCTCGCACGGCATCTGCATCGGCTATGACACCCGCTTCGGCTCACGCGACTTTGCGAAGGTTGTAGCCGAAGTTGCGGCGACTGCCGGCATTCCTGTGCGTCTCTCGGACCGCATTACCCCCACCCCGGCTCTGTCCTACGCCGTGCTGCATTCAGGCGCGGCCGGCGGCGTCATGATCACCTCCAGCCATAATCCCTTCCAGTGGAATGGCGTGAAATACAAGGCAAGCTATGGCGGGTCGGGCAGCCCCGCGATCATCTCGAAAATTGAAACCTACCTGGGAGCGCCGCTGCCTGCAGCACAGCAGAAAGCCTCTATCACCGAAGAAGATTTCGTCACGCCGTACGTCGATGCGATCTCGAAGTTCGCCGACCTCGAGCTGATCGCGAAGTCCGGCATGAAGCTCGCCATCGACTGCATGTATGGCTCCGGCAGCGGCATCCTCGCCGGCATCTTCGACAAGCTCGGCGTCGACTACGTCCAGATTCGCGCCGAACACAATCCACTTTTTCCCGGCATCAATCCCGAACCCATCGAGCCGCACATCCGCGCCCTGCAGGACACCGTCATCGAGCATAAATGCGCCGCCGGCCTCGCCACCGATGGTGACGCGGACCGCATCGGCGCCGTCGATGAGCACGGTAACTTTGTCGACCCGCACAAGATTTACTCCGTCCTCCTGCGCTGGCTCCTCGAACGCAAAAAGTGGCCCGGCGATGTGACACGTGCCTTCAACACCACCGGTATGCTCGATCGCATCGCTGCCAAGTACGGCCGCAAACTCTACGAGCACGGCATCGGCTTCAAGTATGTCTGCGACCTGATGCTCGAAAAAGACATCCTCATCGGCGGCGAGGAATCCGGCGGCATCGGCATCAAAAAACATTTGCCCGAGCGCGATGGCCTGCTCAATGCCCTGCTCCTCGCCAACGTCATGGCAGAAGAAAAGAAGACCCTCGGCCAGCTTGTCGAAGACCTGCAGCAGGAGTTCGGCGAACACCATTACGGCCGCATCGATCTGCACATCGACAATGCAGTCAAGGAAGCCGCCATCGCCCGCGCGAAATCAGGCATTGCCGAGGTCGGCGGCATGAAGATCACCCACGTCGACACCATGGACGGCGTCAAGTTTTACCTCGACAATCCCGAGGCCGCAAGCAAACCAAACGCCGCAAAAACCTGGCTGCTCCTGCGCGCTTCAGGCACCGAGCCGCTGCTGCGCATCTACTCGGAATCAACCTCGAAGCAATCCGTCAACACCCTGCTCGAAGCAGCCCGCACTTTCGCTCTAACCAGCAAGTAAAGTTGAGGAATACATGAAGATCCGCACGCGTGGTTTGCTCTTCGATATGGATGGCGTACTCATCAGTTCCATCGCCTCCGTTGAGCGCAGTTGGGCAGAGTGGGCGCGGGCCCGCAACCTCGACGTCTCCGAAGTCATGGCGAGATCGCATGGTCAGCGCGCACTCGAAATCATCCAGAGCCTCGTGCCACCTGAAGAAGTCGAGAAGGAATTCAAGCGCATCGAAGATATAGAAATCGCTGACATCGAAGGCCTCGAAGTTCTCGAAGGCGTCAAGCCGATCCTCGCATCCATTCCGCAGATCTATTGGACCATCGTCACATCTGCAACAGAGAAATTGGCGCGCGTCCGCCTCGCCGCCGCCGGTATTCCTGTGCCTAAAACATTCATCACTTCTGACAAAGTAACCAAAGGTAAACCCGATCCGGAGCCCTATCGAAAGGGCGCCGAATTGCTCGCCCTTGATCCGCCCGACTGCCTTGTTATCGAAGATTCCGCCTCAGGCGCGCGCGCCGGTAAGGCCGCCGGATGCAAGGTACTGGCCACGCTTTTCTCACACAAGCAGGAAGAACTCGAAGCCGCTGACTATATCGTCAGATCACTCGCAGACGTCAAAATCCGCGTCCTTCCCGGAGAAGGCGAATTGCAACTGGAGTTCGAACCAATTTTGAAACCGACCGGCCTTCACGTCGTCTCAAAGTAAGGTTGGCGACCCACTCATCTGCACCCTCACCCTAACCAACGAAATAGTCATCTCGACCGAAGCGAAGCGCAGTGGAGAGATCAGCGTTCATTCGCAGAATCGCCCGCTAACTCTCTCCGTCACTCTCGCCAAGATTCCGCTTGGCTCGCTCCCGCAATCTTTCGACAATCCGCGGCGGCACCAGTCCATCTACTGACCCGCCCAGCCGGAACACTTCTTTGATCAGCCGCGAACTGACATAAGAATACTTTTCCGCCGGCATCATGAACACCGTCTCCAACTCCGGAGCCAGCCGCCGATTCATCAGTGCCATCTGAAATTCGTATTCGTAATCGCTGATGGCACGAATTCCCCGCACCACTGCCTGCGCCTTCTGCTGCCGCGCAAAATCGACCATGAGCCCATCAAACGTCGCTACAGACACATTCTCGAATGGCTCAATCGCCTCGCGCAGCATTTCTACGCGTTCCGGGACACTGAACAGGGCGCTCTTCTGCGAATTATTCAATACCGCGACCACCAGGTGGTCGAAAATCCGCGCAGCCCGGCCAATCACGTCGAGATGCCCGTTGGTCGTTGGATCGAAACTTCCCGGATAGATGGCTTTTACCTTTTGCAAACGTCGCCTCGCACGTGGATTGTATGCGGATATGGCGGCAGTAGCAAAGCCGTCGACTCGCCCTCATGCTGCTTACAAAGAGCAGGTCCCACGTCTCGACCCTGAGACCTGGGACCTCACGTTATGCCAGCGCAAATTCTACTGCTGTGACTTCGGTAGCTGCAGCAATATCCCGCCGCCCTGCCCGCCGCTCTCCACCTGCGGCAGCTGACCATTCCATCGATCGATCAGCCGACCCTGGTTTTCGAGCTTGCGCAATTCAAGCAACTGCGGCGTGATCGACGTCTGGCGGATTTTATTCGCCTCCGCCTCACCCTGCGCTCGAGTCACGTTCGACTTCGCATCACCTTCCGCCTCGGCAATCTTCTTCGCTGCCTGCGCCTGCGTCTCCGCCAGCTCGTTATTCGCGCGCTCCGCGTTCTGGATCGCCTGTGCTTTCGCTGTGATCGCGTTCGCAATCACCTCCGGCACACGCGGAGCTCCAATGAATCCGAACTGTTGAATCACCACGCCCACCGGCTCGACCTTCTGCTGGATCAGGGCTTCCACCTGCCGCAGAAACTGCGCCTTCTGCTCACCATAAATCTGCTCAATCGTATAAGTCGACGCAACTTCATTCAGCGAGTTCCGCACAATGTCCCGCAGTATCCCATGTGTGAAACTATCCAGTTCATTCACGCGATACTTCAGGTAAAAGTCCGGCACCTTGCGCGGCTCGATTGCGTACGACAGCGACGTGTCCGCGTAGATCTCCATGCCTTCTTTCGAATTGAAACTCATTTCTTCATTCGATGGCCGTCCCTCTTCGAGATTGCGCGTCCACTTCACCGTCTGCACATACGTGGGAAACTCGATGATCTGGCTGCGCAGCGGACTGTAAAAAACCCAGCCGGTACGGATCGGAATCTCGGATGCACCACGCTGACTGCCCGACAGCAGGATCTCAACACCGGTATACCCGGCGCCGATCCGCGTGATCGCGAAAATGTAATTGAAAAAGATGATGAGCGCGATGATGCCGGCAATCGCCAGTGCGATCAGCTTGAAAAACTTAACCGGCAGCTGCGGCATGGAGGGCAACACCACGCCGCGCATCGGTTCATTCTGTTGATAAATGCTCATATAGGCCTCCGCCAGAAACGCCAAAGCGTAAAGGGTAGAAAGAGAAACAGTCCTGCGAGAAATGCCATGCCCTCATACACGGCAGCGTCGCTCGGGCGATTGAGCAGGTGAAACGCATACACCATGCACTCGTAGCCGAGTAGAAGAATTAGAATTGTTGCGAGAGTTTTTAGAATGGTCATCACGGCATTGTGGCCTCACTTTCCGGGCCAGCTACCGATATCAAATACTACGCGCGTTCCACAGAATTGCAGCAGCAATCGGCACGAGGTGACTGAAGAGCGATAAGCAAATCATAAAGACGCGACTCGACCATGATCGCAGGTCTAGCCATTCCACGGATTGAAGACCGGAACCATCATCGGAAGGAAGTCAGCAGTATTGCGGGTGACCACAGTCATGCCATGCACAAGCGCAGTAGCCGCAATCAAAGCATTCAGATCAGATTGCGGATCAGGTATGTGAAGCTTTGCACATCGCTGCGCAATAATTGAATCAATCATCAGAATGCGACCGGCAAAAGTGGTAAGCACGCTGTTTTCCAGAAACCCTCGCAAACTTGCTCCCTGTCTACGGTCGCGGCGCTCCATCAGGCTCGTTCCCACTTCGAGCTCAAGGATCGTGACAACAGAAAGGAACATGTTTGTCGCGCTTGTGCGTTCTGCCCATGCTTTAACGTGGGTATCGCCCTTGCCCGCATTGATTTTCCTGAATTCAGAAACGACGTTCGTGTCGAGTAGAAACATCAGGAGAGGTCAACCGGCTTATGTTTTCCGCTCCGCATGGCGGGATACTCAAACTCGATAGCGTCCGCCTCCGGGCATGCAAGCAACTCAAGAATATTCTTACTCTTCGTCGTTAGCTTCTGATACTCCTCAAACGACAGCAAAACATGCGCTGGTTTGCCCCGGTCCGTGATGATTACAGGACCCTTTTCCGCAGCCTTCTTCGCGCGGCCGGTGTCCTGATTGAACTCACGGCTGGAAAGAAACTGCATTGCGCCCATCTCGCATGTAGCAATGTTACTACAGGCGGAACCCGATCCTCATAGTGTCCGCGATCAATCATGCCGGCTCCGGCGAACCCTCGGTTATCGCACCGGACCAGGTCGAAGACCCATTCACAAGCAGGCAGTGTATATAGACCCGGCAGGGCCGGGTCAGGTCAACCCAGCATATAGCGCTCTTTGAAAATCAGGAGGTGATGCCGCAGGTGTCCTGCCATGATCCAGGCAAATGCCCTGGCCGATACGGGCGCCCCGCTCGTCACGCAAATACGCGCCCACGCCGCGTCTGTCAGCCTGTCCATCATGGCAAGATTCGCCGCACGCAGCAGCCGCCACTCTTCAGCAAGATCGGCCAGCGACCGCGCGTCAAAGTCAGCCGTCTCAACGAACAGATTTTCGTCGAAGGGTGGCAGAGCTTCCGTCTGACCGCGCGCGATGCAAAGCACCCGGTAGCCGAAAATTCTTTCCGCATCGGCAAGGTGCCCGAACACCTGCCGCACGCTCCATTTTCCCGGGGCGTACCGGAACAACTCCTGGGCCGGAGTGATCCCAGAGACCAGCCGCTTAACTACATCCAATTGCTCGCGAAGAACGACAAGAATATCGCCTTCCGGCACCAGCGAAACGTAGGTGCCGTGGAAGGCGGAATATTCGACAGCATCTGGTCGCTGAGGCATAGCCTACTGGGTCTGCGGACGACGTCCGGGGCCTGGCTTGGCGATCGCTTCCTGCGCAATTGCCGCACCATTCACCGGCACCGGCGGAAGGTCCAGGTCCTTCGCGACACCGAGTCCCAGCTTCGCGCGCAGCTCAGCATCGATCCGCGTAAATACGTCGCGATGCTCTTTCAAATATTGCCGAACATTCTCGCGGCCCTGGCCGATGCGATCGCCTGAGTAGCTGAACCACGAACCGGACTTCTCGACAATATTGTTCGCGACCGCCAGGTCGAGCACATCGCCCTCGCGCGAGATGCCTTCACCGTAAAGAATGTCGAACTCAGCCTCGCGGAATGGCGCCGCCACCTTGTTCTTTACAATCTTCACCTTGGTCCGCGAGCCAACGACAACATCGCCTTCTTTCACTGCAGCGATGCGGCGAATATCGATGCGCACCGATGAGTAGAACTTCAGTGCGCGACCGCCGGTCGTTGTTTCAGGATTGCCGAACATGACGCCGATCTTCTCGCGGATCTGGTTGATGAAGATCAGGCAGGTGCGCGACTTCGACACCGTACCTGTCAGCTTGCGCAGTGCCTGCGACATCAGGCGCGCCTGCAGGCCCATGTGCGAATCGCCCATCTCGCCATCGAGTTCGGCCTTCGGCACCAGTGCCGCCACAGAGTCGACAACCAGCACGTCAATCGCGTTGCTGCGCACCAGTGCTTCTGTGATTTCCAGCGCCTGCTCGCCATAATCCGGCTGTGAGATCAGCAGGTTGTCGATATCGACGCCAAGTTTGCGTGCATAGGCCGGATCGAGTGCATGCTCCGCATCGACGAACGCCGCCATGCCGCCCAGCTTCTGAGCCTCGGCAATGATCTGCAGCGTAATCGTCGTCTTGCCTGATGACTCAGGTCCGAAGATCTCAACCACGCGACCGCGGGGCACACCACCCACTCCGAGTGCAGCATCGAATGAGATGGAGCCAGTGCCAATCACGGAGATCGGCACAATCGCATCTTTATTGCCCAGGCGCATGATCGAGCCCTTGCCGAACTGCTTTTCTATTTGCGCGAGCGCCAGTTCAACAGCGCGGGAACGATCATCAGCCACATGTCACCTCAGGATGCTCAAACTTACTGCTATGTACTATCAGTGTACCTGCCAGATACGGGGCGAACAATAGGCAAATACCGGCAATTTCGGTATGAAACCCGAAAGCTGTGGAGAACTCGTCATCCTCAACCAGATTGGCCTGATAGTAGCAACCGGTCGAGTGGCTTGGTAGGAAAATCCACCCATTTTGAAATTTAGGCCTGAGCTCATTTCAAAACGGGAATCGCCTCGTGGGCCAACCAGGCTACCGCTTCAGCAGATCCACTGGCTCCCGAACATCTGCGACCCGGAAATAACCGGCCAGCGAAGGATGCTGCTTCTGCACCGCCTGGTACATCTCCCATGCCACGCGCCGATAAGAAAAGTGTCCCTGGGGCGCGGATCGCAATTCGGAAATGTAGAGGGCCTCGGCAAAATCCATTTTGAACAGCGAACGACAGCGCGTACCAAGCGGCAGGACATACTGCGCTTCGCTTCCTGGCAGCGCGGCGAACGCAGCATGCGCGGCATCCATCGCCTGCCGATATTCCGCGACCAGGCCAGCGTCCGCCAGGCCTTCCGGATCTTCATAGCCGTGCAGCCCAGTGAAGTGCTGGATGATCTGTGTGCACTTGCGATGACGGTGCATATCGCGGAAACCGCCAATGTCCATAAGGATGTCGAAGCGCAGCGACTGTCCGGCAGAAAACTCGCGCAGCAGTTCATCATGCCGGCCGCGATGACGCATGCCCAGGTCAATGATTTCGCTCACCTGCGCAGCGGTCAGCGAAGCCACGCGATCGCGTATCTGCCGGAAGGAATAATGGCTCGCACCGTACAGTAGTGTCGCGGCTATTTCGACTTCGAGGGACTCGGTGCGCTCGACCAGGTCAACTACGGGCGCGTCCTGTACTGGCGCACCTTTCATCCACTCGCTGGCTGCATGGCGGAGGTCGTCGCGGGTCTGTTTTTTGTAGGCATTTTCGACGGCATATTTCACCAGCGTTGGAGCGACTTTCACTTCGCGCGTCAGCAAATCCTCGGCAACGCTGCCGAGGGCAGGATCGAGCGCGGAAATCTTCTGCTGCAGGTCAGACAGTGCTGCGCCGTGTACATTCCAGGCCGCACCAGATGCGGCTGCGCGTAGTTTCTCACCCAGTTCGCGGATCTCTGCATGTTCATCGGTCAACAGCCGCGAGACCTGTGTTTCGAGGGTGCGCGCATTCACAATCTGGCCGAGCGATGTATTTGCTGCCAGGGGCAGGAGGTAGCGGGCAACATCGAAGGCGCGTGCCTTTAGAGTGCGCTCGAAAGCGTCCTGCTTCATCTCCTCAGGCTTGCTGACTTTGGTCAGTAAAGAGGCGAAAACACCTTCAAAAACGGTGTGATACGTGCCAAAAAGTGCCTCAATTTGCGCAGAATATGTCGTTTTATGGTCGTTTTGCGTACCGAAATCGGGGAGGTACCAGCCGCTCTTCCGGAAATTCTGGTATCGCGTCGAGCGCTCCTGCCCATCCCATCTCTGCTCGTCGACGAGGACAATTGCTGCCAGCAGTGAGAGACGTTCGATGGCGAAGGCGACATGTGCGAGGTCGGCGATCGAACGGTGGCCATATTGAAAATAAAATGTGTTGAGAAACTGCTCGGCGCGCTGGCTGCTGATCTCACGCAGCGATTCCTTCATGGACAGCGCGGAGCGGGAATATTTGGCCATGGCGTAAGCCAGTACCTCGGGGTCGGCTCCGTGAACAGCGAAAACCTCGGTGACATTTTGCGCGCGCTCGGCAGAAGCGGTTGGCGGCGCGGAAACGATCTGCGTCTCTGGCATGGTACCCACAGAATACGGCAGGCGCTGGAGAAGCATTGTGGAATTCGCCGCTCCGGGAATGATTGCCACGCGAGCTGACAGGTTACCCGCGACAGTCACTACTCGACGACGGACTGAGGGCGTATAGATTGCGTCCGGTGCGTGAGTCGGCTAGTCTTTGACCTTAGACGGCTGACACAGGTCGGGATGTTCCGGTCTGTACTTTCATAGTATTTGGTGAAGCACGAGAGAGCGGCGCCCAGACCGCCCGAGGAAAAGTCCGCGTGACCGATGTTCTTTCCACCGTAAAGCACCGTCCGTGGCCCCTGCCAGACCGGCCATGGGTGATGACGCAGCGCTGGAACAACCTGCTTTTCGCGCACTGGCCGATCCCGGCGTCGAGCCTGGCAAATCTTTTGCCGGAGGGGCTCGTACCCGACACCTTTGACGGCTCGGCGTGGGTGGGCGTGGTGCCGTTCAGTATGGACAATATCCGCCTGCGCGCACTGCCGCGGATACCCGGGGCCAACAGCTTTCCTGAACTGAATCTGCGGACCTATGTTCGCGAAACGCATACCAACCAGGTCGGCGTGTATTTCTTTTCGCTCGATGCATCGAGCCTGCTGGCCGTCACTGTTGCCCGGACCATCTTTCAGCTGCCTTACTACTGGGCGCGCATGCATGTGAAGACCAGTGATGAGCAGGAGTTTTACTACCGTAGCGAGCGCATCTTCGGGCCGAAACCGGCCAGCTTCCGCGCACGTTACCGCAGCCTGAAAAGAAGCCGCATGGTCGAGCTGTCAAGTCCCGGGACAATCGAACATTTTCTGACGGAACGATATCGCCTTTACACGACGGACCACAAGGGTCAGCTCTTCAAAGGCGAGATCCACCACGTACCGTGGCCACTCGAACAGGCCGAGGCGGAGTTCGAGGTGAACCAGTTGCCGAATGCACACGGCATTCAACTGCCCGATACTGCGCCGCTGCTGCTGTATGCGCGTGAACTGGTGGTGTATGTGTGGGCGCTTGAAATGGTGCCGTCGCTGGCCAATGCGCTGAACCGTCAGGCGGCGTTGAGTCCTGAAACGTTGTGAACCTCTATAATTCACGTTGAAAATCCAAGCCGCATTCTGCGTGGCGACGAAGGAAATATGACAAGTCTTGAAGGAAAAACAGCACTCATCACGGGTGCTTCGCAGGGCATCGGCCGCGCGTGCGCACTTGTGCTGGCGAAGCACGGCGTCAAAATAGCCGCGGCCGCGCGCAGCCAGGCGAAGCTCGACGAAGTCGTCGCTGAAATCCGCGCTGCCGGTGGTATTGCCGAACCATTCATCCTCGACGTTGCTGCAGAAGAATCAATCAAGGCGACGGCCAAAGCCGTCATTGCCAGGTTCGGTTCGATCGACATACTGGTCAACAACGCCGGTATCACCAAAGATGGACTGCTGCTGCGCATGCGACGACTGGACTGGGATGATGTGTTGAACACAAACCTGACCGGCGCCTTCCTGATGAGCCAGGCGGTGATCTCCTCCATGATGAAATCCCGCTGGGGGAGGATCGTGAATATCTCGAGTGTTGTTGCCCAGGCGGGGCAGGCAGGGCAGGCGAACTATGCGGCCAGCAAGGCGGGGATGATCGGTTTCAGCAAATCGCTGGCGAAGGAAATTGCTTCACGCAACATTACCGTCAATGTCGTCGCACCGGGCCTGATCGAAACGGCCATGACCGCCGTACTCGACGAAAAGCAGCGCGACGCCATGATGGTACACATCCCGCTGGGCCGTGCCGGCTCCGATATGGACGTCGCGCATGCTGTCGCGTTTCTTGCATCGGACAATGCCAGTTACATTACCGGCGCCGTCCTTGACGTCAACGGCGGCATGTACATGTAGCATCTGCCACCCAAGCAAACGTGGCTTCGCCGGCATTTGCCATGCAGGCAGACGCGGCTCCGCCGCTTATGCTTCCGCTGGTCGCATGTTTTTGCGGGAGCCGGCAGGACAATGGCTTTCTTCTCGTGCTCTAAATACTTGTTCGTCGACGAGTTGTGAATGTTTTGCGACGTCAACTGCGCCTGCTCAGTGGCTGGGTGCGACCGTGCAGGCACCAATCGGTTTTGAACTCTTCTTCACCACGAAGATGCTGTCTGTACTGCTGCGCTTCTGCTTCTTTCCGAACACACGCACGCGCTCGTCGGAGCGAAGCGGGGCGGTCCTGCCGGAAAGCGTATAGGTGCGCTGATCGGCTTCATCCCTGATCTGCAGGCCACCGGCATTTTCGACAGTACAGCCGGTGATTCCCGGACCTTTTCGAAGCAATAAATAGAGTCCGACGCCTACGACCGCGCCGACGGCGACTGCTGTGAGCGCGATCTCTTTGCCGAAGCCGAAATTCAGGTTAAAGCCCTGCAGCGGCTGGGGAGTCGATGCTGCCGGGACTGCGCGGCGTGGGGTTTGCGACGATGCGGTGATGGTCTGCGAAAGCAGCAACGCACATACCAACACTGCGAAGATGCGGCGGACGAACGGGAAAAAGCGGCTGGACAAGAGGAAGCTCGTTTCCGAAAAGAATGGGCCCGGCTGCGAGATTTCATCACGATGGGCCGACGTTGACCCATTGTCAAGAAAATTGTCGCCGGATTGCTGGTGCGCATCTCAGCGGGCAGGGCTGGTGCGCGATGACGCATGAAGATGACCGTGAGGGTCTGGCACACGACTCAACCATCGAGCGACTGCAGAGAGCGATGCTGTCGCTCGAAGGCCTGAGCTGTGGCGATGCATTTGGGGAAAACTTTTTCTCAATGCCGCTTACCGAATCCCGCCGGCGCATTGCGGAGCGCATTCCACCGGCAGGCCGATGGGCAGTGACAGATGACACGCTGATGGCCGTATCCGTCGTCGATATTCTGCGCGTGCACGGTGCGATCGATGCACCCGCGCTGGCACTGCATTTTGCCGAACTTTATGATCCGGTGCGCGGCTATGGGCGGGCGATGCATGAGCTGCTTGCGGGCTTTCGTTCTGGTAACAGCGAGCAATGGCGCGAGCAGGCCGCTGCGCTGTTCAACGGACAGGGATCGTGGGGCAATGGATCGGCCATGCGTGTGGCACCGCTCGGCGCTTACTTTGCAGATGATCTCGACACACTTGTAAGCGAAGCGGAGCGCTCGGCCATCACAACGCATACACATGGCGAAGCCGTCGCGGGCGCTATTGCGACGGCGCTGGGAGCAGCCATGGCGTGGCAATCGCGGGCTGACGTATCTGCGCAGGCGTCAGGCGATTTTCTCGAAGCAGTTCGCGATCGAACGCCGCCATCGCAGGTGCGTAACGGTATCGAAAAAGCTCTCGTACTCAAGGAAGACACGACGCCGATGATGGCCGGCGTGGCACTGGGCAACGGTGCCGATATATCTGCAGCCGACACTGTACCGTTTGTGCTTTGGTCGGCAGGACGCTCCCTGCGCGATTACGAAACCGCGTTGTGGGATACCGTCATCGCGGGTGGCGACAAGGACACGACGTGCGCCATTGTCGGCGGCATTGTTGCGTTGTCGGCTGGCCGCGAAAGCATTCCGGAAGAATGGCTGCGCCGGCGCGAACCGATTGCGCCATTCTTCGCTGCGCGTTACGCTCGCTGAGTTCTGTCAGGCCGGCAGGCGGCGTACAAGTAACAATGTCTGATCGTCCTGCTGTTTGCCGTGGAGGAGGATGGCGGCGAGGATGGACGCTGCAATCTCGGGCAGAGGCCGTTCGGCCTGCTCAACCAGGAGTGATTCGAGAGCTTCGATACCGAACTCCACATCCTTCTTCGAGCAGACTTCGATGATGCCGTCCGTCGCAACCAGCAAAAGATCGCCGGAATACATGAGAAGTTCGCGTGCGGGAAATGCGCCGACGGGAAGAAGGCCGCCGAATATGGCACTGGCCAATGCCACGAGATACGGCTCAGTCCCACCATCCATCAGATCGTTGTCGAAGCCCAGCACGCTGAAGAGCAGAAAGATCGCTAGCAGAAGTGGTGCAGTGTGAATAAGCGGTACACCCTTGAGGTGCTCCCATCGCTTTGGCCGGCTACCGAGCCAGTTGAGAATTTTCCGGGCCATGGCAGGACGATAGCAGACCCATATTCTTTGCTGTCCGGTGCAAAGCTGCCTTGCGATCCGACAGGGCTGTTGGCAATTGCCTGTGATCCTTTTGTAGGATGTGCAATGGCGTCGAGCTTCTATGCGGACGCTGCAGGAGATTTCCATTGAAACGTCTTTCCTCGATCCATGCGCTGCTTTTCGCCACACTGCTTTTTGTCTGCACGTCGACGCTGTCGGCCTTTGCCGAGGGGCCGGCGACGGTAAGCTTCACCAGCGGCACTGAGACGGTCAAGGGGCTGCTCTACACACCGGCAGGCGGAGGGAAGCATCCTGCGGTGGTGGTCATCCACGAGTGGTGGGGGTTGAATGACTGGGTGAAGGAGCAGGCTGCCGACCTGGCTGCGCATGGCTATGTTGCGCTGGCGGTTGATCTGTATCGCGGACAGACCGCGAATGATCCCGAGATGGCGCATGAACTGATGCGCGGACTGCCGCAGGACCGCGGCGTGCGCGACCTGACGTCCGCGGTCAGTTACCTGAAGACTCGGCCTGATGTTGCGGCCGGTAAGATCGGCGCGATTGGCTGGTGCATGGGCGGCGGCTATGCGCTGCAACTGGCCATCCATGAGCCGACGTTGAAGGCGGTGTCGATCAACTACGGCGCGCTGGCGACGGACCCGGCAGACCTGGGCAAAATTCACGCAGCGGTGGTCGGGAATTTTGGCGGACAGGACCACGGCATCCCGGCGGAGAGTATCGACGCATTTACGGCGCAGTTGAAGAAGCAGGGCGTGCCGGTCAGCACCAAGATTTATCCGGATGCCGGGCACGCGTTTGAGAATCCGAACAACAAGGCCGGCTATCGGGCGGCGGATGCTGCGGACGCCCAGGCACGGAGCCTGAACCTGTTCGCGAAGACGCTGGGCGGCAAGCCGTAGTCATTCGCCGGAAATGGCTGAACGGCGAACTTACTGGTCGGTCATCTACGGTGGTTCCTCGGAAAGTGTTCGATTTGGGACGTTCTGCGAGGATTATGACTATTCCGGGAAATTCCACAAAAGAATTGTCTTGCGGATGACCGTTCTAAATGTTAACTATGCTGCCAACAGGCAAATGCAACACCTCCCGCCACAGATGAAGGGGTGTGCGAAAGAAGCCACAATGATGAAAATTGGAATTACGATTCGAGGCTACCGTCTGCAGAAGGGTTATTCGCAGGGGGATATAGAGAAGCGCACCGGGCTTCTGCGCTGCTACCTGTCACGCGTCGAGAATGGCCATACGATTCCGTCGCTCGACACGCTGGCCAAGATTGCCGAGGCACTCGACCTGCCGCTGTCACAGTTTTTTGCGGAAGAAGCACTGGACCGCGAAATGGTGACCCAGAAGCTGACGGAAGAGGAACTGCGCTTCCTGACACAGATCCGGCGCTACTCCACCAACTTGAATGACAGTGACCGGAAGCTGCTGCTGGCCATGGTCAAAAAGTTCGCCGCCACCGCCGTCAAATGATTTGCCATCAAGGCGACTGCGGCGTTGCCGCCTATGCTTCCGTTGGGCGCATGCACCCTCGGCCAGACTGCGCCGGTGGCTGCGCTCGCCTCAATTCGGGGAGTGCCAGTAGGCGTTGATGCCGTAGGCAAAGAGCAGGAGCAGGAAGGTGGCGCCGGCGAAGGTGAACCACTGCCGCCGGACGAACTTTTCCCGCACCGCACCGATGCGCGGCAGCAGCGGCAGGCCGATGAGCAGGCCATAGAGCAGGCCGCCGAGATGTGCCATGTTGTCGGTCTTGACCGGGCTGGGCAGGATGGCCGTGCCTAGTCCTATGACGAGGTTCAGTACAGCGAAATAGATGACGCTCTGGCGCAGTCGCTTGAGCTCTGCCTGCGGTACAGGCAGCAGCGGCGACTTGAGCAGAAGAATGAGTACCCCGGCAATACCGAAGACGGCGCCCGATGCGCCTACTCCGACAATCTGCGGATGCACGGCTACGCTGAGCAGATCTCCGGCAAGTCCTGTGAGCAGGTAAGTGGCAATCATGCCGGCGGGTCCCAGCAGAGGCTCGCCCAGCAGCCCCAGGTTCCACAGGCACCACATGTTCAGGCCAAGATGCACGGCGCCTGCATGGACGAACATGGCAGAGATGAGGCGCCACCAATCGCCCTGGAGCACGAAGACGCCGTAGTCGGCTCCCCAGTGGATCAGCTGCTCGGTGGTGGGTGCGAGCAGCGAACAGCCGTTCAAGACCATCAGCACAAAGACAG
The DNA here is from genome assembly GCA_964658655.1 of uncultured Acetobacteraceae bacterium. Lineage (GTDB taxonomy): Bacteria > Acidobacteriota > Terriglobia > Terriglobales > Acidobacteriaceae. The sequence goes on along the minus strand of CAZZZL010000002.1, from coordinate 92,209 downwards.
CGCAGTTGATGCCGACCAGCAAATATGTCGCAGGCGCCGAAGCCCAACCGCGGCGCTGGCGGTTGACCGGCGGCGGTGGTGGAGGCCGATAGTAGCTCGTCTCCTGGTAGGACGGCTCAGGGATAGCTGTCCCGGGCGCAAATATCTCGGGATAGGCGCCGGGCCGATCGTTATTGCCGTAGGTCAGGTGAGAATCGCCCGCACTGGAATCCATAGCGTTAAGCTACCGTTTGCCTCGAAGAACGGCAAATAGGGTTTAACATTCGCCGCGACAGGATTTGCCTCCGGCTGCTCCTGCGCGGCGGGCGGTGTTTGCCACACGGCTTATTTCAAAAGAGGGAGGTCTACTTCTCTCTTTTGACATCCCTGGCAGTACGGCCAGTATCGCTCTGCGCGCAGGACCCATCGGATGCATCGATTCTTCGGGGGATGGCGAACTAGATAACTTTGACGGTTACCCGGAAGTCCGGGCGGGGGAGAGGCAAATTGGTTTGACTACACCGATGAATATCCACAGTGCCATACATAAAAAGCTGTAGGTGATCTGACCCGTTCAGGTTATGCTCCGCCTACGTTTTTCTTTACTGGAGGCATAGTGGCGAAAGCAAAATTCATTCCATTTCTCGCTCTTGGAATCGGAGTTCTCGGAAGCACACCGTTATTCGGAGCTTCTTCGGCAGTCAGTGGACTCACGATCGCAAACAATACGCCCCGTTTCACGGCGACATCGAAAAGTGTTGGAGCAGTCAATCCTTCCACGGTGATCGACGTGAGCATCTGGTTGAAGCCGCATAACAAGGCTGACCTGGACCTGGTTGCGAAGGACCTTTACGATCCGACGTCGCGCAACTACCGGCACTGGCTTACCAAGAAGGAATTCATGCAGCGCTACGGCCCGACCGAAGCGGAAGCCAAGACGGTCGAGGAATTTTTCACGTCGCATGGTTTGAAGATTGTGAAGACTGGTCCTGACAATTTTTACGTGCGCGCGCAGGGAACAGCCGGGCAGGTAAGCAGCGCTTTTCATGTTGCCCTGAACAACTATGAGTTGAACGGCAAGACGGTCCGCGCCAACGCCAACGATCCTGTGGTTACGGGCGCAGCCGCGGAACTGGTTGGCTCGGTTGCCGGTCTGGACAACATGGGCTTTACACATCCCATCGTGAACCGCACGACCACGCGGGTCCCGCTGCCAACGACTTCCGGCCCGCAGGCCAATGCAGTGCCGAAGACCACGACTGCAGCTCTGAACCCTGCCTGCTTCCCGGGAACAGAGACTGAGACGTTTACTTCTGGCGGCTCGCTGCCGGATGCAACGTACAAAGGGAATGCCTACACGAAGAGCAACGTGGGTTGCGGCTACACGCCGAAGAACATCCAGGCCGCCTACAACCTGCTGCCACTCTATGCCGACAAGTATGACGGCACAGGACAGACGATCGTGATTCTGGACTGGTGCGGATCACCGACCATCACCCAGGATGCAAATGCGTTCTCGGCGAAGTTCGGCCTGCCCAAGCTGACGTCTTCGAACTTCAAGATCATCTACACGCCGACGCCTTCGTATTGCGAAGCGCCGGATGCAGAGATCAACATTGACGTGGAATGGGCCCACGCGATTGCACCGGGCGCAGGGATTGACCTGGTGGTTCCGCCCAGCAACAGCTTCCAGGATATTGACGAAGGTCTTTACTATGCGGTCGATTATCAGCTCGGCAACGTGATCTCGGGCAGCTATGGCAGCGAGGAATACTACACCTCGACGGCAACGCTGATTCAGGAAGATCTGATCGCCGAAACCGCAGCGGTTCTTGGTATTTCCGCAAACTTCTCTTCGGGCGATAGCGGCGATTTTACGTTTGACTTCCCGTCGTCGAATCCCGCCTCAGTCAGTGCACCGGCAGATTCACCGTATGCAACCGCAATAGGCGGAGTGAGCCTGGCGCTGAATTCCAACAACACGATTGCCTGGCAGTCCGGCTGGGGAACGAACGAGAACCTGCTGGCGGAGGGTGCGTATGTGAACGATGCTCCCGCGACCACTGGCTATTTCAACTTCGGCTCCGGCGGCGGTCCCAGCGGCTTCTATGCCAAGCCGTCTTACCAGAGCAAGCTGAAAGGAAATGCACGGCAACTGCCGGATATTTCCTGGCTGGCTGATCCGTTCACCGGTGCGTACATCGCGATCTCCGAGCCATTCACGGAGCCCGAGATCACCTACCAGGTGTATGGCGGCACGAGCCTTGCCTGCCCGATGTTCTCTGCACTGTGGGCGATTGCCAACCAGGTCGCCGGCCAGCCGCTAGGCCAGGCTGCGCCGTACCTGTACAACATGCCCGCGAGCACGATCACGGACATCCTGCCGTATGCCTCAAAGACGAACGTAACCGGCAAGGTGACGACGTCGAGCGGCACCACCAGCTACTCCGCCAATTCACTGGTGCAGCCGCTCGAAGGTACCAGCAGTTATGTCAGCACCATCTGGAACTATCCACTGCTGGAAGATACGGCGATCCTGCTGACGTTTGGCACAGACAGCGGTCTGAAAACGACCAAGGGCTGGGACAATGTGACGGGTCTGGGCGTGCCGAACGGGCAGGCCTTTGCTGAGTACTTCAAACAGTAGTTGCGGTTGGGTTACAAAAGCCGGACGCAGATGCGTCCGGCTTTTTTTCTTGTTGCAGATTTAATGCTTTGCATTTTGGCGTTACTCTATCTACCAACACCAGGGGCCCAAACGTATGGTCGATAAACTGAGCTGGATCCTGACTGTCTTCGTGGCTGTTTCGATCCTGTGGACGCTGTACAGGCGGGGATGGAAATTAAGGTCGCCGATCCCTGAAAATCCCTGGTACGCCTCTGCGTACCTGGCAATCGCTGTGATTTTGACAGCAAAGCTGTCGTGGCATTCGCCGGACGTCAGGACGAATCTCAACATCATCATCATCCTGATGATCGTGCCGGCGGCGGTGCAGCTCTACAGGACTCTGCGCGACAGCCGCCGGAGCCAGGCACCACCGGCGTGGGCGTCTTATGGCACTGTGGGTCTCTGCTGCTTCCTGGTGGCGGATGCCGTATCGCTGGTTCTCTACAAGTAGGCAATTGGTCTTTGGCTGGCAGGGACAACGCAGGTTCTTCGGCTTCGCCCGGGAAGACAAATTCGTTTCGGGCGACGTGAACACATTCTCGGCAGCATCGCGGGGTTTCAGCTTGAATTTCATCCCTTAGGTGGACGCTTCTGTGCACCATGACCGGTAGGCTCCAGGGATGCCTATTCAGACGGAAGCTATCGGCAGTATCCCGCGTCCACCCCAGCTTATCCAGACGATGATCGATGTGCAGGCGGGGAAGCTTGCTGCCGATGCGCTGGACGCAGAGTATCAAGCCGCGTTGAAAGAAACGGTGGAGCGGCTGGAGCGGACCGGGTCGCCGGTGCTGACGGACGGCGAGCAGACCAAGCCGAGCTTTGCGACATATCCACTAACTGGATTGATGAATCTGTCTGCTGATGGCGTGGTAATTCCCTTTGCCGATGGCCATCAGCGGCAGCTGCCGGCTTTGACAGCGGGGCCGTTTCGCTACGGCGTGCATGCCGGCACCTATACGCAGGCGCTGCGTCGGCTGACGAAGCTGCCGATCAAGCAGGCGGTCATTTCCGCATCTGCACTGAGCCTGCTGTATCCGGCGGGCGGAATTGCGGGCTATCCGCGCGAAGCGTTCATTGCCGACCTGCTCGATGAAGCGGAGACGGATATTCGCGGGGCGTTTGCGGCGGGCGCGAGTGTGGTGCAAATCGATTTCACCGAGGGCCGGCTGTCACTGAAGCTTGATCCGTCCGGTGGGCTGTTGCGGAGCTTCATCGATCTGAACAACCAGGTGCTGGAGAGATTTACCGCGGCGGAACAGAAGCAGATTGGCGTGCACGTGTGCCCGGGCGGCGACCGCGATTCCACGCACAGCGCTGATGTAGACTACGCAAATTTTCTGCCGGATGTGTTCAGGCTGAAGGTGGGGCGCGTGTATCTGCAGATGGCGAGCGAGCCGGACAGACCGCACGTGCTGAAGGCGATTGCCGGGCTGGCGGGGCCGGAACAGGTGATCTTTGTCGGCGTGATCGACCCGATCGCCCGCGAGATCGAGACAGCGGAGGAGGTGCGCGACCGGGTGCTCGAAGCTGCTCGCTGCCTGCCGGTGGAACGGTTGGGGACGACAGATGACTGCGGCTTTTCGCCGTTTGCGGACGATACGTCGACCTCTCGCGAGATTGCCTTTGCGAAGATTGCGGCGCGGGTTGAAGGGACGGCGATGGCGGCGCAGGTGCTCGGCGTCTGAACGGGGACGAGGCGGCAGGGCGATTGCCGCAGAATGACAGAGGGGTCGCCGCTCTTTACAATTCTGGCTGACAGTCTTTTCCGGTGAAGCCCGGTCCGACCCATCCGCAGAACTGCAAGGAGCCCCTATTTTGAGTAGTGAGCATTCGTCCGCCAGTGTCACAGGAAAAGCAGCAGGAGATAAGAAGCCGGTACGCCGCGCATTGTTGAGCGTCACCGATAAGACCGGCCTGGTGGCTTTTGCGCAGAAACTTGCTGCGCATGGCGTTGAGCTGGTATCGACCGGCGGCACGGCGAAGACGTTGCGCGAGGCAGGTCTGACGGTGCGCGATATTTCCGACCTGACAGGTTTTCCCGAGATGCTGGATGGGCGCGTGAAGACACTGCATCCGAAGGTGCACGGCGGCATCCTGCACATTCGCGACAATGCGCAGCATGTTGCGGCGGTGAACGAGCATGCGATTCAGCCCATCGATATGGTCGTCGTGAATCTCTATGCATTTGAGAAAACGGCGGCCAGGCCCGGTGTGCATTTTGCGGAGATTGTCGAAAATATCGACATTGGCGGGCCGTCCATGGTGCGCTCGGCAGCGAAGAATTTTGAGGATGTTGCGATTGTGACGGCGGTCGAGGACTATGCAGAGCTGTCGGCCGAACTGGATGCAGGCAATGGTCAGCTTGGACGCGAGACGCGCTGGAAGCTGGCGCAGAAGGCCTTTGCGCTGACGGCGTCGTACGATGCGGGCATTGCGGCGACACTGGCTGCACTGCCACTGGGTGGTTCGCCGGCCGCGCCTGATGCGGGAGCATTTCCGGCGGTGCTGAAGACTGATTATCCACTGGTGACGTCGCTGCGCTATGGGGAGAATCCTCACCAGGCGGCTGCGCTTTATACGGATGGCACAGGGACCGGCATTGCCGGCGCGAAGCAGTTGCAGGGCAAGGAGTTGAGCTACAACAACCTTGTCGACCTGGACGCGTGCTGGGAGCTTTCGCAGGAGTTTGATTCGACCGCGGTCGCGATCATCAAGCACACGAATCCCTGTGGGGCTGCGACGGGCAGCTCTGTGCTCGATGCTTACCAGCGGGCGCTGGCGAGCGATCCGGTGTCGGCGTTTGGCGGCGTGATCGGCATCAATCGCGAAGTGGATGCGGAAGCTGCCGAGGAGATCGCCAAGCTTTTCGTGGAGGCCATCATTGCGCCGTCGTTCTCTGAAGCTGCGCTGGCGCGTTTTGCTGCGAAGAAGAATCTGCGGCTGGTGCAGGTGAGCGCGGCAAAGGCTGCGGGCGCCAAGCGTGTTATCAAGCAGGTGTCCGGCGGGCTGCTCTTACAGGATGCTGACACCGGCCACATTACCGCGGCGGAACTGAAGGTTGTCACCGAGCGCAAGCCGTCGGAGGCAGAACTCGCCAACCTGATTTTTGCGTGGCGGGTGTGCAAGCATGTGAAGTCGAATGCGATCGTCTACGCCCGGGATGGCCAGACACTTGGCGTTGGGGCCGGGCAGATGAGCCGCGTGGACGCTGCTAAATTTGGTGCCATGAAAGCCGTCCTGCCGCTCGCCAACTGTGGCGCTGCTTCGGACGCCTTCTTTCCCTTTGCCGATGGTCTTGAGACTGTCGCTGCCGCCGGCGCGACGGCTGTGATCCAGCCAGGCGGCTCAGTGCGCGATGAAGAAGTGATCGCCGCTGCGAACAAACTCGGCGTCGCGATGGTGTTCACGGGCATGCGGCATTTCAGGCACTAGCGCGAGGCATCGTCCGGAAGCCCCTGCGCGGAGAGCGGTTTTTGCCAGACGGGCTTACTTGATTGCTTGCAGGCAATGGCCGGTCCAGTCGTTGGTGTTCCGTGACGCTGATTAGCCCAGAGCTGAAATTGACAACCGATCGATCCGCACCTAAGTGCTCACCCGTCTTGATGGAGCGCTTTGACGGCTTCTTCCGTTACATTGATGAAGGAGACAGGAGCAGGCGGCTGACTGATGACGACGATTGCCCAGCCTATCGGTACTGTGATCGGGGAACACGCCATCAGCCGCGTGGGCCTGTCTGTCATTGTGCCCTGCTTCAATGAGGAAGAGGGCATTCTTGCGTGTCATGAGCGGCTGACGGCGGTACTGCGGCAGACGGGGCTGGTGTACGAAATTCTCTATGTCGACGATGGCTCGCGGGACCGGACGCTGCCTATCCTGGCCAACCTGCATTTCACTGATCCTGCTGTGACCGTGGTGGAGTTGTCGCGAAATTTTGGTCACCAGGCAGCTGTGTCAGCAGGACTGGAACTGGCACTGGGCGAAGCCGTGATGATTATCGATTCCGACCTGCAGGACCCGCCTGAACTGATTCCGGAGATGCTCGCGCTGCGCGAGCAGGGCTACGAGGTGGTGTACGGCGTACGTACGACGCGCGAAGGTGAATCAGGCTTCAAGTTGTGGACGGCAAAGGCTTTCTACCGGCTGATCAATTCCCTTTCGGATGTGGAGATTCCGCTCGATACGGGCGACTTCCGGTTGCTCGACCGGAAGGCGGTGGACGCGATGAATGCCCTGCCGGAGCGGCACCGGCTGCTGCGCGGGATGTCCAGCTGGATCGGCTTCCGGCAGTATGGGCTGAAGTATGCGCGGTCGGCGAGGTTTGCCGGGACGACGAAGTATCCGCTGCGCAAAATGCTGAACCTGGCGCTGGACGGGATCGCTTCGTTTTCGGTGGTGCCGCTGCGACTGGTGACCCTGATCGGCTTTCTGACGGCGCTCCTTTCGGTGCTGGGAATCTTCTACTCGCTGTTCGTCAAACTGTTTACCAACACGACGGTGAAGGGCTGGACGATGTTGTTCATAGGACAGCTTTTTCTGGGCGGCATCCAGATGCTGTCGATCGGGGTGCTGGGCGAGTATATCGGGCGCATTTATACCGAATCCAAGCAACGGCCGTTGTACCTTGCCCGGCAGGTTTTACGCCGGCGCGCGGTCTAGCTGAGTCGAAGGTACCCGGCTAAAGCCTGTTGCGAAGGTTGAGCATCCAGCGGCGCGTTACAATCGTCTAGTAGCCAGGAGCGCGTGCGCCCACCCTATTGATGACCACAAATCCGCAACATCGCAGCAGTTTCTCATCGGAACCCGGCATGAAGCAGAATGCCTTTAAGCGCGCCAGCCGTCTTGCCCTTGCGGCAGTAATGCTCGCGATTCCCGGCTCGCTGCATGTGTACGCTGCGGACAAGACGCCGGCGCCCGCACCGGCAATCGATACTCCTCCGGCTGACCGTGCCGCGGCTTATTACCATTTCGGCCTGGCGCACATGTATGAAGAGATGGCAACCAACAGCGGCCGGCAGGACTATGCCACGCGCGCCATTGAAGAGTACAAACTTGCGCTGAATGCGGACCCGACATCTCCTTATCTGAACAATGGTCTGGCGCAACTTTATTTCGGGACGGGCCGTGTCCGCGATGCCATCCTGGCGGCGCAGGACATGATCAAGAAAGACCCGAATGACCTGGAGGCGCATAAGCTGCTGGGGCGCATCTACCTGCGTTCTCTGGGCGAGAACCAGAATGCTGAACAGCAGAAGATGCTCGACCTGTCGATCGGCGAATACAACCGGATTACGCAGCTGCAGCCGAACGATATTGAAGGCCACCTGCTGCTGGGCCAGTTGTACATTTTGAACCACGACACGGCGAAGGCGAAGGAACAGTTTGAATCTGCGCAGAAGATCGATCCCAACAATGAAGATGTTGCGATCAACCTGGCGCGTCTCTACAGCGATTCAGGCGAGAACAAGCGTGCAGTCGAAGTATTGAAAGCAGTTCCGCCGGAAGACCGGTCGGCCAAGATTTCGTACACACTGGGCGCGATGTATGACCAGCAGAAAGATACGAAAGCGGCTATCGACGCGTATCGTGACGCGGTCGATGAAGAGCCTGAAAATCCTGACGCACAGCGCGCACTGGCACTCGATCTGTTGAATGACAACCAGCTGGACGCGTCGCTGAAAGTGTTTCAGGATTTGTCTGCGTCTTCTCCGCAGGACGAGCAGGCTTATGTAAAGATTGCCGAGATCCAGCGGCGCAAGGGGCAGTACCAGGATGCGCTGACCACGCTGAAGAAGGCGCGCAGCCTGGCTTCCAAGGAAAGCCTGCTGGAAGTGGATTTCAACGAAGCGCTGGTACAGGATTCGCTGGGCCACTATGACGATGCTGCGACGCTGCTGAAGAAGCTGCTGGCCGAGACTGAGCAGCCGCATTACTCAGAGGGCGAACGAAGCAACCGCGGACTCTTCCTGGATAGGCTCGCCAATGTGTATCGCGAAGAGAATCACACGGCCGAAGCGATTACGACGTATCAGCAGATGATTACGCTGGGCGGCGATTACAGTCAGCGAGGCTATGAAGGCGAAGGGGATGCCTATCGCGATGCGCGCGAATATGACAAGGCCACTGCGGTTGCACGCGAGGCCGCTGCAAAGTATCCGAAGGACCCGAGCATCCAGTTGATGCTGGCTCTGCAGCTTGTGGATACGGGCAAGGCTGAAGAAGGCATCAAGCTCGAAGAGGCACAGAAGGGCAACGCGAGCGACCACGAAGTGCAGATGGGGCTGGCACAGATTTACCTGCGCCTGCGCCGCTTCAAGGAAGCGACCGAGCAGCTTGACCTGGCAGAGAAATCAAGCACGCGGCCCGAAGATAAGATCTTTCTTCTGTTCCTGCGCGGTTCAGTGGAAGAACGGCAGAAGCATTACGAGCCGGCTGAAGGCTATTTCAAGCAGATCCTGGCGCTCGATCCGAATAACATCCTGACGCTGAACTACTACGGTTACATGCTGGCTGATCGCGGCGTGCAGTTGGATGAAGCGCTGCACATGATTCAAAAAGCCGTGCAGCTTGACCCGCAGAATTATGCCTATCTCGATTCGCTGGGGTGGGTGTACTTCAAACTGGGCCAATACACTCTGGCCGAGGATAACCTGCGGCGTGCGAGTGAGCGCATGGGCACGGACCCGACTGTCCACGACCACCTGGGCGAGTTGTATGAGAAGACAGGTCGTCTGAAACTCGCAGCGGAGCAGTGGCAGATTTCTCTGCACGAGTATGAGAAGACCAGCCCAAGCGATACCGAGCCTGGCGATGTGAACAAGGTGCAGAAAAAGCTGGAAGTGGCCAAGGTAAAGCTGGCGAAGAGTAACCAGGCCTCGACCTCGACCAAGGAATAAATCATGTCTTCCGCGCGGCCCTCTATACTGAGGTCGTGACGGAAGCGGAGACAGTCCTGACGAGTGACCGGCGGCTTGCACCTTATGCGGTCGCAGGAACGCCTGCTGATGCACTGACGAAACGTGAGCATGCTGAACCTGCTCACGCTTACCGCACACCTTTCCAAAGAGACCGCGCGCGCATCATTCACTCCCGCGCCTTTCGGCGACTGGCCGGCAAGACACAGGTATTTACGCATCGCCCATCCGATCACTTCCGTTCGAGGCTGACGCATACGATGGAAGTCGCGCAGATTTCGCGTGCGGTTGCCGGGGCGCTGCACCTGAATGACGACCTGGCGGAAGCGCTCGCGCTGGTGCATGACATTGGCCATCCGCCCTTTGGACATGCGGGTGAACGCGCATTGGACGAGTGCCTGCAGGAGCATGGTTTGCGCTTCGATCACAACCTGCACGCGCTGCGCATCGTGGAATTTTTCGAGCAGCGCTATGCGGCGTTTCGCGGACTGAACCTGACGCTTGCGGTGCGTGAAGGCATCATCAAACATTCACGCGATTACCCGGCAGCGAAGCATCCTGAACTGGCCGAATATCTACTGGATCAGCGACCTCCGCTGGAGGCGCAACTAATCGACTGGGCCGACGAGATCGCTTACATTACTGCGGACCTCGATGACGGTTTTGAATCAGGCATTCTCACGGTTCAGCATGTGCGAGGCAATCTGCCGCTCTTCGAGCGGTTCTACGCGGCGATGCAGACGCAATTCCCCGCTGCGACAGAACAGCTGCTGGTGAACGAGACGCTGAAGCGGATACTGGGAGCACTGGTCGACGACCTGATCACGACGACGACGCGGCAGCTGGATGCTGCGCGCATCCAGTCGCTGGCTGATATTCGCAACGCGCCGGGAAGGTTGGCGGGCTTCAGCAGTGCGATGGAAACGGAGCGCGCCGCGGCCAAGAAATATCTGTATCAGCATCTGTATCAAAGCGAAGATCTGGAGGCTGCGCATGTGGAGGCGGAGGGTGTAATCGAGGCGCTCTTCCATTGCTGGGTGGCAAAGCCTTCGCTGCTGCCTTCAAGTTGTGCGGCAGATCTCGCGATCGATGGTGTAGCACGCACGGTCGCCGATTATATTGCCGGCATGACCGACCAGTTCATCCTGGCGCAATACGGAAGCTACAAGGAGCGGTGCTGAGTGTCGTTACCGGATCGACGACTCACGACGCCGGCCGCCTTGCCATCTGCAGTCACTTTGAAAGGACGACTCGTGACACTCATGAAGATCGATGCGGAGCGCGATGCGGGGCCACTTTTCAAAGCTGTGCAAGGGCATGACGAACTCTACGATTATCTTTTCGACGCTCCGCCTGCGGATGAAGCTGCGCTGGTTGCAAGTCTGCAGGGAAAGGCGGCGAAGGCCGATCCATTTTTCTTTACGATCCTCGATAACGATACGCAGGGTGCCGTGGGCGTGGCGTCCTATCTGCGCATAGAGCCTGGGCACCGTGTGATTGAAGTCGGCAACATCCTGTTCAGCCCGCTGCTGCAGAGAACGCCGCATGCAACCGAGGCGATGTACCTGATGGCGAAGCACGCGTTTGAAGAGCTTGGCTATCGACGCTACGAGTGGAAATGCAATGCGTTGAATGCACCGAGCCGCAGCGCGGCGCTGCGGCTCGGTTTCAGTTTTGAAGGTATTTTCCGGCAGCACATGATTATCAAGGGAGCCAGCCGCGATACAGCGTGGTTTGCCATGCTTGACACAGAATGGCCGCGCTGCAAACAGGCGTTTGAGGAGTGGCTCGATCCGTCGAACTTCAGTGCAGACGGGCAGCAGAAGAGGTCGCTCGCGAATCTCCGCGAAACGCTTTCACAATGAAAAGCCCCGCCTTGACAAGCGGGGCTTTTTGTTACTCAAATACTACGCAGCCTGCGCCGGGGCCTTGATCTGCGCGCCGATCTGCTGCAGGATGCCGAACTGGTCTGATGAGCCCCAGCGCTCTACGAGCTTACCCTGTTCGAAGCGCCCAATTTGCAATCCGCGGGCTTTGATCTTTTTCCCGGTGGCGGGAATGCCCATCAGCGGACCCTTGTGTGTACCGGTGACGGTGTAGGCGAAGGCAACGTTATCAGCATCCGTGACGAGGTGCTCGACTTCAACGTTGAGATCAGGAAAAGCGGTGCGAAACTCTGTAAAGAAATCGATCAGACCCTGTGCGCCTGGTCCCTGGTTCGGTGCAGGGTCGTGGTCCATCAGGTTGTCCGCTACATATTTACGAATGTCTTCGAGCTTGCCCTTGTTGACGGCTTCGCCAAAGCCCTGCTGCGCTTTCACGTTCTCTTCGGTAGTGCTCATATTAATTTCCCTTCTTTTTCAAACTGATTCGTAGCAACGTGCGCTTATAGCGACTTGGATGCAGGTTAGAGCTAGAGGGCAATCCAGCCGGCGCGGATGGCGAGCAGCGATGCTGTGCCGATGACTATCCACAGACCTACGCCCTGCAGCATGGGACGAAGGCCAACCTGGCTGAGCGTGCGCCGCGACAGGCCGGTACCGATAAGAAAAAGTGTGACGACGAGACCGGTTTTTCCAAGCCTGTTCAGTACTGCATACAGTGCATGGCCCTGCGGCAGATAGCTGTTGATGACGGCTGCGAGGATGAAAAGAAGGATGAACCAGGGGAAGCTGATGCGTGCCCTGCTCTTGATGAAGAACGCTGTGGCGAAACTGATGGGGACTATCCACAAAGCGCGTGCAAGTTTCACCGTAGTGCCGATGGCGAGTGCCTGAAGGCCATACTTCGACGCAGCGCCGACGACGGAACTGGTGTCGTGAATCGCGAGTGCCGCCCATAGTCCGAACTGCTCCTGCGACAGGTGGCACCGGTGGCCGATGAACGGTAACAGCAGGAGTGCGGCGGAGTTCAGCGCGAAGACTGTACCCATCGACACGGCGATCGCGTTGTCATCTGCCTCGATGACTGGAGAGAGTGCAGCGATGGCGCTGCCGCCGCAAATGGCTGTGCCCATGGTGATGAGAAATGAAGCTTTTCTGGCAACGTGGAGCAGGTGTCCCAGCAGGAGCCCGAGGATGGTTGCGGTAGCGATGCTGATCGCGGTGTAGAGAAAACCGCTGCGGCCGGCATGCATGACCTGCGCCAGGTTCATGCCGAAACCAAGACCGACGACCGAAGCCTGGAGCAGGAAGCGCGAAAGCATGCGGCTCTCCGCGGCGAACGAATGTTCGTCTGTCAACAGGCCGAAAACGAGACCGCCGACGAGGGCGACTGGTGCAGAGGCGATGCCACTCGCAGCGAGAATGATGCCGAGAAAAAAGATTGCGCCGGATTTCATCCTGTTCAGGATTGCAGCCGATTGGCGCCAGGTCTAAACGCAAGTTCTGATGGGCCATTCGCAACGCTTATCGACGCGAGATGCGCAGCTAGATTGTCACGGCAGGATATGCTGAAGGCTTACTATGCCAGCCAGTATCGAGAATTTCAGGCTAAGAGTCTTTCGCATCGTCGCGCGACAGTTGAACTTTCGACGGGCTGCGGAAGAACTGCGCGTGACGCAACCGGCCATTACCGGCCAGATCAAGGCGCTGGAAGAAGAGGTAGGTGTGGCACTGTTCGATCGAGCAGGCGGGCGGGTTGTGCTTACACCGCATGGCGTTCGCCTGCTCGAGTACGCGGACAAGCTGCACCTGCTTGCAGAAGAAGCGATGCAGGCGCTGGCTGCGGCATCTGACCAGACGGCGGGTACGCTGGCGATCGGCGCATCACAGACAATCGGACAGTATCTGTTACCAAACCTGATCGCGGGATTTCTTCGCGAGCATCCACGCACGCAGATCACTGCTCTTGGAGGCAACACGGAGGAAGTGCTGGAGGCTCTCGCAGAACGCAAGATCGATGTTGCCCTGATCGAGGGTCCGACGATGCGCGGGGATATTCGCACTGAACCGTTTCTTGAAGATCACATGGTGCTGGTGGTGCCCGCCGGCGATCCCTGGGCAGACGGCGAGATCACTGTTGAGGAATTGGCCGGTGCTCCGCTGGTGACGCGCGAACATGGCTCGGGCTCGCGGCGCGTGGTGGAAGCGGCTCTCGAAGCAGCGGGGTTGAAGATCAAGGAACTCAAGCTGGCGCTCACGCTCGATTCCACAGAGGGCCTGTTGAGTGCCGTTGAAGCGGGGCTGGGGGCAGCGTTCGTGTCGCGGTGGGCGGTGCGGAATCAACTGACGCTGGGCACACTTCGCATTGCGCACGTGCGCGGCCTGAAGCTGGCGCGGATGCTTTCTATTGCGTTTCCCACGGGTCCTGTGCCGACGGGCAATGCGGGGGCCTTCTCGCGCTTTGTGCTGGAGAATGCGATCAGTCTTCTGCCTCGCGTTACCGGGAGAGCAGCCAGAGGCACAGAAACGCAGCGCAAACGAAAAACAACAAACAAGCGACCCGGCGGCCACCCGCGCGTCTAAGAAAGTGACATGTCCTCAAGCTACTCTTCCCATCGTGCCGTCGGTATTGATTTTGGCACTACCAATAGTTCTGTCGCGTTGGCAACCGATGCAGCCGATACAGAGGTGCAGCTGGTACATTATGCCGCGCCTGCAGGGCTGACGGAATCGTATCGCTCTTTACTGTTCCTGCAGCAGTTGAAGGAGGGCGCGAAGTCACGGCTGCACTCAAGCACGGGGCCGGACGCGATCGAAGCGTATCTGCATGCGGACCAGCCGGGACGGTTGATCCAATCGCTAAAGTCATGGCTGACCAGCCGCACGCTTACGGGAACTGAGATCTTTGGCCGCCGTCACACACTTGAGACACTCATCGCGCGCATCCTGGGAGATCTGCGGCAGCATGCGGATAAAGCGTTTGGTTTTCCGGTTCGCAGCGCTGTGGTGGGAAGGCCGGTAAGATTTGTCGGCGCAGAGAATGCCGAGGACGACGCGTTTGCAGAGGGCCGGCTGCGCGAGGCTTTTATCCATGCGGGCTTCGAAGACATTGAATTCCAGATGGAGCCGGTGGGCGCGGCCTATCACTATGAATCGACGCTCGACCATGATGAGCTGATTCTGATTGGTGACTTCGGCGGAGGCACCAGCGACTTCTCGCTGCTGCGGGTGGGGCCCGGTGTGCGCAGGCGCGGGCGCAGTGCGGGCGACCTGCTGGGCAACAGCGGGGTGGGACTGGCGGGGGATGCGTTCGATGCGAAGATCGTCCGCAAACTGGTGTCACCACAGCTTGGCCTGGGCACCATGGAGCAGGCGCTCGGCAAGACGCTGCCGGCGGTGCCGAACTGGGTGTACGTAAAACTTGAGCACTGGCATCATCTTTCCTTTCTGCGCACGCGTGCGGTGGTCGAGATGCTGAATGGCGCGCAATTGCGTGCGTTTGAGCCGGAGAAGATCGAAGCATTGCGGACGCTCATCGACGAGGATCTGGGCTACCAGCTGCATCGTGCGGTGGGCCGCGTGAAGGTCGACCTGTCGTCTGCAGAAAACGCAGAGTTCCGCTTCAGGGATGGCACGCTGGATATTCGTGCGCACGTGGCGCGTCGTGACTTCGAGAGCTGGATTGCGGAGGAGCTCGCGGCCATCGAGAGTTCCGTCGATGGATTGCTCAAGGACAGCGGCGTCGCTGCCGGCGCAGTCGATCGCGTCTTCCTTACTGGCGGCACGTCCTTCGTACCGGCGGTGCGGAGAATTTTCGAAACGCGCTTTGGTGCAGAGCGGGTGGTGACTGGCAATGAGTTCACGTCGGTGGCGCGGGGACTGGCGCTGCGGGCTGCGGAAAAAGACGCTTTGCCTGTTACGAGTTCATAGCGGCGCGGTTGTTCATGGTCTGGCGGCAAGACGCAGATCTCTCCACTACGCTTCGCTTCCGTCGAGATGACAAGGTTGGGGCTTCGCTTTGGTCGAGATGACAAGGTTTTTACGATGGCTGCGCACTTGAGGCAGAATGGAAGGAATGCCTAATGCTCCCATTCGTGTTGCGCTGATTGGTTATGGCTATGTTGGCGAGACGTTTCATGCGCCCCTGATTACGGCGACGGATGGGCTCGACCTGGCTGTCGTTTCTTCGACCAAGCCGGACAAAGTGCATGCGCGCTACCCTGAAGTGCGGGTGGCTGCGACCCCGGAAGAGGCCATCCACGATGCTGCGGTCGACCTGGTGGTCGTCGCTTCGCCGAATACCAGCCATGTGCCGCTGTGCACACTCGCGCTCGAAGCAGGCAGGCACGTGGTCTGCGACAAGCCGTTCACGATCACGACGCAGCAGGCGCGTGATCTCGAGACGCTGGCAACGGCGAAAAATCGGGTGCTGTCGGTCTTTCATGATCGGCGGTGGGATGGCGATTTTCTGACGCTGAAACAGCTCATTGCCGATGACAGGCTGGGGCCGGTCAATTATTTCGAATCGCATTTCGACCGCTACCGGCCAACAGTCCGCCCCCGATGGCGCGAGGGTGCGGGCGAGGGCGCCGGACTCTGGTATGACCTGGGGCCGCACCTGCTGGACCAGGCACTGGTCTTGTTCGGGCCACCGGAGACGATCCAGGCCAGCATCCAGACGCAGCGTGAGGGCGGCCTGTCGGACGACTACGCGCATGTGGTGCTCGGATATGGAGCGGCTGCTGGCAATCGTGCCACGGCCCTGCAGGTGACGCTGCATGCCAGCCTGCTGGCGTCTGGAGGCTCGTCACGCTTCATAGTGCATGGGAACAGGGCCAGCTGGCTCAAACGCGGGCTTGATCAGCAGGAGGCACAGCTGCTGCGCGGCATGAAGCCGGGCGATCCGGGTTGGGGTGTCGATGCAGAAGACGGCCTGTTGTTCAACGGGGCAGCGTCTAATGTGCCGGGCACTGCCGCGACCAGCAATGCGCCGGAAAAGGTACCAAACCAGCTGGGGTGCTACGAGAAGTTTTACGACGGAGTGCGCGACGCGATCCGCGGTGCAGGCGCGAATCCTGTGCCGGCCGGCGACGCGGTGCTGGTGATGGCGGCGCTCGAGGCGGCGATGGAAAGCGCCTGGACCGGTTGCCGGGTCATCTTTACGCCCTGAACCGTTGCGCGATTAAATCAGTTATTCACAGACAGCTCCGCATCTTTGGCTGGTGGTCGGTCATCTTGATGAGAGGGCAGACGGGCCCGCATCGGAGCCCTGCCAAGGAGATGAGATATGCCGACACTTCTACACATTGACGCGAGTCCTCGCGGTGACTATTCGATCTCTCGCAAGGTCAGCGCAGCTTTTGCGGACGCATGGAAACAGGCGAACCCGGGCGGAAAAGTTATCTATCGCGACCTGACAACCTCGAACCTGACTTTTGTCGATCTGGACTGGATTGCGGGCGCCTATACCGCGCCTGAGCAGCACAACGACGCACACAAGAAGGCCCTCGCGATTTCCGACACACTGATTGCCGAGCTGCTGTCTGCGGACCAGGTGATTATCGGCACACCGATGTACAACTTCAGCACGCCTGCTGTCCTGAAGGCGTGGATCGACCACATCGTTCGCATCGGTAAGACCTTCAAGCCGAGTGCAGCGGGAATCGACGGCCTGGCCGGCGGCAGAAAAGTAACCGTAGCTATTGCAAGCGGCAGCAACTATCTGCCGGGCAAGCCGTTTGCCGCCTACGACCGCGAGAGCGAATACCTGAAGCAGATTTTCGGCTTCATCGGCATCACGGATGTGAAGATCATCCTGGCCGGCGACACCAATGATGTGACGCAGGGCAAGGTCGACGTTCAGACCTACATCGCACCGTTTGCAGAAGAAGCCAAGGAACTGGCGACTGCGTAATTCAATTGGCCGGTGTTGAATGGCTGATAAGAAGACAGAGGGACTCACATGGGTCCCTCTTTTTATTGGCTGGCATTCGCCTGTTCAGGCGGTAAGGACATCACGTCCACGGCGGGTTCGATGGTGACGACACCTTCGGGCAGGCCGGCATAACGGCGGGCGCTGCTCCACTCCCAATCGGTCGCGGTTTCGACGAGGCCGGCTTTGACCGGCGCCTGGTGCATGAAGTTGAGGCGGGCGCGGATGTGGTCGGCGTCGAAGACATGCAGATCGCTGTAGCGCGTCTCCCACACCTGGTCGTCGACGCGGGCCGAGGTATTGTAACGGCGGCCGTAACGTTGCCTTAACATCTGGATGGAATTGTCTGCCGTGTCGATGCCCGGCTCGGACATGAGCAGGTGGAAGTTGGTCGGCATCGCCACGTAGCCGACGACGTTGAAGCGGAACTTGATGCGAAGTTCTTCAAGCAGCTGCGCGAACAGGTCGCGATGCTTCTCGGCGGCAAGCTTTGGCTGCTGCCGGAAAAACGTGCAGGTGATGAAGTGCAGCTCGCCCTTGCCGTAGACCTGTTTTTTTCCTCGGGGCATATTTTCCATTGTAACGGCGCTATGTCACCAACAAGTTGTAGTTGGTTGCCGGAGTTCTGCGGCAACCGGGCTGAGGGCGGCGCCATCTTCCAAACGCAGCCAAGAGTACAGGGGGAATGGATCGCCGTGATTCACTGACTTCCGTACCCTTTTTTGATTACCCCTACATCCGATTGCTGACGCGGAGCGTAACTAGAGACTGAGTGGCAAGTTTCAGTTTCATTTTTTACCTGGAAAGGCTTTCATTGTGGACAAGCTAAAAGAATTACTCAAAGCGGCACCCTCCAGGCGCACATTCCTGGCAGGGATTGGCGCTGCTGGAGCATCCGCGGTCGTGGTCGGTTGCGGCAGCAGCAGTACCACAACCCCAGTTACGACGGCGCCGGTCACAACGACGACGGCTGCCGGTGTAACGGACAACGACATCCTGAATTTCGCACTCAACCTGGAGTACCTCGAAGCGGAATTTTATCTTCGTGCCGCGACGGGTTCAGGGATTCCGTCTGCCAACGTCGGCAGCAATCCCGGGGCAGTTACAGGAGGTACACAGGTTTCGTTTGCAGGTCAGACGGTGCTGCAGGAATATGCCAACGAGATTGCGCAGGAAGAACTGAACCACGTGATTTTCCTTCGGTCGGCGATTACCTCGAATGGCGGAACACCGGTGGATCGGCCTGAGATTGATTTCACTAATGCTTTCAACGCAGTGGCACAGGCTGCCAAGATCGGCCAGACGTTTAACCCGTTTGCCGATCCGATGAGCTTCCTGGTCGGGGCCTTTGCATTTGAGGATGTGGGCGTAACGGCATATCACGGTGCAGCCGGTCTGCTGACCAGCAAGACGATCCTGGGCGCAGCTGTGCTGATCCACGCGGTCGAGGCGTATCACGCTGGAGAAGTTCGTGCACTCATTGCCGGCATGGCTGCTGTCTCGGGTGCCAGCCAGACCTATCTGAGTGCAGCCAATGCTATCTCTGGCGTGCGTGCAGCGCTGGGTGGTGGCAAGGAAACGACGCTTAGCACGTCAAGCATCGTGGCCGCGGATCCGACCAACTCCATCGGCTACTCCCGTACCTACAGTGAGGTGCTGAACATTGTGTATGCAACGGCGGGCGCCGGTATATCCAGTGGCGGCTTCTTCCCGAAGGGCATGAACGGCACGCTCAACACGACAGTCGCGGCATCGGCATAAGGACGGATGACAATGGAAACTCTTGAAAAGAACCAGGGCCTGACCGAAACACAGCGCCTGGACAATATTATCGCCTCAAGTCGTCGCAAGATGATGACGATTGCGGGCTCCGCGATTGCGGGACTCGTCCTCTCGAAGTTTGCCACCCCGGCAGAAGCGCAGACAGTGACGGATGCAGATATCCTGAACTTTGCGCTCAACCTGGAATACCTGGAAGCGCAGTTCTACACACTCGCGACAGCGGGTACGACGATCGACAAGTACTCGACGCCGGTCAGCATCACGGGCGGCGGCGGCACAGCCGGTACAGTCACGACCAAGCCGGGCGGCCCTTCAGCCTGCCTGGTTCCGTGGGGAACGTACACGACGATCCAGGCGTACGCGATGGAGACGGCCAAGGAAGAGCGTAACCACGTCAACTTCATCAGCACGGCGCTGGGATCGAGCGCAGTGGCGATGCCGAATATCGATCTGTACAACAGCTTCAACGGACTGGCAGTTGCAGCAGGCCTGGGCGTCAGCACCTTTGATCCGTTCGCGAACCCGATCTACTTCCTGCTCGGCGCGTTCATTTTCGAGGACGTTGGCGTCACGGCTTACTCTGGCGCGGCACCGCTGATCACCACACCTTCGAACCTCGATGCAGCAGCCGGCATCCAGGCAGTCGAGGCGTACCATGCAGGCCTGGTCCGTACCACGCTGTTCGGACTCGATGCGGCGAACCCATCCATGGGTATCAATGCCCTCGCCTCGAAGATCGCTGCTGCCCGGGCGAAGCTTGACGGCACCGGCAGCGATGACGTGGGTCTGGGCGTGGTAACGACTTCGGTCGGACCGTCGTCGACAATTGTCGATTGCGATAAGAACAGCCTGGTGTACTCTCGCACGACCAGCCAGGTGCTGAGCATCGTCTATGCCGGAGGGACAGCCAGCAGCAACACGGGCTTCTTCCCGAGCGGTCTGAACGGCACCATCAAGTAACTCGTAGTCTGTAAGAAAGGCCTCCCGCACAGCGTTGTGCGGGAGGCCTTTTTCTTGCTTGTGACTGAATCAGGAAACGCAGGTCCTGCGGCTTTCGCTGAAGATGCGATGTTTTCGCCTGGGCTTACTGGACGCTTCCCTGCGGACGGAGTTTCTTCAGCTCGAGGGCGCAGGCGACTGCGTTGTAGGCGGCCAGCTTCAGGTTGTCGGTGGCGATCCAGAGCCAGAAACGCCGAGCTGCGCCGACTGCATCGACGGCGGGACGGATGCGCAAAAGGATCTCCTCCTGGCCTGCGGCGGCGAGATTCGAGGGCGCGTCGGCATCGGTAATGGCGACTTCGATGTGGTCGCTGGTCAGAGCGGCCTGCAGGTGCTCAATGATGACGGGCTTTTCGAATTCGAGGCCGAGGGAAATGGTGTGGCCGTGGAAGACGGGCACATGCACCAGTTGCACGGAGACTTCGGGCAGGCGTCCGGCCGAGATCAGGGCATAGTGGCGGCGGATGCGGGCCTCGGTAGTCGCGAGATTGATCTTGGCGTCGTCGCCGCCGACCGGTGTCACGTTGAAGGCAACCTGGGTGTCATAGGTAACCTTGGGGAGCGGCTGGAAGGAAAGCAGGGCTACGGTCTGCTGGTGCAGCTCGTCCATGGCAGCACGACCGTATTCAGACGCCGGTTCGAGGACTGTTGCCCAGGCTGAACGGACGGCACCCAGTCCTTTGAGCCCGGCAAAGACGAGCCCCAGTACGAGTGCGACGGGATGCGCCGGAACGATGGCTGGCGTTTTAAGGTCGGGGGCGGAGGGGTCGACGGTGTCGCCGTCGTCATCATGCTCGCCGATGGCGGTGCGGACCCAGGGTGCGCGGACCATGACGCCGGGCTCGCCTTCAAGCGCGCAGGACATGTCAATGATGCTGGACCCGGCAGCCTGTGCACTCTGCCAGCGGCGGAGTGTCACGTCTTCATCGGCGGCGAAAAAAGTAAAGTCCGCCTTCTCGAACGAAGAGGAGGTGATGGGCTGGATGAAGGTGACTTCTTCAGCGATCGATTCGAGCTTGCCCAGTGCTTCCTCGTCATCCATCAGCGCAAATTCAGCAGTGGCAAGGGGCGACTCGCCGAGCACTTCGTTCAGTTCCTTGCCGCGCAGTGACGCAGCTCCCACAATGGCGATACGTAAATTGGACATGGACTCTCGATCTGGATGTGTGATGCCACCTGCAGGCAAAATGCGCGTGCGGGCGTGAAGAACCAGTGTACGGCAGGGGCCTTGCATGGGGGCGTGTATCGCGCATTCTCGAGCACGTAACATGATTTGAGGAAGCGGCAGTTTTGCTACATAAGGAGTCGCTATGACTACGAGAAAGCCAATGATTTCAATCGGCCAACCCGTGCCGGAGCTACCGGTCGCCGATGTAGAACGCGCGCAGCAGTATTACAGAGACATACTTGGCTTCGAGATTGCGTGGCTCGAACCAGGCAAGGAGATCGGGGCCGTGTCGCTCGACAAGACCGCAATCTTCTTTCGGAAGCGAACGCAGCCGTTCGAACCTGCGGTTCACTGGGTGTTTGCCGAACATATCGACACAACGTACCAGGAGCTGAAAGACCTAGGCGCGAGCATCGTGGATCCCCTGGAAGATAAGCCCTGGGGGATACGTCAATTTACCATTGAGGATCTGGATGGCAATGTCTTCCACTTCCATCACGGCTAAGCGATCGGCTGCTCGCGCTGCCTGCGCTTCCGACGCTGCAACGAATAAGCGAAGCGGGCGCCGATGCCGGAGAACATGTAGCCGAACCAGAGGACGAAAAGCAATATTTCCGAGAAGCCGACCAGGGCGTAGATGAAGACCGACAGCAGGACGATGAGCTGGAAGGGACGGCGACCGGCGAAGTTGATCTCCTTGCCACTCCAGAAGCGCCAGGTACTGACCATGAGGAAGCCTGCGAGACCGACGACGACCATCCAGGCGACGGCGAGCCAGGTGTTGGGCACGGGGTTGCCATGGACCAGGTGGACGACGGCCGCAAGCAGTCCGGCGGCGGCCGGAATCGGCATGCCGACAAAGTATTTGCGATCGGGCCGGCCCGGATTTTTGGGCAGCGGATCATTCGAAATATTGAAGCGGGCAAGCCGGCTGGCACCGCAGATGAGGAACAGGAAGCAGAGGAAGCCGCCGCCTTCGATCAGCTTCTGTCGCAGCATGTGGTCCATGGTGACGGGCAGCATGCGGAAGCCCCAGGCGAAGGCGAGGATGCTGGGCGCAACGCCGAAGGTGATGACGTCCGCAAGCGAATCCAGCTCCTTGCCGAAATCGCTGGTGGTGTTGGTCATGCGGGCGATGCGGCCGTCCAGCGCGTCAAAGGGGATAGCAAAAAGGATGGCGATGGCAGCGAAATTGAAATGCTGGGGCTCGAGGGCGGAGCCCTGCAGGCTCTGTGTGATGGCGTAGTAGCCGGCGGCGATATTGCCGGCGGTGAACAGGGATGGCAGGACGAACATGCCGCGGCGACGACGCTTGCTCCAGTCGCGCGGTGACTTCGGCGAAGGTGGTTCCGATGTTGCGCGTTCGGGAAAGCCCAGAGGCTGCGCGGCCGGTGGCAGCGGCGCAGGCTGCGGTGCGTTCAACGACACGTTCAACCGCGTGGCTCCAGAAATGGAGACGACATCCCAGGGCGGTTCATCATGGATTCAGCGTGTACGGGCGCCAGATCGGCCAGGATGCTTGCGCCGCCCATAACCTTATCGCCCAGCTTGACGCGGACTGCAGCATCCGCAGGCAGAACAATATCCACGCGCGAACCAAACTTGATGAGGCCTACGCGCTGGCCGCGTTCCACGCGATCACCGGCCTTGTAGTTGAAAACGATGCGGCGGGCGAGAAGGCCGGCTATCTGCTTGAACTCGACGGTGGCGCGCTCGCCTTCGACAACGACCAGGTTCTGCTCATTCCGTGCAGCCGAAGCGGGATTCATGGCGTTGAGATACTCACCCTTTTTGTAGGTGACTTCGCTCAGGATTCCCTCGATGGGGGAGCGGTTTACATGCACGTTGAAGACATTCAGGAAGACGCTGATACGGGTGCGAGCGCCTTTCGGCGTCATGATGCTGATGATTTCGGTGACCTTGCCATCGGCGGGTGAAACGATGACGCCCGGCCCCTGGGGGATGATCCGTTCAGGATCGCGAAAGAACCACAGAAAGAAGATCGCCAGCAGTACTGGAATGGCTACCAGGACCGGGCTCAGCAGATGGCCGGCAGTGAAGATGCGGACAACAACCGCGGCAAGCAGCAAACCAAAACCGTAATAATATCCGTCACGAACCATAAGTCTTCCCTGCTCATTATAAAGGCCAACGCTCCAAATTCATGTTGGGCAGGCATGCTGCTTTCGTGGAGGAGCCAGCCTGGGCAACGAATGTCCGCGGCAAAACCGGAAAGCGCAAAGGATGTCTAGCTCTTTCCGAGGTGCAGCGTCATGAGAACGGCGTCATCTGCCGGAGAGTGGTAGTAGTTTGGGCGCGTGCCGGTGGGAACAAAGCCCGCGCCCTGGTAGAGCCGGATGGCGCGCTCGTTCCGGCTGCGCACTTCGAGATGGACGAGCACGGCCGGGCATTGACGGCTCCAGTCGAGTGCCTGCATCAGCAAGGAGCGGCCAAATCCTCTGCCCCGGAATTCGGGCGCGACAACAATCGACTCAACTTCACACTCGATCGCAGGGTCGTCGGCAACGGGTAAGCGGAGGGCCTGCAGAACGATGAAGCCGACCGGCTTTTCATTGACGACGCAGACCCAGCCGCGCCGGAAGTGCGGACCGCTTTCAGGCCCGGGCTGGACGATTTCAGCAACGTGCGCCTCGCTCCACCAGGGTGCTTCGGGGACCAGGCGGGTGAGCGCGAGGACGGCGGCAAGATCGGCTTGGGTCATCGGGCGAACCTCAGATGCTTCGAGGTTCAGCGTCACACCGGGCCTGCAAAATTTGCGTAGGGGCGGCGCACGTAATTGGCATCGAGCGTAGCGACGTCATCGAATGCGCCGGCGAGAAAACGAGGGACGGCCAGGCGGATGGCGTCGAATGCCGATGGTGGCGCGACGAGTTCGACGGGAAGGCTGGCCAGTTGCTCTTTCACCTTTACATCGGTAGTGCGGATATGTGTCGACCCGGCTGCTCTGATGACATCGTCGGCAGAGGCGAGTGACTCTCCGCCAGAGGGCAGCCGCATGTAGTATTCGCCGCGCCCGGCATCTAATACAGCCACGGTTTCAATTGTAGAGGCTTCTTCCTGCGCGTTTGTCGCGGCGAGGAGCGCGAGACGGGAAACGGCAATCAGCGGGAGGCTGCCGACTTCCGCGAGTGCTTTCGCGGCGCCGATGCCGGCTCGCAGGCCGGTGAAGCTGCCGGGACCATTGACGACGACGATGGCGC
Organism: uncultured Acetobacteraceae bacterium; assembly: GCA_964658655.1. Classification (GTDB taxonomy): domain Bacteria; phylum Acidobacteriota; class Terriglobia; order Terriglobales; family Acidobacteriaceae. The sequence goes on along the minus strand of CAZZZL010000002.1, from coordinate 67,666 downwards.
TGACATTCGCGAGCGCCAGGTGCGCCTGCGCGAAGAGCAGTTTAAGCTGCGGGACTACGTCGTCCGCATAGTGGCGGCCGCTCAGCGTACTGTGCTGGAGTTGCGTCACGTCGCCATTTGCATCGACTTGGCCAATCGCTATCGAACCTTCACTGCCACTGGTGTCGATACCAAGCAACAGCTCAGACATTGCTGATCGAGTCCTGGCAGATTTCCGTCAGGACGCCGCCCGCACTCGACGGATGAATGAAGAAGTACAGATGGCCTCCGGCGCCGATCTGTATATCATCCGACAGCACCTTGAGCCCGCGGGCTTTCATCTCTTCGAACGCGGACGAAATGTCATTCACATGCAGGGCGACGTGATGCAGACCGGGGCCGCGCTTCGCGAGAAATTTGCCAACGGGTGTATCGGGAGACAGGGCTTCGAGCAATTCGATGCGGCTTTCGCCTACCGGGATCATGGCGGTCTTCACACCTTCCGGTTCGATGGTCTCTTCCTGCACAACGCTCAGACCGAGCGCCTCGTAAAAACCGCGGGCTTCGGCGATCGAAGTTACGGCGATACCTAGGTGGTCAATTTTCGAATTGGAGCCAGTTTCCATGATGAATCCTCGTCAGATTGTTCCCTGTATTAAATTTGAAACTATGTCAGGCACGATTTTAAAAGGGTCTTCCATGCGGGCGACGATGGAAGAGGCATGCCGGGCAATCTGCTCTTCGCCAAGGCCGTGAAGCCGGGCTGCCTGCAGCACCTGCTCACGCACCATCTGGGCAAACCGCTGCTGCCATTGCACGCGCCTGCGCAGTGTCAGACGCTCGTCCTGCTGAAGCCATGCATGCATGCTTTCGATGGCAGCAACGAGCGCGGGGATGCCGCTTGGGCCATCTGCGCCTGCGGCAACGGTACGCACGATGGGCGGAATCCATTCGCCATGCTCTGCTGCATGCGACTGCATGGCGCGCACCTCGGCTTCGAGACGGTCTGCTCCTTCGCGGTCGCCCTTGTTGATGACGAAGATGTCGGCGATTTCCATGATGCCGGCCTTGATGCTTTGCACGTCGTCACCCATGCCGGGCACGAGCACGACGAGCGTGATATCCGCGAGTCGCACGACGTCCATTTCATCCTGGCCTACGCCGACGGTCTCGATGAGTACGCGGTCAAAGCCGGCCGCGTCGAGAATGGAAGCGGCATCGGCGGTCTTGTGTGCGAGGCCGCCGAGTGCGCCGCGTGTCGCCATGCTGCGCAGGTAGAAGTTGGGATTTGCGTGATGCTCCTGCATGCGGATGCGATCGCCGAGCAATGCGCCGCCGGTATAGGGGCTGGAGGGGTCGACGGCAAGCACGCCGACGTTGCCGGCATGCTGCAGGTAGTGGTGTGCGAGCTGATCGACAAGCGAACTTTTACCTGCCCCGGGCGAACCGGTGACGCCGATATGCAGGGCGCGGCCTGTATGCGGAAAGCAGGCGGAGAGAAGTGCTCGGGCCTGCGACGCGTCATCTTCGATGAGCGAAATCGCCCGCGCCAGCGCACGCGGCTCGCGGCGCATGAGGCGCTGCAGCAGTTGATGCACTAAATCTATCTCGGCCAGCGCTCCTGTTTTCCCCATCATCACTACGATAGCGCCTGAAGCGCCGCACTTAAACAGCGCTCAGGACTGCTTGAGGATTTCGCGTGCAATGACCATGCGTTGAATCTCGCTGGTACCTTCGCCGATGGTGCACAGTTTGACGTCGCGGTAGAACTTCTCGACGGGGTAATCCTTGATGAAACCGTACCCGCCATGCAGCTGCACGGCTTCGTCGCAGATGCGAACGGCAACTTCGCTCGCATGCAGCTTGGCCATGGCGGAGGCGAGTGTGGTCTTCTCACCGGCGTCCTTCATGGATGCAGCGCGGAGGGTGAGCAGACGCGCGGCATCGAGCTGCGTCGCCATGTCGGCGAGCTTCCACTGGATGCCCTGGAAATCCGCGATGGCCTTACCAAACTGACGCCGTTCTTTCACGTACTTCAGCGCAGCATCATAGGCTCCGCGGGCGATGCCGAGGGCCAGTGCTGCAATGGAGATGCGGCCGCCATCGAGGATGCGCAGCGAATCGACGAAACCCTCGCCCTCTTTGCCGAGCAGATTTTCGGCAGGAATCACGCAGTCTTCGAAGATCAGTTCGGAGGTATCGCTGGCACGCAGGCCAAGCTTATTTTCCTTGCGGCCGGAGCGAAAGCCCGGGGTGCCCTTCTCGACGATGAAAGCAGAGAGGCCATGCGTTCCGGCGGATTTATCTGTGACGGCAATGACGACGGCGACGTCCGCATAGTGGCCGTTGGTGATGAAGATTTTGTTGCCGTTGAGCACCCAACTGTCGCCCTGGCGGACGGCGGACGTGCGCGCCCCGGCAGCGTCGGAACCCGAGCCGGATTCGGTCAATCCCCATGCGCCCAGCCACGCGCCGCTGGCCAGCTTCGGCAAATACTTGCGCTTCTGCTGCTCATTGCCGGCGAGGAAGATGTGGTTGGTACAGAGTGAATTGTGCGAGGCGACAATGATGCCGACGGAGCCATCGACAGCCGACAATTCCTCGACCGCCATCATGTAATCGGTGTAGCCAAGACCGCTGCCCCCGTACTCTTCGGGAAAGATGATGCCCATCAGTCCCATCTCGCCGAGCTGCTTGACGACCGAGGCAGGAAACTCGCTGGCCTCGTCCCACTCCATCACATGCGGAGCGATTTCTTTCGCGGCAAACTTGCGGATCAGGTCGCGCAGCTGCTCCTGGTCACTTGTGAGTTTGAAGGAGTGGCCAGTGCGCGTTTCAGAGGGATTCAGGGTGCTCGACGACATAGGTTTCAGGCCTTTGCGGGTTGACCGCGGAGAAAACTCTGAATCCTATCATTCCGTGGAGGCTGCTGTCTGCGTGACGGAGATACTGTGCGTGGGATCAATCCGCCGCGACGGTCTGGAGGCTGTCTGCGTGGTTGTAGGAGGTGCTCTTGATGGAAGAGGCCTGCGTTTGTCCGCGGCTGTACCGGCGCGGCGAGCAGCCCATCAAGCGCTTGAAAGCCTTACCGAATGCGCTTTCGGATTCGTAGCCGAGTGACGAAGCGATGGCGGCAAGGGGATCGTCGGTGTTTCTGAGCCTGTCGCCGGCCAGGCGCGGTAAAACCATGCCGGTATTTGTGACCGGGGCTACAGGATTTATCCGGTATTCAGTGGTGAAGGAGTTGACAGGCGCGGGCCACCAGGTGACCGGGCTGGCACGCTTGCAGGCATCTGCCAGCAAACTGTCGGCAGCCGGAGCACAGGTACTTCGCGGAGATGTTGAGGACATCGAATGCCGACGACCGGAGCCGCAGCAGCGGATGGCGTCGTCCACACAGCGTTTTATCACCAAGTCGGGCATATTCCGCTGGAAACGCGCCTGCGCGTTTCCAGCGCAATCGTGAAGAACTGGACGACTTCAAGGCGTGAGCAGACCTGACGGGGCTACTTGCCGTCGAAGACGAATATCAGGAAATAATCCTGGCCGTCGGCCTTGGTGAAGTCGTGGCTGCTGGCGAGATGAAAGCCTGCGTCCGACATTTCCTTCTTGACGATATCCGGCATGAGGCCATGGTCGGCGCCACTGCCATTGCGGTCGATGATGCCGATTTTCGCGCCGGGCTTGAGCGCGGGTTTGAGATTTGCAAGCAGCGCCGTCGTATTCGCGACCTCGTGGTAGACCTTCAGGAACATTACGGCGTCGATCGAAGCAGGCGGCAGTTTTGGATCGTCGGGTGTACCGGTAATGGTCTGGACATTCGCGAGCTTTGCCTTCTTCGCGCGCTTGTCAATGTAATCGATCGCGTCGGGATTGATGTCTTCCGCGAAGACTTTTCCAGAGCTGCCGACGCGCTGCGCAGCACGCACGGTGAACCAGCCGGAGCCGGCGCCGATGTCGGCTACATCTGAACCTTTTTTGATGCCGAGCAGGTCCATGACGTGCTGGATCTGCAGGCGGTCATCGCGGCCGGGAGTTTCAAAGATGGAGAGGTCGCCGCTGTACGGCGTGCTGGTGGGACGGGACGGGGGAGCCGGTGCCTGCCCTTGCAGGAATGGGGCGAGAAGAAGGGTGATTAGAAAACAGAATGGAAGAAGGCGAGCAGTTCGAGGCATGCAGATAGCATCGGCGCATTGCGTGTGATTTGGCAATGCGCCGGGGCTCGATTTTTCGTCCTCGTGAAGCGAAGATCAGCGGACGATGATGGAGGAAATGCGGTTGTTCCAGGTGTGGCCGCCGCGGAATTTATATGCGCGCAGGTCCGGTACGCTGCCTCGCACGGATTCCGAACCGTTACTGAAATTGCGGTCGTTGAAGATTTGAACCGTGGTGCGGCCGTAGACCTGGATGGAGGAGATGTTGTCGCCGAAGTTGCCGGGCAGACTGGGCAGACGGTCGCCGCCGCGCACACAGAATTTGTTACCGCGAAAGCCTGCGCTGGTGAAAAAACAGGCGCCGCGGCCGGGCGCCGGGCGGTTGTTCCATGAGTTATCCCAGTTATTATTGCCGCTGCCGTAGTTCCACGGATTCCCATTCGGGCGCTGCGCGAACAGGGTGGTGCCGCAAAGCAGCATCAGGGCGAAAGTGAGGCGTTTCTTCATGCGTTTCCTCCAAAATGGAATGGCCGCAGAATCTCGGCAGGACGTGCGAGCAGCGACCGCGTCATGCTAGCCGACTTCGGGCTGCAAATCAAAATTCATCTATTCAACCAACGAATCTGACAATGTATGGCTCGCAGCAGAATTGTGAGTTTTACTGGAGATCAGATGCAAACTGCAAGTTGGAAAAAGAGTTAGGATCGCCTTCGGGCATTTCGGACGTCCAAAGACTGTTGGCCGATAACAGGAGAACCCATGCGCAACGTCGATCACTATGCCGCTCTTAAAGTTTCCTGCGCTGCCCTTGCAGTCATGCTCTGTTTGGCTGGGAGCTATGCCGATGCGCAGACATCGAGCGTGCCACTGTCGTTGATTCACACCCATGCGACCGCGCACACACGGCTGCCGAACACGGTCGCGGATGTGAGCGTGTCCATCCAGACAGATGGTCCGACGGTGGCCGTCGTATCGAAAGCGCTGGGGGAAAAATCACAACAGCTGCTGACGTATCTTCGAGCACAGCATGCGGACCGACTTGCGACTGAACAGGTGTCCGTCGACCCGAAGACGCATACGCCCAAGGGCGGGCCGGACCAGATTGTGGGCTACAGCGGGCGGACAAATATTACGTTTCGTGCGCCGGTCGACAGGGTGTCACAGCTGATCACCGATGCACTTGCGCACGGCGCCAACACGCTCGAGAGCGTGAACTTCCAGCCGCGTGAAGAAGAAGCCGAAGCGGCGCGGCGCGAACTGGCGACTGAAGCGACGAAGACCGCGCTGGCGCAGGCGGAGGCAGTCGCGAAGGCCGCCGGCACGCATGTCGCTTCAATCCACGAGATCACCGTCGATCCAAACGGGACGATGGTCTATCGTCCGATGCCCATGGCGGTTCGGGCGTTAAGCGACATGAAGCAGGCCGCGCCGATCGCGACCGAGTCGGGTGAACAGGAAATAAGCATCACTGTTAACCTGGATGCGAATATAGCGCAGTAGCAGTTACAGTTTGGCGACAGCCTGCTTGAGGTCGGCGAGGATGTCGTCAACATCTTCAATACCGACGGAGATGCGCACCAGGCCATCGGTGATGCCGATCTTCGCGCGGCCTTCTGCGCCGAGTGCGGCATGCGTCATCGATGCAGGATGCGAGATGAGCGTTTCGACGCCGCCCAGGCTCTCGCCCAGCGTGCAAACGTGCAGGTTTTTAAGCAGTGTATTGGCGTTATGCAGCGATCCGGTTTCGAAGCTGATGAGTGAGCCGAAGCCGCTCATTTGTTTCGTCGCCAGTTCGTATTGAGGATGCGTTTTCAACCCCGGGTAAAAGACTTTGCCGATTTTCGATTCGGCATCGAGCCAGTCGGCAATGATGCGGCCGCTGATGTCATGCTGGCGCATACGGACGGCAAGCGTCTTGACACCGCGCAGCACCAGCCATGCTTCAAAGGGCGAAAGAATGCCGCCGGTGCACTTTTGAATGAACGCAAATTTTTCGGCATGCTCGGGTTTGGTGCAGACCAGCACGCCGCCCAGTCCATCACTGTGGCCGTTGAGGAACTTGGTGGTGGAATGCATGACGATGCTGGCGCCGTGTTCGATGGGCCGCTGGAAATAGGGCGACATGAAGGTGTTGTCGACGCATAAATCGATACCATGCTGGTTGCATATGTCGGCGACGGCACGAATGTCGGTCAACTGCATCATCGGATTGGTGGGCGTCTCGATGTGCACGAGCTTCGTCGTGGGCGTCATCGCCTTGCTGACATTGGCCGGGTCAGTGGTATCGACGTAGCTGAATTCGATGCCGTAGTGCGCGACGATCTGGTTGAAAAGCCGCGGCGTGCCGCCGTATACGTTCGATCCGCAGATGACGTGGTCGCCGGTTTTGAGCATGGTGACGAGCGCTGAGATGGCCGCCATGCCGCTGCCAAAGACGTGAGCCGATGTGCCGCCTTCGAGCGCGGCCAGGTTCTCTTCAAGCGCCGTGCGGGTCGGATTGGATACGCGCGAGTATTCGTAACCTTTATGCTTACCGATCTCCTCCTGTACGTAGGTCGAGCTGAGGTAGATAGGTACATTGACGGCGCCGGTTTCGACATCCGGCGATTGTCCGGAGTGGATGGCGCGCGTGGAGAAGCCTTTGCCGGCAAATACTTCAGGATTTTCTTTGGTCATGGATTCCAATCGGATTTTCTAACGCGGGTTATCGAGAATGCCCTTCGACAGGTAGCGCTCGGCGGAGTCGGGAATGATAGTCGCGATGCGTTTGCCGGGGCCGAGACGCCGCGCGAGAACGAAGGCAGCATGTACGATTGCGCCGGCACTCGAGCCAGCCAGCACGCCCTCCCTGGAGGCTAGCGCGCGCACCATGGCAAAGGCTTCGGGATCGTGCACCATGATGATTTCGTCGGCGAACTCGCGATGAAACGTACCGGGAATGAAGTGGACGCCGATGCCCTCGACCTTATGCGGCCCGGGCGCGCCACCCTGCAGGATGGAACCCTCGGTTTCAACCGCGACTGTGTGGATGGCAGAGTTCTTCTTCTTGAAGAATTGTGCAATGCCGGAGAAGGTGCCGCCAGTGCCGACGCCAGCTACGAATGCGTCGACTTCGCCTTCCATCTGCTCCCAGATCTCAGCGGCGGTGGTGGCTTCGTGAAAATCCGGATTGGCCTGGTTATCGAACTGGAAGGCGGGCCAGGCGTTTTCGGTGGTCTCCATGAGTGTTTTGGCCTGCCGGATCGCGCCTGCCATGCCTTCTTTTTCGGCAGTGCGGATCACGGTCGCGCCAAAGCCGCGCATGAGCGTACATTTTTCTTCCGCGTAGCCTTCCGGCACGAACAGGATTACTTTGTAGCCGCGATTGACGCCGATGAGCGCCAGGCCGACTCCGGTATTGCCGGCTGTGGCTTCAAGGATGGTCATGCCGGCCTTGAGAACGCCGCGTTTCTCCGCGTCGAGGATCATGCCGAGCGCGGCGCGGTCTTTGACACTGCCGCCGGGATTCAGGAACTCGAGCTTGGCAAAAACGTCGGCATCATCGGGCCCGGTGAGCCGCTTGAGACGCAGCATAGGGGTCGAGCCGACGAGGTCGGTGATGTCGTCCGCTATGCGCAGCGCAGCCTTGTTCAGGACTGTGCCTGGTGCCATTCCCGGAGCCGGGTTCGAATCTGGAGCCGTGGTGATGTGCAGCGATGAAGTTGTGCTCATAGGTAGTCGGATGCGCGGATGCGCCAACAGTCAAGTGTACCAGCCTGATCGACCTGACTGGCCGCGGCGGCAGGTGCCTGTGTCCGGACCGCTGCCCGCTTTTCACGCGAAATTCTCCTGCCAGCCTGCAGGCACGGCGCCCTGTACTGCTGTGCTCAAGACGGCACGCGGCCCCGGAAACTATAGTGCGTACATGGGGCGAGGATTGGCGACGGCGAAGACCGGGAGAAGATATTTACTGCCAATCCTGCTTTGCGCCGTTTTCCTGCGCCCGGCCGGTGCCGAACTGTACAAGCCGCCAACCCAGCGGGCGGTTGCGGTGAAGGTGATCAACGGCGTACTGCTCGCCGAGGGGTCCATCGAGGGCGCGCCGGGAAAGCCTGCGGTAGCAGGACTTTTCGTGGTCGATACGGCCGCGACTACGACCATTGTGAGTCCTGAAACAGCCCGGCTGCTCGGCAGTAGAGGCACTTCCGGCGAGAAACTTGCCGACACGACGCTCAAGCTGGCCGGAGCGCAGGTAAGCCATCGCCCGGCGATGGTTTACAGCGTAGAGGCTTTCGCGAAACAGACAGGTCAGAGGGTGATTGGGATTGCCGGGTCGGACATTTTCGAGAATTTTGGAGCGCGCATCGACTACGTCCACCAGACCCTGACGCTCGTCGTGCTGCAAAGCTGCGCTACGCCGGATGTGCATGTGCACCTGAAGGTCATCAACGGGCTGCCGTTTGTCGAGGCGATTCTGCAAACGGCAAGCGGCCAACAGGTGCATGGTATTTTCCTGGTGGACACGGGGCAGGCCGGGTCGGGACTGGTGCTGACGAGCGAATTTTTAAAGGCGCATCCGGAACTGGGCAGGCCCTCGCAACCGATACGGATTGCAGTCTTTTCGCTTGGTGGACACGTGTTGAAGGACGTGCCGGCAAGCGTGGCGCCGCCGAGTCCGCGAGGCGTGGGTGCGCAACTGGCCGGCGTGGTAAGCGGCAGCATCCTGAGCCGGTTTGACGTGATGGTGGACCTGCCCGGCTCCTGGATGATGCTGACGCCAAATGACCATTACGGCGACCCGTTCGGGGCGGACGCGCACTGACGCCGGAGGATGCATGGCCTCGACCGGGGTGAGCGTGTCGAACGGGATGGTGAGCGCGTCTACGCGGTTGCAGGGATGGCTGGGATTGATGCTGCGCCTGAAGCTGATGAAGAGACAAAGCGCAGTCACTTCAAGCCAAGCGAGCAGATGCCATGACGATGGAACTGGTAAAGGACGCATTCAAGTCAAATCCGCATACGCGGCTGCTGGTCGCCATTGACCGCTCCGGAAAAAAGCTGCAGGTAACGCTCACTCTCCGTCGCGCAATTTAAGATTTGCGCAGCCGGATCACGGTTCGTTTATTCGAAGTGAAGTGTTCTTGCTATGTCGAACTGAAACGTGCGGCGAACCGGCAGCAGGGCGGCGGCGGCAAGGATGAGGACCAGGATTGTGATCGCGACAATGTAGCTGATCGGATCCAGTCCGGTGATGCCGTAGAGCACGCGCCGCAGTACCTGCGAGAGACCGGCGGTGACTCCGATGCCGGCAACCAGTCCTACGAGCACAGGCCAGGCAAATCGCCGGAGCACCGTGGTGACGATCTCAACGCGGTCGGCTCCGAGCGCGAGACGAATGGCAATTTCCTTCGTTCTTTCCGAGACGGCATAGCTGACAAGGCCGAGCAATCCCACGGCAGCCAGGAAGATTGCGATGCTGCCGAGCAGGCTGATGATGGCGGCTATCTGTTCTGCCTGTGCGACATTTTTATGAAAGCCGGCCGTTAGCGGCGTGATGGTTGGATAGAGGCCGGTGGACATACCGGCCGCAATGCCCTTTACGGCTGGCGTGATGGTAGAGGGATCGCCGGTGGCCCTGACCAGCACTGACATGGTTGGAAAATCATCAGCAGTGGGCGGGAAGTAGATCTCCGTTGCATCTGTATTGTTCAGCTCCATGGCGCGCGTATTGCCGACGACGCCGACTACGATATCGGCGCTCTTTTCCCAGCGTTTCCCGATGGGATCATCATTGGGCCAGCGCCTTCGGGCGAGCGATTCGCTGAGGATGACGGCATTCTTTTCGCCGCTGTGGAAGTAGTGGCCGCGTAGAAGGGGAATGCCCATGGTGCTGAAGAATTCCGGGCCCACCCAGTTGAGATAGATCATGATGCGGCGTCCACCGACATCGACAGTGGTGTAACTGACGGATGTGTTCACCAGCGGCGGAATTCTGGCGATCGACACCACCTTGACGCCGGGCACTGCGCGCAGACGATGCTGCAGCTGACTGACGTAGGCCTGCGCCTGCGCTGAAGAGAATCCATGCCCGCTCATACCCGGGTCGATGGACGAGACCTGCTCATAGCTGAAGCCGGGGTCCGAGTAGAGCGTATGCAGCGTTGCGCGGACCAGCAAGCCTGAAAGGATGAGCAGCACAGCGCTGGCTCCCACCTGGGCACAGACGACGAACTGATGCCAAAGGGTGCGCTTCTTTTTCTGGCGAACCATCTGGAGAGTGGGCAGCAATCCAAAGAGAATGGCAGCGACAAGCCCCATCGCTGTCGTGAAGAGCAGGACGCGCCAGTCGGGCAGGCCACTCATCCACGCGGGGGCATGGGAATACACCAGCAAGAGGCGAAGCACTCCGTAGCTGAATGGCAAAGCGGCGAGCGATCCGAGCAGACCCAGTAATAGATTTTCAGTCAATAACTGGCGGAAAACGCGGAGCTTACGCGCGCCAAGGTCGAAGCGCAGTTGAATCTCTGCCTGCCTGCCGACACCGCGCGCCATGAGGAGGCCACCGAGATTGGCACATGCAATGGCAAGAATCAGGAAGACTAATGCGCCGACAAGCGGGAGGACAGGTGGTCCTGAATCGAACGAGAGGAAGTGGGCGCCGGGGGTGATGACGATGTATTCGTGGTCCCAGATGACGACTGGATATATCTTCCGCAGCTGGTTGGTGAGGGACAGCAGTTCCTGTTCCGCGCTTGTGCTGCTGACTCCGGGAGCGAGCCGTCCCCACATGCCAACCCAACCTTCGAGAGTCGGATCGGTCAGGAGTTTGCTGCCCTGAATGAAATAGGCGTGCTGCAGGATCGGGAGCCAAAGGTCAGGGGCGTCAGAGCCGAGGCCTGCGAATGTCTCGGGGGCGACGCCGATGACGGTGGCCGGCTCGCCGCCAAGATGGATGACCTTGCCGATGATGGATGGATCGCTGTCGAAGCGCTTCTGCCACAGGCGGAAACTCAACACACAGACTGGCGCGGAGGCGGCAGTGTCATCAGTCGCATCGAAGAGCCGCCCGGCGGTGGCGGACGCGCCCAGCTCGGTGAAGTAATTGGAGCTGACGAAGGTAGCGCTGACCCGCTGCTCGTCCTGGTTGAGGACCAGCGGTGGAGCACCCATGGTCTCCATCACGGCTGCAAGGGATTTTGCGTTTTGACGGTAGTACTCAATCGACGTATACGGCACGCCGGGATTGATATTTGCGGGAGAGCGTCGCTGGATACGGACTAATGTTGCGGGGTCGCGTACGGGAAGGTACTGCAGGGCGACGATGTTGTAGAGGCTGAATGCAAACGTCGTCACGCCGATGCCGAGTGCGAGCACGATGATGGCCGCCACGGAAAAGCCCGGCGACCTGGCGAGAATGCGCGCACCGAACTTCAAGTCCTGCACGATGGAAGAAAGCCAGAGTGTGCCTCGGCTTTCGCGGCAGTCTTCCTTGACCTGAGCAAGGCCGCCAAATTCGAGACGGGCCTCGCGGCGCGCTTCCTCTTCCGTCAGGCCGGATCGCCTCTTCGCTTCCACCTGCGTCCCGAAATGAAAACGCAGTTCGGCATCGAGATCACTCTCCATCCGACGTGTTCTGACGAGACGCTGAAACCAGTTCATGAAGCTTCTCCAAACGGCTGTTGCAGGATCATGGCGACGACCTCGGTGAGTTGTTTCCAGTTCTCTGTCTCGGTTTTGAGCTGGGTGCGGCCCTTGGCTGTCAGACGATAGAATTTCGCTTCGCGGTTGGTCTCGGTTGATCCCCATTCGGCGACGAGAAATTTCTTGTTCTCCAGACGGTGCAGCGCGGGATACAGCGAACCCTGCTGGATCTGCAGCAACTGGTTGGAGATGAGCTGGATGCGCTGCGCGATGGCGTAGCCGTGAACAGGTCCGGGCGCGACTACGCGCAGGATGAGCAGGTCGAGGGTGCCCTGTGGAAGATCGAATCTGGATGGAGTCTTTATGCCTATGACTTCTACATGTATAGCATCTACCTGTAGAAGTGCAAGGGGTTTATTTAAAGGTCGGGCCAGAGGCCGGCGGGCTCATTTTTCACTTTTCTACCTGATCGATCCGGAAGGACATAGACCCAGGCACCCAGCGGCGCTCAGGCTCGTCTTGCACGAGGGGCAAATGTACTGGATCACAAGTCACGCGGCGGGGCGCAGTCCGTGCGTGCGGCCACCCTTATGCAGTTGCGCCTCGCTTCATCCCGTTTGACCTGCCTAAGCGGGACTTGCGCCCGCAGGAGTGCGTCCACGCTGGTTGCACCAAAAGCAAAGGAGCAGCACCGCTAAGTGGGCTGCTCCGTCTCGGATTCTGGCGGAAGTTCCCTGTGTCACTCAAGCACAGGGACCAATTCCAGTTCCTGTGGTCGCGTTGGGCCATCCATCCCTTAGACCCATTTCAACTTCGGTCAGCTACCTCTCGGAGCGAGAAATGGAATTCGTGCTTGGATTAGAAGACACGCTTCTTGGTATCCACAAGCGCCTTTAAGTCCAGGGTCAAGCCGAAGTTGAAATTCTGCTGGTTGAAGTTGACAATATCGTGCCCGATGGCGTGAGTGTAGAAGCCGGACGCTGTGAGCGAGGGGTTGACCTTGTAAGAGACGTGCGAGAAGTAGCGCTTGCCCTGGGTATAGGAGTCACCGTTGAGGCTTAAGTGAAACGCACAGGCAGCCCAACTGTCAGCGTAAACGCAGTAGTTCTGGTCCACGCGGTCGAAGCCAAGATCACCGCTCACCTTGCTTCCGAAACTTCTATCTGCAGCAACTGCGAAACCGGACCCGCCTTTGTAGATCTTACTTTGCAGGTTGGCATCATTGAGCCGGCTATAAGCTTCCACGCGAACGGAGTCTGCAACCTTGATCTCCCTGACTTGCACCCTCACGGCCCCGCGCAGGGTATCTGTGCCGGTCTGCCAGGTGTACTCGCCCGAGGCCGCGACACGAGGAGTGATCTTCTTGTCCACGAAGATCTGTCGGTAATTTGACTGATCGAGCTTTAATCCGCGGCGGAACAGGTTAGGGGTTGTCACATCCCCGAAGAACGCATTTGTAAAGCCGATCTCATCAAAGAAAAGATGGCGGGGATCGTGAATCCGCACGCGCTCTCCGGCGATAAAGCCGTCGTCGTCAAAGGTTGTGATCTCGGATGAGTAACCCCGCTCGATGCCCATCGAACCGAACTCCACGGTAATAGCTTCTACCGGCGTCGCACTCACGTACAATTCGCGAACGTAGAACTCCCAGCCGCGCGAAACAACGTTGGCGTAGCTATATTCTACGGATCCAACTACATCGCAGGGCGGGCCAAGGTAGCAGTATGCCTGGTGGGCATTGTCGACCCCTGCTGGCGAGAGGTTGTCCAGGGCGAGAGGTGAACCAAAGTGTGTTCCGATACCTTTACCGATGTAGTCCGCAAACGCCCAGTTAAAATACCGCCCGCTGGAGGCCCGAAAATTAACTGTGTACTTTGCGTCCTTATCCAGCTTGATCTTTCCCTGAATCAGGCTGCGCTGTTGTCCATCCCCGAAGAGACGATAGCCGCCCTGCGCGGGTGCGCCTGGCTGGTCTCCGGTCAAAAAGGCGCTGCGGTACCGCTCGCTGTGGGAGAAGTTTTCGAGGTCGAGCCAGCGTGCGGTCAGCGGCTTTTCATCGGCAGACCTGATTGCCTGCACGGGTATGGTGACACTCTCATAGTGCGAAGGCGCCGCAGCGCTGTTCACAACGTCCGCCGGAGAGCTGAGCGCTAGTTGCTGCGCCAAACAGAATTGTGGCGCAAGCGCCAGAGTTATGGAATAGAGAAGTTTAGCGTGTTTGATGGGGTATTCCTTCCAGTGACGAGCGTCCAGAAAAGGATCGACAGCCTCTCCTTAAGGGTTCTATCGGCACAAAGAGGAATCCGTACACCTACCATCGTCACAAGAAAGCCCTGAAGGCTTGTACTCACTGAAACTACCGTTACAGAGGCCACCGGCGGCGATAGGCAGAGAGTACGAACGGTTTCAACAATGCTGCTAGGCCTGCAGGCGCATGGCTATCGCTGGTGGGTGCCGGTCGATGGCGCAGTGATCGATACCGACTACACCGAGGTGTTCCAGTCAGAAGAGCTTGCGGCGGATATTTCACGGCTGGGCACGCACGGCGATGGCCACCAGGGCATCGATGTTGGCTCTCAGTGATTGCCTGTTTTTGTCGCTACCTTCAGATTCTGTTTCGTAGAACTTTATATGCCCTCGTTGGTCAACAATGATGAGCATCGGCAGTGCTTCATTGTGTAGTTTGCTAGCCAGCTCGAAATAAGGTGTGCCGGGATCCAGCGCAATCGGAATGGAGATCGGCTTGCGCTTAAGGAAGAGCTTGATTTTCTCAGATGTGTCTCCCGCAAGTTCTGGGTTCACCATGAGGAAACGAACCTTCGTTCTTGCCGGGTAGTCCTTATAGACCGCTTCCAGGGAAGGAAACTCTGAAATGCAAGCGGCACACCAAGTTCCCCAAAAATCCAGAACAGTGATGTGTCCGATAAACTCCGCTGCGAGGATTGGCGTTCCGTCTAGCCTGGTCAGGGCAAGCTCAGGCAATGCTACGTCGAAGCCGGGTCGTGTCTTTACGGCCTGCAATGCCTGATCTCTTCTGGAGAGGTACTGCGTAGCTCGTATGCCACCGATCCAAACCGCAACAACTAATCCGACGGTTGCCAGTTGCATAAACAGAGCGAGTGCGCGACGCCTCCCATGCCACAAGGCAGCACTTTGTGCTCCTAAAGATGTAATCAGGAGGATCGACGCAAGCAGCATCCATCGCTCGCGCGAAGGCAAACCTAGATTATAAAGCCACGTTCTCCAGTCGGGAGATTCCATGTAGAGGGCAACAAAAAAGCCCGGAACCCCCATGCCTACCCCGGCGAGCAGTCCATAAAACCATATGCGGCTATCGGTCAATCGTCCGACCACAATCGCCAGAACAATTACTAGGGCAAGCAAGAGTTCACCGGGTAATAAAACTCCTAAGATTGTGATGTTCTGAAGATGAAGTGCTACTAATCCGACAACTGAAGCGAGAAACACGAGGAGAACAACGATTCCAATGGCAATGGAGCGCAGTACGAGATGACGACCCTCTTTCATCTTCTACGTCCCCTCTCCTTGTGCCCGGGCTGAAGTATAGTCAGCTCGTGCAGTCAGACCTACGAAATAGCGTCTGTGGTAATTGGCGACTGTCATGAAGCCGTCTTCCGCTCCCGGGTTTTAGATAATTCCGCGGTTGGCTTCGGTAACCGGTGTTTTGTCGTGGGTGACTGCAGAGGATTTTTTTGGGCATCGAGGCACTCGGAACGCTATCCTCTCCAAAAGGAGAAGAGGACGATGAAGCAATCTGTTGCCGTGGCTTTATCCCTGGTCTACATGTTCGCTCTTGCGCTCTTTCTCTCGTTTACTGCGATATTCGTTTGTGACGGCTACTATCCTGTTGGTTGGAACTGGAAGGGCTCCGCGCTTCACCTTGCTTTTTGGGCGATGCCTCTGAGTGTCTTGCTTGGATCGTTGGCGGCCTCCATAGCCTTTCGCCCTCGCCTGGCGAGCGTTCTGCTGTTGCTTGGGACCATCCCCTTTATCGCTACCGTTTGCTGGGTAGGCCTACAAGCCGCAACGCAAACACAATCTCAGTGGCTTCACCTGAGGCTTCTCGCTGCGGCTCTGGCCATAGGATCTGATGTCGTGCTGATTCGCGCGGCTCAGAGTCGGAGATATAGGCAGCCGCAAATAGCTGTTGCCTGAATCATCCCACTTCAGCGATGACAGGCCATCTTTTTACTCCTGAAACGGACGTTTCAGGCGGGAACGTTCAGTAGCCCGACGAGCCGATACTTTACATTTCCAATAACGCCGATTTGCGGAAGCAAGTGCGAAAGCTGCTATCACAAGATGCCAAAGAGGCTTCGGCGATGAGCCCCATCGATGGTCCACTCCTGTAGAAACAACTCCGAAACGTCCAGTCCTTGAAACCCGTCTAGGGGAAGCCTAGTGAACGTGCTCTTTGAATCCACGTTCTTCCACGGCTCCATTCCTGAGTCAAAGAGATACAGAGAGGGCGGACTCCAGTCAAACTGTGCCGCCAGCTTCTCAAAGTTTGACGGGGACTCACATGGCCCATCTTCTAAAGAACAAACCAACGCAAGCACTTTATCCGGCGCAGTGGTAGACCGGATTGGTCGAGCAGCTTCCAGACTTTCTTTCATGCCCCGTATCCATTGATTTCGATCCGCCCACCCTTCATCAATCTCATCAATGTGCAGGTCATCGAAGCGTTCAATGCCGCCCGTCGCTAAAAGATGCTGCATCCACTTTCTTATTTTGTCGCTCTTGTGCTCAATGTCGTGATTCACGATTACCACCCGATCCGGTACGAGGTGCGTCGCTCCTACTCTCGAAGACCTGTTTACTGGTTTTGGAAATCATAAGGTTCTTTTGCTCGGCAGGGTGCGACACGACAGTGCCGGAGCGTTCCCTTGCAACGCCGCTATAGGAAACTCCTAACCTTGGGTGCTCTCTATCGTTCCATGACGCTTTGGACTTGGACCGCAGACCATTCCCCAAGTATTCGGGGGTGGCAATCTCGCGAGCGTTGAGTTCTGCTGCGATCGCGCGGAGCGAGACCGCTCCGGTGACTTGTATGGCTGTGATCGTCGGAAGGAGCCCCGAGCGGGCCTGGCTTGCTTTCTGGCTACGCGCTTGCCGCGCGGCAACTCCGATCTCTGTAAACCGCTTAGCCGAGACGCGGCGACCGCCGAGCTTCGTTCCCCGCGCTTTTGCGGCAGCGAGGGCAGCTTTGGTTCTCCTCGAAATGGCCTCGGCCTCCTGCTCAGCAACGGCGGCCAGGATGTGGACCACGAACCGATTCGCCTGGGGCATGTCGACAGCCACGAACTCGACGCCGGACTCCATGATGTTCGAAATAAAGGCGACATTGCGGGCGAGACGGTCCAGCTTGGCTATCACCAGGGTACCTTTCTGTTTGCGGCAGAGCCTGAGAGAGGCGGCGAGCGCGGGCGGTCGTTGCGCTTTCCGCTTTCGACTTCGAGGACCTCTTCCACCAACGTCCAATCGCCACTATTGAGGAATCCGGCGACGGCGGCGCGTTGCGCTTCGAGGCCCAGGCCGCTAGTTCCCTGCCGTGCCGTCGAGACCCTCAGATAGCTCACAAACCTTCTCCTCGCCATCGTTTCGGCCCCTGTTACATTTCTTCTACGTCCGTAGAAAAAATGTAACAGAGGCTGGAAACGCCAAGAGCATACGCCTTTCTAGGACCAGATCACCAGGGAAAGTTCACCTGCCTCAATTGAGTCTGCTTCAGAGTTCGTTGTTATCACGCACGATAGCGTCCTTTATCATGCGTGAATTCGCATGATAAGACATTGATTTGCTTGTAGCGGCATCGGACCGAGTGGGGCTTCCGTTTCGGGCGCTGTCGAGAAACGGGGCCTCGTAACCTGCTACCGATTGCCGCCTGATTTTGCCGGTGGCGGGGCTTCGCTGCCTTTCGGGAAATAGCCGCTCCGGGTGCGGACGGTGAGTTTGCCCGTGCCCTTCTCTTTTGCATCTACATGCACGGCGCGATAGCCGCCCTGGCTGGCCGGCTTGGTGGAGTGGTAGCCAATGGTGTACTGCGAACGGATGTCGCTGGCGACTTCATGTGCCAGCTCATCCACCTGGTTCAGCGACTTGGGGAAGTAGGCCACGCCGCCGGTCTCGTCGGAGAGGAGTTGCAGGGCGCGCTTGGCGCGGCGACCTTCGCGGCCTCCTCCGTTGTCATCGAACAGCAGACCGATGGAATAGACGACGGGGCCCTGCAGGTTCTGGATGCGCCGCACAGTTTCTTCGAGGGTGCTGCCGGACGCGTTGTCTTCGCCATCGGTAATGATCAGGATGACCTGCTTGGGACGCTTGGCGTTTTTCGAGAGGAAGTCGGCCGAGGCGATGACGGCGTCATAGAGCGCGGTGCCCCCCTTCGACTCGATGTGCGACAGGCCTTCCTGCAATTTGGGGATGCTGGAGGTAAGGTCGGTATCCTGGTAGGCCTCATCGGCAAAGTTCACCACGACAGTTTCATCTTCGGGGTTCGACGCCTTTACCAGATCGAGCGCCGCTTCATTCACGGCCTGCCGCTTGGTGCGCATGGACCCGGAATTGTCTACCAGGATCGCGAGCGAAATAGGGATGTCCTGGTGCTGGAACGAGGCGATGGTCTGGGGCACACCGTCTTCGGTAATTTTGAAATTGTCTTTTTGCAGGTTTTCGACCAGGCGGCCGTGATCGTCGACGACGGTCGCCGTGAGCACGACTTCTTCGACATCACGCGACAGGGTGAACTGACCTTTGGCGCCTCGGCTTACGTCACCGGACTGGCCGCCCGCTACAGGCGGAGCTGGTGCATTTTCGGCCGGCTCACCGTCAGGGGAGCGCACTGGATCATGGTCGATGGTCAGGGGCTGCTGCTGCTGGGGGCGCGTGTAATCCGGCTGCTGGGGTGCAGGGGACGGCGCCTGGGCCATGGCGCCAAGGGGTATGCAAGCGTATAAGACTGCCAGACAAAGACTTCCCTTACTGCAAAGGTGCATAGTATCCAGTTCTAGCGTGAACAGTGAGCGGTGGCAACCCCGGTGGGGGCACCAGCTTCACCTTGACCTTCCGCCACTTGCCATCTTTGCGTGTGTCGTCTGGTTTATAGCCGATGACATACTCATTCCGCAATTCTGCGCTGATCTTGGTCGCGATATCGCCCATATCGGCAATATCGTCGACCCGGTAGAGCTGGCCGCCGGTCTCTTCGCTGATGTCATTCAGGAGTATCGGACCGGTACGTTCTTCCGGTGTTGCCGCATATTGATCGAAGATGCCGATTGAGTAAATCTGCACGTCCGACTCGCGGACAATGTTGCGGACCTCATTCTCCGTGTATCGGCTGCGGTTGTCACCGCCATCAGAAACGACCAGCAGAGCCTTGCGCTCGTTCTTCGCCTGTTTCATCTTGTTCACACCGAAATAGATGGCATCAAGCAGGGCGGTCCGCTTGCCGGGACGGACATTCAGAAGGCGCGCTTCGATGTCGTCGACAGAGGAGGTGAAGTCCTCGATGAGCTCGGGCCGGTCATTGAAGCCGATGACAAAAAATTCATCCTGGGGATTGGCGGTCCGGAGAAACTCAAGGATCGAATCGCGCGCCCGAAGGATCTTGTTGGTCATGCTGCCGCTGAGGTCGAAGATGATGCCGATCGAAACTGGTGCGTCTTCAGAGGAAAAGCTTTTGATGGTCTGCAGGTTGTTGCTTTCATACATGAAGAAATTGTCGCGCTCGAGGCCCGTGACGAGGCGGTTCAGCGGATCGGTTACGGTGAGCGGGATGAGGACCAGGTTCACATCCACGCGGATGTTCTCATTTTTGCGGGCCTGCAGAGCGTCCTTGCCTTCGAGAGGCGGCGGCTGGATGAGCACCGGAGCCTTGGGGGGCGGGGCGTCCACGTGGACCTTGTCGAGCGGGTTGTCCTGGGCGTGGGCCAGTGCTCCGGCCATAACCAGCATAAGGGTGTAGACCATCAGGCGCACAACGGTCAGAAGCCGGCGGGAAAGAACGATATGAGAGCTGCCTGGGCCGCGCATTGCCATGAGAAACAAGACCCTTGCGACTACGTGCGTCGTGACCTTTGTCGTGAATGCTAGCACGGCGACATAACAATCGAATGCACCCCGTTCGATCGCAGTTTCACCGAGTTACAGGCGAGTGAGACGGGCCTGCACTACTTTTGCGCCGAATCGCCCTGCCCCGTCAGCAGTCTGCGGGGTAACCCGGGCAGGCAACGGTCTGAGTAGAGGATCGGCTGCCTTGCTCAGGTACAATCTCGTATGGGGAAAACCCCGATTTATCGAGAGCAAATGTAGCGTTCTGTGTGCTTTGCGTCTGCTTTCAAGCCTTTCCGTTCCGCTCTTTCGGCCTTGACCCGGCTCAGGGACGAGCGTCAGGGCATCCCCTCAAGAGCAACATCAGGAGTAACACCGCACCATGGCCCGCATCTTTCCATTCCGCGCCCTTCGCTACAACACCATGGATGTGGCCATTGCCGATGTCGTTACCCAGCCTTATGACAAAATCACTCCGGCGATGCAGCAGGCCTACTACTCGCGCAGCCCGTATAACCTGGTGCGGCTGACCCTGGGTCTGCCTGAACTGTTTGACGAGCCGGGCAAAAATGACGTCTACACCCGCGCCGCAAGGGATTTTGCTGACTGGATACAGCAGGGCGTCCTGTACCAGGAGAACGAGCCCTGTATCTACGCGTACCTGCAGCGCTACAAGGTCCCCGGATCGACCGAGACGAAAGAGCGCCGGGGCTTTATTGCGCTGGGCGAACTGCAGGATTACTCCGCGGGCGTGGTGTTCCGACATGAGCAGACGCTGGCCAAGCCAAAGACTGATCGGAAGAACCTGCTGGATGCGACCCGCGCCCAGTATGGACCCATCTTCATGCTGTATTCCGACCCGGCGCTGACGGTGGAGCGGACAATCTTCGGCAGCCGCTTCCGGGCGGAGATTGAGCTGACGGATGAATTCGGCACGGAGCACCAGCTGGCGAGGATCAGTGAACCGAACCTGATCAACATCATTGCGGGCGCCATGGCGGATAAGAAGCTGATCATCGCCGACGGCCACCATCGCTATGAGACGGCACTGGCCTACAGCCGGGAGCATGCGCCGGCGACGCCACGCCACCAGGAACGCAACTTGAGCAACAGTCTGCCGGCACCGGCTTATCCGGAGGCCGCGACAGTGATGATGTTCGTCAACATGGATGCGGAAGGGCTGACCATCCTGCCGACTCACCGAGTGGTGCATGGCCTTGAGCATTTCGATGCGGCTGACCTGCTCAAGCGGGCCGATACCTTCTTCACCATAACGCCGCTGACCGGCACGAATACCGAAGAGCATCTGCATACGCTTGCGACAGCCGGGGTCGAGGGTCCGGCATTCATCGCTGTCTTTGCTACCGGGCGCTACCTGCTGCAGGCCAAGCCGGAGCCGATTGCGCAGGCGCTGGCCACGGTATCGCACCGCCAGCGGCAGCTGGATGTGGTCATCCTGCACTCACTGCTGATTGAGAAGCTGCTGGGGCTGAGCCCGGAGGCGATCCGCGAGGAGACGCACCTGCGGTATGTGCGCGACGCGAATGAAGCCGTCCAGCAGGTCGCAGAAATCGGGCAGGTGAGCGGCAGCAGCCAGGTGACCGGCGAGAGCGCGGATGCGGCATTTCTGGTGAACGCATGCACACTCGAACAGCTGCGTGAAATAGCGTTTGGAGGCGAGACGATGCCACAGAAGTCGACTGATTTCTATCCCAAACTGCTGAGCGGCCTCGCCATTTATGGCATGGATTAGCGCCGGTGCTGGTGGACGGTGCAGGACCGGCATAGCTATGGGCCTGCTGGCCGCGATCTCCGGCTATGCGCAGGCGCCAGGTGTTCCGACAGATGCAGCGCCCCCGGCAGCGGCTTCACCATCACCTATCAAGCCGGGCCGGGCATTCTCCGTGGTGATTGACGCGGCGCATGGCGGCTCCGACACGGGCGCGCACCTGACGGAACAACTGGAAGAGAAGGACCTGGTGCTGTCGCTGTCAGTACAACTGCGGTCGACGCTTTCTGCGCACGGCATCCAGGTGACGACCACGCGCGAGATGGATGTAAGCCTGTCGCCGCTGCGGCGCGCCGAAATCGCGAACCATCGCGGAGCGGGCGCCTGCATCCTGCTGCATGCCACGGCGACCGGGCATGGCGTGCACCTGTACACCTCGTCGCTGTTTCCGGTTGCGCCGAAGAAGATTCTGCCGTGGGATACGGCGCAGGCAGTGTATGTGCAATCGAGCCTGAAGCTGTCTTCGGAGATCAATTCCGCGCTGACGCATGCCGAGGTCCCGGTGACCATAGGCCGGACATTTCTGCTGCCGATGGATAACCTGACCTGTCCGGCGGTCGCGGTTGAAATAGCTCCGCTGGGCCGGGCGACGGTGAAATCAGAGATGCAGCCAACGCCTGTAACAGATGCGGCGTATCAGAAGAACGTGGTCAGCGCGATCGCAGCAGCGATTGAAGAGTGGCAGCATGACTGGTCGCCCGATCTTGAGGAGGCCCAGTGATTCCCCGCTATCAGAAAATCTTTTTCTGGGTGCTGCTGCTGGCGTCGGCGATCATGGCGACCTATCTCATCCGACTGCATGAGAAGACGCAGGATCGGCTGCTGGCGACGGTGGAGCGGGTACCGCTGAGCGCGCCCGATACGGCGACGGTCACGCCGGTGACCCTGATGGTTGCCAATGATTACGATGGCTCGCTTACGCCTCTCCAGCAGGACATTGAGCTGCCGGACCAGCCGAATACGCGTGCGCGCTTCCTGCTTAACCAGCTGCTGACGGAGTATGCGAAGCCGAATGCACTCCATGCGATCGCGCAGAATGCAGGGGTCGATGACGTCTTCCTGATGCCGATGACCGTTGCCCGTGATGGCCTGTCGGGTACGATGGCGATCGTCAATTTGAGTGGCAGCCTGGCACAGGTGCATCCGAGCGGCATCGAGCCGGAGACGATGACCTTGCTGTCCATCATCGGCACATTGCATGCGAACCTGCCGGAGATTACCGAGGTCCGGTTCCTGGTGGATGGCGAACCACGCGACACACTGGCCGGCCACGCGGACCTGCTGCGCAGCTACCTGGCGTCGAGTTCCGAAGCACCAGGTGCGGATAGTGGGCAGTGATGAACCGGGTCATCCATATTCAACATAGGAGAAGCGGCTGCAGCCGCCGAGGTGAATGTTGCCAGCACCATTGAAAATCGGGGTATTTGATTCGGGCGTCGGCGGCCTCACGGTCCTCCGCGCATTGCTCGAGACGATACCCGATGCCGATTATCTCTACCTGGGCGATACGGCCCGGCTGCCGTATGGCTCGAAGTCACAGGCGACCATTGCGCGCTATGCGACGTCGAGCACCCAGTTTCTACTGGAACAGGGCGCACAGTTCCTGGTGATCGCATGCAACACGGCCAGTGCCCTTGCGTTGCCGGAGATACGCCAGGCAGCGGACAAGTTTAGCGTGTCGGCGCTGGGGGTGGTCGATACGGGCGCTTTCGCCGCGAACGCTCATTCCAAAACGCGCGATGTACTGGTCATTGCAACTGCGGCGACGGTGGCCAGCCATGCTTACACGACAGCGGCACACGCTTTTGGACTGCGGGCACTGGAGAAGGCCTGCCCGCTGCTGGTTCCGCTGGTGGAAGAAGGCTGGATCGAGCACCCGGTGACGGAGCAGGTGGTCGATATCTACCTGAACGAACTACTGCGCTCAGCTGCCGACGCGCACTTTACGCCGGACACGCTGGTACTGGGCTGCACGCACTATCCCCTGCTGCGCGAGGTGATCCGGCGCGCGGTTCCGCCAGCTATTGCTGTGATTGATTCAGCCGAGGTGACGGCGCACCAAGGGCGAGAGCAGTTGCGGGCGCTGCAGTTGCTGCCCGGCGCTGCGAGCCGGGTACAAGGTTCCTGCCAGTTCTTCGCAACCGACTCGACCAGTAAATTCCGAGAGCTGGGCGCCCGGTTTCTCGGCAGGCCAATCGAACACGTCGAGCTTGTCGACCTCGGCGGCTGATATCCTAGGTCGTCGCTATACCGTGGTTGCGCGTCTAGGCGCGCACGGAAAAGTATTGAAGGAGTATGAACAGGAATGATCTCGCTGCAAGGTCGCACGGCCGTAGTTTTCGGAGTAGCTAATAAACGTTCCATCGCCTGGGCGATAGCCCAGAAGCTGCACGCCGCCGGCGCGAAGGTCGCGATCGGTTACCAGAACGAGCGCCTTCGCGGAGAAGCCGAGAGCATGCTCGGCGACATTCCCGGCTCCGAAGCGTTCCAGTGCGATGTCTCGAAGGATGAAGACATCGAGACGGCGTTCGCCGGCCTGAAAGAGCGGCACGGCAAGCTCGATACTTTGGTCCATTCGATCGGCTTTGCGCCCGCGGAAGAACTGCACAATGACTTTCTGTTCACCACGCGCGAGGGCTTCCGCATCGCGCATGATGTGAGTGTCTATTCGCTGATCGCGCTGAGCCGCGCTGCGACGCCGCTCATGACGGATGGCGGCAGCATCACAACTCTGACTTACTACGGCTCACAGAAGGTGGTGCCGCGCTACAACGTGATGGGTGTGGCCAAGGCTGCGCTGGAAGCGTCGGTACGCTACCTGGCTGCCGACCTGGGCAAACACAACATCCGAGTGAACGCTGTGTCTGCCGGCCCGATCAAGACACTTGCGGCCCGCGGTATCGGCGGCCTGGGAGAGATGCTGAGCGCTCATAAGGAACGCGCCCCGCTTGGTCGTAATACACAGCAGTCGGAAGTCGGCGACGCTGCATTATTCCTAGCATCGGATATGGGCGCGGGGATCACGGGCGAGGTGCTGTATGTCGACGCCGGTTACAACATCATGGGCTTCTAAGCGAACGGGGCGTGGCAAGCTTACGACTAGTTGCAGCCCCGGACCAGGCCCAGGTAGATCAGCGAGATCACGATCGAGCCTGCTACGCCGAATGCGAACAGCGGCATTCCGCGAGGCGGCGAGGAAAAAGTCTTGTCATTCTCGACGGGATTGAGCGGGTTGTAACAAACGGTGATCGTCTCACCCTGGCCGATAGCAACGGGCGAAGCAAATGAACCGGAGAAATCCTTGCCGTGCGCATGGTAGGTGAAGACGATGGTGAAATGCTTCGCATTCGGCAGTCCAAAGGCCAGCGTCTGCAACGCCGACGGATCGTAATGGCAGGCGGTGACCTTTGCGTCGGTTGCCAGCCAGTCCGGCTCGTAATCCCTGGGCAGTGCCGTCGAAGATCTCATCGCGTGCTCGCTGCCACTTCCCACATACGTCGATCATAGTCCCCGATCGCATGTTCAGCCGACGACCCAAATGCAGCAAGCGCTGCAAAGCGTTTACACTCGCTGGCTATGGCTCATCTCTCCCGCCGAAGCTTTCTGGCCGGCAGCGCCCTTGCTGCGTGCGCTTATCCGACCCGCAACTTCTACGCCCAGTCGACACCTAGCCCGGCGGTCGTTCGCACGCCCAGCGGCACTTTGCGCGGCGAGGCCAGCGAAGGTGTGCGCATTTTTCGTGGTGTACCGTTTGCCGAGGCGCCGATCGGCCCTCTGCGCTTTCGGCAAACCGAGAAAGTGCGGCCCTGGAAGACTGAGCGGGATGCGACGCAGTTCCCTGCCGCGCCTATGCAGCCGACGCAAGTTGAGGTGCCGCACAGCGAGGACTGCCTCTACCTGAACATCTGGGCGCCGCAAGGCAGTGGGCCTTTTCCTGTTTTCGTCTGGATCCATGGTGGCGGATTCACCGGCGGCCACGCCTTTGAGCCGATGTACCACGGCACTGAGTTCGCACAGGCCGGCATCCTCAGTATTTCGGTGGGCTACCGTCTCGGTGTCTTCGGATTTCTGGATTACGAGCCACTGCTGGGCGCCGAATATGCAGGCACTGCGAACAATGCCCTGCACGACCTGGCGACCGCTCTGACCTGGGTACAGGAGAACATCAGCGCGTTCGGCGGCGATCCCGCGCGCGTGACCATCGGCGGCCAGTCGGCAGGTGCCAAGCTGGCCGATATCCTGATGGGCGTTCCGGCAGCGCAGCCGCTCTTTCACCAGGTGATCTCGGAGAGCGGCGGAGCTGAGCGCATCTGGCCGCGGGAGACAAGCGCCGGTATTTCGAAGGGCTATGCCGAGGTGTGGCAGAAGCAATCCGGCAGCACTCTTGCGAGCCTGAAGACTGCGCCCGGCACTGGCTTGATTGATGCACAGCAGGCATTTATGGAGGCGTGGCCGCAGCATTTTCCCCTGCGTGCGGAGATCGATGGAAGGTTCATTCCGCGCCTGCCGATCCAGACGATTGCCGGTGGAGCGACCCGCGGCAAACGGCTGCTCATCGGCACCAATCGCGAGGAGAGCGCCTTCTTTATCGGGCCTCACCCAACGAAAAATGCAACGGCCAACCAGCTTGGCAACATGGGCCTGGCCCGGTTCGACGCGGTATACCAGCAGTACAAAGATATCTATCCGCAGCTCACGGTCGAGCAGCGGCGTATTCGTGCGGTGACTGCGGAAGAGTACTGGGTGCCCTCGATGCGGGTCGCCGAGGCGCATGTCAAGGGTGGTGGCAGTGCTTTCGTATACGAATTGGAGTTCACAGAAGCCAGCGGCAAGCTCGAGGGGAATGCCTATCACTCGTTAGAGGTCGGCATGGTCTGGGACCATCCGCACCAGCAGGTAGCCAATGCAGAGGCGGAGGCGTCGCTTGGCAAGCAGATGCACGCAGCGTGGTCGGCCTTCATCCGGGGTGAAGTGCCGTCTGCACCTGGTCTACCAGCATGGCCGCCCTACGACGAAGCCACGCGGTTGACGATGATTTTCGGGGCAGGGGTGGAAGCCGGCAGCCGGGTCGAGCATGCGCCGCAGGCGACAGAGCTGAAACTCTGGGACGGCGTGCTGTAACAGCCATTTCTGCTGCAAGGCATAAGTAACTCTGGCGGATTCGTATTGCCAGGTGCACAATGCAGATAAATGCCTGCCGTCCCCACGATTCGTCTACGCTTCTGCGCGTCCGCGCTGCTTGCAATGCGTCGCCTGGCCGTCAAGTGGGGGCGTATTGCGCAACTTGCTCCTCATCTTGAAATGGGTGAGCAAGGAGAACTGACTGCCCTCTTCTATCTGAGACAACTTGGCTACGTGGTGGTGGCGCGGCGCTGGCAGACGCCGAAGCAGCGCGGCGACCTTGACCTGATCGCCTGGGAAGGCGACACGCTCTGCTTTATCGAGGTGAAGACGCGCGGCTCGCAGGCAGTGGCGACAGCAGAATCCGCAGTCGACGAGGATAAACGCAAGGTGCTGCGCCGGATGGCCCGACACTACCTGAAAGCTATCGATCCGCCGGCTCATACCGCCAGGTTCGATGTGATTTCCGTCTACCTGGGAACGGCTGTACCAGCGATTACGCTTTTCCGATGGGCCTTCGACTGGTAGTTGGCCCAGGCGCCGCGCCTGGCCCTATCGAGCGGTACACATTTCACTTGACTTCGCTTTAGAAAGAAGGAAACTAAACATCACTTAACGAAAGCAAACGATTAACACAGATACGCCTGGAGGAATCGATGAAGAGCTGGCGCCTTACTGTTCCCATCTCTCTCTCACTGTTGATTTACCTGTGTTGCAACAGTCTTCTTTTCGCGCAGGCAAACAACCAGGCAGGCGTTCGAGGCACGATCACAGATCCCTCCAGCGCAGTCGTACCCGGCGCCAAGGTCACGATCACGGATGTCGGCACAGCAATCGCGCAAAGCGTTGTGACGGATGCTCATGGGAGCTACGCTTTCACGGCGCTGAATCCATCCAATTACAAGTTGCTTGTAGAAGCGCAAGGATTCGGTTCAATCGAAAAGACCGGTATAAGTCTGACGGTCAATCAGCAGACTACGCTCAATGTAGAACTGAAGCCCTCGCAACTGACAAACGTGACGGTCCAGGCTGTGCCGGTTCTTCTTGATTCAGATAACGCCACCCTGGGCGCAGATATAAGCAGCCAATACCTGACGCAGGTTCCACTGGAAAACCGTGACCCGTTCGGCATAGCTTTTCTCGCGGCCGGTGTTACTGAGACGGCCGGTTCCGGGATTAATGATTCTTATCCCGCAGGAACTAATTTCGTCTCCAATGGGCAGCGTAATGCGACGGCGGATATCCGCCTTGACGGCAATCTTACGACTGCTCCCGAGCAGGGTGAAGGTGGGACTTCCAATCTTTACTACCAGGCCACGGTAGAAGCTTTGCAGGAAGTAAAGGTGCAGAACAACGGCGTGTCTGCGGAGTATGGCAGCAGTGGCGGCACAGTAATCGACGAGGTGATGAAGTCCGGGACAAACCGCTTACATGGAAGTGCCTATCTCTTCAATCAGAACGACCTTTACGATGCACGAGATTATTTCAACTCCGGCCCGAAGCCCGGCCATTCTCAGTATCAGGATGGTTTCTCGCTGGGCGGACCTATTCACAAAAACAAGACTTTCTTTTTTGTGGATCTAGAGTCCGTCGTCTCCAGCAACCCTGTGAATATTACGGCGACAGTTCCGACTGCGGCCCAAATAGGTGGGGATTTCTCGCAATCCATGACCTTCGATGCGAACGGTAACCCGACCCTTAACCAGATCTTCGATCCTTTTCTGATCGACCAGAGCAGCTACTCACGCCCAGCCTATGACAACAACAAAATTCCCACCAGGGAGATTGATGCGGTAGGACAGGCTGTCTTAAAGCTTTATCCGAAGCCGAATACGACTGGAGATCCGGTAACCGGGGCTAATAACTATAGGAATGTCGTTCTATCCTCAGCGAACCAGCTACAGTTCGATGTCAAAATCGATCAGCACTTTACTGAGAAGTCCACTATGGCAGGCCGCTACAGCAATGTGATTGCCAGCGGATCGACGCCGACTATCTTTGGCGACACAGAATTTAATGATGGTCTTGCGTATACAGAACGCGTTTTCAATGACGGTCTGAACTATTCCTATACGCCGACAGCCAATACTTTGTGGACAAATAATATAGGGCTCGATCGGGTGTCTCAACCTAGCCACAGTAACTACCCCAGTCCAACCTCTGTAGGGTTTCCTTCCTACCTGATTCAGAACAGTGTTACGCGCATGCCTGCGATTATTATGGAAGACCAGCCATGGACATCTATCTATGACCAGAGCAGTGTCGACACGCAGTTTGCCCATACCCTGCTTGATTATTCTTCGGCTTTCTCCTGGACCAGGGGCAAGCAGACACTCAAGTTTGGCGGCGAGCAGCGACTTTTCTACAACAACTTTTTCCAGCCTGCTTATCCGAATGGCTACTTCAGCTTCGCGCAGAACATCACTGCAGAAATCCCCTACCAGACCGGCACGAATGACACCAATGCTGGCACTCAGGGCAATGATTTTGCAGGCTTGTTGATTGGCTGGGGCGATACGGGTTCAAGTGGAATCAATGTGTCACAGTCTGTTGCTGATAAGTCAAAAGAAACATCTTTCTATGGACAGGACGACTGGCGGATTACTTCGAAGCTTACGCTCAACCTTGGACTAAGATACCAATGGAGCACACCCTATACAGAGCGACGCAATAATACACAATTCAGCGACTTCACCGGTGATAGCGGCATTCACGTGGACGGCTTCAACGGCACGCTGAAGGGAACAACCATCTTTGCCTCAAACAATATGCGCAATCTGCCCGTCGACCGTAAAGATATAGCTCCTCGAGCAGGCTTCGCCTACCTGTTGAATGACAAGCTGGCTATCCGGGGGGGCGCCGGAATCTACTACGGGATGAGCGTCGCGACTAACTTCCAGTATCCTGGACCGGCGTTTACCTCGAGCCCGCAGGCATTTTTCACTAAAGATAACTACATCAGCCGAGATGCGACCCTGAGCAACCCATTTCCGGGCGGGATTCAACAACCGCAGGAACGGAACTATGGCAAGCTTGCGATGTGGGGCCTTGCAGATCCCAATAATCTTGGAACCGAGAAAGCGCGCAATGCGGATATTTACCAGTGGAACCTGGGTCTCCAGCAGGCTTTTCCCGGGAATATAGTGCTCGGCATCAACTACTCGTCCAACCGCAGCACCCACTTACCCTGGGGTGGTTATAACAGTACGAGTAACCGGAATTTTATCGCCTCGGCAATACGGCGGCAGTATACGAGTGACGAATTGGGGAATACTGTCGCCAACCCCTTCCAGTCTTTGTTTTCAGGGCCTGGCGCCATCTTCAACGAGCCTGAATCGCGCTACGGAGATGATTCCCTGCCGCTGCTCAACCTGCTGCGCCCTTATCCGCAGTTTGACGGCCAGTTCGAAGGCCTGCCTGCCCTGTCTGCATCGTCCTGGTATAACGCGCTGCAGATAGTTTTTCAGAAACGGCAGGGTCGTTATATCAATATTGAAGGTAATTACACCTGGTCCAAGAATACTGACGACTCATCGACCGGATTCAATGCATTTGTCGGCACTTTAAATAACGGCAACCCGCAGGAACTGGATAATCTGAAAGCAGAATGGTCAGTAAGTGCAAATGATGCGACCAATCGTTTTGTTGCAGCTGTCGTCCTGAAGCTTCCCATAGGTCGTGGAGAGCTACTTGGTGGACAGATGGACCGCGCACTCGACGCTGCCATCGGCGGCTGGCAGTTGACCACACTTACAACATTGCAGACGGGTCAACCCTTGGCCATGACTATGAGCAACGCGCGGATCGCCGACGGAAACCAGCGGCCGGATGTCGTGTGTGGCAAGGCTAGCTCGCTCACAACCACCATCAGCGTGCATAATGCTGCGCGATACCAACAGCCCTATTTGAATACCAATTGCTTTGCGGACCCGGGCGATCAGCAGCCTGGAAATGCACGACGCTACTTTTCAGACATACGTGCGCAGGGCATCCGCCAATCGGACGTAACGCTTGAAAAGCAATACCAGTTAGGCGAAAAGCTTGGACACTTAGAAGTGCATGCTGACTGCTTCAACTGCACGAATACGGAGCGCTTCGGGTTGCCGGATACGGCATACGGTAGCTCCACCTTCGGACTTATCTCGTCAACAGCAGCAGGAGCTCTCCCGCGCAATATGCAGTTAGGTTTACGCTACGAGTTCTGAAATTATTTGAACCAGACTACTAAGCCGCGCTCAATGCTAGGAATAACAAACGATGTGCCCGAAGTGGTCGATTGCCCCTTGAGTATTGATTCTGTGCCAAGGAATGGCAGAACATGCATGGATGTTCCATAGCCGGCAGGCACATCAACCTTCACGTTCAGCTGAGGCGTTGGCGTCAGTGCTTCGCCTGGCCTGATGCCCTCGAAGTTTGCCAGGAAGATATAAGGCACTCCGTCCAACGTGGCTGCGTGGGCAACCAGGTTTTTTGATCCACCTACCTGTAGCTGGTTTGAGCTTCTAGGCATATCTACGGCCTTGAGTAAGTCTGATCCGGCTTTCGGGTCGCTCGATTCATAGTCTTTCTGTGCCTGCTCAAGATATGTTGCTGCCGGATCGCCGGAAAGCTTAGCGACACCAGTTAAACCAGCAAGTTTACTGTCGGCTGCGCCTGTTACCACAATGTGGCCACCCTTCTCGGCGAAGCCTTTAACACCGGCCAATTCCGGTCCATTCAGAACGCGAACTCCTGGCAGCACAAGTGTTGCGCCCTGGAAGTTCGGGAGGTTGCGGCTGGTCACAATCTGGAATTGCCGGTGGTTCTGCATCAGGAGCAGCAAAGTTCCCCGATAAGACGCGAGGAATTCCTTAGGATAATAATTTCGCGTTGTATCCGAGAAGTAGACACCGATATCTCCGATAGGTTCTCTCACCTTCCCGAAGATATCTTCATGGCTTGCGATCCATTGATAAACGATCTTGCGTTCAGCCATATCATTCGAGCCGGACATGACATGACCCTGCGCGTCCCATACATTGGCCCCGGCCATCAGCTCAGACATGAACAGCGTCTGCATGGCATCCGCCGCTTTGACGTGCGGTGCGCCATCCCAGGAATAATTCAATATCCAGGTCGGCTTTTCTCCTGCGAACGCACGAAAACTGCGCATGCCTGCCTGGTACATCATCCAGTCGAAGGGCGCGCGCGATGCCGCAGTATGGTCGTCACCTTCACCAAACTCATATTCGTGGGCGATTGCGTCAACGACTGGATAAAGCTGGAAAACGTCTGCGCCCACACGCACAGCTTCCTGCTCAATGCCGGGATAAATTTCAGGGATGACAGAGATAGCCGGGTTGACCGAGACTGCCGTTGCCCGAATATCTGCCATGAATTGCGTGATGGTACGAATACGGAAGTCAACCCACTTACGAAATCCCGGGTCGTCAAAGTCGCCTATCTTAATGTCAGTTTTGGCATTCAATCCGGTTTCTTTGAGGAACGCAGCCACGGTCGCGTCATCAAAGCTCGCCCAGCTATCTTCCCAACCGGTGAAGTGTGTCATCCAATAAGGGATATCGACATAAATACCATCGATACCCGTGGCAGCTATCTGCTGAACGCGCGACATATAAATTTCGCGCCAGTCGGCCGCGTAAGGACTCACCCACACGTCCTCTTCACCTTTTGCTATCCAGAATGCAGCTTTTGCATCGAACATAGCGGGCTGGCCTGTCACCTTACGCTGCAGCCATTCAGGGTGATCTTTGGAGAGCGTATGCGCTGCAGAGCTATCGGGAGATATACATTCGAAGCCCGCTATATAGACAAAAGCTTTTTGCCCATTGGCATGCGCGGCCCTGGAGATCTTCCTTAGTGCTTCGAGCTTCTCTTCAGGATGAAGGAAGCTCGGATAGCGGCCAGGAATGTCATTATCGACCTCGATACCGTAGACGTGACTTTCGTTGGCTTCGCGTACGATAGCTTCTGCGTTGTCAGAAGACAGAGGGTAGGCGGCAATGCGGACATGGCGCAGCCACGCGCGGGCCGGGTCGTTTGCCTGCCGGGCAAGGTTATTGGTCACTGCTGATTGCTGGCCGCTGGCGGTAAGACAGAGCGTGGCGAGCAATAGAACATTGGCAGTGCGAGTTATCTGAGAACCGCGCAAACCCAACATGATTCTCTCCGGGCAGAGATATAGATCTTTTGACCTAGCGGGTATGAACTAATCCCAGCCGAAAACACGCTGCGCATTCGTTCGATAAAGCTTGACCAGGACGTCTTTCGGTAACCCAATGCCATAAATCTGCCATCGACCCTGCCTGGATGCGTGCGATGGATAGTCGAAGTATTCATCAAACGTTTCGAAGAAACGGTAGTGCAAACGGTACATACGGTCATCCGGCAGGAGGTCGGTGCCAAACAGGATGCGGTCCTGAAAGTTGAGGAAAAAGTCCCGTGCACGATAGGGCTGGCGGCCTAACTCGGCGACACGTGCGCTCATGTCAACGCAGACATTGGAATTTTGCTCCAGCATCGCAGAGACTCGTCCGAGATTCTCGCTGCTCTCAGCGACATGCGCGCAGATAAAGCTGGTCCGGGGATGCCGGGCGAAGACCCTGTCCCGCTGTTTCAAAAGCTCGTCCTTGGAAAACTCCGCATTCAGGAAAGCCCAATCGGGGTGAGCAGCAAGCTCCTCGTACCGCTCATTGAAGCGATCGATGGGTCGGAAGAATGCATCGGGATCAGAGGTGTGAAACATGACGGGAACATGGAGTTCGGCTGCCTTTTCGAAAAGCGGCGCGAGTCTTTCATCGTCAATGCGCAGCAACTTTCCTTTCGCATCGCGAACCGACAGGCCGAGGTCCTTCCAAAGCTTGAGTCCGCAGGCCCCGTGTTCCACCATTCGCTCAAACTCGTCCGTCAACCTGCTCCAGAAGGCAGGCGTGTCGGCACCGTCCCAGTTCATCCATGCAATGGTGGCGAAGCGGTCCTTGTCCGCGGAGTGATAGCGATGCAGACTTTGCAGCGCCTCGTCACCCGTCTTCATGGTGATGTTGATAACGCGTTCGACACCACAGCGGTCCATGATGCCCAGCACCTGGGCAGGCTCCATGGAATCGAGATGGTTGTGGGCGTCGATGGCGTCCACGATCGGGCGCTGCGGTTCATGCTCGGGCTTGGTGAGCGAGGAAACAGGCTCAAAGTCACTGAGCCGGAGATCGACCTCGGCCCGTGCCGTAACCATGTTGACGAACTTGTCCTTCGAACCGGAATCGCTACCTGGCGGCATAATGAATCCTTTGTGGCTGGGGTGCTGGGAGTTTCGTTTTGCTTCTTGCTCTTGCGTTTCTCACACTGCAAGATAGAACCAAGCACTGGCAGCGTCAAGTGGTCACCAGCGTCAAGTCGTGAGTAGAGTTGGAAATACATAAAAAATTCAGCTTCTTCTAGTTAGCTGGCTAGAGGCTGGAGCGTTGAGGACGGGCAGTTGCGAAAAAAGCGATCAAGTTCCATATGGTTATTTTTTGTTTCTTTTGCTGCCCCGATACTCTAAAGTGAAGAGACTGGCTAATTATTGAGGCGTCCTCTTTTGCAAACCTGGAATGAACTGCTGCACTTGTCTACGCAGGAAAAGGAATCGCTGGGTGTCTCCGCTACGGGGGGAGAAATTGCTCAGCAACCGACAACCTGGATCGGAACGCGAAGGATATTCGACCAGCAGCGTGAGGCGCTCTGTGCCTTCCTGGAAGCTGCGGGTGTGACGTCTTCGATTGAAGATTGTCCCACTGTCCTGTTAACGGGCGCGGGAACCTCGGATTATATCGGCCAGGTGCTGACGCTGCTGCTGAGGACCGAGTGGGGCTGTGAAACGCAGGCGGTCGCGAGCACTGATCTGCTGACAAACATGTCGGACTACCTGGTGCCTGGACGACGTTACCTGATGATTTCGTTTGCGCGTTCCGGCAATTCGCCTGAAGGTGTAGCGGTGCTTGCGCGCGCGCTTGCAACTGTGCCGGAGGCGAAGCACCTGATTGTTACGTGCAGTGATCGCAGCCGGATGATCGACACAGCACGAGGCGCGAAGGATGCGTATGTCGTGGTGCTCGATGACGCCGTGAATGATCGCGGCCTGGCGATGACGAGTTCGTTTTCCAACATGGTCGTATTCGGGCAATGCCTGGCACATGCATGGACACCCGGCTCGTATGACGAGATCTTTGAATCACTCACCAGAGCGGGTGAAAGGTTTCTGCCAATTGCTGCCGCGTGTGCTGAAGAGTTGTCAGGAGTGCCATTCAAGCGCATGTGCCTGCTTGGGTCGGGTGCGCTGACGGGTGTCGCGAAAGAGTCTGCGCTCAAGGTGCTGGAGATGACCGCCGGCGGCGTGAAGACGATGGCCGAGTCCGTGCTGGGGCTGCGCCACGGCCCTATGGCCGCGATGGATACGGAGACGCTGCTGGTCTGCTTTGCTTCAAGCGATGAGCGTCGGCAACAGTATGAGGTGGACCTGCTGCAGGAGGTGAGAGCAAAGGGTATCGTGGCGAAGATTATCGTTGTAGGGGCTCGAACTGCGACAGCACTGGCGGAATGCGGCGACCAGTTTCTTGAAGAGGAAGATGGCATACCCGACCTGTATCGGCCTCCTCTTGATGTCATTTTCGGCCAGTTGCTGGGCTTGTATTTCTCCCTGGCGCACGGTCTGAAGCCCGATACTCCAAGCCCGGGCGGAGTGATCAGCCGCGTGGTGAGTGACTTCAAAATTTACGAGTAGCTATCAGCTGGCAGGTCCGTCGAATGACGGCTCACTCGCCTGCCGACTCCTGCGCCTGGACCAGTACAGCAGCAGGCCAACAGCGATCCATGAGAAGCCGAGGATCTGTGCATTGCGGCCGAGGTTGAGCCAGATGAAGGCACTGACGACCAATCCAGCGAGCGGAATGCCGAGCGGCAGCAGGACCTTCTCTTTCGAGCGAAAGCGATAGTGGGTAAGTGCTGCCGCGTTCACTCCCATGAAAGCGATGAAGGCGCCGAAGTTAAGCAACTCGGCTCCCTGCGCATAGGTCATAAGAAAGACGCAGACCAGGGTCACGGCGCCGACTAACAGGACATTATTGCGAGGGATCGCAGTCTTCTGGCTTAATGCGCCGAAGAAACGCTGGGGAAGCGCGTTGCTTCGACCCATGCCGTAGAGCAGTCGCGCTGCACCGAACTGAGCAGCGATGCCCGAGCCCATATTTGCTATCAACAATGTTGCATTTAGCAGCTGGAACAAAAATGATCCACCAATGCGCCGTGCCACGTGCACATAGGCAGTGTCGACGAGTGCGTCTGGAAACGCTCCACGATAGGGCCACGCAAGTTGCGCGACATAGACTTCGAGCGCCGAGAGTATGCCGATAATGAGGCAGGTGAACACTGTGGCGAGCATAATATTGCGACGCGGATTTTCAACCTCTTCCGACATGGTCGAGATACCGTCGAACCCGATGTAGGTGAGCACAGCGATGGATGTTCCGCGGAAAAGGCTGGACGGCGAAAAGGTTGACGGATCATAAAACGGCGTGAGCCACTGGCCGCCGACCGGCCTCGCGATAAGCGCCAGGTAGCGCACGGCGCAGGCAAGAAAGACTACGACGACAAGGCTCATCCCGATGGCGAGAATTGCATTCACACGACCCGATGCTTTGACGCCGCGCAGGTTGAGCAGCGTGAACAAAATGACAAAGGCAACGGCCCACGCTGCATAAGGAATGCTGGGCAGAACGTTCCTTGCCGCCGCACTGCACCAGATGACGCAGATGATGGGATTGAGCAGGTAATCCATCAACATGGACCAGCCCACGACATAGCCGGCAACGGGGTTCAACTCTTTACCGACATAGGTGTACGCAGAACCGGCGCTGGGATAAATACGCGCCATCCTCCCGTAGCTGACCGCAGTGAACAGCATGGCAATCATCGCGATCAGGATGGTCGTGACAACGTGGCCGCGCGCGACATTACTGACGACACCGTAAATGCCCATCGGCGCTGTGGGCTGAATAATGACAATGCCATACACGATGAGGTGCCATAGCTTGAGAGAGCGGCGGAGCGACGGCTGCTGGTCCTGATGAATGGATGGTTGCGAAGGAGTAGAGATACTCATCACCTAGGCGAAACTTGGTTGCCGTACTTTACTTTACAGGCCAGTGGTCGTGCAGGAAATGGAGGCGCAGTTCAACATCGCGAAAGGCTTCCGTCCCGCCGGCACGCAGCGTCGACAGGGCGCCTGTCACATTGCCGGCCTGCGCGCAGACCGCAGGTGATTGACCTTCAAGGTATGCCGTAAGAAAGCCTGCGTTGAAGCTATCGCCGGCGCCGATGGTATCGACTGCGTCGACAAGCAGAGGCGGCACTGAAGTGGTGCGCCCGCCTTCGTGGATAAGGGCCCCGCGTGCTCCACATTTCACGGCGATCAACGGCACATGCGCGCTCATTTTTTTGAGAGCGGCTTCGAGTGACGCGGTCTTCGTCATACGCATGACCTCGCCTTCATTCGGCAGAAGAATATCAACCAGGGGAAGAATCTCATCGAGCACGCCGCCCCACTCGCCTGCCGGATCGTCATTGGTATCGAGAGAGATCGTCAGACCGCGGGCCTTCAGGTCAGATAGAAGATCGTGGAGTCCGGCCTGCAAACCAGTCTGAAGAAAGAGTGATGACAGGTGGAAGTGTCGTGCGGAGGCAAGGTAGTCCACGTCGAGATCGTCGCAGCTTAGCTCGGACATGGTGCCGGGATACGTGAGGATATGACGTTCACGACCATGCGGCAGAAGGACAGTGACGCCTGTGCCGGTGCCCTGTTGCGAATAAAGAACGTGCGTGAGGTCGGCGCCGCTTTCTCTGAGGCGCGCGAGTGCAACCTCTCCAAAATCATCCTCGCCAACGCGTGTTGTGAATGCAACCGGCACGCCCATGATTGCCATGTTGTGCGCCAGGATTGCTGAAGAACTGCCGAGGGTTGGCGTGAATCCCGTGGCGAGCAGCTCACGTTCCATGGGCATGTTGGCGGGCAGTCCATAGAGGATCAGGTCCAGGTTGATTTCGCCCGCAATGGCAATGGCGAAGCGTTTCTGCCCGCTCCGGCTCTCAGATGTGAATGGAACAGAATGCGGGGAAGCAGGTTTCGCCACGCGTCGATCACTCCTCGGTGGATTCTAGTCGAAGGTCGACCACTTTCGTATGCTTTGTTTTGCTTTCTTCGAGGGGGTCGGGAGGTGTCAATTGTCCAGGCCTGTAAGGGTGAAGCGATAGCGCCAGTCGCCGCCGGCCCACTGCGGGTAGTTCGTGCCCCAGGCATTGTTGAAAAGGCTGACGTGCGCACCTTTTTTCATGTCCGGCAGGTCATTGGTGAAGTTCAGCGGCGAACGGACGCCGAGCGCAACCACGGGCGCATCGAGCGTGGAAATCTGAAGCCGATGCTCTCCGTCCATGCAGGCAAAGTAACCGGTGACGGCATGCATTTGCCGGCCACCGCCGCGGACCACATCGGTCGCGGCAACGTCATGGCCGACTTTTTCGAAAGTCCAGACTGGCAGCGCCTGAGTGTTCGGATGGAAGGTCAGCCACATCGCTTCTGGCATGCGATTCGGGGCTTTCCCGATAGCGTAGAGCTGTATGTGAAGAACAGCTTCAGAGCTGGGTGCGAAGAGTTCCAGGTACAGCGACCGAGGCCATGTCACGAGTCCTCGCGCCGCAGTTGCGGGGTCATCAATCGACAACTTAGCCAGAATATGATGGCCGTCGCCACTCTCTGAAATCCAGACGCTGTCCAGCCTCGGATGCCAGTCACGCGCTTCAGGATGAAAGCGCTCGATGTTGGGCTTGCCGAAATCCTGCGGAGCCCACCATTCCCTGCTCCGCACGTAGGCGGCAAGAAACGCATGGTAGTCATCTTGAGTCAATGTCTGATACGTAAACAGCGCGAGCGGATGCTCAGCCGAAGCCCAGTTGCGACGTGATCGCTTACTGAGAAGGCTCGAGATCGCGCCGGTCGCAGGATCAAGCATAAGCTCGAAATGCGCGGTGTCGATTGTCTTTGTTCCATCGTACGGCTGCATGAATGAATGGTCAGGTACAGTGACGTTAAGGCTTTGCAGACGCATTTGTGCTTCAGCGCGCAGGTCTGCAGGAAGAGCCGCGACACTTTCGCTCACATCATCCCGCTTCTCCTGCCAGCTATGTTCCATGGTCTGGTAGCCGGGCTTGCTGATGAATTCGGCGAGTTCCTTCGGCGAGTAATGATCGTGATCGATGTAGCGCTTCGTATCTGTGCCCCACGTATGCTCGGGTGCAAGCGCGAGCCCCGCCAGCAATCGCTGATCGATCGGTCCACCGAGCGCGAGCCGGTTGTTCGCAATCCATTCTTTGCGAAGGCGTGCGACTTCACGATAGCGCGCGATCTTGGGAGGGTCACTGGGCGCGCCGTAGATCCAGGTGTCGCCAATCTCCTCGGTCACGACGGGCAGGCCTGCGCGCAGGGGCTCCATCGCCGTCGCGACATTGGTTAGACTGCCGGCGATGAGCTGCGCGTTCGGAAAGCGCTGATGAAGATCGGCGTAGATTGCGTGAATCTCTTCGAGAGTATGCGGTCCCGAGTTATCTGTGCGTACATTCACTGATAAGGCGAGGTCGGATCCGGGAACCTTGATGGTGCTGCCGTAGTCATGCCGGTGATAGACAACAGTGAGCGCTGCGCCATCGGGAGCCTTCCAGAGAAAAACATCGGGGACCTCCGGCGGCGTGCTGGCGGGATTCACGCCGATGTCGAGCAGGCGTATGCCATGGCTGGCCAGCGGCGCAATGATGCCACGCGTATGTCCAGGCACGTCCGTCATTTTGCCCGCGATAGTTTTGCGCCCGAAGCGTCCATCGAGAGATTCAGAAAAGCCGAGACAGCCTTCAATCATTGAGCGATCGAGCATCTCTGTCTGCCAGCTGAACGGCAGGGCATGCCATGCGAGATCGCCGGCAGCAATGGCCTGTTCCGCGCGCCTGCGCTCATCGCTGTTCGCCTGTTCAAGATATTCGTAGAGCAGCCATGCAGTGGTCGTCCAAACGTACTGCTCACTGCCAGTGGCGCGCAGCTTTGCAGCAGTCCGCATCGCCTCGGGATAATACTGCTTGAAATACTTCTGCGTCACGTTCGCCTGCGTGTCCGTAAAGCCGACGTCGAGATGACACTTGCAAACGATCAGAACGCGTTTCACATCTGGATCGACCGATGGCGTCACGAGGGACTGGCCGGCGGCGGTTTTGCCGGAGCGCGAGGCAGCCGCTACTGCGATTACTGACATTGCCGCTGATTTAATAAAGTCCCGGCGCTTCATTCGAACTCCACGGCGCGGATGCGCTGTTACTGATGCAGCGAGAATTAAATCACGCGCAGCAGCTGACGTGCTGTGGATGATCGCTCAGTTTCCACGGACATAGGCTTTGATGACTGCCAGTGGCTCCGTTGCATCGGCGAGCGGGCGAAGCGTGTAAAAACCGACTGCCGCCGGGACGATGAATGTTTCGGCATAGTGAATTTCCATTGGCGGGAATGCATTGACGGGGCTCTCGACAATAAGAGCTTTGCCCTGCACCAGGTTCAGCACGTGAAGATTGCCGCGCGTGTCGTGATGTGTTGGAACGGTGAACCAGGTACGACGTGTCTCGAGAAATTCCGAACGATGAAGACCTGTGCGCTCTTCACGCCAGCCTTCGCCCTCTGCAATCGGCTCGACCTGGTTCAACAGTTCGCGTTTGACCCAGGCCGTGTCACGAGCCCACTGCAGGTTCGCCAGGCCATGTTCCAGGTGAATGGGGCGCGGTTTGCCGTCGAGCCCCAGGCGGCCCCAGTCCCAGAGCTTGAAAGTGAAAATGTACGGCGTCGCGCTGATTTCAAGCACCAGATTGTCGCTGCCCGAACAGTGAATGGTTCCGGCAGGTATAGAGAAGTGATCGTGCCTGCGCGTGGGCCAAACGTTCACATACGCGTTTGCCGTGAAGGACTCTTGGCCCGCTTGCGCTGATACCAGATCGGCCTGCATATTTTCCGGAATGACACCTGTACGAAGGCCGAGGTACAGCTCGGAACCTTCACGTTGATCGAGGATGTAATAGCTCTCGTCCTGCGTGTAGGCCATGCCGAAATGTTCGCGAATATAGCTTGTGAGTGGATGCACCTGCAGGGAAAGGTTGCCTCCGCCGATGGTGTCCAGTAAATCGAAACGGATGGGAAATTCAGCGCCGAAGCGATGGTAGATTGCATCGCCCAGCAGTGCCTGCGGCTGCTCATGCACCGCGATGATCGCGGGAATTTTGAAGTGCCGCGAACCGAAGACGAGAGTCATGCTGTTCTCTTCCGGCACGCAATCGAAACACCATGCGTAGTTGGGCGGTCCGTCTGGCAGGGCGAAAGTTTCCTTCATCCACTGCCCACCCCATGGGCCCGGATCAAAGAATGGAACGACGCGAAAAGGTTGATGGGCTACGTCATGAATTGCGTGGCGAAGCGTGTCGCCGGACACCATACACGGCGCGTCTTCGTCATCGAGATCGACGAAATAATCAACTTCGTTGAAGACGTTGTGCCGGATCCGGTCGGCGGTTCTCCACTCAACGAAGAACGCGTTCTTGTAGAGCATTGAGGGTGTGGCACCAATGTTGTCCATGCCGAGATTGCCGATGATTCCTGCGCGCTGGCGTCGCTGCAATTCCCAGCGGGTCACGCTCGCATGGATCAGCAAATCGGGTGCGGCGGCGACACGCGTGGTACCCGCGCCGATCAGGACAGTGAGCAAGCGGTGATCGCGAACGACGAGTTGGAATGCTTCCAGCCGGTCGGGATGAAAATAATTCGCAATGGGCCATGGCTGCATAAAGCCAAAGACAGGGTCGTCGGTCAGGACAGGCGCCAGCGCTGCCTGCAACTCTGAAGCGGGACGGTAAGCCTCTTCGACATTGAGGATTTGCGCCCCGGGAAAGGAACGGTTCAATTCCGCTGTTAGCTTTTTAAGCGAGATGCCGGGATAGCACTCGAATGCAACTAGAAATTTGCGCTTCGCAGGTATTCGGCTATGAAGCTCCGCGAACATCTCCGTCCAGCCCACCAGGCACTCTGCAGGCGTGCTGTTGATATGGATGACTGGTTCACGATTGTAATTTCCGTAGCCACTCAATCCGAGTGCCTCCATGCAGAATGGACACGTTTGGCACGAATGTATTGATTCCTGGCACAATAACTATTTCGCAGCGTCCTGGAACTCTTCATACCACGCCATCTGGATGGCTTCGAGCTTGCCTTCGTTGGATTTCGCCGGGTCGTCCGCAAAGCTATCCAACTCTGTTACGTATTTGTGAAGCTCGGTGAAGCGGACCTTGAGAGGGTCAAGGCTGGGGTATTTTTCCTGGAGCTGAATGCCGATTTCTTCTGCGTCCGCCCACATAATTTCTTTGGCCATGGTATCTCCTACTTGCTTTCGAAGGTTTTTTCTGCGATCTCAAGGGCATCACGCGCAGCAATTTCCGCCGCGGTCAGTGGCTTACCCTCCTGCACATAGTTTTTATTCCATGCAGGAATTTCAACAACGTAGGTGCCGGGACCCTTGATGACTGCCTGGCAGCCCAGGCGCGAGTTCAGTTGCAGGCCCGGTGAAAGATCGACGCGATCCATCTCGTCATCGTCGGCTTCGGTAAGATTCTGCGCGCCCTGCTTCACATAGAGATGGCAGGTAGTGCATGCACAAACGCCGCCGCAGGCATGGTCGAGAAAGATGTTGTAGTTTTCGGCCACGTCGAGAAAAGACATCGGCTTACCGTGATGGTCATACGGCATCGTGCCGTATTCAAATTCCACGGTGCGATTCTCGGGCTCGAAAGTGACACGGACAATATTCGGCGCGGGCGGTTTCGTGAGGTCGATAGCTGGCTGATTTTCTTCGTGGGACATGGTTTTCGATTCTTCTCTATCTTCGTTTGTGCAGACTCACTTAAAGTCCGCTGGAGCAAATGGGTGTGGAGCATTTGGTGCCTGGCCCAGACTGTCGCTGGCCTCGTTCATGGTCTGGCCGCCGATAGCATTCGTTACAGCCGAGTCCATCATGATTTCAGCAAAACGGGATGTGGCCTTGTCGAGCGAGGTGGTTGCAGCACGGATTGCTTCAAGATTATCGCTGCTCACAATGTCAGTGAGATGCTGCTGGGCTGCGTCGATGGTGGCCTGCTCGGCGGCGTCCAGTTGCATCCATGCGGCGTGGTCGTGAGCCTTGGTGACCGCGTCCAGAATGGTGTTGGCTTCATTTTTCGCTTCGATGAGCTGCCGCTCTGCGAAGTCCTGCTCGGCATAGTCGAACGACTCGAGGATCATCGATTCAACCTGCTCATCCGTCAGCCCATAGGTCGGCTTGACTGCAAT
Organism: uncultured Acetobacteraceae bacterium; assembly: GCA_964658655.1. GTDB lineage: Bacteria > Acidobacteriota > Terriglobia > Terriglobales > Acidobacteriaceae. Next base: position 24,501 of record CAZZZL010000002.1, on the reverse strand, counting down.
TTCGGCAGCCTTGCCCGAACGCTGCTCAGTGGCTGATACGTGTAGCAGTCCGTTGGCATCAATCAGAAATTTTACTTCGATGCGCGGCAGCCCGGCCGTCATGGGAGGGATACCTTTTAGATCGAAACGCGCCAGAGAGCGGCAGTCCTTGGCGAGTTCACGTTCGCCCTGCAGCACGTGGATAGCGACATTTGTCTGACCATCGACGCCGGTGGTGAAGTGTTCTGTCGCCGAGGCGGGGATGGTCGAGTTGCGCTGGATGATCTTCGCAACTACACCGCCGAGAGCTTCAATACCGAGCGAAAGCGGCGTGACATCGAGCAGTAGCATGTCTTCTGTTGCAGCCGACCCGCCGCCAAGGATGTTCGCCTGCACGGCAGCGCCGAGGGCGACCACTTCATCGGGGTTGAGTTCGATGTGCGGCTTCTTGCCACGAGGCGCAAGTGCGAAGAGCTCGTCGACGAGCGCACGCACTTTGGGAATACGCGTCGAGCCGCCGACCATCACTACTTCATCGATCTGCTCCGGCCTGACGTCGGCATCGCGCAGGGCTGACCTGCAGGGTTCTGCCGTGCGAGCGATGATCGGCTCGATCAGCTGCTCATACTGCTCGCGCGTAATAGTCCGCTGATATTTTGAAGCTCCGGGCAGAAGAATATCGATCGCGGCTGAATCAGCAGTGGACAAAGATATTTTGGCATCGATGACGGCTTTGCGCAGGGCCTGGATGGTCTCCGCGCTGGCGGCGGTATTGGTACGCAAGTCAATCCCGTGATCACCCTTGATGTCTTCGATCGCAACTGCAATCAGCAGGTTGTCGATGTCATCGCCGCCAAGATGCGTGTCGCCATTCGTCGCAATGACCTCGAAAATACCGTCATGCAATTTGAGGATCGAGATATCGAATGTGCCGCCGCCGAGGTCGTAGACGGCAACGATGCCTTCCTTCTTGCGATCGAGTCCATAGGCTAATGCCGCGGCTGTCGGCTCATTCACAAGACGCAGCACTTCAAGGCCGGCCATGCGACCGGCGTCTTTCGTAGCCTGTCGCTGCGCGTCATTGAAATAGGCAGGAACTGTGATGACGGCCTGGGTCACCGGCGATCCAAAGTAGCGCTCGGCATTGCGTTTCAGCTGGCGCAGGATGTGCGCTGAGATCTCCGGCGGTGTGTATTCCGTGCCACCAAGCAGGATGCGCAGCACTTCGCCGGGCTGAATATCTGCTGCGAGCTTGAACGGAAAAAGCTTCAGCTCATCCTTCACATCATCGAGCCCGCGACCCATCAGGCGCTTGACGGAATAGATGGCGCGGTCAGGCGACGTCAGCAATGAAGTGCGCGCAGCATTGCCGACCACGATGTTGTCGCGCACGGCTCTGCCAGGCTGCGCGGTCGGCACTGCGACGACAGATGGCACCAGGTTGGAACCATCTTCACCGGGAATGACAACGGGTGTATCGCCCTGCATAAATGCAACGAGCGAATTGGTGGTGCCGAGATCGATACCGACTATTTTTCCAGCAGTGCTCTCGGACTTTGCGCCGGACTCTTTTGCTTCAGACATTCTTCATTAACCTTCGACCTGTTCGCGCAGTGAGTGCGCCTAAGTCGTCTCCAATGTTTCATTCACATCGCGCACCAGGTTGCGCAGGTAGCCGCGACGGTCCAGCAGCGCGGCAAGGTCTTTTGCGATAGCCGCCTTACCAACTTCATCTGCCCGATCAAGCGCGCCATCCCAGGCTGCGCCCGTGCGGGCGAGGTCGTCATCAACGGCGGCCAGTTGAGCAGTAAATTGTGTTTGCGCCCGCTCGAGATCGGCGCGCAGCTGCGGGTCGTCTTCGCCCATCTTTTTATTCGCGCGCATTTCTTCCAGCTGCATATTCAATTCGAAGACTTCTTCAAGCAGGTCAGCCGGTACGCGCGGTGCATCAGCTTTTTTCGCCGCATCATTTTCATTGATGCGGACGCCGGTGATTTCGAGCAGATATTCGACACGCGTGACTGCGTTTTTCAACGTGCGATACGCATCGTTAAGCTGCGAGCTCTGCGCAAGAATTGCGGCCTGCTCGCTCGCATCGGCTTGAGCATGCAGGTCTGGGTGCAGTTTCCGGCTCAGCTTGTAGAATTGCTTTTCGAGTGCGGGTACATCGATCGACAGCTTGCGCGGCAGACCGAAGACTGCGAAGTAGTCGGTCGTTGCTGTAGGAGCGCCGAGTTTTTCCTGGATAGGCATAGAGTATTTTCAGTTTGCGACGGCAGGGCCCAGCGTCCCGGATGCAAGACGCACGGCAACCAGTCCGCGGTTACAACAAAGGCATGCGGCCAGCAGGAGTAAGAGCGCCAAGGCCGCGCCCGCCTACCGTCAGCATCAGCCGGAAAAGGAGGAGCCGCAGCCGCAGGATTTTTTTGAATTCGGATTGATGAAATTGAAGCCCTGGCGCATCAGCGTTTCTTCGTAGTCGAGGATCATGCCATTTAGATAAAGGAATGACTTCGGATCAACGAATACGCGCACGTCATCGAACTGGTACACGCGATCCCGCTCACGCGGTTGCGTGTCGAAGCGGATGTTGTACGACAACCCCGAACAGCCACCACCCTGGATGCCAAGTCGCAGCCCGCCCTCTGCAGGCGAGATGCCTTCCTTGGCCATCGCTGTGCGAATGCGGCGTACCGCCTTCTCCGTAACCTGCACACCCTGGATTTTACTGTTGCCTTCGGGTATGGCAGGTTGCGGAGTTTCGGCTGCTGCTTCGAATGGTGTGATGGATGTGAGCTGATTCATGATTGCCGGCCGGACCTAGTGCGCAACTGCGACCGCAGCATCCGTCGTTTCAGTCACGTTATTCTTCTTCTTCCAGTCGCCTATGGCGGCGCGAATGGCATCTTCTGCGAGCACGGAGCAATGAATCTTAACTGGCGGCAAAGCCAGTTCTTTCACGATGTCGGTATTGGTGATCGACATGGCTTCTTCAATCGTCTTGCCCTTAACCCATTCGGTTGCAAGCGATGAAGACGCGATGGCGGAACCGCAGCCGAAGGTCTTGAACTTCGCTTCTTCGATGATCTGGGTGGTCGGGTTTACCTTGATCTGCAGGCGCATGACGTCGCCGCACTCAGGCGCACCAACCAGGCCTGTGCCTACCTCTGAACTCGACTTATCCAGTTGGCCAACGTTGCGGGGATTGTTGTAGTGGTCAATGACCTTATCGCTATATGCCATGGGATATTCCTCCGGGCGTTTCTAACTTATTTGTGGTGGCGCAGATGCGCTTTGCTAGAGATGAAGTCTAGTGTGCCTGCCACTCGATCTTCGAAATGTCGATACCTTCTTTCACCATCTCGTAGAGGGGCGAAAGTTCACGCAGTTTTTGAACGACGTCGATGATCTTGTCCGCAACGTAGTCGACTTCAGCTTCCGTATTGAAGCGGCCAAGCCCGAAGCGTATCGAGCTGTGTGCGACGTCGTCGCCCAGGCCGAGCGCCTTCAATACATAAGATGGCTCAAGTGTGGCAGAAGTGCAGGCAGATCCGCTGGAAACGGCGATGTCGTTGATGCCCATCAGCAGGGATTCACCTTCGACGTAGACGAAGCTCATGTTCAGGTTACCGGGCAGATGGTGTTCCATGGTGCCGTTCACGTGAACATAGTCGAGAACGGATTCAAGCTTGGCTTTCAGACGATCGCGCAGTTGCGTGAGACGAGCGGCTTCTGTTGCCATCTCTTCGCGGGCGATCTCACAGGCTGCGCCTAGACCAACGATGCCGGGAACATTAAGCGTGCCGGAACGCATGCCGCGCTCGTGGCCTCCACCGTTGATTTGCTCGGAGATCTGAACGCGAGGATTACGACGGCGAACATACAGCGCGCCGACACCTTTAGGTCCGTAAATCTTGTGCGCCGTAAGCGAAAGGATATCGATATTCATCGCGTTCACGTCGACTGGAATCTTGCCGACGGCCTGCACTGCATCCGTGTGGAAGATCACATTCCTGTCGTGGCAGATCTTGCCAATTTCGGCGATCGGCTGGATCACGCCAATCTCGTTATTCGCAAACATGATGCTGACCAGGATCGTCTTGTCATCCATCGCAGCCTTCAGGGCGTCAAGGCTGATGAGACCGTCTTCCTGCACTGGAAGATAGGTCACGCGGTAGCCTGACTTTTCAAGGCGTTTACAGGTATCGAGGACGGCCTTGTGCTCTGTCACCTGGGTGATGATGTGGTTGCCGCGCTCACGGTACATCTCCGCGACGCCCTTGATGGCAAGGTTGTTGCTCTCGGTCGCACCCGAGGTAAAGATGATCTCTTTCGACGTTGCGCCGATCAGTTTGGCGACCTGCTCGCGGGCGACATCAACGCCCTGCTCCGCAGTCCACCCAAAAGAGTGATTGCGGCTGGCAGCGTTGCCGAATACGTTGGTGAAGTACGGCAGCATCGCTTCCAGAACGCGCGCGTCCATCTTCGACGTTGCGTGGTTATCCATGTAGATCGGCAGTTGTACCAGCGGCGCAGTAGCCGGCGTGAACGCCTGGCCGGCATTCCTGACCGCTCCGTTGTTCGACCCTGCATTCAGCCCGTTACTCAATTCGGTGGCGATGGCACTCATATTCGATCTCCCTTAGTACTCAACAACTCAACTCTCAAGCCGACCATGTAAACCTGGCCCAAATCCTTCTACGATACCCGGTTGCCCTGGGCTTGCGGCGCCTTCCGTGTCAGAGTGACCAGCGTGGTGCCGAATCCACTCGGATGTCGTTGCGCGTGCCGTTGAAGCGCTTCTTCCGACTCGCATAGATCGGCGACGGTAAGCGCCTGCAGCACATCCGCAATACTGTCATTCACTTTGCGCAATGGTTCTTTGATGGTGCAGCTATCGTTCAAGTCGCACTGTCTTAGCCCGTTGTCGCATGAGGTGATAAAAAGTGGTCCGTCAATTGCGCGTATGACTTGAAAAGCCGTAATTTCTGCAGGCGCGCGCGAAAGCGCATACCCGCCGTTGATTCCCGCGTGCGAACGGAGCAAACCCACCTTGGTTAGCCGCTGCAGAATCTTTGCCAGCAACTGGGGCGGGATCCCGTAGGCGTCCGCTATATCTTTGGCACTGTGAGACGCGATTTCGGGCCGCTCTGCAAGAAATTTCAGGGCCATCAGCCCATAGTCCGCTTTTTTGGTCAGTCTCAGCATTGCTCAATGACTAGTGTAACCGAATTAGGACAAACAAGGTCGTACTTCAGTATAAGGTTGCGGGGCCGCCTGTCACAAGGCGCCGGCTCGATAACGACAGCATGCAAGTGGGAAGGCCCGGGCGACGTTTCCGTTGCATCTGAACAGGCAACGAGCGATGGAGATATCTGATGCCCTGGGTGCTGTTCGTGCTTGCCCTGGCCGCCGGTGCGGCTAACCCCTTTCAATCCGGAGCAAACTCACAGTTGAGCCGGCACCTCGGTTCGCCCGTCTGGGCGGGCGTGATCGTGTATGCGAGCGGCCTGGCCGGGGTGTTGGTATTGCAGCTTTTTCTCCGAGAGCCTCTGCCCGCAGCGGCGCGCATCGGTCAGGTCGATGGCTGGGCATGGGTGGGCGGACTGGTCAGCATCGCGTCGACCATGGCGGGCCTGATGCTTGCGCAGAAGCTGGGGTCGGGGGTGTTTACCGGGCTGAGCATCACCTCGGCGATCGCTGTCTCGGTGCTGCTGGATCATTTCAGCTGGCTCGGATTCCGGCAGCACACCGCCTCACCACTGCGCATTGCTGGTTGCGCCCTGATGGTGGGCGGGCTCTGGCTCGTAGCCCGGTTCTAGCGGCGGAACCGTCCCCGGATGCACGGTTGTACAACGAACGTGTGATCTGGATTCGGCGGTTTTACCAAAGTCTTACACGCTGAGCCCGGCTTCTGCCGATGCCGCTTGTAGGCTGGGATTGGGACACACTATGGCCACCACGACAATCGACCCTACCTCTTCTGCCGAGCTTTATTCACCGTCCGAGAAGGAACTTATTCTTCTGGAAACGGCTTCCGGTCCGCTTGACTGGACTTTCACCGTATTTCTCGTCGCCTTCCATGTCGCGGCCGTCGCGGCCTTGTTTTTCTTCTCCTGGAAAGCATTGGCCATCACCGCGGTGTTGTGGGTGATCGCGCAGAATGGCGGCATCGCGATGGCGTACCACCGGCTGCTGACGCACCGTGGCTACCAAGTGCCGAAGTGGCTGGAATACGCGCTGACGACGGGCGCGACGCTATCTCTTCAGGGCGGCCCGATCTACTGGGTTGCGGTGCACCGGCTCCATCATCAGTACACGGACCGGCCAGGCGATCCGCATTCTCCTCGCGAGGGCGCGTGGTGGTCGCATATCGGCTGGATCACGAATGGAAACCTGAACAATCACAGCCCTCTGCTCAAACGCTATGCACCCGACCTTATGAAGGACGGCTATTATCGCTGGCTGAGCAAGTATCACTGGCTGCCCATCTTCGTACTTGGCGCTGGCCTATTTGCGGGCGGCTACTACGCGGGCGGTCTGCGAGACGCGATCGGCTGGCTGTTATGGGGCGCTGTCCTGCGCGTGGTTTGCGGCTGGCACGCTACCTGGCTCGTCAACTCAGCGACACACATGTTTGGTTCGCGACGCTGGGCGGTCAAGGATGATTCCACCAACAACTGGTGGGTAGCCCTGCTGACCGGTGGAGAAGGATGGCACAACAACCATCACGCGCATCCGGTATCGGCGAAGCACGGAATGGCCTGGTATGAAGTTGACTTCAACTGGTGGGGCATTCTGTTTTTAAAGAAGATTGGCCTGGCGAAGAAAGTTTACGCGAAAGAATTGCTGCCCGCGGAAGTCAACCAGCGCGTTCCGCACAACAGCTAGCTTGGAGTACAAAAGCCCTGCAGCTCAGACACTTCGCTGCAAGGCTTTTTCTGTGAGCAGGCTGGCCAGAGACATGACTTCTGTCTTCGCATTCAGTCTGAACGTTTCTTCTCCCGGATAGATGACGATCTGCCTGGTTGCGCTGATATCCCCGCAACCGATGTAGAAGCCCTTGCTCGGCGACGGATCACTCAGTGAGCGCTTCACTTCGATGGCCCAACGCTGCTTGGCACCGAAATCGATGACAAGATCGATCTCTGCACCGACGATCGTGCGATAGTAACTGGCGCGCGCCGACGCCGGCATTACATTCAGAATATTCTCGATCACCCAGCCCTCCCAGCTCGCACCGACTACCGGATGGCCGAGCAGCTCTTCCTTATCCCGGATGCCCAGCAACGCATGCACCAGTCCACTGTCGCGGACGTAGACTTTCGGTGAGCGCACCAGGCGCTTGCCCGCATTCTCGGTCCACGGCTGGAGCCGGCGGACGAGCAGCAGGTCAACCATGATATCGAGGTACCGGGCAACCGTCACACCGCTGACGCCGAGTCCCTGGGCGATCTGAGCGGCATTCAGCATCTGCGCCTGGTTGTGAGCCAGCATCTGCCAGAAGCGATGTAACGTCTCGGCCGGGATGCGTGGTCCGAGGGCAGGCACGTCGCGTTCGAGGTAGGTCTGAATAAATGCCAGGCGCCATTCGAAACTCGACCGGTCACTCGCGGCCAGGTAGCTGTCAGGAAAGCCGCCGCGGACCCACAGTCGCTCGGGGCGACTTCGTTTGGTGCCGACTTCTTCGATGGAGAAGGGCGTCAATTCTTCATACGCTATACGGCCGGCAAGGCTCTCTGCAGACTGCTGCAACAGGTCAATGGACGCCGAACCGAGCAACAGGAAGTGGCCGTTTTTCTTCCGGCCGCGACGACGGCGATCGATCAGGCTCCGTAGTGTCTGGAAGATGCCGGGAAGCCGGTGGATTTCGTCGAGAATCACCAGGTGATTCTCATGCTGCGCCAGGTAGAGCTCGGGATCCCGCAGTTTGACAAGGTCAGACGGCAGCTCAAGATCGAGGTAGACGGCCTCTTCATTGAGCTTTTTGGCGACAGCGAGCGCGAGTGTGGTCTTGCCGACCTGGCGTGGTCCAAGCAGGCCAACGGCGGGAAAATAGCGCAGTCGCTCGACTACTTTCGGCAGGATCTCGCGCGTTATCACCTTGTTATTCTAACATCGCATGTTACAAAAACAAGGTTGAACTTTAGGTGTCAGCTTAGCGGTTCTGCGGCAAATCCTCACCGAGGCTATCCGCGTGACCGGCCAGATGCATCGCAAGCAGGTAGATTTGTCATCGAGGTTTCCATGCCCTCTTTCGATTCAAACCGCCTGCTCTGCCTGATCACCTGTCTCGCGCTCGCGCCTGTTCCAGCCATGGCTTCGACAAACCAGGAAGTGATCACCATCGACGCGCACGCGGCTGCGACGCCTTTCCCGCATTTCTGGGAACAGATGTTCGGCTCGGGCCGTGCTGTGCTTTCGCTGCGCGATGATTATCGACGCGACCTGCGGGCGGTGAAGTCAGCGACGGGTTTCACGTACATCCGCTTCCACGCAATTCTTAACGATGATATCGGCGTGTATGACGGAGAGGACGCGCAGGGCAAACCGATCTATAACTGGTCGTATGTCGATCATATTTACGATGGCCTGCTCGACAATGGCGTCAAGCCATTCGTCGAGTTGAGCTTCATGCCGAAGAAGATGGCTTCGCGGCTCGATTACCATGCCTTCTGGTACAAGCAGATCGTTGCGCCTCCCGCCGATTACGATAAGTGGGGCGCGCTGGTACAGGCATTCACGCAACACCTGGTCGATCGCTATGGTATCGACGAAGTTTCGAGCTGGTACTTCGAAGTGTGGAATGAACCGAATATCGACTTCTGGACCGGCAGGCCGGCGCAGCAGACTTATTTCGAGTTGTACGATCACGCCGCACGCGCAGTGAAAGCAGTAAGCCCGAAGCTGCGTGTCGGCGGCCCTGCAACTGCGCAGGCGGCATGGGTGGACGCGATGATCGCGCATGCGACCACGCAGAAGGTGCCACTCGATTTCGTATCGACGCATGTCTATGGCAATGACACGGCGCAGGATGTTTTCGGCCACGAGGCCAAGCTGCCGCCGCACGGCATGGTGTGCGCCGCGGTCTCGCATGTTCATGACGAAATCAAAAAGTCTGCCAGGCCGGACATACCGCTCATATGGAGCGAATACAACGCGACCTATATGAACCAGCAGGAGATCACGGATTCGACTTACATGGGGCCGTGGATGGCCAACACGATCCGCGAATGTGACGGCATGACGGCGATGATGTCCTACTGGTCCTTTTCGGATGTATTTGAGGAGCAGGGAGTCGTCAAGACACCGTTCTATGGCGGCTATGGACTCATTGCCGAAGACGACATCCCCAAGCCGTCCTTCACTGCATTTTCGATCCTGCACGAGCTCGGGACGACGCGGCTGGCAAATACCGCAACCGATGCGCTGGTCACGAAGAAAGCAGATGGCAGCATGGTGGTCGCGTTGTGGAATCTGGTCGAGCCGGGTGCGACGGGGGCCGATAAGGAGTTCGCGATCGATCTCCACGGAGTTTCAGCCTCGGCGAAGGCTACTATCGCCCGCGCGGATGCAAAGCATGGCGACACCCTCGACGCATGGAAAGCGATGGGAAGTCCCAAGTATCCAAGCCGGGAGCAGATCGATCAGTTGCGCAAGATCGGCACAGCGGGTACGCCGGAGACGGCCGAGTTGAAGAGCGGCAAGCTGACCGTGGGTGTGCCGGTCCAGGGACTGGCTGTCGTCACGATCGCGGCACAGTAGAGATGAAAAGACAAAAGCCCAGCCTGGTCGCGTCAGGCTGGGCTTTCGATGTGGTTTGGATCAAATGTCAGGCGACGTATTGACCGGAATAAAGCTCGGTCAGTTTGTCGATGAGGTCTCGGTAGTCGGTCACTTCCATCTGGACTTCGGTGCCGGAGTGCAGTTGCACGACGGCCAGCTTGCGTTTGTGATCCATGGCGACGGAGGCGATCTGATCGAGAGGGATTGACCGGGTCTGTTCGAGTGCGCTTGCAAGTTGCAGCGGGTTCATTCGGGGATACCTTTCCTGCAGCGGACTCATCATCTGGTTGTGGTCCGCGGCGATTCTTCTTTAGCCACCTGGTCCAGAAGCCCCTCCCCCGAAAGGCTTCCGCTCCAGGCAGTTCAAGAAGAACCACCGCATGCATTCACCATACAGCTTAAGTGGGATATTGCCAGACCTCTACCGTAACGTAAAAGAGGAATCTCAGTAATGACTAGTAACGTAACGCCTGGGCCCGGGGCCTGACCTAAAGCTCGATATTGACGAGATCAGAGGTCCGATCAGCTGCTTCTGGCGTCGCCGGCAGGCCGGGAGATGTGTGCTGATGCTGCGGCGCTCGCCAATGATCGATATATGAAATCTGATGCACGCATGACACCGTGCAGTTGGGCGCACAGCTTTTTTCTGAAAGAAATTCCCGATCCAGGTCGGCCTGCGTGTAGTCCGCGAGCGGAGTTCCGGGCCATCCGCGCTGTTGTGAGCAATAGTGCACAAGCCCGTTTTCGCAGATATAGAGGTAGCGTGAACCCGCACGGCAGCGCCAGTCGTTCGGTTTGCCATTCGCGATGGCTTCCTGGAAGTGGTTGAAGCGAGAGTAATTCTTCTTCTCGAGATTCACCATTTCGTAGTAGACACGGCGCTCTTCGTCGACCAGGGGCTTCAATTGACCGCTGCCATCGTGAATGATGCCGATGGTCGAGGTGAAGCCCAGTTCGAGGGCCCGATGTCCGATCGTCAGCGCATCCTGCGGATTCTTGATGCCACCACCAACTACGGAATTGATGTTCACGTGGAAGTCCGCGAATTCCGACAGGTTCTGCAGCTTCCTGTCGAGGACCTTCAGACTCTTCTTTGAAATCTCGTCCGGCTGCACGTTATCGATCGAAATCTGCATGTGATCGAGGCCCGCCGCGTTCAGGCGTTTAATCCGCTCCGGGACCAGCAGGTAGCCATTGGTAATCATGCCGGCCATGGCGCCGACCTTGCGGATGCGGCGGATAATGTCATCCAGTTCCGGATGGAGCAGCGGTTCGCCACCGGAGATAGTGATGATGCTGGTTCCAAGGCGTCCGAGTTCGTCAATACGACGCTCCATCTCGTCCAGCGGCACGGGTTTGGAGACTTCGTCGTACTCATTGCAGTACGCGCAGGAGAGATTGCAGCGCCGCATGGGAACGATCTGGGCCATGACCGGGTGATGCGTCGAAGCCAGCGCGTGGCCGACAAGGGCGATTTCCCGGGTCTTGCGGACGGCAGCTCTGGCGCGAAAGGACAGGCTCGATCGATGGGCGGGAACAGGCATTTGTTCTGATAATTATAGCTTTACGCGGCACAGACAAATCTGCGTACAGCAGCCAGAGGCAGAGATGTTCCGCGAACGGTACTCCAGCAGTCTTGAAGTGCGGCGCTGGTCAATAGGGCTGCAGACCGACTCCATCCGGCAGGGTCAGCGTGTCCAGCGAGTGACCAAGCTGCTCCTGTGCCTTGTGTAACCCGTCTCTAAGTTCTAACTGTAATTCGGGCGAGAGCTTACCGTCGGGTGAAATGCCGGACTGTTCCAGACTGCGATTGACCTGGTCCCTTAATTCTGCGGGGTCGGGCAGTTCGGAAACCTTCAGATCCAGTGACCCGACCTCGCTCTTCAGATCGGGCAGGGTCTTCTGCGCTTCGGCTATCGCCTTGTCCATGGCGTCTTCGCTCAGCGCAGGATCATTCTTCAAAAGCGCTGACATGATATCCATCTCTGTTTTGAGGTCCTGCTGTTCGCGTCTGGAGAGTTCAGGCCAATCGAGGAGTGCCTGGGTCCTGGGCGGGGCGACCGTTAGTGTTTCGACATGCTTGTTGCGCATGATCGTCAACAGGATAGGCTTGTCCTCCGCCTTGCGTATGGCGCGCATCCAATCCATCGGGGTCGAGACGGTATCGTCATTCAGCTTGAGGACGACATCTCCGGCCTGTAGGCCTGCCTGCGCCGCCGGACCATCGGGCTCGACTGTTTTTACGAGCATGCCGGTACCGTCTTTCACGCCAAAATAGGCAGCGAGCTGCGGCCCGATCGAGTCAAGTACAGCACCGATCCGGTAGGGCCGGGTCAGCACAACGTCTTCCGAAGGGTCACCTTCGTCGTCGCTGGCCGGATTACTGCCCTGGCGCGCGGCCACGCCGCTGAAGGTATTACCGAGCTGCGGCGGCGCTACAGAGAAATGCTGCAGCCATGCCTGCTGCTGCAGCTTGACCCGGTCCGCCAGCTTGATGGCAAACTTCATAGGCTTGCCTGCCCTGACGATGCCCAGGTCGACGATCTTGTTCGGCGGCATGGCCTTCATGGTCTCGCGGAATTGAAGTGCACTGGTGACTGGTTTGCCATCGACTGTCAGGATGACGTCGCGAAGATGCAGGCCGGCCTTGCCGGCAGGGGCGTCGTGGTCGACCGCCGTCACTTCCACGCCGTTGGTGGATTTCAGGCCGAGCGCGCGCGCAGCATGGTCGTCCAGGTCACGAATATTCACGCCCAGGTAGCTGGCAGCGTTGCTCACCTGCACGAGTTCGGCACTATCATCCTGCGGCACCATGGCGCAGGCAGCGGTGGCAAGGCCCCCGCTCGTCGCCAAGGCTGCCGCGAGAAAGCCAACAAGACGGAGTTTCAGGCTGACTCCAAGCATTCCGGGTTTCCTCATGGCTGGTTATTGAATTTGCAGGCCTATATCGCTGGCGTCCCGCGACATTCTTTCGGACTGGCTGCGGATAGCAGGATCGTGGTCGCTGTTCGAAACATTCTGCAACACCTGGCGGACACTCGAGTCGGCCTCGACCGGGTGCAGCATTTCCATCGCCGTGGCTCGTACCTGGTTCGACGCGTCGTGGGTCAGCGAATAGAGAGCCATGTCCCGCACCCTCATGTCTTCGGCAATATAGGGCTCGAGACTGTTGAGAGCCTTGCTGCGGAGCAGGGCGTCACCGTCGTAGCGTGCGGCCGTCAGCAGGGCTCCACGCAGGCGGCTGTCTTCACACTCAGGACCGTGCGTACAGGAGTCGGCGAGGGTGCGCGCAGCGTCATCCTGCACCTCCGGTCCGGTAGGATTCTGAATGCCCATAGCCAGCAGCTGACGGATATCCGGGTCATCAGCCGAGCCGGTCACCGACTCAGGCACCAGACGGTTATAGCGAACCATTACGGTCTTGCCGTCTGCCTGGGGAGCCACACTGCTGACGCTTGCGATGGGAGAATTGGCAACCGGCACCAGCATACTCGGCGTCGCCGGCCGGGCTGGCGGATGCACCGCTCTTGCGCCGAGCTGGTAGCCGCTGAAGCCGCCGGCCCCGACACCGGCGAGCAGCATGGCGGCGACAGCGAACGGCGCTGCACGCAATCCCTGGCCTGAAATCTGGAATGGAGCCAGGATCGGTCGCACGTAACGTTGAACAAGAGATGAGCGCATGGGCGTTGGTTGCCGGGCGGCTTCGTCGAGTGCTGCATCGAGACGTTCACGTGTTGCGATCAATAAATGCTGGGATGGCTCGGCCGGGGGCTCATCTCCCAGGGTCTCGCCGAGCGCACGGAGCGCGGCCAGTTCGCGTCGACAGTTCTCACAGCCGGCAAGGTGAGTATCCAGAGCCTCGGCTTCTTCCGGCGGCAGCTCGTCGTACAGGCGCAGCATCAGCCGCTCTTCTGCCAGGGCGCAGGAGATATCCTGGGGACCGAACGCACTCACCGGGCACCTTCCCGCGCCGGCAGGTAAACCGGGGACAGGTCCGCCCGGAGCTTTTTCGTTGCCCGGAACAGGGTGTTTTTAGCGGTCTCTTCCGTCGTATTCAGCACCTCGCCGATGGCCCGCAGGCGCATGCCCTGGTAATGCTTCATCTCGAAAACCATGCGCTCGCGCGGCGTCAATTTGTCGAGTGCCGCATGAATTTTCGTGCTTAGCTCCTTGTTCTCGAGTTCGCGCGCAGGGTTGGCCATGGAGCGCTCATCGGACACGTTGCCGAGCAGGTCGATCGAGCCGCCGGCGGCGTCCGTGATGGTTGCCGGTTCTTCTCGCCGTGTCTTTTTCCGGCGCATGGAGTCGAGCGCCACATTCGTCACGATGCGGTAAAGCCAGGTGTAAAACGAGCATTCAAATCGGAAATTCGCCAGGTACCGGTAAGCCTTGAGGAACGCTTCCTGCACAATGTCCTGTGCGTCCGTCTCCGAGCCTGAAACGTGGAGGGCCAATCGAAGCACTGCCTGGTCATGCTGCCGGACGAGCGCGTCAAAGGCCGATCGAGAACCCGCCTGGGCCTCGCGGATCAATTGGTTTTCAAGCGCCCGCTCAGGGTCGGCTGCGTTGACCTTCTGCGCGATCGCGTCCGATGCGCCGCGACGTGCGATATTCGATCGAAACGGGTTGGCTAAAACTCCCAGAACAGTTGCCGACATCCTGTCTCTCCTGATCCTTACAGAGTGGTGTCTGTCTCAATAAACACCAATCCTACCGAGTAGACGCTGTCGCTAGAAAATCGTGAGCGAGCCTCATCTTCTACCCCGATTTTTTCCTGTCTTCCCGACCGAGGCCCAGGGACCTGCTGTTCGCCGGAGTTTCCGCTCATACAGTCCATCCTCTATTGGCGCAACGCGCGTCTCACGGCACGCGCAGTACTAAACTTGCTGGATGGCAGAAAGATTATTTCAAGACGAAGCAGCGGCGCCCAGGGCAGCCGCTGGAGAAGCAATCACAGCGTATTGCGATGGCGGGTCGCGCGGCAATCCGGGTCCGGCGGGCTATGGTGTTTCGATCGAAAGCCCATCCGGGCAGCGCATTGGGGAATTGAGCGAATTTCTCGGTGTCAAGACGAACAATTTCGCAGAATACTCAGCCCTGCTCGGCGCGCTAGAATTTGCCCTGACCCAGGGCCACAAGTCGTTGAGGGTAATCGCCGATTCCGAGCTGATGGTGAAGCAGATCAAAGGCCAGTACCAAGTCAAGAGCCCTGAGCTGCGACCGCTGTATGACGAAGCCAAGCGCCGGATAGCCAGGCTGGGGAAATTCGAGATCCAGCACGTGCTGCGGAACAAGAACAAGCGGGCGGACGAACTGGCGAATGAGGCCATGGATAGAGGTACGGGCAAGTCAGTCCGCGTGGCCGCGCAGACGCCCAGCGCCAGTGCTCGCCCCTCGGCAGCTTCGGTACCTGCAGCGACAGGCCCGAAGATCGAGATTACCGGGCGGGTCGCCCCGAAGGCTCCGCCACCACCCGCCGTGTCCGGGCGCGTCTTTCGCGGTTTCGTCAAAAACGGCGTCGTGCATTTGCTGGAGGGGGAGTTGCCGGAGAATGTCTTTGTGAAAGTGACGGTCGAATAAACGCGCCTGTATACCAAAAAAGGCATGATAGTCTATGGGCTGGATAGTTGAGTTTCTGAATGAACAGGTCGAGGCAATCCTAAATGACATGCCGGTTGACATTCGCGCCAGCTTCTCGCGGATCGCTCATCTGATTGGCGACTTCGAGTTGGAGAACGTCCGCGAGCGTACGTAAAGCATCTCGAAGGACCGCTTTGGGAGATGCGTTTGAAGGGCAGGAGCGGTATCGCGAGGGCCATCTACGTCACGGCAGTCGGCAAACGCATTGTACTCATCCATGCATTTGAGAAGAAAACAGCAAAGACGCCGCGGCGAGAAATCATAATCGCTCTGAAGCGTGCGAAAGAGGTTGAGTGATGCGCAAGTACATCCCAGCAGAAGAGTCATTCGCTGAGTGGCGGAAAGACCCTGAATATGCCGCAGCCTACGATCATCTGGAAGAGGAGTTTGCACTCGCTTCAGCCCTGATCAAGGCGCGCGCAGAAGCCGCAATGACGCAGAAGCAGGTTGCTGATGCTATGGGCACAACACAGGCGGTAGTCGCGCGACTAGAGGGCGGCAAACGGCTTCCTTCAA
This sequence comes from uncultured Acetobacteraceae bacterium, assembly GCA_964658655.1. Taxonomy (GTDB): domain Bacteria; phylum Acidobacteriota; class Terriglobia; order Terriglobales; family Acidobacteriaceae. Next base: position 8,580 of record CAZZZL010000002.1, on the reverse strand, counting down.
CGCGCACGCTGGAGCGGTTTGCGAAAGCCACCCGCACCAAATTGCGGATCAGTTTCGAGCGGACAGCTTAATTGGCCCAGGGATTGCTTTGTCTTGAGCGCGTTCAAAGACTTGCCGTGACAAAGCAGACCCCCCACTGCGCTTTGCTTCGGCATGAGCTGACAAGGTGTTGAGCCGAGAAACGGTACACCTTGACCTACACTCTAACCCTTCGCCAGCTCCGCCTTCACAATCTCGCTCACTAGCTTCCCATCGGCCCGCAAGCCCGCGGCGACCAGTTTCGCCTGCGAAGCTTTCATGACGATGCCCATATCTTTCGCGATGGGCCGCGAACCGTTTGCCGCTGCAATCTCTTCGATCGCCTGTGCGACCAGCGGGCGGATTTCAGCGTCGCCAACAGCCCTGGGCATGTAGCTCTCGATCACCACAATCTCTTCGGCTTCTTTCGCAGCAAGTTCCGGGCGATTGCCTTTAGTGAACTGATCGATGGAGTCGCGGCGCTGCTTGATGAGCGTGGTGAGGATCTGCTGTGCCTCTGCGTCGGTCAGTGGAGAGCGCTTGTCGATCTCTTTCATTTTGAAGGCGGTCTTGACCATCCGCAGCACGGATAGTTTGTCGGCTTCGCGCGCCTTCATCGATGTGACGATATCTTTGTCGATGGTTTCTGCCAGGCTCATTCTGTTTTCCGGATCGCCTTCAGCGGTACGCGTGAAAGCGCCTTTCCTGTTGCAACTCTCCATTATAGAGACGCCTTGATTCGAGGCTGCACCGCTACAATAGAGCAAAAGGACCCGACAACCATGATCCGCAAGACACGCCTGTTCACGCCCGGCCCCACCCCGCTGCTTCCGGCCGCGCAATTTGCAATGGCTGCCGCCGACATTCATCACCGTACCCCTGAATTTCGAGCCCTGTACATGCGCGTGCTCGAGCAGCTGCGTGCGTTCGTCGGCTCGAAGAATGACGTCATCCTGATGGCCTGTTCGGGCACCGGCGCGATGGAAGCATCGGTCTCGAATATCACTTCGCCCGGCGATCGCGTGCTGGTGCTGAGTGCTGGTAAATTCGGCGAGCGCTGGACCGCCCTGGCCAAGGCTTTTGGCTGCCAGGTAGATGTCGTGAGCGCGCCCTATGGCAAGACCTTCGACATGGATGAAGTACGGGCTGCGCTGAAGATCGAAACACGCGCCGTGTTCATGCAGGCGACCGAGACCTCCACCGGTGTGCGCCACTGCGTGCCCGCTGTCGGCGAGATTCTGAAGCAGAAAGAGAGCGACGCGCTGCTGGTGGTGGACGCAATCACCGGTCTTGGCACAACGCATATCGACATGGATGCGTGGGGCGTCGACATTCTGATCGGCGGCTCGCAGAAAGCCGTGATGATTCCGCCGGGACTCGCGTATCTCGCGGTGAGCGAGAAGGCGTGGGCGTCGATGGAGATCTCGCTGAACCCGCGATACTATTTCGATCTGCGCAAGGAACGCAAGAATGCGGCGAAGGGCGAGAGTGCGTACACACCTGCCGTGTCGCTGATCGCGGCGCTGGGCGCTTCGCTCGACTTCATTGCGCAGCAGGGGGATGGCGATCTGGCGCGCGGGCGTGAACGGCTGGTCGAGAATGCAGAGACTATCTCCGCGATGACGCGCGCGGCTGTACAGGCGCTTGGCCTCGAGCTGTTCGCGCCGGATGCTCCTGCGGCCGCTGTCACTGCAGTGCTGCCGCCGAAGGGTCTGGATTCAGGCGTGATCGTGAAGGAACTGAAGAGTCGTTTCGGCGCGATCATCACCAATGGCCAGGGCGAGATGAAGGGTCAGCTCTTTCGTGTCGCGCATCTCGGCTTCTTTGACTACCTGGACACCATCGCGTTGATCGGCGCGTTTGAGCAGGTCGCGGCTTCGTCGCTCAAGCTGGAAGGCTTCGCGTTTGGCAAAGCACTGACGGCTGCGCAGAATGTGTATGCGACGCGACGGCCGGATGAAGCGGCGCAAAGCGGCTGCCCATGCGGTCGCGGCTCGCAGCACTGCCAGGCAGTAGCCGTACGGCAGACTGTCGGCGCCCGCTAAGTCATCGCTTAAGAGTGAGCGGCGCGTAGTGGAGGATTTGCAAGATGCAAATCACTCCGCTGCGCTTCGCTTCGGTCGAGTTGACAAACGACTCCTGCGTTTCAGCGGGATGGCAATCTCGATTTAGCTTCCACTCTAAAACTTCCGCGCATAGGTGTTTGTTTCAAGGAGAAACATGAAGATCGTTCTGGCAGAAAAAGTATCGCCCGCCACGCTCGCGGTATTTCAAGCTGAAGCCGGTTGGAACATCGTCACGCATGACCAGATCAAAGGGTCGCTTGCGGAAGAGTTGAAGGATGCGGATGGACTGGTGGTTCGCTCTGCCGTGCAGGCGGACGAAACGTTGATGGAGCACGCTCCGAAGCTGCGCGTGATTGGCCGGGCCGGTGTGGGCGTCGACAACATTGACGCAGACGCAGCAACGCGTCGCGGCATCGTCGTAATGAACACTCCTGGGGCCAATGCGATTGCCGTGGCCGAGTTGACCATTGCACTGGCACTCGCGCTGGGACGCCAGTTGCCAAAGGCCAACGCCACGATGCACCAGGGCAAGTGGGAGAAGAAATCGCTGCAGGGCACAGAGCTGCGCGGCAAGACGCTCGGCATCCTCGGGCTGGGCCGCATTGGTCTCGAAGTCGCCAAGCGCGCGAAATCGTTTGGCATGGAGATCATTGGCCACGATCCATTCGTCGCTGCTGCGCTGGCACGTGAGGCGAGCGTGCAACTTGTAACCGTGGATGAGCTTTTCAGTAAGGCCGACTATCTCACGCTGCATGTCGGGCTCACGCCGCAGACGACCGGCATCATCAACGAAGCGCGCATCGCGACCATGAAGAAAGGCGTGCGCATTATTAATTGCGCGCGCGGCGAACTGATTGAAGATGCG
>CAZZZL010000002.1:0-5621 GCA_964658655.1 uncultured Acetobacteraceae bacterium | reverse complement strand
GCGGCGATCAAGAGCGGGCAGGTGGGTGGCGCGGCACTCGATGTTTTCGTGAAGGAGCCGCTGAAGGACTCGCCTTACTTCAATGTGGAGAATGTGATTCTCACTCCGCACATTGCCGGTTCAACCAATGAAGCGCAGGAAGCGGTCGGCATCCAGATCGCACGGCAGGTACGGGATTATCTGAAGCTGGGTGTGGTGCAGCACGCTGTCAATATGCCTTCGCTGAGCCATGAAGAGTATCTTGAGCTGTCTCCGTTTCTCGAGATGGCGGAGAGCCTGGGAACATTTCTTGCAAGCATCAGCACGGGTACGGGCAGTGTCGAGAGTGTGAGCCTTTCCTACAACGGCAAGCTGGCCTCGGCGAAGACTGACCTTATCCGGAACGCTGCGCTGAAGGGCGTGCTCGGCCACTCCGAGAACGTGAATCGCATCAATGCGGCATCGGTCGCAGAAGAGCGCGGCGTGCGGCTGCACGAGACGAAAAAGGAGCAGGCCACCGGTGGCGCCGGCAGTATCTTGAAGCTGGAAATTCATACCAGCGCCGGCCATTCTGAAGCGACGGCGACGGTCCTGCACGCGACTTCACCTCGACTGCTTTCATGCGACGGCATCGATATTGAAGCGCCGCTGCACGGCACATTGCTGTTCGTCCGCAACCAGGATGTACCCGGCGTGATTGGGCGAATCGGCACGATTCTCGGCGACCATCGCGTGAATATTGCGAATTTCGCGCTTGGCCGCGATCATCGCCAGTCGAAGAGCGAGGCGCTGGCCGTCATTCAGATTGACGGGGAGATCTCCCCTGCCGTGAAGTCGGCGCTCGAAGCGGTTGAGGCAATCACCCAGGTCCGCAGTGTGCAGTTGGCGACCGCGTAGCTGCTGGAGACTCTACAATAGAGAGACAGCAAAATTTCTCAGTGGCGACAGGAGCAACAGCAGTGCCGCTTTACGAATATCAATGCAAGCAGTGTGGTCATCGTTTCGAAAAGATCCAGAGCTTCAGCGCTCCCGAGATTAAAGAGTGCCCTGTCTGCAAGGGTGAGGTCGAGAAAATGATCTCAGCGCCTGCGTTCCAGTTCAAGGGTTCTGGCTGGTATGTAAGCGACTATGGCAAGGGCGGGGCTACCGGCTCAAACACCAAACCGGATAACTCGAAGCGTTCCGAGGGCAGCAGCGAAGGCTCATCGTCGAAGAGCGACGGTGGCTCGAGTGAAAGCAAGAGCAGCGGCGAGTCCAAGTCAGGTGGATCGAGTTCTTCTTCCGACAGCGGCGGTTCGACTTCCAGCAGTTCGTTTCCTGCGCCGACGGCTCCATCTTCGTCCAGCAAGAAAGACTAATTCAACTTGCGATAGAGAAGCCCGGCGGATGCGCCGGGCTTCTTTTTTTTTGCGATTTATTTTGCCGACTTCTTCACCGCTGCTTTCTTCGTGCCTGATTTCCTAGCTGCAGACTTCCTGCCCGGCGCTTTTTTCGCTGAAGCTTTTTTAGTGTTCGTCTTCTTCGCGGCTGTTGATTTCGTTGGCGGAGGCGGGACCTTCTTGCCGGCACGGCGCGCTTCAGACAAAGCGATCGCAATGGCCTGCTTGGGATTGGTGACTTTCTTTCCGCTGCGGCCTGACTTGAGTTGGCCACGTTTCATCTCGTGCAGTTCAGTCTCGACCTGCTGTGACGCGCCCGCACCATACTTTTTCTTCGCACTGCTTTTCTTCACAGCCATATGTGCCTCCGTTCAACGTGAAATGGGAAGCGGTGACGGCGGGATAGGTTGCGTATCAGAATCTACGTGATCAATGCGGAGTTGTAGATGCGGGCTTATCGAACAGCAGCCACTGCCGGCAGGATTTCCTTCACATCGACCCACTGGGTGGGATATTCGCCGGTGTAACAGGCCACGCAATAACTCTGCTGAGGACCGGCGCCGCAGGCCGTTTGCAAGCCATCGAGAGAAAGGTAGCCGAGCGAATCGGCTTCGATAAACTGCCGGATCTCTTCGATGGAATTATTGGCGGCAATCAGGTCTTTTTTGCTGGGCGTATCGACGCCGTAAAAGCAGGGTGAGATGGTCGGCGGACAACTGATGCGGAGATGAACTTCCGTCGCGCCAGCAGCACGCACCATACGGACAATCTTGCGGCTTGTCGTTCCACGGATGATCGAGTCATCGATCAGAATGATGCGTTTCCCTGCCAGGAGATTGCGGACGGGATTCAACTTGAGGCGAACGCCGAAATCGCGCACGCGCTGTTCCGGCTCAATGAACGTGCGGCCGACATAGTGGTTGCGGATCAGGCCGAAGCGAAACGGCAAACCACTTTCCGCTGCGTAACCAATCGCCGCAGTAACACCGGAGTCCGGCACGGGGACAACGAGATCTGCTTCGACGCCGGACTCGCGCGCAAGCTGCCGGCCCATCTGTTCGCGGCTGTCCTGCACCCATCGGCCGTAGATCCGGCTGTCCGGTCGCGCGAAATACACATGCTCGAAAATACAGCTCGATTGCGGAATGCCGCTCGCATATTTGCGCGTCGTGATGCTGCCATCGCGCGAAACCATGACGAGTTCGCCCGGTTCGACATCACGATCGTAGCGTGCATGCAGCAGATCGAAGGCACAGGTCTCAGAAGCGAACACAATGGTGTCGGGTCCATGGTCATTCGAGATGCGGCCCATTGATAATGGACGGAAGCCGCGTGGATCACGGGCGGCGAAGATACGGTCGCGCGTCATCATGACGATGGAAAAGGCACCTTCGACCTGGCCAAGCGAATCTGCGATGGCATCCACCAGCGTGGTCTCGCGGGAGTGCGCGATGAGCTGCAGGATAATTTCGGAGTCGCTGGTGGTTTGAAAGAATGCGCCGGCACGCTCCAGACGCGAGCGAACGGTACCGAGATTAACCAGGTTGCCGTTGTGCGCGATTGCGATGAGCCCCTTGGTTGAATCGACACGGATAGGCTGTGCGTTGAGCAGCGCGGAATCACCGGTCGTGGAATAACGCGTGTGGCCAATGGCCATGTCACCGGTCAGCTTGCTCTGCACGTCTTCTGTGAAAATGTCGGCGACGAGACCCATGCCCTTGATGTTCTGCAGGTTCACGCCATCAGCGACAGCAATGCCCGCAGATTCCTGGCCGCGATGCTGCAGTGCGTACAGTCCCATGTAGACCTGGCGGGCCGCGTCGGGATGGCCGCTGATCGCAACGACACCGCACTCTTCATGCAGTTTGTCCGTGTCGATGGAAGGGCGCGCCAGCGATTCGCTGCGCAGGGCTCGGAGATTATTCTTTGCCTCGTCCACATCTGCGAAACCTTCGCAGTAGAGGGCCCGGGTCATGCGTGGCTCCCACGCAACGAAGATTCGAGTGCGTCCGCCCACGGTTTTTTCAACTCGGCAATGTTTGCATCGATCGCCACCGCGCCGCCGACGGAAATCTGCAGGCGATCGGCGACGGTGACACCGAGGCTGAGCGGCCGAAGAACGTTTGTGTCTTCAACGATCGAGATAATCTGGCTCACCAGTTCCTTAGAGCAGGAAATCAATACAGTCGTTGCACTTTCGTTGAACAGCTTCAGCAGGTCAGTCTGCGCGGAGACACGGTCCAGGTCGACTTTCGCGCCGATGCCATGTGCGAAGGAGGCTTCAGCGAGTGCGACAGCCAGGCCGCCGTCAGAAATATCGCGTGCCGAATGGATGAGCTTTTCTTCCGAGAGTCGGGCGAGGCACTGGTGAAGTGCAGCCTCTTCCTGGAGATCGAGCGCAGGCGGCATGCCCCACAGGCTCTTCAGGACGGACTTCGCAAAGGTAGAAGATCCGAACGCACGGTCTGAATTATTGGAGACAGCAGAAGCGGGCTGCAGCAGCAGGACAGCGTCGCCGGCGTGCTTGAAATCTGCTCCCACGGCTTTGGTCACAACTTCAATGATGCCGACGATCCCGATCACAGGTGTGGGATAAATGCCTTCGCCGCGGGTCTCGTTGTAGAGCGAAACATTGCCGCCGGTGATGGGTGTACCGAGTGCAATACAGGCCTCGCTGATGCCGTCGATGGCTGAAGAAAGCTGCGCCATGATCTCCGGCTTTTGAGGATTGCCGAAGTTCAGACAATTTGTCGCAGCGACTGGCACAGCTCCTGTACAGGCAACTTTGCGGGCTGCTTCAGCAACGGCAAGCGACGCGCCCAGCTTCGGATCGAGATAACACCAGCGGCCATTGCCGTCGAGCGCCATGGACAGGCCGCGCGTAGTGCCCTTCACGCGCATCACGCCGCCTTCACTGCCGGGGCCCTGCACGGTGTTGGTCTGGACCATCGAATCATACTGCTCGTAGACCCAGCGCTTGCTGCAGATGTTTGAACTCGCCAGCAGCGCTCTCAGGTCGGCCTTGTAGTCGCGGACCTTGTCGATCTCGGAACGAATTTCGATAGAGGGTTCAAGCGGCGCGGGTGACAGCCATACGCCTACGGGACGGTGATAGAGCGGCGCATCGTCGGTGAGCGACTGATTCGGAATGTCAGCAACGAGTTCGCCATGATGACGAATTTTCAGGCGCGATTCGGAGACGACGGTACCGACGATGGTTGCGTCCAGTCCCCACTTTTCGAAGACCCGGAGGACTTCGTTCTCGCGGCCCTTGTCTGCAACCAGAAGCATGCGCTCCTGGCTCTCGGACAGCATGATTTCATAGGAATTCATGCCGGTTTCGCGTTGCGGCACCAGGTCGAGTTCGACGTCGAGACCAACACCGCCGCGTGCGCCCATTTCGCAGGTCGAACAGGTTAGGCCCGCCGCGCCCATATCCTGGATGCCGACGACAGCGCCAGTGCGCATGGCTTCAAGGCATGCCTCGAGCAGGAGCTTCTCCATGAAGGGATCGCCCATCTGGACATTGGGGCGCTTCTGTTCAGATCCCTCAGTAAACTCTTCGCTGGCCATCGTCGCGCCATGAATACCGTCACGGCCGGTCTTCGCGCCGACATAGATCACCGGGTTGCCGACACCGGTCGCCTTACCGTAGAAAATTTCATCCTTGCGGACCAGCCCAAGAGCGAAGGCATTCGTAAGCGGGTTGCCGGAATAGCAGGCTTCAAAGCGGGTTTCGCCACCAAGATTTGGCACACCGAAGCAGTTGCCGTATGAGGCCACGCCGCTCACCACGCCTTCGACTATGGAGTGATTTTTGCGGATATTCTCTGCAGACGGCTCTTCTTCGCCTTCAACCAGTGGACCGAAGCGCAGCGAATCCATGACTGCCAGCGGCCGCGCGCCCATGGTGAAGATGTCACGAAGGATACCGCCAACGCCGGTCGCGGCGCCCTGAAATGGTTCGATATACGAGGGATGATTGTGGGATTCGATCTTGAAAGCGCAGGCCCAGCCATCGCCGATGTCGATGATGCCGGCATTCTCGCCAGGACCCTGAACAACGAGCTTGCTCTTGGTGGGGAGGCGCTTGAGATGGACGCGCGAAGATTTGTAGGAGCAGTGTTCGCTCCACATCACACTGTAAATTCCCAACTCCGTAAGACTCGGTGTGCGGCCGAGCGCATCGAGGATGCGCTGATACTCCTCGGCTGTGACACTGTGCTGCGCCAGAAGCTCAGGAGTAATGATTACTGGAGAAGG
>CAZZZL010000001.1:50993-206648 GCA_964658655.1 uncultured Acetobacteraceae bacterium | reverse complement strand
GGCAGTACAAGAGATAGAAGGAGAACAGGTCTAAATGGCACACTCGCACCCACATTCGCCGTCGGAAGCACCGCAGCCCAAGCCGCTTGCAGGCGTCAGCTCCATCATCGCGATTGGCTCAGGCAAGGGCGGCGTAGGCAAAACCACGGTTGCCGTCAATGTCGCGATCGCACTCGCCAAACTGGGCAATCGAGTGGGACTGATCGATGCAGATATCTACGGCCCGAACGTCCCGCTGATGATGGGCAGTTCGCAGCAGCCGCGCGTGCTGGAAGGCAATCGTATCGAGCCCATCGAGGCCCATGGCGTAAAGGTGATTTCAGTCGGACTGCTCTCGCCCGGCGACAAGCCGCTGGTCATGCGCGGCCCCATGCTGCACCAAATCATCCGGCAATTTCTGCAACAGGTGGAGTGGGGCGAACTGGACTACCTCATTATCGATCTTCCGCCGGGCACGGGCGACATCGTCATCTCGCTGGTGCAGACAGTGCCGCTGACCGGCGCAGTCGTCGTCTCGACGCCATCGGATGTCGCGCTTCAGGATGCGCGCAAAGCGCTCGAGATGTTCCATCAGGTGAATGTCGAAATCCTCGGCATTGTCGAGAATATGAGCCACTTCACATGTCCGCATTGTCATCAAGAGATCGATATTTTCTCGAAAGGCGGAGCAGAGCGGACAGCGAAACAATTCAAGCTGCCGTTCCTTGGCTCGATCGAGCTTGATCCCAATGTGCGGCAAGGTGGCGATCGCGGTCTGCCGGTAGCGCTGGGTGGAGAAACGTCTGTTGCCGGCGCACAGTTTTTTAAGATCGCCAGGCTGCTCGCGGCCGGCGCAGAGAAGCAGCGCGCACAGGAGACAGACGTCTTCGAGATCAGCTGAGCGACCCTGGCTCAGTATCGCCCGAATAATCGCCGCTGAAGTGTCCATCTGACGACGGCGGTGTGCGGTCGGAAACCCATCTCTGCTTGACTTTCGGCACTCTGGCTCCTTAAACTGAGAACAGTTATTCTCTCGGCCGTTACGGCTAAACTTTTCAATTTACAAGAGTTAGCCAGTCGACGGCGAATGGAGCGATGGTGTCCGAGCTCAGAATCGGGCGGCGGGAGCGGCTGGTACTGACCGCCATCATCGACATGTATATTGCCACTGGCGAGCCGGTGGCCTCGCAGGCCGTTGCGCGCATGTACGCCAGTTACGAGGGCATGAGTTCGGCCACGATTCGCAATGTGATGGTAGCGCTGGGCGAAGCGGGGTTCCTCGAGCAATCACATACTTCGGCCGGACGGACACCTACGGCGAAAGCTTTTCGTCTTTACGTGGAACAGCTTTCGGGCAAGCCGCACGTCACACCCGCGCCTATCAGCACCGAGTTACGCGAGCAGATCGACGACTGCTTCACCGGCGTCACCAGCCGTGAGCAGTTTCTCGAGCGAACATCGCATGTGCTCGCATTGGTCTCAAGCGGCGTGGGATTGGCTGCGATCGTACGCGGCGAAGCGGGACAGCTCGAGCATATTCACTTCACACTGTTGGCGCCGCGGCGTGTGCTCGCGGTTATGGTGACGAAATCCGGCTCGGTCCTGGATCGTGTCCTGCAGATGGAGCGCGACCTGAGTGCGTCGGAGCTTGAGGCTGCGGCCGCATTTCTGAATCAGAACTATCGCGGCTGGATGTTCGAGCGAATCCGCACAGAGGTGGCCCGCCGGATCGACCAGGACCGTTCGGAATACGACAAGCTGATGCGCTCGATTGAGGATCTCTACCGGCAGGGCGCGCTCGATCGTCAACCGGCAGCCGAGATGCTGGTGTATGTAGAAGGCGTGGCCAACCTGATCGATGGCCGGGTAGATCGTGATCGCCTGCGGCAGCTGCTCGCTGCTCTCGAAGAAAAGCAGCGACTCGTCGACCTGTTGACTGCGTACGTCGACGCGCGGCAGCAGGCCGTCCGCGTCGTCGTGGGCCTGGAAGAGGCGATGCCCGAAATGCAGGACCTGGTGCTGATCGGCACCGGTGCGCGGCTCGGTGCAAACAGCCTGGGAACGGTGGCCGTACTGGCGCACACGCGCATTCATTACCAGGAAACCATCAACACGGTCTCGTATATCGCACAGCTCTCTGACCGTATCCTGCACGCTGAACACTAGGATCGTCCGCTCGACTCGAAGTACTGCACGCGAACAATTAAAATAGCTTTACTGAAACTGAACGACAGTCTGCCGCGGGATGCCTGCGATGTCTCAGAGCACTGCGGCCGTGAAGATATTCGAAAACAGAAAGAAGCCGGGAGTTTATGTCCATAACAGACGAGAAGATTGAATCGCAGCAGAACACCGATCCTGTTTCTGATCCGACCGACGCAGTGACCACCGGTGTTGAGGGCGTTGAGGAAACTGCTACCGTCGTCAACCCGCAAGGCACCGCCGCTGCCGAAGAGCTGGAGCGCACCAGGCAGGAGCGGGACCAGTTGATGGATCGGCTGGCTCGTCTTCACGCGGAATTTGACAATGCACGCAAGCGCGAGACGCGTGAACGCGCAGATTTTCGCGACTTTGCGATTGCCGGCGCCATCGAACAGTTTCTACCGGTGCTCGACAACTTCAACCTGGCGTTGAAGTCCGGCGGCACGGCAGAACAGCTGCGCCAGGGCGTGGAGCTGATCGTGAAACAGATGGAAGAGGTCCTGCGGTCATTGAATGTGCTGCCGGTTGAAAGTGTCGGCGCGGTATTCGATCCCCGCGTGCATGAAGCATTGGAGAGCGTCGAGCGAAACGATCTGCCGGACCAGCAGGTCATTGATGAAGTTCGACGCGGCTACCGCATCAAGGAGCGGTTGCTCCGTCCGGCGCTCGTCCGGATCGCCAGCAACCCACTACAGAAAGAATCGTGAGTACAGCTAAAAACGTGACAAAAACTGATTACTACGAAGTCCTTAGCGTCTCCAGGACCTGCAGCGATACGGAGTTGAAGACCTCCTATCGCAAACTGGCGATGCAATATCATCCTGACCGCAACCCGGACAATCCGGAGGCCGAGGCGAAGTTCCGCGAAGCCAGCGAAGCTTACCAGGTGCTTTCCGATCCGGAGAAGCGTGCAGCCTATGATCGCTTCGGCCATGCAGGAGTCAATGGAAGTGGACCGCAGGGCAATCCATTTGCCGGCGGCGTGGATATTGGAGATATTTTCGGCGACATCTTTGGCGAGATGTTCAACATGGGTGGCCAGGGGACTGGCCGCCGGCCCTCGCGCGCACAGCGTGGCCGCGATATCCGCTTTGACCTGACCATCGATTTTGAAGAAGCAGTCTTTGGCAAGGAAACAGAAGTCAACATCCGTCGCCTGGAACTTTGCGGCGACTGTAACGGAAGTGGAAGCGCCGCCGGGCGCGGTCCCTCGGTCTGCAGTCAGTGCGGAGGCAAAGGCCAGGTCCGCTTTCAGCAGGGCTTCTTCTCGATCGCCCGGACATGCAGTGCATGCGGCGGTACCGGCAGTGTCGTTTCTGATCCGTGCCGTACCTGTCGAGGCGACGGCCGTACGGAAAAAGAACACAAGATCAGCGTCAATATTCCGGCCGGTGTCGAAGACGGCACGCGCATCCGCTACCAGGGTGAGGGCGATGCCGGTAAGTTCGACGGGCCGAATGGCGATCTGTATCTCGTTCTCGCCGTGAAGGCACATGAGTTTTTCGAGCGCGATGGCAACGACCTTCACTGCGTCATCCCGGTCTCCTTCCCGCAGGTGGCGCTTGGTGCCGAGATCGATGTCCCAACCCTTGAAGGTCAGACCAAGATGCGCATTGCCGAAGGTACGCAGAGCGGCAAGGAATTTCGTCTGCGTGGCAAGGGTGTTCCGTTCCTGAACGAACATGGTCGCGGCGACCTGATCGTCCAGATCATGGTCGAGACCCCGAAGAAGCTTTCGAAGACGCAGCGCGAAGCAATCCGCCAACTGGGCGACACGCTGCAGATTGAAAACAAGCCGACATCCCGCAACCTGCTCAGCAAAATGAAAGAACTCTTCACCTAAGGACCTGCCATCCGGGCGGACGTGCCAGGGCCGCTGATGTCGGCGCGCTTGGACAATCGATCGTTGCCTTGGCCGATTCGCTTACATGGATGTGCCGCGTAACAGCAAGCCTGCCTCTCCTGGCAGGCTTTCCTTTTTCGCTGGCCCATCGGACTATTTTTGAAGCCATGCCGCAGTGATCGCCGTAGCAGCGATCGCGGCCGTCTCTGCTCGAAGGATCGTGCTGCCGAGTGTCACAGGCTGCCAGTTTTGCTCGCCAAAAAGCGACACTTCTTCCGGTGTCCAGCCGCCTTCTGGTCCAATGGCGAGCACAAATTCTTCTGGCTGTTCTACAGACTGTCCCTGCAGCGCACTCAGAAGGCTTAGCTCTATTTGCTGCTCAGACAGCAACAAGCGAACAGCAGTCTTGTCGATGGAAAGAACAGCTTCGCGCAAGTGTCGCGGATCACTGATAACGGGAATCGAAGCGCGCCTGGATTGCTTCGCCGCTTCGATAGCGATGCGGCGCCATCGTTCCACGCGATTCATTGCCGCCTGCGCAAGATGCTTCTCGGTTCGACGGCTGATGATCGGCTCAATCTTCGCCACGCCGAGTTCAGTCAGCTTTTCAACCGCCCACTCGAAGCGGTCGAACTTGAAGATGCTGAGCAGAACCATTAGAGGCAGTGCCGCGGAAGCAATGACTTCTTCAAGCAGTTGAAATTCGACGGCGGCTTCACTTGCGCTCGTGATTACCGATCGCCATACGCGTTCACCGGCAAGGACATCGAACTCCATGCCGACGTCGGCGCGCAGCACACGGAACAGATGATTGGCCTGGCTGCCGGTGAGTGTTGCGGTTGAGTCGGTCCAGCTGTCAGCAATCCATCGGCGTCGCGTCATGCTCTTAATGTATAGGCCGAATAATCAGGCTGCGCATTCGAACGTACTGCGATCAAAAACACTTCGGGGGACGCTTGCCGCGTCCCCCGATGGTGTTGCCTGTTGCCGTTAAATGGCCTTACTTCTTTTTCGGAGCTGCCTTCTTGACCGCTTTCTTTGCGGCCGGCTTTTTGGTTGCTGCCTTCTTGGTTGCCATGGTTGCTATTCTCCCTTCACTGCAATGCGCTCATTGCAGTTAGGGAATGTATAGAAGTACGAAAAAACAGTGTCAAGAAAAAAATCATTTTCTTTGCAGAAAAATTTGTTTCGTTCCTTCGCCTACACACTTTGTGGAGCACGCGAATTCAGACTGAAAACTTGTGGTGGGCGAGCAGGTAGAGAACAAGGCCGCTGAAAAAATCATGCCATGCATGCGCCATCATACCGGCGCGCGTGTTGCCGCGGATGACGCGAAGCACGCTGAAGAGTGCGCCAAATGCGATGATCAGCAACATGCCGCTCAATCCTTCATACGCATGCGACAGGCCGAAGACGGCTGCGGATGCGAGCACGCCAATCCATACGCGGTGACTGATCCGCTCAAATTGCAGCTGCAGATATCCGCGGAAGACAAATTCTTCGCAGATGCCGGCGCTGATGCAGAGAACTGTCCACGCTGTCATTTCCAGCGCGGACGTTGGTGCAAGTTTAGTGACGACGTCGCGAATGTTTTCCGGATGCAGATGCAGTCGCTGCAATAAAGTCGCGATCGTGCCGAGCACGATCAGCGCCACAATCCAGAACACGCCGGCGATGCCCGCGTCGATAAACCATTCCCGTGCACCCGGAAGATCCGCACCGAGAACAGTACGCAGCGGAATCCTGCGCAGGCGCAGACCCCACAGCGTGATTGTGGCCAGTGTCCACTCGAGAGCGATGGAGGCAAGGTAAGTCCCGAGGTGACCGTGCCCGCTAACAGCACTACCCGTTGCGGAAAGCTGCTTTGAACTGCGTGCGCCTGCGATGGAGGCAGCAAAAACGAAGGCAATGATCAGGATCGTATGCCACACAGGGGCGAGCAACTTTTCGGGCGGTGCTGCTGCTGCATCCGCCGTTGTGTGCCTTTCCGAATCGGCTTGGTTGTTCATCGCAGGGTGCATGTGCGGCGGCTCCTCCGTTGCCCTGGGGAAGCGGCAACTGCTATCTTCACACGTTGGTCCCTGCTTCGCGCTACCGCGTATTTGCAGGAGCCGGAAATGGAAGCAGTGCCATGGAAAATAAATTAAAAGACGTTGTGATCGTGTCGGCAGTACGCACGCCGGTTGGAAAATTTCAGGGTTCGCTCAGCAGTTTTACGGCTACCCAGCTTGGCGCGCTCGTCGTGCGTGAAGCCGTCCGCCGCGCAGGACTTGAAGCGCGCGAGATCGATGAATGCATCATGGGCAATGTCGTATCCGCCGGTCTCGGACAGAATCCGGCGCGCCAGGCTGCACTGCATGGCGGACTGCCGCCAGAGGTCAGCGCGCTGACTATCAATAAAGTCTGCGGCTCAGGTCTGAAGGCAGTCGGACTCGCGGTCCAGGCAATCCAGACGGGCAATGCGGAGATCGTTGTCGCCGGTGGCATGGAGTCGATGAGCAATACTCCATACCTGCTGCCGCAGGGCCGCAATGGATTTCGGATGGGTGACGCGAAGGTCGTCGACTCCATGATTCACGATGGCCTCTGGGAGATTTATAACGACTTTCACATGGGAGCGACCGGCGAACTCGTTGCCGAAAAGCACAACATAACGCGTGAGGAGCAGGACGCGTACGCACTTGAGTCACACCGCCGCGCCGATGCTGCGGCAAAAGAAGGTCGCTTCGCCTCGCAGATTCTTGCAGTGGACATCCCGTCAAAGAAAAAGGGTGAAGCGCCGGCGAAATTTGACCATGACGAATCCGTTCGTCCCGATGCGTCGATCGAGGCGCTGCGTGCGTTGAAGCCCGCATTCAAGAAAGATGGCACCGTCACTGCAGGCAATGCGCCGGGCGTGAATGACGGTGCGGCGGCCGTGGTCGTCATGTCGGCGCGTCGCGCAAACGAGCTTGGCTTGCAGCCGATGGTGCATGTCCGTGCGCAGGCGACCAGTGGTGTCGATCCAAAATGGGTGATGCTGGCGCCGGTGATTGGCGTGCGCCGCGTGCTTGAAAAGGCAGGCTGGTCAAAGGACGATGTCGAGCTTTACGAACTGAACGAGGCCTTCGCGGTGCAGGCACTCGGCGTTGTGAAGGAACTTGAGCTCGATCTGTCGAAGGTGAATGTGAACGGCGGCGCAGTCGCGATCGGCCATCCCATCGGAGCCAGCGGTGCGCGTGTGTTGACGACCCTTGTTTACGAGATGATGCGCCGGGATGTACATCGCGGCGTCGCCGCCTTGTGTCTCGGCGGCGGCAACTCAGTCGCCATGGCTGTCGAAAGATGATGACCTAAGCATGTGCGACCAGCGGGAGCATGCGGTTGCGCGCGGCGCCCTCCGCCGTACGCGCAGTACTTAGCATTCGATGATGTTTAGGGCCAGTCCTGCCAGCGACGTTTCCTTGTAACGCGACTGCATGTCGAGGCCGGTTTCGTACATCGTCTTGATCACCTGGTCGAGTGAAAGCTTGTGGCCTTCCGTCTCGGCCATCGCCATGCGGCAGGCGTGCACGGCTTTGACCGCGCCCATGGCATTGCGCTCGATGCAGGGAATCTGCACCAGGCCGCCGATCGGATCGCACGTCATGCCGAGATTATGTTCCATGCCAATTTCGGCAGCGTGCTCGATCTGCTCATTCGTCGCGTTCTGCGCTGCCGCCAATCCACCGGCAGCCATGGAGCAGGCCACACCCACTTCACCCTGGCAGCCCACCTCTGCGCCGGAGATCGACGCGTTCTCCTTGTAGAGGATGCCTATAGCCGCCGAGGCCAGGAAGAAGCGCAGCAGGCCCTCTTCATTCGCGCCGGTAACGAAGTCGAGGTAGTAGCGTGCGACGGCAGGGATGACACCCGCGGCACCGTTCGTCGGTGCTGTCACGACGCGGCGGCCGGCGGCATTCTCTTCATTCACTGCCATGGCGTAGACGGTGATCCAGTCGAGCGGCGCGAGCGGGTCGCCGGTCGATTTTTCCTGCAGGCGCTCAGCCAGTCGCCTGGCGCGACGACGCACATTGAGACCGCCCGGCAGGATGCCATTCGTCGCCATGCCGCGGTCCATGCAGCCGCGCATTACGTCCCATATCTTCAGGATGTTCTCATGCACTGACGAGGCAGGATCGGTCTCGCTGCGCCGCGCACATTCGTTCCGCAGAACCAGTTCACTGATCGACAGACCTTCCCGCGACGCCATGCGCAGCAGTTCTTCCGCGCTGCGAAATGGATACGGCAGAGTGGCTGTTGTCATCAGGGGAGTTCGCTCCTCGTCCGCCCCATCCTCGACAATGAAGCCTCCGCCGATAGAGAAGAAGGTCTTCGCGAGCAGTACATGATCGTTCTGATCGAAAGCAGTCAATCGTATGCCGTTGGGATGAGTCATGACCGCACCGGGAGGCGTCATCTGGTCGCGGTGAAACCGCAGGTCATCCGCCTCGTAAAATTGAACCTCGCGCGTCCCGGCGAGCGGCAGCAGGGACGAGGTGCGCACTGCCTGCAGCTTGCTCTCCATCGTTGCCGGATCTGTCGTGCTGGGTTCTTCACCGGTCAGGCCCAGGATCACGGCGCGATCGGTACCGTGGCCGATACCAGTCAGGGCGAGTGAGCCATAAAGGTCGGCGCGCACACGCGTGGCCTGTGGAAGCAGTTCGGACGTGCGCAATAATTCAGCGAACCGGAAGGCGGCGCGCATCGGTCCCATGGTGTGAGAACTGGAGGGGCCGACTCCGATTTTATACAGATCGAAAAGACTGGTTTTCACTCTTCCTATCGTACCCGGACGTGGGTCTGATCAACGCACGTTGCCGAAGCGGGATTTTTTAAGGTGTTCTGCATGACAAATGATTCCGCAAATACAAACAGTTATGAGTGCGTTTGTCGCGGTGCTATCCTCAGGACACTTATCCAAACAACCTGCTGTCAGAAGAGTTGGAACCATGCTGTTCAAGGCAATCAGCGCTGCCGTTTATGGCATTGATGCGCACATTATCGATGTCGAAGTCGATTTTTCCGGGATTCAGACGGCAGAAGATCACTTCCACACAGTAGGTCTGCCGGACGCGGCAGTCCGTGAGAGCCGTGACCGTGTGCGCGCCGCCATCAAGAATTCCGGCTTCTCCATCCCACCCACACACATCACCATCAACCTTGCGCCTGCGGACATAAAGAAGGAGGGCTCAGGGTTCGATCTCCCCATGGCCATCGGCATCCTCGGCGCTTATGGCGCGATTGAGAAGAAGGATCTGGGCGCCTTCCTGATGGTCGGCGAACTCGGCCTCGACGGTGGTGTTCGCGCCGTGCCGGGCATGCTGCCGATTGCAGTCGCGGCCAAGCGTCACGGCATCAAGCACCTGCTGGCGCCCGCCAGCAACGCAGCGGAAGCGGCAGTGGTCGAGGGCATTGACGTGTACGCGGTCAACTCCCTGGCCGAGGTTCGAGATCTGCTGAACCAGTCGGCTAACGGCGGCATCCGGTCAAAGCCTTGCCGCGTTTCGACAGAGCAGCTTCTGCAGCAGGAACAGATATTCTCGGCCGACTTCAAAGATGTCCGTGGACAGCAGACGGCCAAGCGTGCGCTTGAAGTAGCAGCCGCCGGCGGCCATAACATCCTGATGATCGGTCCGCCAGGCTCGGGAAAGACCATGCTGGCCAAGCGATTGCCCAGCATTTTGTCGCCGCTCACGTTTCAGGAAGCGCTCGAAACGACGAAAATTCATTCGGTCGCAAAAGTGCTTGAGGCAGCCACCGGGCTGGTGACGCATCGACCGTTTCGTTCACCACACCACACGATTTCTGACGCCGGGCTGATTGGGGGAGGCGCTATGCCGCGGCCCGGAGAGGTGTCCCTCGCACACAACGGGGTTCTGTTCCTCGATGAGCTGCCCGAGTTTCCCCGCAGTGTGCTCGAAGTGATGCGTCAGCCGATGGAGGACGGTATGGTGACGATTGCCCGCGCGGCTATGAGCCTGAAGTTTCCTGCGCGCTTCATGCTTGCGGCCGCGATGAACCCGTGTCCCTGCGGCTACTTCAATGACAAGTCGCGCGAGTGCATGTGTACGCCGCCAATGATGCAGCGCTATGTGTCGCGGGTTTCCGGTCCTCTGCTCGATCGCATTGACATCCACATTGAAGTGCCGGCAGTGAAGTACAAAGAACTCCGCGGGGGCGCGGCGAACGAAGGTTCTGCCGAGATACGCGCGAGGGTTCTGGCAGCACGCGAACAGCAAAAGTTACGCTTCGCGGGTGAGCGCATTCACGCGAATGCAGAGATGAATACGCGACTTATCCGCGCGCACTGTGCCTTAAGCGCAGACGCCGAACATCTGCTCGAACGTGCCATGCAGCAGCAGGGTCTGAGCGCCCGCGCGCATGACCGCATCTTGAAAGTCGCGCGCACGATCGCTGACCTGGCGGGCGTTGCCGACGTAGCAGTAGGGCATCTCGCAGAAGCAATCCAGTACCGGACATTGGATCGGACGTACTGGTCGTAATGTCGGTAATCAGGGAGACACCCTGGTCAATATTGATCCCGATTTCAATAGGGTGGGCTGCCGGGAGCGCTGGTAACGTGCCATTTGACTTCGATGAACGGTCTTTCATCTTTGCGCAAGTGACACATTGCGGGTGATTTGCGCTGCTATACAAAATATGGAACATTTTCAGGTAACCAAATATGAAAAAAAGTGTTGACCCGGTGTTCACGATCGCGTTAACTTCAACTTGCCGCTGTTATCGGTATCGGAACGCCAGGGTCACGCCTACAGGCCAGCTCCACGCGGATTCGTTAAGGTGGAGCGTGTAAAGATCCGCCCAATGCTTTGAAGGGTTCCAGTCCGAAACAGACTGGGGAAATAATTATGAAAATAGTTAGACCGGCGCGAGTTAGTGAGCGTCTAACCTATTGCAGAAATTACAATTAATGGAATAAGACCGCAGCTGTCTAATCACATGCCAGTTTTCTTGGTTGTTTCTCAGCACGGTACTTAGAAGGAGATGTTATGCGTTCTGATCTTATTTTTGGGGCACTTACCCACGTGAATAACCGCTATCAGCTTTGTCAGCTAGCCTCCAAGGCGACGCGCAAGCTGCATAAGCCCAATACCCGACTTCAGGACACCACGAACGACGTTCTTGTCCGCTTTCACGAGTCGAGCCCTATGTCCCCTGCCGTAGAAGCCTCTGTCAGTGCCCCGATCCAGCAGCGCCGCGCAGCTTAAGCGCGGCCTGCACTACCCTTTCCAGACCATATCCAGAACAAAACTACCCGATTGGCCCCCTCCATCCACACTCTGCACCGCCCATCCTTCCCGGTAAGGCCCCTCCTCTAACAGTCCTACCCGTGAGTACCCATGACCATTTCTGAATTAAAAGAGAAAAACATCACTGAATTGAGCCGTATTGCGCGCACCCTCGAAATTCCCGGCGCCAGCGGCCTGCGCAAACAAGACCTTATCTTCAAGATTCTGCAGGCGCAGAGTGAAAAAGAAGGTCACATTTTTGCTGAAGGCGTGCTCGAAATCCTGCCCGATGGCTACGGTTTCCTGCGCTCTCCTGATTACAACTACCTGCCTGGTCCGGACGACATTTATGTCTCTCCATCGCAAATCCGCAAATTTGATCTGAAGACCGGCGACACCATCAGCGGCAATGTCCGGCCACCGCATGAGGGCGAGAAATACTTTGCCCTGGTCAAGATCGAAGCGATCAATTTCGAGTCACCGGAAGAGACGCGCAACAAGATACTGTTCGACAACCTGACGCCTCTCTATCCGCAGGAACGCATCAAGATGGAGACGGTCCACGACAATACCAGTGGACGCGTAATGGACCTGCTGACACCGATCGGTAAAGGCCAGCGCGGCCTGATCGTAGCTCCGCCGCGCACCGGTAAGACGGTCTTGTTGCAATCGATTGCCAATTCGATCACGACCAATCATCCGGAGGTCGCGCTAATCGTCCTGCTGATCGACGAGCGTCCTGAGGAAGTGACCGACATGCAGCGTTCGGTGAAGGGCGAAGTCATCAGCTCCACCTTCGACGAGCCAGCGGCACGCCACGTACAGGTCGCCGAGATGGTGATCGAAAAGGCCAAACGCCTCGTAGAACATAAGCGCGATGTCGTCATCCTGCTCGACTCGATTACACGCCTGGCGCGCGCGTACAACACGATCGTTCCGCCGTCGGGCAAAGTGCTCTCCGGCGGTGTCGATTCGAACGCCCTGCAGCGCCCGAAGCGCTTCTTCGGTGCGGCCCGTAACATCGAGGAAGGCGGTTCGCTGACCATCATCGCGACTGCACTCGTCGATACCGGCTCGCGCATGGACGAAGTCATCTTCGAAGAATTCAAGGGCACCGGCAACATGGAAATTATCCTGGACCGCAAGCTTGTCGACAAGCGCGTCTTCCCGGCAATCGATATCCAGCGCTCCGGCACGCGTAAGGAAGAGTTGCTGATCCTGAAAGAGGACCTGCAGCGCATCTGGGTTCTGCGCAAGGTGCTCAATCCGCTCTCACCGGTCGAAGCCATGGAATTGCTGGTTGACCGATTGGGCAAGACTCGTAACAATGCCGAGTTCCTCTTGAAGATGAACTCTCTCTAATGCCGCATTACAACAGCAAAGCCCCGATCGCGTCGGGGCTTTGCCATTTATGGGAAACCTATGCCAAAGTGGCAGAGAATTCTGGGGATTGTGATCCTGATTATTACCACCATCGTTGGCATTGCCTGCGTATGGCTCGGAGCGCATGGCATGAACGGCCAACTTTCCCACTAGGCCAGCCTAATCGGCACCCTTTACCTGGCCATATTCAAGCAGGGTCACCAGCAGGACGCCTCCGCAAATATTCCCCAGCACTGCCGGCAGCAGCCATCCGAAGTAAGCACCAAAACTAGCCTGGTGATAGAGTACCGAGGCCAGGATCTCGCCGCTGGTCGCGATGGAATGGGCGAAATGTCCGATGCCGACGACGAATGCCAGCAGCCAGATCAGCATGACTGACCCGGTTACAGAATGACTTCCACTCACCAGCCAGGCGACCAGGGCAATCATCCATCCGCCAATCACGGCACTCCAAAACGCGTGACTGCCGCTGACACTGACGGCCTCGACGCCTATCTTTGACATGGCGGCAACGTATTCTGGCTTGAGCGCGTCTGTCTTGACCGCCAGCATCGCGAAAAGAAAGGCTCCGACCAGGTTGCTGGCCAGGACAATGGCCCACAGTCGCAGCGTCTTCCACACATGCCGTCTCTCCGCCAATACCAGCGCAACAGGAAAAAGCGTATTTTCGGTGAACAGTTGTGCGCGTCCAACAATCACGGCGATAAAGCCGATTGGATAAAGAAGGTAGGCGATGAAACTGGCGGCTTTGCCATCGCCCAGCTGCGCATGAACAATGGACATGCTCAACGCAGTCAGCCCCATCATCATGCCACCGGCCAGACCAGAGATAGCCAGCGCTCGCGCCGACCTCTCCAGTTCATGGCGGCCGTTGTTGGCTACCTGCACATAGATTTCATGGGCAGTCGGCCGTTCCAGGTCGCGCTGCGCTGCCTGGCCTGCTGCATCGTCAGACGTGCCGCCGGCACCTTCGCTGATAGCATCCAGTTCAGGCTGAGCGCGGTCGATTTCCGGTGCCACTTCCGACGTTGCCATCTATTCTCCTTGAACGACCGCGAGGCTCACGAACCGCTACGGCTTCCGGTAAGCGATACGTGTTCGTGCTCGCCCACCTGCGAGCCATCCTTCGTGATCGAGGCCTTCAACATCCGGTAATTGCGGACGATCGAGCTGGATGGGGCGCTCCAGTACTCCGCGTCTGCGACGACCACGCGCAGGACGGTTATTTCCGGATCTTCCTCGCCATTCGGAAACCACGCTTTATAAAGGGGATTCCAGAGCTCGTGAATCTTCTGTGGGTCTTTGCTCAGTTCAGCCTTGCCGGAAAGGCTTACGAAGTTACTGTTCTTGACGTCCACGTAGGAGACGTTCACGTGCGCATCATGGCGGATCTCGGCGACCTTGCCCGAATCCTGCCGCGTAAGAAACCAGAGTTCGCCCTGAAAGCGGGTTTCCTGGGTGGCCATAGGCCGGCTGAAAACGCTGCCATCTTCGGCGGTTGTCGCCAGCATGGCAATGCGGATGTCTTTGATCATGTCCTGGATATTGCTGAGAATTTCATCGCGAGAAAGAGCTGGTGTGGTCATCGTCGACTCCTTGGGTGAGTTTGATGCCGAACCTGCGTATCGCGCTTACCCCAGGGGTGACCTGTGTTAAATGAATGCCTAGAATGGAGTTATGGCAGAGCGGCTCTACTACGACGATTCGTTTCTCAGCACCTTTGAAGCAGAAGTAACCGACATTCGCGAGCACGCACGTCGCGAGGGCGGTTCGGAGTGGCGCATCGCCCTTGATCGCAGTGCATTCTATCCCACCAGCGGCGGCCAGCCGCACGACATCGGTCGCCTTATCGCGACCTCTCGCAGCGGAGCCACGCTCGATGTGGCCGTCTCGGCAGTGGAGGAAGATGGCGCCGGCGAAGTGTGGCATGCGACCGGCAAGCCGCTGCTAGCAGGCACAAAGGTAACCGGTCATATCGATTGGCCGCGACGGCTCGACCACGTGCAGCAGCACTCAGGTCAACACCTGCTTTCCGCAATCATCGCGCGAGAGCTTGGCGCGGCCACTGTGTCCTTCCATCTCGGCGAAGACGTCTCCACGATTGACCTGTCTATCGATGCGCTGCCCATCGCTGTTCAGGAGAAAATCGAACGACAGGTGAACCTGGCCATTGCCGAAGATCTGCCGGTGTCTGTTCGGACCATCGATCGCGCAGAGGCCGATAGCCTGCTCGCTGCGGGCGTTCTACGAAAGTTGCCGGAACGCGAAGGTCCGATTCGCCTGGTTGAAATGCCGGGGATTGATCTCAACGCCTGTGGTGGTACGCATGTCCGTGCACTGGGACAGATTGGCTGTTTACTGTTTCGCGGGACTGAGAAAGTGCGGCAGGGCATTCGTCTCAGCTTTGTTTGCGGACTGCGCGCTGTCCGCGTCGCGCGAGCAGACGACGCGCTCCTGACGTCTGTTTCGAAAAGCCTCTCCGGGCATCGCAGCACCCTGCCGGAGATGGTCGAACGCAAGCTGCTAGACGCGAAGGCCGATGCTAAAGAGAAGCAGAAGCTGCGTGAAGAACTGGCCGATTATCACGCTGCTCGCCTGCTGGTGGAGGACCCTGTCGAACAGGGCCTGCGCATCGTGTACCGCAACTTCACTGACCGCGACGCGGCGTACGCCAAGCTTCTGGCGTCGCGACTGGTTGCGGCTGCTCCTCAGACGGCCGCGATACTTTCTTCTTCCCAGGAGGAGCTTGCGTCGATCATCTTTGCGCGCAGCAAGGACCAGGATCAGATTCGCTGCGGAGAATGGCTGGCTGCTGCGCTGGCAGAGCAGGGAAGCCGCGGCGGCGGTTCACCAGAAATGGCACAGGGGCAGATCGCCTCAAGGCTGCTCAAGACCGTCGCGGCGTCCTTGCAGGAGCGGAGCAAGGCCGCACGCGCTACGAACACGTAGAAAGCTTTGCACTGCGCGAGCGGGCAGACTATCTTCTTGATGGGCCCTCATTTCAAATTTGGACGAATGTAGATGGCCCGGCGACGATTCGGTCTCCTCCTATGTCTTCAGGTGCTGGCGCTCACATTTCCTGCTTTCGCAGAAAATAGCGCGACCCCCGTGCCAGTATCAGCGAATCTGTTCCGACTGACCGGAACGCATGTCGCATCGGGCACCGAGTACATCCGGATCTTTACCACCGCAGAACCTCTTGCGCCGGCCATCTCTGCTTCCACGGCCGACCCGCAGGTACTTCCAACCTTTACCATCGAATGCACGCAGCACCGGAACAAACGAACGCTCAACCTCTACGTGAATTTTGGCGGGATTTCAGACCTAGCGTTCCCAGAGCCATTTCAACCAACCGACAGCGAGCCTTTTCCGCCGCGCAATCCAACACTGCCCATCGCTATGGTCTTTGAGGGATATATCAAGTCAAAGCCGTTCAAGCGCCAGTGGGAGCAGTTACCGAACGGTAATCTTCGCTACCGTAACCCAGGCATGGGTAGCGGAAATCTGGACGATCCTCGGTTCTTTCTCGATTACCTTCGATCACTGCCAACACTGCATGTGATGGCGCTGAAGCCAGAGGCGGGCAAGCCATATGAGCTCTACTTTCATATGGCTGCCTTGCTGGCCGAAGTCAATCACGCGCAGCTTTGCCAACCCTAGGCGAGAACTGTGCCGTAGCTTTGCCAAAGTGGCGACGCCTGCTAAAATCAGGGAATCGTATTCCACACGATCGTGGGGCTATAGCTCAGCTGGGAGAGCGCGTCGTTCGCAACGACGAGGCCATCGGTTCGATCCCGATTAGCTCCACCAATTCATCACCCATTCAATATGCAACACCCGTCATCTCACAAATC
Source organism: uncultured Acetobacteraceae bacterium (assembly GCA_964658655.1). Lineage (GTDB taxonomy): Bacteria > Acidobacteriota > Terriglobia > Terriglobales > Acidobacteriaceae. The sequence goes on along the minus strand of CAZZZL010000001.1, from coordinate 190,116 downwards.
CAAACTGTCGGCGATATCATCAAGGCATGACGGAAGAACAAAACCCGCGCGAAAATCCTCAACGCAATATTCCTCGCAATCTCAAGCAGTACTATTTGGGTCTGCTGACCCGGGGAGCCCGCTGGAATAAGACAGATGATCAGGAAGCCAGCGAACTGCTTCCGCAGCAGCTGGCGTTTCTTCGCCGGCAGATGGAAGACAGGAAATACCTCGTCGCTGGTCCGGTCAATGAAGAAGCCCAGTACGTTGGCATGATGCTGATCGATGCGCCCAGTAAGGACGAAGCCCAGGCGATCGCAGGGCGCGACCCGGGCGTGGTCTCCGAAAGACTGGCTGTCGAGATCTATGCCGTCTATCTGCCGTCGCTCGATGGAGTTACGGTTCGCTACTAAGCCTAACCTGCGCGTTGCTGAAAACGATATCGATAGGTTCGTGGCGCGATCTGCGCCTGACGTGCATCTGATAAGTACGCAAACTGCATTTTAATGTCGCCCCGTGTGCGCGAGGCAGTTCTGCGTCGAAATCCCCATCAAGTCAGGAAAAATGCAATGCACAGGTTTGAGGTTTGGGCGCCGTTGGCAAAGTCGGTTGCCGTCCAGGTAGGCAAAGAGAAATTCCCGCTGCATACGACATCGCGCGGCTACTGGGCTGCGGATGTCGAGCAGGCCCAGCCAGGTATGGACTACGGTTACATTCTGGACGGTGAGGAGCCGGCGATCCCTGATCCTCGATCCCAGTGGCAGCCGAACGGGGTGAATGGTCTTTCGCGCATTGTCGACCATGACAGTTTCGAATGGCACGACCAGTCGTGGCAGGCTCCGCCATTTGCAAACGCAGTTGTTTACGAGTTACACATTGGCACCTTTACACCTGAAGGCACCTTGGATTCCGCGATTGCACGTCTCGATTATCTGAAAGACCTCGGCATTACACATGTTGAAGTGCTGCCACTCGCTACCTCACCCGGCGATCGCGGGTGGGGGTACGATGGGGTTGCCTTGTTCGCGCCGCAGGAGAGTTATGGCGGGCCCGAGGCTTTGAAGAGATTCGTCGATGCAGCTCACGCCAAGGGAATGGCTGTGATCAATGACGTGGTTTACAACCACTTCGGCCCGACAGGGAACTTTACCGGGAAATACGGGCCCTACATCACGGAGAGCCATAAGACTCCCTGGGGCGGCGCCGTGAATCTTGAAGAAGAAGGAAGCTCAGAGGTGCGCCGCTTCTTCTGCGATAACGCACTGATGTGGCTGCGCGATTATCACTTCGATGGTCTTCGCCTGGATGCAGTGACTGCCTATATCGACCGCTCTGCGGTGCACCTACTCGAACAACTAGCGAACGAAACAAAGGCGCTCGGTGCTGAGCTTGGAAAGCACTTCTTCCTGGTGGCTGAAAGCGATCTGGGCGATCCGCGTGTCGTGCGTGCACGGGAAGCCGGTGGCTACGGTCTCGAAGCTCAATGGAGTGACGATTTTCATCACGCATTGTGGTCTGTACTTACAGGCGATGTTAAGGGTTATTACAGCGACTTCGGCTCAATTGCGCAATTAGCTACCGCGCTCGAAGAGGTCTTTGTCTATAACGGGCAGTACTCCGAATACCGGCAGCGGAACCATGGCCGTCCGGTACATGATATTCCCGGCTATCGCTTCGTCGGATACATCCAGAATCACGATCAGATTGGGAATCGCGCAGTCGGCGATCGTCTTAGCGACCTGGTCTCTCCCGGTAAGGTGAAAATAGCCGCGGCATTAGTGTTACTGAGTCCATTTGTACCGATGATTTTCCAGGGAGAGGAATTTGCGGCATCGACGCCCTTCCAATACTTCACGGATCATCACGATGCCGAATTAGGTAAGTCTGTCAGTGAAGGCCGCAAAAAGGAGTTCGCAGGCTTCGGCTGGGCTCCGGAGGATATCCCGGATCCACAGGATGCCGCTACCTTTCAGCGGTCAAAACTTGACTGGCAGGAAATTAACCAACCTGAACACGCGGAAATACTGGACTGGTATAAGAAGCTCATCGCGTTGCGCAAGGCTAACCGCACGCTCCTGGACGGCAATATGCGAGCCGTACATGTCCGCTTCGATGAGCAGGCAAAGTGGCTTATCCTTCAGCGCGGACGTTTCCAGATACTTTGCAACTTCGCGCAGACTCCGGTAACACTCAGCCTGCCGGCGGCAGGAAAGATCGTGCTCGCTTCAGATGCGTCATCGAAGCTGAATAAGAAAGAAGCACAGCTTGGACCGGAGTCGGTCCTGATTGCGGATACGTCTAAGTTGTAAATGACTCTTCGCTGCTGTTCGGCAATTTAGCCGAAAGGGCAGCGAAGAAGTCGTCGCGCCAGCGCAGGATATCGTGCCGGCGTATCTCTCCGCGAAGCCTGCTCATGCGGGTCCGGCGCTCTTCTCGCGTCATGTGAATAGACCGATTCAGCGCTTCTGCTACACCTATTTCATCGTAAGGATTGACGAGCATCGCGCCCCGCTGAAGCTGCGGCGCGGCACCCGCAAACTCACTGAGAATCAGCAGACCATCATTATCCGTTCTCGCCGCACAATATTCCTTCGCTACTAAATTCATGCCATCCTTCAACGGAGTAATCAGCGCTGTATTGGACGCCCGGTAGAGCGCGATGAGTTCGTCACGTGGAATAGAGCGGTGAAGATAATGCACAGGAGTCCAGCCTGTATTGCCGTACTCTCCATTGATATGTGTGACGGATCGCTCGATCTCTGCCATCAGGGTCTGATAGCCAACAATAGTCTCCCGACTGGGAACCACGATCTGGAAAAGAGTTACCTTCCCGCGCAGGTCAGGATAGTCGCGCAGGAGTGCCGAGAAGGCTCTTAGTCTTTCGGGAATTCCCTTGGTGTAGTCCAGCCGATCAACACCAAGGGCGATGTGAACGTCTCGAAGCTCTTCGCGGACCTTGGCTGCCCGCTCTAACACGGACTTTTTTTGCGCTGCCTCACTGAACTGTTTGAAGTCGATACTGATCGGAAAGAATTGCACCCGTGTTAGGTGATCGCCATAATGGATGATTCGGGCATCGCCCTGGCGTTCGACTTTTGCTGCAGGAAGGAAGGTACGGATACAGGCACCGAAATTGCGCTCATCCCGTGCCGTCTGCAATCCAACCAGGTCATGTTGAAGCAGTCCTTCCAGTATCTGTTGCCGCCAGGGAAGCTTTTCGAAAATATCCGGAGCGGGAAAAGGTATGTGCATGAAGAAAGCAATTTTTGCCTTTGACCGGCGTTTCCGCAGATACGCTGCCACCTGCATGAGCTGGTAATCCTGGATCCAGATGATGTCATCGGATTGCCCGGCCTGCAGGGTTACGTCAGCGAACTTCTTATTCACCCGCTGGTAGTAATCCCAGTACTTCGGGAAGAACCTGCAACGGGACTGCAGGTCATGAAACAGGGGCCAGATAATCTCATTCGAGAACCCCTCGTAAAAATTAGTCTGCTCATCCTGTGTCAGGTGCACTGCCAGGTAGCGATAAGCATTATCGTGCGACTCATCGAGCAGCTTTTGTATCTCTGTCTCATCTGCCGCCGGGCTCGAGTCGCTGATTTCATCGCCAAGCCCCGCGATCCCGGGACTGCCAATCCATGTCCCGCCGTGTTCCTTCAGTATGGGAACCAGAGCACTTACCAGTCCGCCGCTGGATGGTTCAGCCTTCAGATGATTCTTATCTCGCTTGAAGGAGATTGGCAGCCTGTTGGAAACTACGATGAGTTGTTGTGAACGTTTCGTCATCGTGACCGATTCTCCCGGGCCTGGATCCAGACATCAAGAAACTGCAATAACTCGGCAGGAGGACGAACCCAAAGTTGCGCATAGCTTGGTCTGGATTTGTCGCGCACTAATGCCGAACAGGTACGCGCCTTGTACGGTTCCTCCTGGAGAACTTCAAACGCGTCCTCGTCGGTAACATCATCGCCGAGGAAAGAAGCCAATGTATCTTCCGGCAGCTTTTCAACAATTGAGCGCACAGCAGAACCCTTATTACCATCGCCTGCTCGGAGTTCCAGTCCTCCATCAAAGGCAAGCAGATTGACTCTCCCTTGAACCGAATTCAAACAAATCTTTTCAAACAGCTGCCCCATCCGCGCTTCAACCTCATCTTTACGCGCCCCGGCTTTCCGCCAATGGACGGCGATGCTGTTTGGCTTGAGTTCAAGAATCGCCGTGTCATATTCTTTCTCCAGTGTGTTTCTCGTCTCGTTTAACACTGTTTCCTCATCGCGAGTTAGCGGCGCAATGGAATAGCTTCCGTTTGCTTCCAGAAGCTCACGACCATGCGAGCCCCAGATGTCCACCGGCTTGGTGAGGGCCATCAGGTCGCGAAGTTCACGCGCATTACGCCCGCTGATGAATACAAGCTTGTCACCATTGATTGCGGATAGCCTGTCGAGGCGCGCTCGTACACCGGGGTAGAATTGCGTCTGCAGGCGGTCCTCACGAAAAGGGGCAAGCGTGCCATCATAATCAAGCATCAGGACCGCGCTGGGAGTTATCGAAAGTTGCCTAAAGAAAGGATGATCTTTCGGAAGATCTGTCCATCTGGTTGGTGTTCGTCCGTTCACTAGCAATAGGATGCGCTATTCTTTCGCCATCCGGAATATTAAAGTTAATCTGGAATTGGTTACTCAAATTTATGCAACAGTGCGATCAACAACTGTGTGTAACTCCAGATAAAGTTTATGCTGGTTCTTGAGAAGTAATTTGTGCAGAGTCAAAGATAAGGGGACCCATGAGTCGAGCGGAAATCATCGCAGCACTGGACGAAGAAATCACCAAGCTGATCCACGCCAAGGAATTGATCAAGGGAAGTAATGGTCTCGGACCAGCATTGGCCAAATTTGTGGCGAATGGCAATGGCCTGTCGCGCTCGGGCGGCCGCCGTAACATGAGCGCTGAAGGGCGTAAGCGCATTGCCGAAGCACAAAGGCTGCGCTGGGCGAAACAAAAAGCGGGGAAGTAAACTGAAAGTATGTTGAAAGTGAAGTTGCTTCACCCTGATGCAAAAGCTCCTACGGTAAGTCACGCAGGGAGCGATATCGGGTTTGACCTATATGCACTCGAGGATGCCACCCTTCAGCCTGGCATCCTCACGAGGCTCCGCACCGGCATTGCGGTTGAAGGCCCTGAAGGGTATGGATTCGTCCTTGGAGATCGTTCTTCCATGGCGATGAAAGGCATCACTTATCTTGGAGGCCGTATCGACGCGGGCTATCGCGGCGAAATACTGGTCTGCCTGATGAACGTCAATCAACCTAAAAGCTCACTCGAGACCGTTCGTGATAGCTCTGGCCTATTGACTGACGCTCGACTAGTCCATGCGGATGCATCCGTGCAGGTCAAAAAAGGCGACAGGATTGTGCAGATGTCGCTCTTCCGCTCAGAGACCGATCGCACGATCCAGATCGTCGAAGAACTGTCCGATACCGTCCGTGCGGCAAAAGGCTTCGGCTCCAGCGGCCGTTGAGTCAGCAGCATCCGCTGCGGACGCGATACTTCTAAAGTCCTGCCTGCTGACCCGTTTTGGGAAGGCCTTGCCGGGAATACGCAACAACTCCATCGTAGGATGGTGATGATGCGCCTATACTCCAGTCACTACACCCGGTCTCACCGTATTTGCAGGGTCACGGACGCCTAGTGGCGGTGTACCACATCCTTCCCGACGCTGAGCCATTCTCCCGGTCCATGGGAGGAGCTTCCGCGCAGTGGGTAGCCGGTGTTGTCGCCGCAGCCGGACTCCAGGAGCAGACGGTCGTCGTCTGTCCGGAAGCAGATGAGTCATGGGGATTTCCGTACGTATGGGTTGCGCCAGAAATGGGAAAGATCAGCCTGCTGCCTCGTCCGCTGCAACATCCAGTGCTCTGGAGGAGGCGCGCGCGTTTCTACGCCAGACTGCTGCGAGGTTTCGTCGCCAGGCTTGAGACGAACGACATCATCTACGTGCATAACCGGCCGGAAATGGCACTCGCGATGGTCTGGGCCCAGCTGGATCATCGCAAGCAGAACCCGGTGATCCTGGCGATGAATGACACCCAGCTGGCCGTCGCCCCGCGACCGATGGTCCGGCATGTAGCGGGCCGCATGGCGCGCGTAGTGTTCCCGACAGAATTCCTGCAGCACCAGTCGTATGAGAAATACCGGTTGCATATGCGGGCCGCCGTGCTGCCGTTCGGCGCTGATGACACACTGTTCTTTCCCGATCCCCTTGAACCCCCTGCAATGAGCGGTTGGGATCCGCTGATCGTCTACGCAGGCCCGCTTACGCACCACGCAGGCGTTCATGTATTGCTGGACGCTGCGCGGTTGTTGCGAGGTCGCGGCATCGGCATCCGGCTGCTCATCATCGAGCGCTCGGAGCCGGGAACTTCCACCGAAGTTGCAACCAGCCGCTCGGACTACGATGAGTACGTTCGCCGCCTGAGGTCGAAAGCAGCGGACAACGTTTGGTTTGAAGCATACACCGGCATCGAGCACGTCGCGGAAGCCATGCGGTCCGCTGCGATCGTGGTGTCGCCCTGGCTGGGCGACGAAGCTTTCGGCCTGGCAAACGTGGAGGCGATGGCGAGCGGCGTGCCGGTAGTCGCGTCGTGTGTCGGAGGCATCCCTGAAGTTTTCTTTGAGGGTGGCGCGCTGCTCATTCCTCCCTCTGACGCAATTGCACTCGCAAATGCAATCGAGCGGCTGCTCGGCAAGACCGGAGTTGCGAAGCTTTTGCGACGCGAAGGGCGGCAGAGCTTTCTGCGCAACTATCGATGGCCGGCCGTCGCCGCTGCCTATGTGGATCTGATCACTGCCGTCTCGGAAGGACTGACTCCTCGTCGCGAAGCGCTACCTTGAACGCGCAAGTTGATGAGGGCGGAGAAAGCCATTCATTGCGGCGCAACTCTATGTGGGTGTTGAGTGGCCAGGCGGCGAAATTGCTGATGCAAGGCTTTTATTTCATCCTGATTGGACGAGCCCTCGGTAGCCGGCAATACGGCGCATTCATCGGTGTTGCCTCCCTGATTGCCGTGCTGGCCCAGTTCGCGACCTGGGGCAGCGGCATGTTGATGCTTCGCAGTGTCAGCCGCGACCCCGCAAGTTTCCCCCGCGCCTGGGGCAATGCCCTGGTGATGACGGCAAGCCTGAGTGTGATCGTTCTCTCACTGGTATATGGGCTGGCTCACCTGTTTTTCTCGGCTCAGCTACTGCTCATAGTTCCATTCATTGCGGTCGCAGACACAGTATTTGCCAGGCTCGCCGAGTTGTCGAGCCAGGCGTTCCAGGCCTTCCACCGCCTGCGGGACACCGCGCAGATTGTTGCAATCACCAGCGTCATTCGACTTCTGGCAGCCGCCTTCCTATTCTTTCATGCGCACACTGGCCTGGCGTCCGCCATGGCATGGGCGCGGCTCTACCTGGCAGCGTCCGTCGCCGGCGCAACGGTCGCTGTAGGGCTCGTCACGATCCATCTCGGCCGTCCTGTATTTGCGCGCATCTCTCGTAAGTCGTGGATAGAGGGACTCGGCTTCTCCATGGCGAACTCCACCACGTCCATCTATAACGATGTCGACAAAGCGATGCTGGTCAGCTTGGGACAACTGCGTGCCGCCGGGATCTACGGCACTGCATATCGCATCATCGACATTGCCTGCGCGCCAATTACTGCAATTCACGGCGCGGCACTGCCGGAGTTCTTCAAGCGCGGCCATGCGGGCGCCCAGGCGATGCGACCATTTGTGCGGCGTCTGATCTCGAAGACATCGCTCTACGCTGTTGCGGTCGCCGTAATACTGGCGATCGGCGCAGGTATCGTGCCACTTCTCATGGGGCCAAGTTACGCCGAAAGCGTCAGCGCAATTCGCTGGCTCTGCCTGCTCCCACTGCTGCGCAGCTTCCACCTCTCTGCCGGGGATTGCATCACTGCCACCAGTTCACAATGGTGGCGTACAGCCAGCCAGTTGGTCGCAGCGCTGTTGAACCTGCTTCTGAATCTCGTCTTGATTCCGCGATGGTCCTGGCAAGGCGCAGCCGTGGCCAGCCTTCTCACGGACGGCTCACTCGCTGCAGCGAATTGGCTGATCCTTATCTGGCTCTCTGCCCATAGGCAATCGGCAAGTCACGGTGAAATTCCCAAATCGGTAATGCTAATCAGTGAGTAAGACGCAATTCTGTATCGCCTTCGCACTGCTGCTGGTAAACAGGTAACAGTCATCGGCTAAATACCGGGTTTATGAATTAGTGGCATAGTGTAAGTGTCATATTACGTCTGACCCGTGCCGGGCTTGCGGCAGTACGACTGACGCCAGTTGCAATTTGACCGACCCGTCCATCATTTGATTTGAGGCACTCCTTTGAACACGTATTCAGAAGCAGGCAGCGGACCGATACTTCAGACGGACCTGACCATGCACGATGTAGCCGCGGTCCTTCGACGCAGGCGCAGCATAGTCCTCTCCATATGCCTGGTCTGTATGGTACTGGCTGTCCTGAAGTGTGTGTTCAGTACGCGACGGTATGAGGGCGTTGCAGCCATCCAGATACAAAAAGATGACTCGGATGCACTCGGCCTTGAGAGCGCACTTGGCACAGCCGAGGCTGGCGCTTCAGACGCGCTGGATTACAACATCACGCTGCAGACACAGGCACGCGTGTTGACTTCGGACACCCTTGCTCTGCGGGTTATTCACGATGACAATCTCGAAGCGAACGACGATTTTACCGGCATCCACGCATGGCTCCGTCTTCCTACGTGGCTAACCCCTTGGGACAAGCCTATGATTCAGAATTTAAGTCTTCCACTCGAGTACGCTCCCGAGAGACGGAGGCGGGCACTCAAAACATTCTCGAAACATCTGAAGGTACAAATCGAACCCGGCACGCGAATCATCAACATAGCTTTTCTCAGTACCTCGCCAGAGACCGCCGCGAGTGTGGTCAACAACCTGATCGCAGAGTTCTCGAACTACAACTTCACCACCCGTTCTCAGGCAACTGCCCAGGTGTCCGAGTGGTTGAAAGGCCAGCTGGACGGTATAGAGGAGCAGGCCAATGCGTCCCAGGCGAAAGTGCTCCGTATCGAGCGGGAAAACGGTTTGTTCGCGCCGGATGAAGAGCACAATGTTGTCCTGACACGGCTTGACGAATTGAATCATGAACTCGTCGCCAACGAGGCAGATCGGATCATGGCACAGGCGCTCGAGAATGCCGCCGCGACGGGCAATCCGGAGGATATTGGCATGCTTACGGCGGCCTCCAGCGGTGCGCCGTCTACAGGAGCTGTCCTTACGCTCGCTCCCATCCAGCAGTTACGGGCGCGAGAGACGGAACTCAAGGCCAGGCTGCAGCAGGACCTGACGAAGTATGACCGGGACTATCCGCTCATCCTGCAGCAGCGAGCGCAACTGGTAAGTGTGCAGAATTCCATCCATGACGAGATTGTGAGGATTCGCAAGCGTGCTCATGCCAACCTTGAGGTGGCGCTCTCTGCGGAAAATGCCGCCCGGAAGAGCTTTCAAACGCAGCGATCGCTCGTACAGAAGTTGAGCGCCGGCGCCATGGAGTTCGTTGTCGCAAAGGAAGATGCCGATGCCAGTCGCGAGCTTCTTGAGGGCCTGAAAAAGAAGATAGAGAATGCGAAACTGCTCAGTGGTTTCAAGGCTAGCAATGTGACCGTAGTCGATCCGGGACGCACCCCCTCTCGCAAGCATGCCAAGCAACCGAATATTCCCATGACTATGCTCGCAGGGTCGCTATGCGGGTTGTGCCTTGGCTGCATCACTGCGTTCTTCGTCGACAATCACGACAAGGGAATCTATTCAGCCGACCAGATTGAAAGTCTTCTAGGTACTCCTCCATTTGCTGTTCTTCCTTCATTCAAAACACACCGGAGCTGGCCAAGGACCCTGCCTCAGCTACGTGTAAGAGCTCGCCTTAAAAGTACTGCTGGAGATGCCGTGCGCGCTGTGCAGCGACTCGTGCCGCTTGACTCCGGCTCAAATTACGCAGAGGCATTACGTTCAGTCCGGACCTCTCTGATGCTGTCCCGCAGTCAGCAATATCCGAAGATAATTCTCCTCACAAGCGCGCAACCGGGTGAAGGCAAGAGCACAACAGCACTGCATCTCGCGACGATCCTGGGTCAGCAAGGGCGGCGGGTGCTGGTAATCGACGCTGATCTTCGACGGCCAACGCTGCACGACAAGCTCGATATCCCGAATCTGCGAGGTCTGAGCACGATGCTTTCGGAGGTCGACGCACCGACGGCTCTCCGGTCCATTGGCGGTCGCGATGATGTCTGGGTGCTGACAGCCGGACCGAGACCGCCGTATCCGGCAGAACTACTTAGTTCGCCAAGACTGCAATCATTGCTAAAGGAATGGTCGGAACACTTTGATTTCATTCTGATTGACTCGCCACCTTCGCTTGCCGTCACGGATGCCGTGCTGCTCTCGCGACTTGTAGACATCACCTTACTCATCGCGCGTCAACACGTCTCCACCATGCACGGAATCAAGAGCGCTTATCGCAAACTGAATTCAAATGGCAATCCCGTGAATGTTGCTGTTGTCTTGAATGGAGTAGAGCCTACTTCAAGCGACTATGCAGATTATTACGGCTATTCCTACGGGGACAACGGTGGTGCTGGAGTCACGGCCAATGTCTAGGCTCTTTGCCATCTCGTTGCTATGCATGCTGCTTTCTTCGCCTTATCCTTTATGCGGAGGTCAGGAGCAGACTGCAATGCTCCCCGCAGAGTCGTTGCTCCTTTCAGCCGGCGATTTGGTCAGTGTTTCTGTATTCGACGTCCCTGAACTGCAGAAGCATGTTCGCATTACGGATCGCGGTTCAATCACCCTGCCCCTTGTAGGAGAAATGGTCGTGGAGGGTCTTACACCTGCCCAGGCCGAGCGAATGGTCAGCACGGCGCTCGCCTCCGGCCATTTCATTCGAAACGCACAAGTGAACGTTGGCGTAGATCAGTACGCCGCAGCAAACGTAGCAGTGAGTGGACAGGTACAGCATCCCGGAAGCTATCCAATGACCATCCCGCGCAATTTAATGGATGTTCTCTCGATGGCAGGGGGCCTGACACCGGCTGCCGACATCAACGTGACTGTGCGGCGACGCGGCCTTCGCGGCGAAACGCTCCAGGCTTCGCTGGTGAACCTTCCCTCTGAAGCCCTGAAGAATACATTGCTGGTCTATCCGGGCGATCTCGTGATCGTTCCAAAAGCCGGCATCGTCTACGTGCTTGGCGACGTCGTCCACCCGGGGGGCTATGTGATGGCCAATGACGCGCGGCTGACTCTGATGCAGGCTATTGCCCTCGCTGCCGGAACCACGAAAACGGCCTCCGAAGTGCACGCCCGGCTGTTACGAAATTCGCCGGACGGTCCAGTTGAAATTCCGATTTGCTTGAAATGTCTAGAAAACGGGACAGGGCCGGATATCCAACTGCAGGCTGAGGATATTATTTATATCCCTTACAGCACGGCGAAAAACATCATGCTCGGTGCCAGCGCGATCCTGTCCAGCACGGGCGGCGCCGCTATTTATGCGGCGCATTAGCCCGGGCAGCTGTTCCGTCGAAGATGCGTTCGTTGTCGGCCTCTTGTTACTGTTCCTCACGCACTTCTATATACCGATTCTCGATCCGGTACAGTCCTCACTCTTCGCGGCCTCATCTGCAGATCAGACTGTTCTTGGGGAATGCATCAACCTCGCTGTCTGGGCAGTCGCCGGTGCACTGATCATGCGCCGCTACCGTTTCCTGGTCGCAGGCTGGCATGGATCCGTCTGGATATGGTCTCTTCCGATCCTCGCAATTCTGTCCGCGGTCTGGTCCCAGGATTCAGCAATTACTTTGCGCAAATCGTTCTTTTTGCTCCTGACGACGGCCTTCGGTATTTACTTTGCCCGCCGTGCAACTATGGAGCGCCAGATGCAGCTGATCTGCACAGCAGGAGGAATCGCTGCTCTGCTCAGCATCTTTTTCGCGCTGCTTCTGCCGACGTATGGCATCGATCACGATGTTCACGAAGGGGTATGGCTCGGCATCTTCACACAAAAAAATGTGTGTGCCCGGGAGATGCTTTTTCTGCTCGTTTCTGTGCTGCCGATGGAGCCGAGTTCGACATCGTGGCGCCTTGCGCGAATGGCAGCTCTGGGTAGCATCGTCGTGGTGATCGTCGGGACCCGATCGAAGACAGCGCTGCTCATCATGGCCGTGGTGTGCGTAATCTTTCCGGGTATTCGCCTGCTCCGGCGGCTCGATCGAGGTTTGTTGCTGGCAGGGAGCTTGGCCATCCTTGGATTTGCCTCTGCAGGTACTGTCCTAGCGGTATCTGCAATGCCTGCTCTCATCAATCTTCTCGGGCGTGACAGCACCATGACGGGTCGCACAGACATCTGGAAAGCTGTTCTTCAGGCCATCTTCAAGCATCCATTGCTGGGATATGGATTCGCAGCATTCTGGCTTTCGCTGCGCGGTGAATCGGCCAACATCATCCTGGCTTTGCGCTGGGCCGTTCCGGCTGCTCACAACGGTTTTCTCGATATATGGTTACAAACGGGTGCTGTCGGGCTTTTCCTGTTTTCAGCGGGGTTTGTCATTGCCGGCCGATCCGCCCTCAAAGGGCTGCGACAGCCTTCATTTGCCCGCGCCGCGTGGCCTCTTGCCGTCCTCATCCTCACCCTTGTCTATAACCTCGATGAAAGTTCCCTCATGCAGCCGAATGACTTCCTTTGGGTTGTGTATGTCGCGACGCTGGTAAATCTGGCTCCGTCCATCTCACTACCTCGCCATGATCAAACCCTGTCTGCTTCAAATGGCAGAAAGCTTTTGATTTCTGCGTGAGTTCTCAACCACCTGGTCGTATTTCGACTCAAGCATTTCCGTTTGAAGTCGAAGGTTGAAGTACTGCCTCATGCTCTGTTGACCGCGGTCGCTCATTTTTTCCCAAAGTGCGCGGTCTCTCAGCAGCCTGCAAATGCTTTGCGCAAGTCCGACTTCATCCCTCTCGGCAGAGAGGAAGCCAGTCTCACCATGAATGACCGCTTCCGGGATACCGCCGCTCGCAAAGCTGGCGACGGGAACGCCCATAGCCTGCGCTTCGCAGAACACAATACCGAGTCCCTCCCTGTCGCCATTGGCCGCTGTAACACTGGGCACGCAGAAAACTTTGGCCTTTTGTAGCCAGGACTGAACAACGTCGGCCGGCTGGGCGCCCATGAAGGTGTACTCCCCGGTTAGAGTATGTGCCGCCTGCATCTCCAGTTTCGGTCGGAGTGGCCCGTCTCCGATCACAACCAGTTGCGCGGCAGGCATTGCCTGCTGTACGGCGCGCATGGCTCCAATCAGATGGGTGCAGCCTTTCTTCTCTACCAACCGACCAACAAATATCACGATCGGCTGGCGCTCGGTGATACTGTCCCGCTGAAATCGATCGATATCAATTCCGATCGAATGGACCCACAGTTTTTCCGGTGGGTAACCTCGTTCTATTGCCTGGTCACGGATAAACCGCGAAACGCAGACGAATAATTCTGCACGGGCAAAGAGTTCAGCACGCCGACGCAGATAGAGGCGTCCGCTTCTGCTACAGCGCATGGCTTCATCGGAAGTGGTGACGTCATAGCCGTGCAGTGAAACGACAAAAGGAACTTTGAGTTTGGATTGAATCGGCAGTGCAAAAGCTCCATCGATCCCGAAGTGAGCGTGCATAAGGACCGGCCGCGACGCACGACACCGTTTGTGCCACTCCGGCGCGAAGCCTGTCGCCATGAAGACCCCTTTCTGGATGAATGCCCTTAAGGCCGTTGGTCGACGGTCGGATGCCAGAAGAATCTGTGGTGCCTCGAGGGGCAGTATCCCATTGATCCTGCGAGCCATCCCGCAGTAGACGCCTCGATATCGCTGCAGAGAATTAACCTGCGAGAGGATGAACGTCTCAGACCTCTCGATGAGGTCATTACGGTAGACCAGCACCACCGGACGCGGTATCGTGGCACACGCAGCGCCGCGACCAATCCCCGCCGAATCGCCAGCAGTCGGTGCCGACCGGTATTCTGTAGTAGTGCTCACAGGAATGCTTCGCCTAGTCGCGAGTCGTTTCTGCCAGGAGAAAAGAAACCATGCAGCAGGGAAGTGTCGGGACCATCTCCGACAATGTCGAAATTTTCAAAGACAAGGTCACGAATCGGACAGCGAAGATCGGGATCGTCGGACTGGGTTATGTGGGTCTTCCGCTGGCGCTGCTGTTCAGCGAAGAACGGTTCGCAGTCACCGGCTTCGACGTCGACGTCGAAAAAGTGAAGACCCTCAACCGTCAGCAGTCGTACATCGTCCGCATACCCGCGACAGAAATTGCGGCTGCGTGCGCCCATGGCTTCACAGCGACCGAGAACTATGACCGACTGCACGAAATGGACGCAATCCTGATCTGCGTGCCGACGCCGCTTGATGACTACCACGAGCCTGACCTCAGCTACATTCGCAGCACGGTTGCTGCCATTGCACCGCGAACGCGCTTTGGGCAATTGATCGTCCTCGAAAGTACGACCTACCCCGGTACAACTGAAGAAGTTGTCATCCCTATGCTTGAAGCGACTGCCCCGGGCCTGAAAGTGGTTCGCGGGCCAGACGCGGGGCCCGGCCTTTATGTCGCCTTCTCTCCCGAGCGTGAAGATCCCGGCAACGATACTGTCGCGCGACGCGATATTCCCAAGGTAGTGGGCGGCGCGGACGCAGGTGCGACGGAACTTGCTGCGGTCCTTTACGGCACCATCTTCGCGCAGACGGTGCGTGTCTCCAAGCCCGCCGTCGCCGAGATGACGAAACTTCTCGAAAACATTTATCGCTGTGTCAATATCGCCCTGGTCAATGAGTTGAAGCAGCTTTGTCATCGCATGGACATCGATATCTTCGAAGTGATCGAAGCTGCCAAGACCAAGCCGTTCGGTTTTCAACCCTTCTACCCGGGACCAGGCCTCGGTGGTCACTGTATACCGATCGACCCGTTCTATCTTTCGTGGAAGGCCAAGCAATTCGATTTCCGTACCAAGTTCATCGAACTGGCTGGTGAGGTCAACGCCGCCATGCCCCTTTACGTCGTCGATAGCACAGCGGCTGCTTTGAACGAAGTGCGCAAGCCCTTGAATGGTTCGAAAATTCTGGTGCTGGGACTTGCCTACAAGCGGGATATCGATGATCTTCGTGAGTCTCCGTCGCTCACGATCATTGAACTTTTGCAGAAGCGCGGTGTCGTCGTTTCGTATAACGACCCGTACTTCCCGGTCGTGGGTAGCGGCCGCCACTATGATCTCCAGATGCGCAACACGCCCCTCCATGACCTGGCACAGTATGACTGCGTGATGATTGTCACGGATCACTCCGATTACGATTACCCTTCCATCGTTCGAGAGTCGCAGTTAGTCATTGATACGAGAAATGCCACCAAGGGGATCAATTCGCCGAAGATTGTTCGCTGCTGATTTGTTTCGAGTTGCATAAAGCATCGCTTCCATCATCAGCAGTTCATACTCTCCCACCATGCGCTCGGCACTGAACCGCAGGGCGCGTGCTGTACCCGCAATCCCCATCGCCTCCCGTTCTCCAGGCGATGAAAGCAGCCGCATCACTGTATGAGTGAGTGCCGCGTCGTCGTCGACCGGGAAGAACATCTGCTCGTCCCCGATGACTTCGCGCAGGCAAGGCAGATCGCTCGCGACTACTGGCAGACCATGGTGCATTGCCTCCATCGCTGCCAGGCAGAACGATTCGTATCTCGATGGCAGCAGAAACAGGTCACCCTGTCGCAGGATCGTGGCGCAGGTTTCTGACGCAAGCTCTCCTGTGAAACGGACCCTGTCGGCAATCCCGTGCTCGGTGGCTTCAGCACGTAGTTGCAGGCCAAGTTCGCCTTCACCCACCAGCATGAGGGTGGCGTCAGGAACATTGCGCAGCATGCGTAAAAGCAATGATTGATTTTTCTGCTTCGCCAGCCGGCCGATGTTCACCAGCACGGCATGGTGTTCAGGAATGCCGTAACGCACACGCACATCGAACGAGTCTTTTTCTGAGGCTGCGGCAATGCCATTGTAGATACGGTGCAACCGGCTCTTATAGAGAACACTGTGGTGCTCAAAAGACCGTGTCACCCCACCTGAAACAGTGACCATGGTTGAGTAGCTGCCGGCTGCGAAGGCCAGCCGGTCGGCCATCCGCGCTACCAGAGGATAAGTTTCGACCGGGTTATGATGGACGGCGATTCGCACCGGTACACCTGCCAGCGCTGCAATTGGGGCGGCAAACGCATTCGCCGAATGCGTGTGGGTTACGACAATGTCAGGGCAATCATCGCTCAATCTCTTCCACAAGTGGCCTGCGATACCCAGCCAGCCAATGGATGAAGGCCGCCGCTCACTCAGGCAACGCATATATTCCTCGCCTTCATATGCGGGCCGCTTCTTGTAGAGGAAATAGAGATACGCCTCATGGCCGCTTTCGCGCAGGCCCTGGTTAAGCAGGGACGCAACCTTCTGCGCGCCTCCGGCTTCCATCTGCGTCACTATCTGGATCACCTTCATGCCGTTTGTACCTCGGGAGTGAACAGGTTGCGGAGTCTGCGTCGTGTCGTTTGCGGCAGCAGCCACATGGCCGCCATCAGGATGTAATCGATCGTCCCGGGCTGACCGTGCCGACGCGCTTCGCCGAAGAGAATCGGCATAGCGGCCCGGTCACCCTCCCTGGCTGCAATCGCGCTGACAAACACCATCAGGAAGGAGGCATAGGCGCGCGGCGTCACCAGACGTCGCATACTCAGGATCCAGTTGAAAGATGTCTGCCACTGGTTCAATCGGCTGATACTCGCCTGCGCGGTCTCAATGTGCCAGATCGCCAGTGTCTCCCACACGGTTGAGATCTCAACCTCTGCCGAAGCCGAGGCGCGCAGTAGCCAATCCCATTCCTGATGCCTTCGCAGGCCGGCTTTGAAAGGGACGCGCAGCAGCAGTTCACGTGGCGCTAGGATCATGCTGGTCGTGATTAGGCCTTCGCCCTGTACCCATGTGTCTCGAGAGAGAAGGTAGTCGCTCAGGTGTTCGCCAGGTTCGAGCTTTCTTGCGGGCCACAGAAATTTCTTCCCACCATCTGTAAGAGCAGCCACGCGACAGGAGACAATCGGATACTGCGCGTGCGACTGGGCCGCACGCGCTAACTGGGATTTCAGCTTGTCCGGCATCCATTCATCGTCATCATCGAGAAATGCGATCCAATCACCAGTTGCTGCTTCGACTCCGGCATTGCGAGCGATACATCCGCCTAATTGCTGATTGAGGAAGATACCGCGCACACGGGGATCCTTCACCGACCGGAGAAACGATGCCGTCTCAGGATCGCTTCCATCTACCACCACAATGATTTCATCCGGCGGGTGGGTCTGAAGAAGGGCACTTCGCAAAGCCCGTGGCAGCACATCGGCACGGCGCCTTGTCGTAATGACAACTGTGACATTGTGGTTGTAGTGCATCTACACACCCCTCTCAAGCAGGCAAGGTCATGTTGCAGGTTCCGGATTTCGTTCAGGCTTGTTTCGCCACGGGAGCAGGGTGCCGGTCATGAAGGTGCCTGCGGACAAGACCTGCGATCTTCCAGGGTTCAACAAGATAGCGGCGTGACAGGCGACGTGGTTCAGCACAGAGACGGTAAGCCCATTCCAGTCCGGCGGACCCGAGCCATCTCGGCGGTGTCGGAATGACCCCCGCGACATAGTCCATCAACGCACCACATGCGACGACGGTACTCACCGGGAGATGATCGATATTCTGCACGATCCACTCTTCCTGTATGGGCATCCCCATCCCCACCATCAATAGATCCGGCTTGTAATATGCAATCTCGGTAAGCACGTCGAGGTTGTCCAGGCTGCGTACTGATTTATCGAAATAGCCATGCCTGCCTTCAATCTGCAGGCCAGGATACTGCGCCCTCAATTTATGCATGCCATCCTCCAGAGGTCCTGGACGGGACCCCAGATAGAAGACCCGCCAGCCCCGGTCACGCGCTACCGTCATCATGGATGGCAGCCAGTCAATGTATCCAGTCCGGTGCTCTGAACGAAGCGGGATACCGAACAGCTTCGCCAGCCATACGATGGATATTCCGTCAATATGCACGCGATCTGCCGCAGCATAAAATGCTCTCATCATGGCGGACTGGTGAAAGAGGTACAGACTATGAAGGTTATGGTTTCCGATCAGCAGACGCCGTCCTCTTTTGATCGAATCGGCGACTATTGTATCCAGGTCTGTACGTGTAAGGGCATCGACATGGATATCGAGGAAGTTATACCGCAATGAAGCAGGTAAAGCAGATGGCATGACGCATCTCCCCAGAGACATAAAATGAAACAGTGCTGCATTGAACAGAAAGCGGGGGCTCTCGATCCTGGTATTCAGTGTTGTCCAGCGTTATTGTGATCCGAGTCTAGCCGGGGAATATGTGATAAGCAACAGTACTCAAGACAAATTGCGTTTTGCGGGATTCAAACCGGGAAAATTATCTCTTTTTTGACAGGCCCACAGCGTCCAGTGCTGTTTGTGTCAGTTCCTGGTTCATTTCGGGAAGCTTCTTCCATGGGTCATTGCCGCCGCTGCCAATCCAGTCTTTAAATGTTGCCACCGAAAAGTGCGGCATGGCCTTTTCCTTCAGCACTGACCACGCAAAAGGAACTGAAACCGGCACACCTGCCCGTCTGCGAGGTGAGTAAGGCGCTACGGCGGTCGCGCCGCGTTCGTTGCGCAGGTAATCCAGGTATATTTTTCCCGTCCGCGCAGCCTTGGTCATTTTTGTGAGGTAAAGCTCAGGCCGGGCAAGCTCCATCTTCTGGACGAAGGCATGGGCAAAAGCTTTGATCACGGGCCAGGGATGCGCGGCGGCAGGCCGGATGGGCGCAACAATATGCAGACCCTTACCGCCTGTGCCCTTCAGAAACGATTGCAGGCCAAGTTTTTTCAGCCGCGTACGAACCTCGTCCGCGCTCTCGGCCAGCAGATCCCAGGGGAGCATCTCATCCGGATCAAGATCGAAGACGAGGCGGTCAGGCTCGTCCAGGGCCTCGTTCCGCGATCCCCACGGGTGAAACTCCAGCACATTCATCTGTGCCATGCCGACGAGTGCGTTCCTGGTCGACACAGTGATGTACTGCTCGACCTTGCCCGTCTTTTTGTCAGGTACATCGACTGATCCAGTGCCTTCGGGAAGGCCGGGCTTGATATGTTTCTGAAAAAAACACGTGCCCGTACTGCCGTCTGGGCAGCGCACGATACTGAGCGGCCTGTCCGCGATATGCGGCAGCATTCTCTCGGCAACGGCATCATAGTAATCCGCGAGCATCTGCTTAGTCAGTCCTGATTCAGCGTCGATCACCTTGCCTGCATGCGTCAGGCGAACGTTCGCTTGCTTTCCTAGGGCAGTGGAAGGACGACTGGCTTTAACATGCGCATTTTTCGCAGATGCCCCCTGCTTATGGTGGGTTGGTGGCATCTCGGCCTGGTCACCGGGGTTCGCGTGCTCGCGTTTCACATCCCGAGCATCCTTATCTTCCCGTAGACCTTTGAAAGACGCCTGACGCAGCATGCCATCGTCTGTCCAGGTGCGGAACTGGATCTCCGCAACAAGTTCAGGCTTCACCCACAACGCGTCCTTTCGCGCCATGGAGGAAATCTGCGCGAAGGGCTGCGTCTTTTGCTGCAGACCAGCCAGCTGCCGCCGAAGAGAATGTGCCGTCTTCTGCGTATAGCCGGTTCCGGCACGCCCAGCGTAGCGCAGCGTTTCGCCGTCATAGTAGCCAAGCAGCAGTGCTCCGATGCCGCCTCCGCCCGTCGACGGTGGCGTAAATCCGCCGACCACAAACTCCTGCTGGCGGATGCACTTGGTCTTCATCCAACTCGCACTGCGACCCGAAATGTAGGCAGCGTCGGACCGCTTCGAAATAATGCCTTCCGCACCCAGCCTGCAGGCTTCGCCGAACATCTCCTGTCCGCTCACGTCGAGATGCTCAGAGAATCGCAACGTTTCATCGTCAGCTGCAACGATGATCGGATGCAGCAGATCTTTGCGCTCGATCAGCTTTGCGTCGCGCAGATTATGGCCATCCAGATGCAGCAAATCGAAACAGTAATAGGTGAGAGCGGTCGGCTTCTTCTCGTCAAAGGCAGCTTGCAGCTTCGCGAAATCGCTCAGACCCTGGTCATCAAGCACAACCACTTCACCATCGATTACCGCGCTCTCAACTTGTACATGCGCGAGTGCCTCTGCGACGTTTGCCATGCGGGCTGTCCAGTCGAGACCGTTGCGACTGAACAGCTTGACCTTGCCGTTACGCAGATGCGCCTGGATGCGGTAGCCGTCGAGCTTCAGTTCGTGGATCCATGCCTGACCGGCAGGAGGCGAAGGATTTGAAGAGGCGAGCTGTGGCTCGATGAATCCGGGCACCGCTTCTTCTGGAAACTTCGATAACCCGAGCGGAGCGGTCAGCTTCTTAGAGTTTTTTTTTACGGCGACTGCCTTGCGAGCAGCTTTTTCCGGCTCTACTTTACTTGCGGAGGATTTCTTTTCCGCTGCCTTGCGCTCGTCCGCCGCCAAGCCTGAGCTAGAATCCCAAACATGGTCTTCCGCGGCAGCGATCTGCGTAAGGTCGCGACCAGTTACAACGCTATCTGGAGCTTCTTCCGTAATGCACTTCGCCTTAGGAGTGCGCTCGAACTCATCGTGTTCCTTGATCAGCAGCCAGTTCGGCTTGGACTCCCGCGCAGCCTTCCCACCCATACGAATCAGCGTCCAGTGACCCTGTAGTTTGTGGCCATGGAGCAGGAATTTCAGCCGTCCGGTCCGCAGTCCTTCATCGGCGTCGCCGACCGGTTCCCAGGTGCCCTCATCCCACAGCATGACTGTGCCGCCGCCATATTGCCCTTTGGGGATGGTCCCTTCGAAACCCCCGTATTCAATGGGATGGTCTTCGACCTGAACGGCCAGCCGCTTGTCGGCCACCACGTAGCTCGGGCCCTTCGCCACCGCCCAGCTTTTCAGGACGCCCCGCCAGCCCAGGCGGAAATCATAATGCAGGCGCGTTGCCGCGTGTTTCTGGATCACGAATGGCAGCGACCCAGCCTCTTTTGCCCTCCCGCTGCCGCCTGATGGCTCCGCCGTGGTTTTGAAGTTTCGCATAGAGCGGTACTTGGCCAGTTGCTCGTCAACAGAAGACGCAGCTGCCGATCTGGACGATGACGACCTGGCGGATGACTTTGCGGGCGCTTTTTTCACAGTGTCGGACGTTTTCCGGGTCCGCGAAGGTGTCGCTGCAATTGCTTTCTTCACCGCCATCAGAGCCTACGCGACCTTCCGTTTTTTGGCAGCAGGCTTCCTGCCTCGGGCGACCGATCGATGCGCCGTGGTCTCTGGCCGAGTCGATGCTGACGCCGAAGCGGATGCGCTCCCGCCCTGTTTGGCCGCCACGCTGCGCTTGAGAGCTTCCATCAGGTCGATCACCTTGCCGCGCTTCGGCTCCTTCTCAGGAGCAGGCGGCTTCTTATGGTGCAGCTTGGCGTCGACCAGCTCCCGTAGAGACGCTTCGTAATCATCTTTGAACTTGCTGGCATCGAACGGCTCGCGATAGCTTTCGATCAACTGCTTGGCCAGGGCGACCTGCTTTTCGTCGACCTTTGCCTGTGAAATACCACCGTAGTAATCGGCCGGGTCCCGCAGTTCCTCTTCATAACGCATCAGGTAGAGCATCAGGCCGCGAACTTCCGTACTGACCGGCGCCGCCAATGCCACCAGGTGCTCGCGGCCGCTGAAAGTTATCTCGCCCAAACCGATCGTGTTGGTATCTTCGAGGGCTTTGCGCAGGATCGCCAGCACCTTGGCCTGGCTGTCGTCCTTGGGAACCACGTAGTACGGCTTCTCGAAAAATCCCAGGTCCACCTCTTCATGGCTGACGAACTGCACCACTTCCAGGGTCTTCTGACTCTTCAGCCGAAGCTGCTTGATCTCGTCCGGCTCAATCGCGATGTACTTGCCCTTTTCGTATTCATAGCCCTTGACGATATCGCCCTTGTCGACCTCGCGCGACTCGTCGCCGTCGTCCCCACCCGGTACGACGTTCTGCTGCCGCACGCGCTCCCCCGTATCACGATGGATCCGGTGAAACTCGATTGCCCGCGCCGAGGTGCTGGCAGGGAACAGGCTCACCTGCGCCGACACCAGAGAGATTTGTATAGAACCCTGCCAATACGGTCTCGCCATAGGACTGCTTGGATTCAGCGCCGGCACCTTTGGCTGTTCGGCGATCCGAAAAAATTAGAGCCGCGGCGGCGGCTTACTGCTCAATAATCCGTATGGTTGCCGACATCGTATGCTCAGCCCCGGCCGGCAAATTTACCCCATAGGCGCGGATGTTGCTGGCTTCGACGCAAGCCATCTTTTTCCATTCCTCGTCGCCCAGATCGGCCAGCGCAGCAGCGCCTTCCTGCCACGGGTTCCAGACGACCGTAGTGTTGGAGTGTGTTTTTTCGATCTGAATACGGCGCTTCAGAATCGGATCCACCAGGTCCACCATGTGCGAAGTTTTCACGTAGACGTTGTCAGTCGCCTTCGTGAAATGAAGATCTCCCTGTTGAATCTTCTCCTTGTTGCCGTCGGTGTTATCGAGGAAGTCCACGCCATCAAGTCCGGCTACGCTCACTTGCCGTGCGTCACCTACGAGATGGTAGGCATGCAGTGCTTCTTCGAATCGCAGAGGCTTTGTGTCGAGGTTGGTCATGATCAGTTCGAGCTTCAGCTCTTTCCCTACCGTGACGCGGTGGACGAGACGGAAGTCAAAAGGGAACCATGCTCTGGTCGATGCATCACTCCCCGTCAAAAACGTTGCCGTAACAGTGTCGTTATTATGTTCAACGGCAGTAATCGCCCAGGCCTTGGTCCTCACGAAGCCATGCGAGGGTGCCTTGGGGTCGTCCAGTTTATTGCGGAACCAGGGGAAACAGATTGGCACGCCTCCGCGAATGGCTTTTCCATGCTCGAAGCTCGAATGGCCGCTGAGAAAGATGGCGTCCGCAGATCCCGCAGGCTTGAAGGATGTCACCTGCGCTCCGTGAAGATAGATCTCTGCGCCTGCAGATGGAAGATCGATGCGGAGTTTCGGTAGACCGTTGTTGCCGGCAACGACTTCCGCAACACCGGGGATCGCGAAGCGCGTGTTCAAGTCTTCAAAGCTGATTGCGTTGCTCATGGATGAAGTCTACGGCGATGACGAGACAAAGCTCAACCGGCGGCGCTGTTTTGCCTGAATTTCTGATCGAGCCTGCATGCCCCAAGACCTCGGAAAGTCTGCTTTGGACTGGCAAGGTCATGCAAGCGCCTCTGATGAGTGCGAACCTCGGGAGCCCAGGCACCAAAGTGCATTCGCCTCGATGGCAAATCGCTAGCGCCATCTGAAAATGCGGAGCGCCAATGAAAAACAGATAATGAGCCAGCCGAGCATGACGGCAATCGGCGTCAGCAACTGTGAAAAGACGAGACCCTGCAGCATATTCCCACGGATCGCGTCGATTGCCGCTGTTAGTGGTAAGGCATGAATGATTGGCTGAATGACATGCGGAAAGCGTGTGGCGGAAAAGAAGACGCCCGACAGGATCCACATGGGCAGCATCGTCAGGTTCATCAGACCGGACGCAGCTTCCATCGTCTTCGCACGCGAGGAGAGCAGAAGTCCCAGCGCCGAAAAGCTGAGCGAAGTAAGGATGCAGAGCAGGGCAAGCTGCCAGATGGGTCCGCGAAAGCGCACTCCAAAAACGAGGCGAGCGAAGGCCAGGAAAACGCCCACCTCGATGACCAGTATAAGCAGGCGCGAGAGCAGGAACGATGATAGGTATTGCCAGCGCGGCATGGGTGAGGCGACCAGCCGCTTCAGCAGTTTCTTCTGCCGTGCTTCGACAATCGCAAAGCCGAGCGCCCAGATCGCCGAACTCATCAGATTCATTCCCAGTAGTCCGGGGATCACGAAGTCGATGTAGCGGGCGCCCGCTTCGTGTACCTGCTCATTCTGTGTAGCGATAACATTGTGCTGGCCATTCGCCTGTTGGATCGCATGATCGGCGATCAGCTTGGCGGTGCGCGCATCGGGATTCGTATCATCGTAGTAAAACGTAACACCTGCTGTACCCTGTACAGCGAGTACGAGAATCCTTCCAAGCGCCAGCGATTTTCGGCCATCCGCCTCATCCAGTGTTGTCGCCGTCAGCCCCTTGTCTGCATTCAGCGCCTTCGTGATTTGCGCAGTGGTGCCGCCAACTTGCAGGACCTCGGCGGGACGATTCCTGAATGCAATGCTCAGGCCGACAGCCAGCAGCAGCGGGAAGACGAAGATCCAGAACACAGCTTCAGGCTCACGGAAGAAGAGACGGAAGCGTTGCGCAGTCAACTGGTAGAGAGAGCTTTCGGAAAAACTACTCATCGCGCAAATTCCTTCCGGTCAACGATACGAATACATCCTCAAGCGTCGCTGAATGCGTGCGAAATTCTGTCAGTGGCAGTTGCTGCTCAGCGAGCGCCGCAAAGATCTCCGGCACCGCAGTGTGCAATTCAGAAACCGAAAGCTGATGCACACCGGCAAACATCTTGTAAGAATGAATGCCCGGCAGAACAGTGAGCCGGGCCGGATCGAGAGCTACCCCTGCACCTGTAGCAAACTCGACGATCTGCTCGCC
Source organism: uncultured Acetobacteraceae bacterium (assembly GCA_964658655.1). Taxonomy (GTDB): domain Bacteria; phylum Acidobacteriota; class Terriglobia; order Terriglobales; family Acidobacteriaceae. The sequence goes on along the minus strand of CAZZZL010000001.1, from coordinate 165,336 downwards.
GCCAATCGAGGCAATTAATTCTTTTGGAGTGCCGAGTGCGATGATGCGCCCATGATCCATCACGGCGACGCGATCACACAGGCGCTCGGCTTCATCCATGTAGTGCGTCGTCAGAATGATCGTGCGGCCGGAGCGTTTGAGCTCATCGACCAGGTCCCACAGGTTGCGTCGCGCCTGCGGATCGAGCCCAGTCGTCGGCTCGTCTAGGAACAGAAGTTCGGGATCGCCAACCAGCGCGCAGGCCATCGCCAACCGCTGCTTCTGGCCACCGGATAATCCGCCGACGCGCGCACTTCGTTTTTCTTCGAGATGTGCCATGGCAATGGATTGCTCAATGGTCAGCCCCTGCTTGAAGAAGCTGCGGAAAAGAGTCAGCACTTCTTTGACTTCGAGCTTTTCGGGAAACTGCGTTTCCTGCAACTGCACGCCGATCTTCTGGCGCAGTTCGTTCGCCTGACTTTTCCATTGCAGGCCAAGCAGTTCCACCGTGCCTGCGTCCGGTTTCGTCAGTCCTTCGCAGATTTCAATCGTCGTCGTCTTGCCCGCACCGTTAGGGCCAAGCAGGCCAAAGCACTCCCCGCGCATTACCTCGAGGTCGAGACCATCGACAGCAACCACATCGTCAAAGGCCTTCCGCAGGCCACGTATCGAAAGCGCACTTGCCTGTTTTGCTGTAGACATCACCGCTCCAACTTAACGCGAACAGGCTCGCTTGAGAAGAAAAAACAAGCTGGAGCAAAGGGCTCATCGGCTGAAGCGGAGCTATGCGACCAACGGAAACATAAGCGCCAACGGCGCGTCCGCCTCGATGGCAAATCGCTAGAGAAGTTTGCCTTTGCGACCGCGCGCTTTGACCTTGAACCAGATGGGTGTGCCTTCGAAGCCAAAGGATTCTCGGATCTGGTTTTCCAGAAAGCGTTCGAACGAGAAGTGCAGCTTGATATCACGATCGGTAAACAGGACAAATGTCGGTGGAGCGACGGCTGCCTGGGTCATGTAGTAGATGCGGATACGTTTTGCCATCGGCACGGGCGCTCGCTGGAAATCGACCCGCTCCAGGAAGCGGTTCATCTGGCCGGTGGTGACGCGCTTGCGACGCTCAGCGGCGACCAGCTTGACCTTCGCCAGCACGAGATGAAGATTGGTCCGCTGCATGGCTGAGAGGAAGATGATCGGCGCATAGTGCAGGTACTTCAGGACATTGCGTATCTGCGTTTCGAAGATCTGGCGATCGGCAGGCGGCTTGCCGTCGGTGCGGCCAGTCGTCACCATGTCCCACTTGTTGACGATGATGATCACTGACCGTCCGCTCTCATGTGCGTAGCCGCCGATGTGCGCGTCGGATGATGTGACACCTTCATTGGCATCAATGATCAAAAGGGCGACATCGGCTGCTTCAAGGTGACGGCGCGCCATGACGACAGACAACTTCTCTGCCATCTCTTCAGTCTTGCCCTTGCGGCGAATACCAGCGGTGTCGACGAAGCGAAGCGTCATGCCTTCGTACTCGATGGCTTCGTCGACCGCGTCGCGCGTCGTTCCGGCTATCGGCGAAACGATGGCGCGCGAGGTGCCAGTCAGGGCGTTCAGCAAAGTTGACTTGCCGACATTCGGCCGGCCGATGATGGCGACAGATGTTTCGCGCTGTTCATATTCACCGTGCGTGCGATGCACGGCCTGCTTTTCGTCGCTGGTCTCAGCGTCGGGGTCTGCTTCGGGATCGAAATCGTCAAGCTCTGGAAAGTCATCTTCTTCTTTTGCCGCGATCTGCTCAGCCGTCTTTTCCGGCCACAGCAAAACTTCCCAGATCGCATCGAGCAGGTCGCCAATGCCGAGCGCGTGTTCCGAAGAGATGGAGTAGAGATTGCTGATGCCGAGGGTGCGGAAGTTTTCTGCCGCAGCTTCCATCGCTTCTGTATCAATCTTGTTGACGGCAAGAAACAGAGGCTTACCCGAACGGATGAGGATGCGGGCGAGCTCGATGTCCGGCGAGGCAAGCTCCGTCCGGCCGTCGACGACCATCACGACGGCATCTGCTTCTTCGAGTGCCACCTTGGCCTGGAGAAAAATTTCGGCCGGGATAAGTTCTTCATCGTCCGGCACGATGCCGCCGGTGTCGACGATGCGGGCCACGTGACCCATCCATTCCACTTCGCCGTAAATGCGATCGCGGGTGATGCCCGGCTCGTCGCCGACAATGGAGCGGCGGCTCTTCGTGAGCCGGTTGAAAAGTGTTGACTTGCCGACATTCGGCCGGCCACAAATAGCAAAAAGAGGTGCGGCTGCCAATTCGGCAGCGGACACAGCGGATTTCCTGTTTCGGGATGACGTCAACTTGTTACATCGATTCTGAGGCGGATTGGCCCGGGCGTGTTCACCGGGCTCCTCTATTATAGGGAGAGGGTCGTTTCAGGGAGCGGCCAGCCCGTGTCCATCACCTCGCAGCCGCCCATACCCCAACCCGCTTCAGGTTCATCGTGGAAAAATGCGACTGGCAAACTGCCGTCGCTGCACCAGTTTTTCGCGCCCGGCGGGGTGCTTGCGCAATCACCACTGCCCTACGAATTTCGTAAGGGCCAGCTGGAGATGGCGCAGGCGGTTGAGCGTGCGCTTACTGAGCGTAAACATCTGATAGTAGAGGCCGGAACCGGTACCGGCAAAACCCTTGCCTATCTACTGCCGGCCCTGCGCAGCGGCCAGCGCGTGATCATCTCGACAGGCACCAAGAACCTGCAGGAACAGCTTTTTTTCAAGGACATACCTTTCCTCGAATCGCTGCTGGGTGAGTTGAAAGTCTGCTACATGAAGGGCCGTGCGAACTATCTCTGCCGCCACAAGCTGTATGCGCTGGCGAATACGCCCATCCTTAACGGACTGGAGGAAATCGACCAGTATCAGAAGATAGCGGCGTGGGAGAAGACCACGACGACCGGGGACCGCGCAGAAGTCGATGGATTGCCTGAAAACAGCCAATTATGGCACAAGCTGGACGCGCGAACCGAAGCCTGCCTGGGAACGACATGCCCTAATTACGACAACTGTTTCATCACGGAAATGCGTCGAAAAGCTGTCGAAAGTGACGTGATTATTGTCAATCACCACCTGTTTTTTGCTGATTTGGCCATCCGCCAGCATGCTAAATCGGCTCCGGACGTCGGCATCCTCCCCGAAGCGTTTGCTGTGATTTTTGATGAAGCGCACGAACTCGAAGACATCGCCGGCAGCTATTTCGGGATCGGGCTGAGCAATGTCAGGTTCGAGGAACTGGTGCGCGATCTTGAAGCAACCCTGCGGAACAAGCAAGCGCTTTCTGCCGGGATCACTTCGTCGGCGCAGCTGGTGCGTGAACGGGCCCGGATGTTTTTCGGAGCGCTGCCCCATCCCCCGGGGAACGGCGGCGACAACCGGATGCCCTTCGAGGGACGCGATGAATTCCTCGAAACGTATGGTGACCTGTATCTCGGACTGACGAACGCGTTGCATCGGCTGGAAGGAGAGCTCGACCGGGTACGCAATGTTGAAGAGGCGACCGGTCTCAAGAAGCGGACGACGGATATTCGGGAGCATCTCAAGTTTCTGCTCGAAGCGGAGGACAAGAACACTGTGTTCTGGATCGAGCGGCGTTCCGCCGGAGCGCTTCGCCAATCGGTCCGGAATACGTATCTGCAGGCCACACCGATTGACGTTTCAGAAATCCTCGACGCTACGCTCTTCGAGAATTTCGCGAGTGTGGTGCTGACCTCGGCCACGCTCACTGTGGAAGGCGGATTCGCGCATCTGCGCCGTCGCCTGGGCATGAACGATGCGCGCGAAATGATCGTTCCCTCGCACTTCAAGTATGCGGAGCAGGCGCTGCTTTATCTGCCGCCGGATATGCCGGACCCGCGCGATCCCAACTTCGTCGTCGAGGCAACGCGAAAAATTTGCCGGGTTCTGGGTATCACGAAAGGCCGGGCATTCTGTCTTTTCACCAGCTATGCGCAGATGCGCGATGTGCACGACCGATTGCTCGTCGAACTCGACTATCCGCTGCTGCTGCAGGGCACGGCACCGAAGAAAGCTCTGCTTGAAGAATTCCGAACAACACCGAATGCAGTGTTGTTCGGGACGTCCTCGTTCTGGCAGGGAGTGGATGTGCAGGGAGAGGCGCTAAGCTGCGTCATTATCGACAAGCTGCCATTTGCCGTGCCGAGCGATCCGGTGGTGGCAGCACGTATGCGCGCGATTGAATCGGAAGGCCGCAGCCCGTTTTTCGAGTACCAGGTACCGCAGGCAGTCATCACGCTGAAGCAGGGTTTTGGACGGCTGATCCGTTCGCTCGAAGATCGCGGCGTGCTGGTGCTGCTCGATCCGCGGTTGCAGCGACAACGCTATGGAAAAGTATTTCTTGACAGCCTGCCGCCATACAGGGTGACGCACGACATTGCCATAGTCGACGAGTTCTTCAACCCGCCCGAAAAGCTGAAGGCGAAGGCGTAGTCTAAAGAAAACATGTCGCGCAATCTATATATTCTCGCCGCAACCCTGCTGCTGTTTTCACTGGTATCGTGCGGCATGATGTTTACTGAAAGCGCTCTGCAACCCGGCCTGCCCGGGAACGGCTCGCTATGGAAGACGACTTCGCTCTTCCTGTTTCTCGGGGCAGTCGTCGCAGCATTTGGCGGTGTAATGACGGCACTGTTCGAACAGGTGGAGCGGCGGAACGAAGCTCAGCGGGACGCCGAATCCGCGAGGCGCCGGAAACGCAGTCAATAGCCGTTAGAATGGGAGTTGGCGTTCCACCCGTTTTGTTCTCCAGGGAGCAGCCAGCAAGGATACGAATCAAATGTATGAAATTACGGTCGAGGCCGGTTTCTCCTCGGGACATTACCTGCGCAACTATCACGGCAAATGCGAGAACCCGCACGGCCATAATTACAAAGTCTTCGTGACGCTGCAGGGCAAAGAGCTGGACGCGACAGGGCTGCTGCTTGACTTCAAATTGCTGAAACAGGTGATGCGTCCCGTGATCGACAAGCTCGATCACCAGATGATCAATGACATCGAGCCATTCAAGACAGAGCTGAATCCTTCGGCTGAAAATCTTGCGCGCTATTTCTACGACGAGACCAATCAGCAACTGCGCGAGATGACCGGTGGCCGCGTGTCTGTTAAAGACTGCACGATGTACGAGACAGACACCTCCAGTGCGCGCTACTACGAGTAATCAGCCGAAATGTATTTGATCGAAACTTATAAATCCGTCCAGGGCGAGTCGAGCTTCGCCGGTCTGCCGTGCATTTTTGTGCGCCTTGCAGGATGTAACCTGCGCTGCACCTGGTGTGATTCCGAATACACATTCAAGGGTGGATATCAGCAATCTCTCGATGAAGTCGAGCAGGTAATTGGTGAGCTGGCACCGGTGCGGCTGGTGGAGTTTACCGGCGGCGAGCCTATGCTGCAGGCAAAGGAATTGCTTCCCCTGATGGATCGCCTGCTCGCCAAAAACTACCAACTGATGATCGAGACTAGCGGTGAACGCCCCCTCGCCGATGTGCCGAAAGCCGTGCACAAGATCATGGATGTGAAATGTCCCGGCTCAGGCGAGAGCGAGCGTTTTTATCTGCCCAACCTCGAAGCGCTTACCGAACGCGACGAGGTAAAGTTCGTGATCACTGACCGCCGCGATTACGAATTTGCGCGTGACTTTGTGGCGGAGCATGAACTTAGCGGCAGGGTGAAAGACATCCTCTTCTCCCCGGCCTTCACTAACCGGCCAAGCATTGAGCGGGACGCTTCGAACTGTACGCTTGATCCCCGCCAGCTGGTCGAGTGGATGCTTGAGGATGGAGTGCCTGCGCGGCTCAACCTGCAGATCCACAAGTTCGTCTGGGAGCCGGCGAAAAAAGGCGTGTAGCGCTTGGCTGGCGGCACAGCGGGCAGGCCACCAGGCTTGGAAGCGTAATCGGACTGACTGTGGCGGTCCGATCCGACTATACTGCTAAGTCAGCAAATGTAATGTACCGTACAAAAGTGTATGATTAGCGTGCATCCGCGCAGACATGGTCTGCCGTCGGGAAAAAACGCTGATGCGGCTTCTATCCCCCTGGGAGGCCACCGGTACGACCGGTCTCAGGGCATTCCTGTAGTACAGGGGCATCCGCGTATATGAGCGTACACCTGGTTAATCCCAGCGATAATTCCTTTGGCACTGCTGTCATTACACCGCGCTGGCTGTTTGTATTGGCCGCCGCGACGCCGTCCCAGATGGGCGATCCCATCCTGGTCGATGAGTCAATAGAGCAACTCGATCCCACGACGATTCAAGCCGGAGATGTGGTCGGCATCAGCGTGCATACCGGCAACGCACTGCGCGGCTACCAGGTAGGCAAACTTGCGCATGAACGCGGAGCGACCGTGGTGTATGGCGGCATCCACGCAACGCTGTTCCCGGACGAACCCTTTGAGCGGGGCTATGCGGACGCCGTCGTCAAGGGTGATGGCGATGTGGCGTGGGGAAATGTGCTGCGCGATCTGCAGGCCGGTAATGCACGGCGCGTATATGAAGGCGGCAAGATTGAGGGCGAAGAATTCCTGGCCGCGCGCTGGGACCTGATGCAGCCGGACAAATACATGTGGGCCTCGGTGCAGACGATCCGTGGCTGCCCCAAACATTGCTCGTTCTGCTCGGTCTGGCGGACAGATGGCCAGAAGCCGCGTCAGCGGTCATTCGAGAAGGTGATTGACGAGATCATTGACCTGCGCCGCCTGGGATTCCGCTTTATCGCGCTGGCCGATGACAATTTTTACCCAGTCACGCTCACGGATCTACGGTTGGCCCGCGAACAGAACAACCAGGCCAAGCTCGATGAACTGTTGCAGATTCGTGCCGAGCGTTTCTCGCTTATGGCCGAACTCGCAAAGCTGCCGAAGGACATGGTTTTTTTCACACAGATTACGATGGAATCGGCCGAAGATGGCGATTACCTGGACGCCATGCGCAAGGCCAATATCAAGGGTGCGCTGGTAGGCGTCGAGGCGGTAACTCCTGAAGGTCTGAAGAATGTTTTCAAGGACTTCAACTATTCGGGCGACCGGCTGGTCGAGCAACTGCAACGCTTCCGCGAGCACGGCGTGCATGTTCTGGGTTCGTTTATCTTTGGATTGCCGAGCGACAAGCCGAGCACCTTCAACGCGACAGTAGAAGTGGCGCTCAAGGCAGGCGTGACGTTCGCGCAGTTCGTGATGATGACGCCATTTCCGGGCACCGTCGATTTCAATCGCTGGGAGAAGGAACAGGCGGCCGCGCCGACGCTGGTCGAAGGTACGCCGATCACGAAGTACTGGCTGATACCGACCGCCATCCGGCCGAAAATGTTTACGCCCCACCCCTTGATGAGTTCGAGCGAAATCAGTGACCGCACGCAGAAGGTCTGGGACCGTTTCTATGACTGGGGACCGGTGTGGAAGCGTTCTGCCTGCACGCCGAATCTGAAGGCCCGCCTGGCTTTTATGCTGCTCTCGAAACTGTATCGGCAGATGTATGCGGGAACGGGTATCTCGACCGACAGCGCTCGCAGGAAGAAGGCGAAGACGTCTGCGCGGTGGATTGCAAAACAGACCCGGAAGATTTTCCAGTCGAAGCCGATGCCGGAGCTGATGTATCCCAAGTGGGAGCCGCGCGCGCAAAGAGCGCCGAGTCTTTCATCCGGTCAGCCGGTGCAGATCCAGTTGTAAGGGGCTGCGTCAACGACTATTGGTGCATGCCTGTCTCAGCGTGAGACAGGCCGCACCGCGTTAGTAGTTGACTCCGAGTTTGTAGAACGGTACTTCGAAGGCAAACATCTGCTTGCCATCCGAGGCTTGGACTTCGCGCACTTCGAGCTTCGCGCCGATCAGGGGATGGTCGATTCCTGAGACGTCATAAAAGAAAAAACCTGCATGCGTTGTATGTGGTTCGACGGCAATCGAACTGAAGCCATAGGCATCGAAATCTGCCTTGATCTGCTTGTCCCTGTTCTTGCCTTTACCGCCAACCTTGATTGGGATGGGCCCGAGCGGGATCTTTGCTCCCGGGTTTGGAGGCGTGTCGATCATGCGTTCAACATCTTCGATCTGGGCGGCTGGAATCTTGTCACCCGCGGCCGTGATGAAGTCGATGCGCGCCTGCGAAAGAGAGACGGGTGTATCGCCGTCGTTGGTGATGACCATGCGGACGGGCATCAGTCCATAAGCCGGGTAGTTGAGATGAAAGAATTCCGCCCTGCTGCCGGTGAACGGTTCGGCCGCGATGGAAACGTGCTCCGCGGGATGAGTATCGACGTCGAGATAGGTAGTTGCCGCCTGCGCCGGCGGTGGCGCTTTGTCAGCAGCCCTGCCGGGATGGCTGCATGTGAGTGCGCCCAGCACGCACAGGGTTAGACATCGTGTGCTGACGATCGAACTGTTTACCTTATGACGACTCTCGCTGATCCTCATCGTGCGCATGTGCAACCGATTATCATCAAGTCGGGCACAAAACGTCCAGTCCCAACCCTTACGTGCATTTATTCATCGTCCGCATTTTCTATAACTTCGCGCTGCTGCTGCTGCTGATACTGGGCTCGCCCTGGTGGCTGTTCCGGCTGGCAACGAGCGCCCGTTTTCGCGACGGCCTGGGTGGGCGATTTTTCGGTCCGCGTGCGGGGTTTGTGGCGGGGCAGCCGGATCGTCGCCGCATCTGGATCCACGCAGTTTCGGTTGGCGAAGTGCTGGCGGTCAGCGGGCTGGTGCGCGAACTGCAAAGCCGGGCGCCCCACTTCGAAGTAATCGTCTCGACCACGACGCGGACCGGGCAAAAGCTGGCGTGCGAACGCTTCGGCGCGGAGCGGTGTTTTTATTTCCCGCTGGATTTTCCATGGAGTGTTCGGGCTGCATTCGATAGGGTGCAACCGTCGGCGCTGGTGCTGGCTGAGTCAGAGCTCTGGCCGAATGTTCTCACGCATTGCGCACGCCGAGGGATTCCGGTTGCCGTGGTGAATGCGCGGGTTTCGGATCGCTCGCTGCCGCGATATCGGCGACTCGGTATTCTGTGGCGGCCCTTCCTGAAGATGCTCACCCTGGTGCAGTCGCAGACGCCGGAGGACGCTCGCAGGTTGGTGGCAATCGGTGTGCCAGCGGACCGCGTCTCTGCGGGCGGCAACTTGAAGTTCGATGTGCGTGCGCCGCTCGATCTGCCGATCGCCGGTCATCTGACGCAGGCGCTGGATGCATCGGCGAAGCTGCTTGTGTGTGGGTCAACACTCGAGGGTGAAGAAGCGCTGCTGCTGGAGGCGTGGCCGCGGGTCGTGCATGCGGTTCCAGGTGCGGTGATGCTGCTGGCGCCCAGGCATCCGGAGCGCTTCGAGAAGGTCGCTGCGCTGCTGCAGACGTCGACGCTGGAGTGGACGCGACGTTCGGCGTGGATGGCGAGTCCCTCGCCGCTGGCTGCCGGCAGTATTTTTCTGCTGGACTCGATTGGCGAGCTGGCCGCCATCTATGCGCAGGCTGCTGCTGCGTTTGTCGGGGGGAGCCTGGTTGCGGCGGGCGGCCATAATCCGCTGGAGCCGGCGCAGTTCGGTGTGCCGGTGGCGACGGGGCCGCACTATGAAAACTTTCGCGATATTGTCGAGTTGCTGATCGAGCAGGAGGCAATCAGGATTGTGCGACCTGAGACGCTGGACGCGGACCTGATCGGACTGCTGCAGGATAAATCGGCAGCGATGGGTGCAAATGCGAAAAAGGTCTTCGAGGCGCAGGCTGGTGCGACGACGCGCGCAGCCGATGGCATTCTGAAGCTGCTGGGAGCGGGCGTATGAAGCCGCAGGCTGGACTTGCTCCTTTGACGCCGCTGTATGCGGCTGCCGTCTCGGCGAAGAACGCTGCGTACGATCGTGGCTGGCTCGGGCAGAAGCTTTTAAGCGGGCCCGTCGTCAGTATCGGCAACCTGTCGACTGGCGGTGGTGGTAAGACGCCGTTTGCCATTGCTCTTGCCAGGCTGCTGACGCAGGCCGGCATGGCCGTCGATGTACTGTCGCGTGGATATGGGCGGCATCAGCAGTCTGTGGAGCGCGTGGATGCGTCGGAGTCTTCGACCAGCGAGCAGTTCGGCGATGAGCCACTACTGATTGCCCGCGAAACCGGCGTCCCGGTGTATGTAGGGGCTGAGCGCTACGAGGCCGGTCTGATGGCCGAACAGGAAGCCGTACGCCTGCACCTGCTGGACGACGGATTCCAGCACCGGCAGCTGGCGCGCGATGTGGATATTGTCCTGCTGCACCGCGATGACCTGCAGACGAAGCTGCTGCCTGCCGGGCACCTGCGGGAGCCGCTGTCGTCGCTGCGTCGCGCGGATGTTGTGGTGCTGCGGGAAGCGGATCGCGAGCTTGAAGTAGAGATTCAGCGCTACCTGCAGCCGGACGCATCTATCTGGCATGCTCGGCGGCAGGTAGAACTGCTTTCTGTCGCGCAAGCGTCGCTTGCCTTCTGCGGGATTGCCCGGCCGCAGGAGTTTTTCGCAGAGCTGGGCGCGATCGGTGTCGAGCTGGTCGATACGCTGGCGTTTCCGGATCATCATCCATTCACCGCAGCTGATCTGCGAGTTCTAGGAGAGCGGGTGAAGGCAGCGGGCGCGACGCGCATCCTTACAACGGCGAAAGATCTGACGCGGCTTTCGCCGAGCGCGCTTGGGGCCCTGCGACAGTATGCGCCGGTCGAAGCAGCTTCGCTCACCGTTGAACTGATCGAGCCGGGAGAGGTGTTGTCGCGTTTGGGTAGCCTTCGACCCAAGGGACAGCGACACGCCGGGAATGACGCTGGTGCTGTGAGAAAATGAGGCTTTGCTAGCCCCTGCGACCCAACTTCGAGTGCTCATCGTCCGCCTGGGTGCCATGGGCGACATTCTGCATGCTCTGCCAGCCATCACTGCCCTGCGTCTGCGCCATCCTGAGTGGTTCCTGGGCTGGGCGGTCGAGCCACAATGGCAGGCGCTGCTGGCCGCATGTGACGCGCCGGCCCGCATGGCTGCAGGCGAGCGGCCGACGATGCCGCTGATCGATCGCATCCATCATGTGCCGGCGAAAAAATGGGCAAGAGCGCCGCTGACGCCGGACACGCTGAGCGAGGTGAGTGACATTCGCCGCGAACTGCGAGCTGCGCAGTATGACGTCTGCATCGATCTGCAGGGAGCGGTGCGATCGGCCATGCTGGGGCGGCTGGCTAAACCTGCACGCATGATCGGCGAGGCCTCTCCCCGCGAGCCGCTGGCGCGCCGGTTTTTCAAAGAGCAGGTAGCAACGACGGGCGTCCACGTGATCGACCAGGCGATTGAAGTCGCCAGCCACATAGCAGATGACGAGCTGGAGTTTACGGCACCGATGCTACCGCGAAGTCCGCAGGCCGAGGCCTGGTGCGATCGGACGATCGCGCGCGGACAGACGCTGGTGCTTATCAATCCAGGTGCAGGCTGGGGCGCCAAGCGATGGCCTGCCGACCGCTATGGTGCCGTGGCGGCGGCTCTGCATACCCTTGGCTGCAAGGTCGTTGTGAATGCCGGCCCCGGCGAAGAAGGCATTGCGCGGGAGCTTGTAGCAGCAAGCGGCGGCGTCGCGATTGCGCTGAACATGACGCTCGATCAGCTCATTGCCGTGACGCGCCGTGCAGCGCTGGTGATTGCCGGTGATACAGGCCCTCTGCACCTGGCCTGTGCGCTCAACGTGCCGGTAGTCGGCATCTTCGGGCCTACAGATCCAGCGCGCAACGGGCCGTTCGGCGTCCCATTCCGTGTCCTGCGTCATCCTGAAAGCAAGCGCGACCACACGCGTCATCGCGAGCCGGAGACCGGTTTGCTCACCATTACGGCAGAAGAAGTGCTGGCTGCTGCACAGGAATTGCTTGCGGGGATTTCTGACGGAGAGCCTGGCGTTGAAGTGGATGCCGGAAAAGCCGCGAGCGTCCCATTGCCGGACGGCGGCGTCACTCCTGGAACGGACATCGAGGAGACGCAGCCGCCCGCATGAGTGCGCCATCGCAGTTACAGCAATGGAGCAGGATTGCCCGGCGCATTCGTGTGCCGATGGGCTTTCTCTTCGCTGCCTTTTATGTCTGGCATCTGTACTACGTGCCGCCGACCTATCGCTCGCTGACCCTGAGCCTGCTGCTGGTGGTTCCGGGTGCGGCGCTGCGCGGTTATGCTTCGGGCTACGTAAAGAAGAATGCCGAACTGGCGACGACGGGGCCGTATGGCTATACGCGCAACCCACTCTACCTAGGATCGATGCTGATGGCGTTCGGCTTTGCCGCCGCTTCGCGCAGCTGGGTGATCTTCATCCTGCTGGCTGTGCTGTTCACCATCATTTATCTGCCAACGATTCTTTCGGAAGAGGCGTTCCTGCGGCAGGCCTTCCCGGAGTTCGAGGCCTATACTCGCCAGGTGCCGCGGCTGCTGCCCCGGCTGACGCGTGCCCGTCCTTCTGGTCGGAACGTAACCGCCGGCGGCTTCTCCAGTGAGCTTTACCTGCGCCACCGCGAGTACAATGCTGGTTTAGGCGCAATCGCAATCTATGCCGCCCTGCTGGTGAGAATCTTCATTGGTGCCCGGCATTTCTGACACCCAACAGAGTGAGCCAACATTGATTCGAACCCGCCTTCTGACGACTGCCTGCCTGGTTGCCGCCCTTGTTCTTACCGGCCGGGGTCTGTCCGGCCCCGCTTACGCCTTCCAGACTGCACCTGCTCCGTCGTCACCGAACCTGGCACCGCTGCATGCCGCGGACACCCACTATCCACTGCCACAGCACCAGACGCTGAACTACATCGTGGACTGGCGTGTATTTCCCGCCGGTACAGCCACGATTCATCTGGATGCAGAGGGAAACACGGAGCGCATCAACACGACCGGCGTCGATATCGGCGCGGTCAACCTGCTATTCAAGGTGAATGATCGCTTCCAGTCGGCGCTCGACAGGCATACGGGCTGCTCGCAATATTTCAATAAGCAGCTGCAGGAAGGGCATCGGCAGATCACCAGCAGCCTGAGCTTTAATGGCGCGGCGGGTCAGCAGGTGCTGGACGAAAAGAACATGGTGAAGGGTACGACCAGGCATCAGCAGGCCGCCATTCCGCCATGTGTCAGCGACCTGATGTCCGCGATTTTTTACGGTGCGACGCAGGAGTTGACGGTCGGCGAGAGCTTTGTGTTTCCCGTGGCCGATGCGATGCGAACAATCAACGTCACGATGAAGGTCGAGGCGCGTGAACGGGTGATCACGCCGGCCGGGACATTCGATACGATCCGCGTGCAGCCGACTGCCGATGCCGGCGTGGTGAAGAATCGCGGCAATATCTGGATCTGGTACACCGACGATGTGCGCCACATTCCGGTGCAGATGCGCGCCCGGCTATTCTGGGGCACCATCACGCTGAGGTTGTCCAGCTTCGACCAGAAGTAATTGCTACTGGATGCGGAAACGCTCGCGCATCAGCCGCTGCAGGCGCGGCTTGTAGATCAGGTTGTAGGCGAGTTCCTTGTCGGGAAACATGGCAAGAGCAGCTTTTCTGCTATCGCCGATAATCTCTGCTGCTTCCTCGACAGTGAGAGTGTGGTCCTGGCTGATGACCGACATGACCATCTCCATCATCAGTTGCAGCCGGCGGATTTTTCGCTGTTCTTCGCGGTCAAAGGCACTGCTTTCGACGATCGGCTGCTGGCCGTTTTCGAGACTGGAGTTGTGCCTGGCGCCTTCGTTGGCTGCAGAGCTTTCGTTCTTCAGTTCGCCTTCCGACTGGTCCGACCTCATCCTGTACCCTCCCACGTAGAGCAGTTCTCCTGATGCCCGATGCCGCGAATTGTTTGCGAGCATACATCTTCAATCCTACTTGGGGAAGAGCGAATGCTGAGTCCTGCGCTAAGGAGACGTTGTGATGTGCTCACCGTCCAGGTAGAAGGTGCTGATCCCGTCGAGGTCGGTGCGCCAGGTGTGGACGCCGGCCTCCTGCAGGTGCTCCAGCGTGTCAAGGCGCGGATGGTGGTAAAGGTTGTGCAGGCCGACGGAGACCACTGCATATTCCGGGGATACGGCAGCCAGGAAGGGCGCGGTCGTGGAAGTCTTGCTGCCGTGGTGGCCGACCTTGAGCAGATCGGCGTGAATGGAGGGAAGCTGCGCCATCTGCGCTTCACTCGGTGCCTCGGCATCGCCTTCGAGCAGGGCGGAAGTTTTGCCGTAGGCGACGCGCAGGACGAGCGAGTCGTCATTTTTGGCTGACGGGCCGGGAGTATAGTCGGCTGCTGGTGCAAGTACGCGGACAGCCATGCCGCCGAAGCTGAAGGCGTCCTCCGCGTGGAACTGTCTGATTGCTATGTGCAGGCGATTGGCCTCGGCCAGCAGCGCGCGGTATTGGAAGTTTGGCGGATTGTTGCCGACCCAGAGCTCACGCGGATGGAAGTTGTTGAGCACGGCGAACATGCCGCCCATGTGATCGCTGTGCGCATGCGAGAGGACGACGGCGTCCAGGTGGCTGATGCCGCGCGACCACAGGACGGGCGAGACGACATCCTCGCCGATCTCGAAATTGCCATGCTGCGCCAAGTCGCCGCCGGTGGGACCGCCGCAATCGACCATGAGGGTCTTGCCGCCGGGGGTGAAGACGAGGAGTGCGTCACCCTGGCCGACATCGAGGGCGCTGATTTCGAGCACGTGGGGCCGCGCTGTGGGCCGATGCGGTACTAGCAGCAGAATGATTGCGCCAGTGGCGGCAATAGTGAAGAAGATCGAGGCGAGGCGGTTGCGGCGCATGGCCCAGATCGAGCCGGCCAGCATCAGCAGGGACAGTACTGTCGTCCAAATGGCGGGAGAGGCGACGCGGACATCGCCCATCTGTCGCGAAAAGAGATGCACGATGCCGACTGCAGCATGCAGCAGCACAGCGAGCAGCATGCCGGGAACGATGGCGAGATGCGGTGCGATGAGCGCGACGATAGCTGTGAGGACAGCGACGGGCAGAAGCAACGCAAGGCCGGGGATGAGCAGCAGGTTGACGGGCAGCGCGAGGACGGTGACGCGGTGGAAGTAAAGGGCCATGGGCAGTGCCATGACGATCTCGACCGTGATCGACATCAGCAGCAGTTCGCTTAGTCGCAGAATAAAGCGCAGGATTGCGGCCAGTATGGGTGCGGACTTCCCGCGCTGGTCCCACGGCAGGAGTAGTGGCGCAAGATGCCAGGCGAAGAGCCGCAGCATCACGCGGAACTGCGCGAGTCGCGGCGGCATTGCTGCATCGACGGCAATGGTACTGATCTGGCGCGTGGCTTGCAGCCAGGGACCGATGGTCCGTTCAAGCAGCGGCGCCACCAGGCCGCCGGTGGCGACCACGGTCAGGATGGTCATCTGCAGGCCTGCGTCGAAGAGCGCCGATGGCTGCCACGCCAGCAGGCAGAGGGCAGCCACGCCGAGCGCCTGCATGGCGTGGCGATCGCGATAGCAGGCGCGTGCCGCGAGGTAGAGCAGCACCATCGCCAATGCGCGCTGCACGGGTTCGCCAAAGCCGGTGAAGATTGAGTAGAGGGTTGCGAGCATGGCGGTGATCAGGCCGGACCACCCGCGGGAACAGCCGAAGCGTTTCGTGAGCGCGAGCAACAGTGCCGCGATCAGGCCGACATGCAAGCCCGAGACGACCAGTACGTGGAATGCGCCGGTGCGTTCGAAGCCGATGCGCTCGCTGCGCTCGAGGTAGGAACGGTCGCCGGTGACCATCGCGGTAATCATGCTGGCGTCGCTCTCGGTGATAGTCAGCGCAGACGGCAGCCAGTGCGGCTTTGCCGTGGTGCCGAGCGCGATGAGGCTTTCGCTGGCTCTGGTCTGCAGCGCGTGGATCCAGCATGCGGCGCTTCCGTGACTGCCATGGACGGGTAACAGGATGTCGGTTGCACTTGCCGCGGCGATCACGCCGACGCCCTGGCCGAGCAGCCACGCGCGGCCATCCCATACGCCGGGATCGCGGTAGCGCTGCGGTTCCTTGAGGGCAGCGGTGAGGGTCATTCTGTCACCGCAATGGACCGGGGCGATCTGAATATCCATCGGCGCATAAATGGCCAGCCGCAGTCCACCAGTCACCGGCTTCAAATCCATGCTGGACACGGCAAGTTGCAGCGAGAGTTGCTGCTCCTGCACTGGCTCGTTGCTGAAGGGTCGCTGCGATTCGATGGTGCGAACCGCGCCGAAACGCACGATCTCGCCGGTGATGCTGTGCCTGTCGCCGTCGGCCAGATGAATCAGGGCTGACTGCGCCTGGGGATGAGGCTGCACTTCGCTGAGCAGCGCGCCGATCAGTACAAATACCACGAAGAGTGGAAGCAGGATGAGGCGGGACGTCTGCCGGCCAGACCAGCACAGTGTCAGCATCGGAAGGATGCCTGCGAGGAGCAGCCAGGATGGCGCGATCCAGTACAGGTGGGTGGCGGCGATGCCTGCGGACAAAGCGATTGCGGCCAGCAGGGCCGGCTGGGCGCGGAAGCTCAGCTTCTCAAGAATGGCGATGCGCGCGGCCCGGCCTGTTATGCGGATTGCTGCCGGCCGATGTGTTCGCCGATGCGATTGGACGGACGGATTGTAGACAGCCTGCGTGACCACGGCACTCTCCGAGCGCCGCTATGCTGAGCGCGTCAGCCGCGTGTCAGTTCGGCAATTGTTTCCAGGTGATAGGTCTGCGGGAACAGGTCGACCAGCGTGGTTTTCCTGAGTTGGTAGCCAGAGTGTAACAACTGCTGCACGTCGCGGGCGAGAGTTGCGGGGTCGCACGAAATATAAGTGATGGTAGCCGGCCCGATTTGGGAAAGCAGCGTCGTCACCTCCTTGCCCAGGCCCGATCGCGGCGGGTCAACGACGACCAGGTCGGGAGCTTTCGTCTCATTTTTTTTCTGAGATTTCAGGAAGTCGAGCGTCGAGGATGCGACGATGCGATTTTGTTTGCCTTGGAAGTTTTGCTGCAGATCGCGCACGGAAGAAGCTGCCAGCTCGACTGCGGTGACACTCCCGTAGCTTTGCAACAGCGGGACGGAAAAGAGACCGGCGCCGGCGAAGAGGTCCCATGCCGTCTGGCCCGTTTTGCCTGCGGTTACGCGCTCGACCAGTTGTGGAACGAGGAAGCGGTTCACCTGAAAAAAAGACGCAGCGTTTACGCGATAACGATGCGGTCCGACGCTGTAGGTCAGTTCGGGATTACCCCAGCTTGCCTGCTGGCGGCCCTGGCCTTTCTGTGATTCGGACTGAAAGAGAACGCCGCCGGCGAGCATCGACAACTGCTCCTGGAGTGCGTCGCAGAGGATCGGCAGAGCGCGGGTTGCGTCGCTGCCGCGCGTGGTCCATAACGAGACGAGCAGGGCGTCTTCCGTGTCATTTGTGAAGAACTCAACTTCATCAAAGATGCCTGCATCGAGGCCGCACGACTGCGCCGCGTCAGGAAATGAATGGATTGCCTGCTGCAGGAGAGGCGCAGCGATGGGACAGTGGTCGACAATGACATCGCGATGCGAAGACGCTTCGCGATAACACAACGCGTAGTCGCCGAAACGGATGTGCAGGCGGACGCGGTTGCGATACTGACAGGGCTCGCTGTGAAGAGTGTCGATGGCAGCAGCTTCGATAGAGATGCCGGCGCGCGAAAGTGTTTCGGCAAGGATCTCGCGCTTGATGCTTAGCTGTGCTTCGTAAGTTGCGTGTTGATATTGGCAGCCACCGCAGCGCGGGAAAAACTCGCATCCCGGTGCGATGCGATGCGCCGCAGGTTCGAGTATTTTGTCGAGGCGGGCGTTAGCGAAGCTGCGCTTGTCTTCGGTGATCGTGCACTCGATGAGTTCGCCGGGCAGTGTATGCGGAACGAAGACAGTCTTGCCCTGCAGCGCGACTTCAGTGGATGGATCGTTACTACTGACATGGCCGAGGCCGGCTCCGCCGTAGACTGCCTTCTCGATGAATAGCTTCACGACTGGCTCATGTAGAAGAGGCTAAGACGCGGCAGCTTGTATTTTTCGATGATCTTTTTATGCAGGAACTGTTGTTCGATCTGGCGAATCTGCAGGGCCTGCATGCGGCTGCGATAGGGCGCCAGTTCGCGGGCGGCCTGCTCTTTCAACTGCACCAGTGCCTGCTCCGGTTCAGCGGCGAGGACTGCGGCGAAGAGCTTTTCATCCATCACCAGCAGTGTGCGGTCGAGGTCTTCGAGTCTCGGCAAAGTCGTTCGTACCTCAGCGGCCAGATCTGTTAAACGCGCCGCGGTTTCTTCCATTGCTGCCGCGCAGGTCGAGCCTGGCTGCGCGCGCTGCAAAGCGTCTGCGCAGGTGAGAAGATGCTGGGCGATGCGCTCCTGTTCGAAGCCTGAGGATGGTTTTTCGTCAGGCTTGTCGGATTGCGGCGCCATGCCGACGGAGGCTTCGCGCATTTCTTCGAAGGCGACCATCACGGCCTGCGCCGTCCACGCCAGGCCGTTGACTTTGCGTGTGCCTGGCCGATGTTTCCTGGCTTCATGCTTATCGAAAGCGCTATCGATTCCACGCAGGACGGCGGCGAGCGGAATGCCGGCTTCGCGCCAGGTTTCAATCAGCGCCCAGTCGACCGTCGAGAGCAGCAGGATGGAGCCGCGACGCCGCTGGAAATGATCTTCGATCTCAGTGAAGTAATTGAAATAGTTTTGCAAGTAATACCCGGAAACTGGCTTGAAGAGGGGTCAGAAGACTGTCGAAAACGTGCTACTTTGTGCTGTTTTCGTGTCGTTTTACGCCCTTTTGCAGCCGGTTCTTCTCGTAGATGATGCGCAGGCCATCCAGCGTCAGCATTTCGTCGACCGCGTCGATGTATTTTGAGTCTTCGACGATGAGGCGTGCGAGTCCGCCGGTTGCGATGACTTTTGGCGGCCTGGGCTGCGTGGCCTTCATCTCTTCGAGCATGCGTTCGAGGATGCCATCGACCAGACCGATGTAACCGTAGAATAGTCCACTCTGCAGATTTGTAATAGTGTTGGTGCCGATTACTTTTGCCGGCTTCCTGATGTCGACGCGTGCGAGTTTTGCGGCGCGGGCGAAAAGGGCATCGGCGGAGATGCCGAGGCCGGGCGCGATGACACCGCCGACGTATTCGCCGTTGGCGGTGACGACGTCGAAGGTCGTGGCCGTGCCGAAGTCGACAACGACGACCGGGCCGCCATACCTGGCAAAGGCGGCGACATCGTTGACGAGGCGGTCGGCTCCGAGTTCGGCGGGATTGTCGACCAGGATGGGCATGCCGGTGCGGATGCCGGGTTCGATGAAGATGGGCCTGACCTTGAAGTAGTGCTCGCAGACGCGGCGCAATGTGCTTTCAATTGGCGGCACGACAGAGGAGATGATGATGGCCTCGACTTCGCTCGCCTTGATGTTTTGCATGGCGAACAGGTTAAGAAAGAGGACGCCGTACTCGTCCGCGGTCTGCTTCAGGTGCGTGGTGACGCGCCAGTCGGCGACAAGCGCGGACGCGTCCTGCGCGGGTGTATCGAGCCGGTAGAGGCCGAGGACGGTGTTGGTGTTGCCGACATCGAGCGTGAGGAGCATGCGATTTACAGGATACCGTGTCTACTTTGCGGCAGCTTCCCGGACGCCGCCGGAGAAGACGGTGCGCAGGCCGTCGGCGGTGCGAATGCGCAGGAAACCGCGTGGGTCAAGGCCGTCGGTTATGCCAGCGTAGCCGGGTTCTTCCTCGACATAGACCTGCTTTCCACGGACCCATGTCGACGCGGCTTCGAGACGCGCCAAGATGTTTTGCGTTGCCGTGTCGAGCTGGCCGGGCAGGACGAGTGCGTTGACCTCGCGATCGATGTTGCAGAGGAGGGCGAGGAGCAGGTCCTGGCGCGACCAGTGGCGGCCGGATTCGATGGCGAGAGAAGTGGCGATGGGTGCGAGGTCTGGAGGAAATTCTTCCTGGTGCACATTGATGCCGATGCCGATCACGACATGGCGGACGCGGGTGACCTCGGCATTGAGTTCCGTGAGGATGCCGCCGAACTTTTTACGGCCGAAGAGCATGTCGTTGGGCCAGCGGATGTCGGGCTCGAGAGCGGTAACGTGCCTGACCGCGTCATGAACGGCAAGGCCGGCGGCGAGCGAGAGCCAGAGGACGTCGGCGGGTGCAATGCGGGGCCGCAGGAGAATGCTGACGTAGAGTCCGGAGCTGGGTGCGGAATGCCACGCATGGGCGCCGCGGCCGCGGCCCGCGGTCTGCTCGTCGGCAAAGTAGACTGTGCCGCTGCGGGCGCCGTCTTCGGCTTGCTTCATGGCGAAGGTATTGGTCGAGTGGATCGTCGCAAAGTAGCGGAGGTTGCCGGCAAAGGGGGTGCCAGCCAGTTCGTGGTCGAGAGCGGCTGGATCAAATGGGTCAGTGGTGGCAGGCGACGTCATGTGGAGTCTTCAGTTTAAATGCATGAGCCTGGGTACATGGCAGATGAGGACATTCGGTATTGTGGGACCAGAGGACGCAGAGTGAACGCAGATGAGTGGATCAGAAAGCTAGGGCTGGAGGAGCATCCGGAGGGTGGGTTTTACCGGGTGACATATACGGCTCGGATGACGCTTGCGGCTGCGGCGCTGCCGGAGGGATTTGCAGGGGCGCGGCCAGCTTCGACGGCGATCTATTTTCTGCTGAGCAACCAGGGAGCTGGGAGTGGCGGATTTTCTGCGTTCCATCGGCTGCGATCGGATGAGATGTGGCACTTTTATGCAGGCTCACCGCTGGTCGTCCATGTGATTGCGCCGGATGGTGCTTATACAAAACTGCTGCTGGGTCCGGAAGCCGAGGCCGGGCAGGAGTTTCAGGCGGTGGTGAACGCGGGATGCTGGTTTGCTTCAGCTCCTCTGCTGGCAGAGAGTTTTGCGCTGGTGGGATGCACGGTGGCGCCGGGGTTTGATTTTGCAGATTTCGAGCTGGCGAGGCGGGCGGAGTTGTCGAAGGAGTTTCCGCAACATGCAACGTTGATCGCGGAGTTTACGCGGGCCTAACGAACAACTTATTTGCCCGCGTGTTGGATCAGTTGGATGAGGTAAAGCGTTCCACGAGCACCCTGACGCGCTCTTTCTACGGGTTGCGAGGCAACCGCCTGGTCCTGGTAAGCTCGGCGATTCCATGAAGGGCGGCCCAGAAGAGTTCCGCGAGAATTGCTGGGACCCGGTGGAAGTATTCAAACGACGACTACCTTTCCCAGTGAGCCGGACGCGACAAGCGCGTGCGCCTGATGGATGGTGGTGCGGTCAAAAGTACTGGCGGAGAGAAGTGGTTTAAGCTTGCCGTCATTCACCATTTTCGCGGCCGCGGTCAGTATGTCTCCGTGATGTTGGCGGCCCTCGCATGTGATGAGAGGCAGAAGGGTGAAGACGCCGGAATAGGTTGCTCCCCGTAACGAAAGCGGCGCCAATGCATGGGTGCCCCAGCCGAGACAGCTGAGTACGTGGCCTGTATAGCGACGCACGGCCGCAAAGGAGTCGTCGAGGGTCTTCCCGCCAACGGTGTCGTAGACGATGTCGAAGCCTTCATTGCCGGTGAATGTTGCGAGATACTGCTCACGCGAGAGAGTCCTGTAGTCAATGGGAGTGGCTCCGAACCCACTCACGACCGCGGCTTTATCCGCAGATACAGTTGCAAATACCTCAGCCCCGAAAGCCTTCGCGATCTGGACGGCTATGTGCCCGACACCGCCGGCGCCGGCATGGATTAAGATCCTCTGCCCCTCATGAACGGCGGCGCGATCCACCAGGCCTTCCCAGGCGGTGATGGTGCTGAGCGGTAGAGCAGCGGCCTCGCGCATGGAGAGCTTTGCGGGCTTATGCGCCAGGAGCCTGTAATCCGCAGCGACGAGTGCGGCTAGAGAGCCCTGCAAGCCGCCCACGCCGCCGGTCATGCCAAAGACTTCATCTCCGCGCCTGAAGGCAGTGACGCCTTCGCCCACATCTTCGACCACACCCGCCATGTCCAGACCGAGGACGGCAGGCAAGGGCTGTTGGGCATGGGGCGCCTGGCCTGCTCGAATCTTGGTATCGAGAGGATTGACGCCGCTGGCGTGAATGCGGACAAGCACCTCCCCTGTCTTCGCGACGGGGTCAGGCACGACCGTCTCGATAAAGTCTCCATTCGGGTGTTCGACTCTATAGATTTTCATGGCTGCACTTATTTCCGGGCCGCTATGCCGAGACAAGATTTGCGGCAGGTCCTGATGGACAGCATAGGTTACGTGAGGGCTGCGAAGCGGGCTGCTGCGATGGCAGCGGTGGAGATTACCATTTGACATTCAGCCCGAATCCACTACCATAAGGTTGTGGATAAGCTGGGTACGACATTGGCGGCTCTTGCCGATCCGACGCGGCGGGCGATGGTGGATCGGCTTTCGCGCGGACCTGCCACTGTGCATGGGTTGACTGAACCGTTTGCACTTTCGCAGCAGATGATTTCAAAACATGTTGCCTGCCTGGTGCGGGCGCGGATCGTGGTCAAGACGAAGCGTGGACGGGAGAGTGTGTGCATGCTGAGGCCGGAGGCGATCAAGACTGTCAGCGACTGGGCTATTTCTTATCGCCGGTTTTGGGAAGAGAGTTTCGACAAGCTGGATGCGGTGGTCAATCAAATGAAAAAAATGGAGGTCAGCGATGACAGAAGCAAGCGTTAACGAGACGGAGCGGTTGGTGATAACAAGAGTTTTTGATGCCCCACGCGAACTGGTATGGAAAGCGTGGACAGAGCCGGCATTTGTAATGCAGTGGTGGGGGCCAAAGGGATTCACTTCGCCTTTCTGCAAGATGGATTTTCGCGTTGGAGGAAAGTTTCTCTGCTGCATGAAATCGCCGGATGGGCAGGAATTCTGGAACGGTGGCGAATACCACGAGATTGTTTTGCACGAGAAGATCGTCTCTTCCATGTATTTCTCGGACGCGAAGGGGAACAAGGTCGAGCCGGCGAGCTATGGGATCGAGCATGAGGCGATCGAAAATGCTTACGACATAGTTACGTTTGAAGATTTTGGAACGGCCAGACAAAAATCACTTTCATGGGCAACGAAACGATCGAGAACGCGAAGAACAGCGGGCAGCTGGAAGGCTGGAACCAGATACTCGATAAATTCGACGCGGTGGTTGCGAAGGTGGCCGAGGCGAAATAAGGGAATGAAGCTCTGCAGAGTGTCGGGCGCGCGTACCGGGCTTGGACAGACGAAGGTACGCGCGCTCTAGCGTCCGGCGAGGCCGAGTTTGAGCAAGCTGTCGGTGACGCGAATGCTGGCGTGGCGGAGGACGTCGCCTTCATCGGCGAAGTTGCCAGTGATGCAGCGGACCCCGAGTTTTTCAATGGCTTCACAGTCCGTCTCGATGGGCGCGGCACCCTCGGCGGCGTAGCGATCGAGAAGGACCTGCGACACGGGCGCGGTGTTGACAAGGGCGTAGTCGAAGATGGGCTGGCCGGCGTGTTCGTAGATGCGTTCGATGTGCTGTGAGGCGGTGAGATCGAGGCTCTCGTTGGCCTGGGTCATCAGGTTGCAGATGTAGACCCGGACACCTTTCGACTCGGCGATGGCTTCGGGAATGCCCTGGACGAGGAGGTTGGTGATGAGCGACGTGTAGAGGGAGCCGGGGCCGATGGTGATGAGGTCTGCGTCCTTGAGGGCGAGTAGGGTCTCGGGCAGGGGTTCGGCGGAGGAGGGCTCGAGCATGAGCTTCTCGATGCGGAGCTTGCTGGCGGTAATGTTGGTTTCGCCGTGCACCGTAGTGCCGCCGGTCATGAGCGCGGAGAGCGAGACGTTGGCGGTGGTCGCCGGATAGATGTGGCCGCGGGTGGCGAGCACCTGTGACGAGAGCTTGATGGCCTGGGCGAAGTCTCCGGTGATTTCGACGAGGGCCGCGACGAACAGGTTGCCGAAGCTATGGCCTTCGAGGCCGGGATCGCCAGTTTCGCTGGCGGAAAAGCGGTGGCGGAAGAGGCGGGAGAGCAGGTGCTCGTCGTCGGCGAGGGCGACCATGCAGTTACGCAGATCGCCGGGGGGCAGCATTTTGAAGTGGCGGCGGAGACGGCCGCTGGAACCGCCGTCGTCGGTTACGGTGACGACGGCTGCAAGGTCGCGGATGAGGCAGGGCCGGTCGACGCAGTCCTCTTTGGGATGGCCGGGCGCGGGCTGGCTATGCGAAGCGACATGACGGCGCAGGCCGCGCAGGAGGGTGGAGAGGCCGGTACCACCGCCCATGGCGACGACCCGGAGCGATGCCGGGAGGACTGCAGAGGTTTTGCGGCGCTCCTTTTCGTCGGACGGGGCGAGCTGGCTGTTCCGCTTGTTGGACGGGCGGGCCTTTGACGGAGAGGCGTGACCGGGATGGGTAGGAACTGCCAAGGTGCTGACTGCTTTCCGGACTTTTCTAATTGCTGCCGACTGATAACGCAAGCGTGTCAAAAAAAAGAGTTGGGGTTCAGGCCATTTCCGGATAGAGCAGTTCGGTGAAGCGCGGGTCGTCGGCCATGTCCTGGAAGTCAGAATCGGTGCGGGCCTGGATGCGGTTGCGAGGATTGATCTGGATAGCCTGGCCGAGGTGCTCGAGACAGCCCTCGCTCTGGCCAGTCATGCTTTCGAGCACGGCGAGACCGTACAGGGCGTAATCCGCATTGGGATGGCCCTGAAGGATCTTGTGGAACTGGTCGCGCGCTTCGTCGTAGACGCCGGTGTTCAGCAGAGAGATGGCGTAGTCATAGTGCTCGTCGGGCGTGGCGAAGGTGCGTGCTTCCTTCTTCGCATTGCGGGCGCACACGGCGAGGTAGACACGCGAGCGTTCCTTGAGCTCGGGAGCGGCGTTTTCGATGAGGGCCTGGAAAATATCACGCGCCTTTTCAAACTTGCCCTCCTGCATGAGCTTAAGGCCGCCCTGGTAGTCATTAAGCGACTTCTGGTGGGCGGCGTCGACAACAGGGCGCATCTTGCCGGCTATGGTTTTGGGAGAGCGCTTGGGCGTTCCCTGTCCTGCTTGTGCCATACGAAGGAGTGTCCTCTATACCCGGTAGTACGTTTGGCTAGGCGTATGTCTACTTGCGCATGGCGCGTAGCGGTGTACGGATTATGCCGTAGGGTACGTTTTACACGTAGCACCCCAGGGTACGTCAACCCTGTGCGAATTCCGGCAATGCCCGTGGCATGCGACTCAGCTATTTCTGCCGTTGGTGTAGAGGGCGGGATTCAGGGTGGGGTCGTTATACATCTTGAGCTGACGGTAGAGTTTGAAGCGGCGTTCGCCTCGCAGTACGGCGTTCCAGAGTTGATCGAGACAGGTACTGAGGTCGGCGCGCTGCGCCTGCAGGGTGGCAAGGCGCTTGCGGTTACGTTCCGCGTGCCCATTCGGTGCGTCGGGGCGGTCGATCTCTTCACGGGTGTGGTAGAGCTTCAGCGAGAGGATAGAGAGGCGATCGATCATGAGGCCGGGCGTCTCAGAATGCAGCGGTGACTGATCGCGGGCCGGGTGTGAAGGAAGCGAGGCGAGGAGGAGTTCGTCGATGTGCTCGGTGAGGTCATTGCGGCGTTGATTGGTGATATCGATGAGGCGCTTGGCGGTGACGATTTCGTGGTCGCTGGCCAGGGGTGCGCGGGCAGAATCTTCGGCGTGCCATAGATCGTAGTTGGCACGATGCTGAGCGAGTGCTGCCTGGAGCAGGTCAGTTTCTGCTGAAATTTCGTCGACGGACGAGGCGTGCCAGCGCTGGTTTGCGAGGTCGTGCATGGCCGTGATGGTGGTGGCGTTCAGCTCGATCATTCCTGTTGCGTGTTTTGGATGAAACGCCGACATTGGCCTTTATAGTAAAGCGACGTTGCCGCTCGCGCTTGAAATGCGCAGCAAACGGAGGCATTCACAGCATGTCGCAATCGTCTGTATGGGAGCCGGCGGGAAAGTCGGGGGAGTCGTCGTCACGCGAATTTGTTCTTTGCTACACGACCTATGAAAAGGGTCAGGACTTTATGCGTGAGTGCGCGCGGCAGGGCTGCCGGGTGTTGCTGGTGACGCTGGACAAGCATCGCAATGCCGACTGGCCGTTCGACATCCTGGACGAGATCATTACCATGCCGGAGGGGCTGACGCTGGAGCAGATCACGAACACGGTCAGCTACCTGGCGCGCGGACGCCGGATTGCACGGATCGTAGCGCTCGACGAGTTCGATATGGAGGTGGCGGCGCATCTGCGTGAGCACCTGCGGCTGCCGGGGATGGGCGTAACGACGACGGGATTCTTCCGGGACAAGCTGGCGATGCGTATCAAGGCAGACCAGGGTGGATTGCTGGTGCCGGCGTTTACCGGTGTTTCAAACTATGACGATCTGCGGATGTGGATGGATGCGACGCCGGGGCCCTGGTTGCTGAAGCCGAGGACCGAGGCTTCGGCGATCGGTATCCGCAAAGTGGCAGAGCCGGAGCAGGTGTGGCGGGCGCTGGATGAACTGGGCGATCGGCAGAGTCATTTTCTGCTGGAGAAGTTTGTGCCGGGCGATATTTTTCATGTCGACTCGATCACATGGGGCGGCAAGGTGATTTTTTCCGCCGTGAGCCAGTATGGAAAGCCGCCGATGCAGGTGATGCATGAGGGTGGCGTGTTCACGACGCGGACGATTGATCGCAAGAGCAAGGATGCCACTGCGCTGACGGAACTGAATGCGCGGCTCGTGCCCGAACTGGGTATGGTGCGCGGGGTGACGCATGGCGAGTACATCAAGAGCCATGCAGATGGACAGTTCTATTTTCTTGAAGTGGCAGCGCGGGTGGGTGGAGCGTTTATTGCGGAGCTGGTGGAGTATGCGAACGGTCTGAACCTCTGGGCGGAGTGGGCGAAGACAGAGATTGCTGCCATGCGTGGATGTGCGTACAAGCTGCCTGCGGTAACGGATGCGTATGCCGGGAGCGTGCTATGCCTGGCGCGCGAGGCTGAGCCGGATACGACGGCGTTCAATGCGCCGGAGGTGGTGTACCGGATGAAGCGGCATCATCATGCAGGGCTGATTGTGCGGTCGGATGATCCGGAGCGCGTGCGGCAACTGCTGGAGGAGTATGCCGGAGGGTTTACGGAGCGGTTCCTGGCGGTGGAGCCGGTGCCGGACAAACCGACGGCTTGATCCGCTGCTCTCGGCAGGAAAGTGCGATGGAACTGGTGAGCCCGCTGGGACTCGAACCCAGGACCCATGCATTAAAAGTGCATTGCTCTACCAACTGAGCTACGAGCTCACAACTCGCGTGGATTCTTCAAAATTACCACATTCGGCGGTCGCCACGAAGCGGTGGCCTGCCGCCGGGTTGCGCAGGACGGTAGGGGGAAAGCGTGATGTGTGATCGGGCTGCATGGTCAAAATTACACATGGCGTAAATTATCGAGAAGAATTCTCTTGGCTTAACGCTTCATTCGGTCCATAGTTGTTACAACTTCCCAGATTCATTTATTGAACGGTTTTCGCTCACAGCTTTGTGATCGGGCCCGGAATCTCACGGCTGCGTTTCCAAAGAGTGCGTCCAGGCTCGCGGTAACGGCTGGTACCCGCCGTGTTTGCAGTTTTCTCCACCAGGCTGCGGCATGGCGCTGTGTTCCCACGGCAACCGCAGCCTGATGGATGATTTTCACAGCGCTACCGAAGGCAGCGTGAACTGGCTGAACAGAGAGGCACAAAAATGCCCGAGGATCACACAGGACAGACAGGTTGGACGCACCCCCATGCGGCAGGACATGCTGAGGCCGGGCCGGCATCGATACGGATGGCCCTCGCAAATGCTGAGCTGCCCCCCACACTCTTTACACGGATCAGGACTTCGGTGCGGATGGGCGCCGCTGCGCCTGGATGGCTGCCTGCGCCGTCGAGTGGTTGCGAAAGTGTCGCCGGGTTGCAGGAGATCGGCAGTGAGAGTTTGAGCGAGCGTGTGGCGAAGAGCATATGGCAGCGAAACAGGCCTGTACTTGATGCTCCCGCGTGGCTGGGTCTCGCGGATGTGGATGAACGGGAGATGGAGATGCCGGAAATTTTTGGCATGACAGTCCATGCGCGGGGGAAGGTTTCCGGGATACCCGAGAGCCCGGCGCAGGGGCTAGGTGCGCCGGGAGTAATCGACCGGCGACAGGCTGTGCCGTTGAATAAGAATCCGGGGCCGACATCCTCGCTCCTCAGTTTCCCGGCGCATGGAACGGCGCGGGCGTCTGCGGTGCCGCATCGCACGTCGGACGATGTGCTGCGCTTTCGTGCGCCTACGGCGAAGCAGCCGATCCTGATTTTCTCGATGGTGGGTGGGGTGGGCGGGACGAGCCTGGCTGCCGGGCTGGCGAGGGTGCTGGCGAACTGCGGCGAGCGCGTGATGCTGGCGGATGCGGGCGGCCACAGCCTGCTGCCGTCCTACTTTGGCGGCCGCGGATCGCGACAGGGGGTGGTGCGGAAGTTCATTGCACCGGCTGCTTCGAACAGCGAAGCGATCAGTATGCTGAGCCTGGATGTGGAGTCATTCGCCTGGAACGATGAAGAACTCGACCGAATTTTCGTGGAATTCATGCGCGAAGCGTCGGGCTTCGACCGGGTGATCTGGGACCTTGGCAATGCGCCAGTGGAGTGGTGCGCACGGCTGCTGCGACAGGGCGCCCGTGTGATTGTGCCCGTGCTGCCGACGGCAAAGTGCCTGATACAGCTTGCGGCAACCGAGGCGATCCTGCAGAGGGGCAAGACACTGGGAGAACTGAAGCAGTGGCAATACATCCTGAACCAGTTTGACGAGAATGACCCGGCGCATGTGAACATTCGCGGGAGGTTCCGAGCCGAGCTGGGAGAAAGGCTGCTGCCATTCATGCTGCGCAGCAGCCCCCTGGTGAACGAGGCGCTGCTGTGCGGCAAGACAGTGGTCGATCATGCGCCGGCGTGTCCGCTGGTGGGTGATCTCTGGCGGCTGGCGCGGTCGGTAGCGGGGCTGCCCCAGGCGTATCCGGAGATTGTGCCGGGGGCGTGGGGTGAGCGATGAGGATAGACGGACAGCAGGGCTAGCAGGAAAGGGTCACAGACCGGAATGCCTGTGAAGGGATAGGATCGTCGCTGAGGTGATGCGCAGACTATGTCTTCTGCCGAAGTTCGCGAACAGGGAAGGACGGCCGGCGTCGGTTTGCCGCCTGCTGAAGAACTGATCGCGGCGTTTGCTGAAACGCGGACCGAGAGTGGACGAACGCTGCTGCAGCTGGCGGACGAGCAGCCGCTGCTGCTGGTCTTTCTGCGTCACTTCGGCTGCACGTTCTGCCGGCAGGCGATCGACGACGTTTCGCAGGTGAAGGAAGAGCTGGCAGCGCGCGGGGTGCGGCCGGTGTTCATCCACGTGGGCACGCCTGAGCGGGCAAAGCCCTATTTTGACTACTACGGATTGTCCGATGTCGAGCGGGTGAGCGATCCTGCGGCGGTGCTGTACCGCAGCCGCGGGTTTGAGCTGACGAGGACGCATCCGCTGAGCCATTTTCTGCTGCCGAGCGCGTGGAAGGGCTGGCTGTCGGGCGCGCTTTTCAAGCATGGCTTCGGCTTTATCCTGCGCGAGGACGCCTACCAGATGCCAGGCGTGTTCTTTGTGAAGGATAGGCGGGTCGAGCGGGCGTATCGATGCAAGCGGATTTCCGACCGACCGGATTACCTGGGGATGGTGGGTAATGCGGAACACGCTTCACTTTCTCGTTGAGTAATAAATCGATATCAAAACAACAGTAGTCAAGATTCCTGCGCAGACGAGCGCTGTCGCGGTCCTGCTCGTCGACACCAGCGGTACGATCAGACAGGCAAGAAAAGTAATGATGCCACCAGCGCAGATGCAGACGCCTGCTGTTCTGTTCGCCTCATACCAATATTCATCCGAACCACTCATGGTTCGTTTTGTCCTTAGACCGTAAAAATCATTTTTTGGCACCTTCTTCAGGACCAGCGGCAGAGCCAGGCCAATCATGATCAGAGATGTGGCGACAATTATCCAGGGAATGTCCACTGTGCCTCCTGAGTAACAGACCTGAACGTCGAGTGCGATGACGAGCCATGATAGATCGACGAGGATGGGGTTTGTTCTGTATTGGTCCGTCAAGTGGAGGGTGGAGAAAACGCAGGTCCTTCGACTTCGCTCGGGGTGACACGTTTTGTAAATCGCAAACATGGCAATGACGCTGTTTTGAGTGGCACACACTGATGGCGCTTCTTCTCAACGGCAAACAAAAAGGACGCCTTTGCAGGCGTCCTTTTTTGCTTTGCGTGGTGGGTTTGGATTACGGCAGGTAGTAGCGGAGTGAGGTTTCGATCACGTTCTCGTTGCCCATGGGGGCGCGGCCTTGCGGGCTGCCAATCCCGGACCAGGTGAGGCGATCGATGTAGCTGTACTGGATGGACTGCCGGAAGCGACCCTTGTCGCCCTTGTAGAAGTCATACCAGTAACCGAGGGTGCCTTCTTCAACGGCGCGGGTGTTGGCGGTGCAGTTGCTCTGCGAACCGGGGGTAAAGCCGGCGGTCGGGGTGGCTCCCGGGGCCGGCTCGGTGAAGCAGCCGGTCTGCACGGCAAGACGACTGCCGTAACCTTCAGCCTTCGTCTGGGCGGCGTTGGTGTAGAAGAAGCGGCGGAATGCTTCGTCGCCACCGTAGTAGCCGTAGATATCGAGGCGCGGGGTTGCGTGGTACTCGACTTTGCCCAGGGCAGAGAAGCCGTGGAGCAGGGCAAGCTGGGCATCCGGGCGAAGGGTGGTGTCGCCGATCTGCGAAGCACCGTAGCGGCCGATACCGTCGCCGTACAGTCCTTCCAGGCCTACGTCGAAGTGCTTGGTGACGGGCACGAGGAAGCTGCCACCGATGCCGCCGCCAACTGTCTTGTCGTTGTAGGCACCTTTGGAGTTATAGGTGACGGTGGTCGTCGTAGTGGTCACACCGCCGGTGGTCGTAGTGGTGGTCGCCGTGGTGTTGCCCGGGTAGATGCGGTCGCGGAAGATGCGGGCTATGCCGTAGACCTCGAAGTGACCGAAGCCTGGTTCAAAGACTGCCTTGGCGAGCATGTCGGGTGCGACATTGAAGGAGTAATTCGCAAGGTTGGCCGAGCTGGTGGCGCCCGGCTGGCCAGCCGAGTTGTAGAGACCGCCGCTGGTGCCGGCGCTGCCGATCAGGTAATTGACCGGGGTACCCGAACCGGAGACGGCCAGCGTCTGGGGAGCTTCAAGTGAAACGCCGAGCCACATCTTGTTGCCGAACTGCTGAATGGCCCGGGCGCTGTACTGGCGTGCCCAGGTAAAGCCGGCGTTGTAGTTCGGGTCGATGGTCAGAGGCACATCTTCAGACTTGTTGGCGAGACCGTGACGGTAAGGTGTGGCCATGGACCACATCTGGCCGGCGGCAATGGTCAGACCGCTGTCCATTTTGGCCTGAGCCCAGAGGACGCGCTCACGCATGACGTAGGAGTTGCTCTGGTTGTTGTTCGAGGTGACACCGGTGCCGAGCCAGTCTGCTTCGAAGTAGCCTTCGATGGTGGCGCGATCGAGCTTGCCCTGGAAGTCGAGGGCAACGCGCGACTGGCGGGCAGTAGCGAAGAACTCGGTGAGGGCGGCCTGGTTGGTGTTCTCCAGCGGAATGCTGGTGAAAGGGGTCGGTATATCCGAACCGGTGGCGTGGGTGCGATCGACGGTCGCCGCTTCGATGAAGGAGCCGGTGGGCGAGATGGTGACGCCCTTGAAGTGGATCGAATCGGGATGCTCGATCTGCTTCTGTACCTTGGCCTGATTTTCGGTGACCATGGTCTGGACGCTGGAGCTGGTGGTCTTCAGATCAGAAACGGCGCCCTGCAGGCTGCTGACGGCGGTGGTGTTGTCTGTCAGGGTCTGCTGCTGCTGCGAAGCCTGCTGCTGTGCCTGCTGTGCGGCGGCCTGGGCAGCGGCGGCTGCAGCCTGTGCAGCCTGCAACTGTGCCTGCGATGCGGTCAGCTGCTGCTGCAGGGTCTGGATCTGGGTCTGCATATCTTCGCGCAGGGATTGAATCTGCGACTCTACAGACGGCCTCGCCGGCTTCGCGGCGCGATGCACGCGCTTTTTAGTGGTTGTGGTTTTGGCTTTTGCCGGGGCGGCAGAGGCAGCGGTCTGGGCCTGCAAAGGGTGCTGCGGAGAAAGCAGAGCCGCTCCTAGGATGGCGGTTGCAATGGATAGGATTGAGGGTCTCATGTGTACTAGAGCGTCTCAGATCGTTGTTAAGATTTGTCCAACCTTTTGTTAACGTTCCGTGAATTGGGCCATTTTCCTTCGCAAACTGGCAACCCGGGCGAAGGGGTTCCTTAGCCACCTGGGATATGCACCCAGGCCAAGTCGAAGAGCGCGAGGATTAATCCGGCGACGACCAGTGGCACAAGCAACGCATAGCGAACGGCTCTCATTCCCGTTACCCATCGCTCGCGCACGGCCTTGTATAGAAGAAGGATGTTCAGCAGAAGGTTGATCAGCACCGCCGTCACGACGCCGGGCGTGTACTGCCGAAAGAGCAGGGTCGCGGGAAGATGGGGTACGAAGACTTTGATGACCATGGTGGCTGCTCCGCCGAAGTACAGGTATGTCCAGATACTCTCCCGGCCCTGGACTGCACATTGACGGGTGACTGCAAAGGCAGCCAGAGTGGCGAGCAGCAAGGCCATCCGGATGAAGCCGGTGCCGGGGTGAAACGGGAGTTGACCCCGGTGAGCGGACACCCATGCAGGCATGAAAAACGCTTCTTCGGCATTGTGGATGGTGACGGCGGCCGGAAAAGTCCACAGGAGCGAGCGGAACGTCATGCGAGATAAATTCTACCCGCCGCGAACCGCCTTCAGGCCATAGAGACGGCGCGAGCGGAACTACCTGTTCCCTGGGGGGAGGGCCGTGATTGATGGAGGAGTTTTCGGACTTCGCGCAGCAGGACCAGGGGCGGCTGCGGCTTGGTGAGGAAGGACTGCACATAGCCCTGCATCTGTGCGGAGTGCTGGGCTTTGGCAAGTGCCAGGTAGTCGCCGGTATGAATGAGGATGCGGCATTGCGGCAGCTGCGTGGAGATGGAAGCCATGGTGGTTTCGCCGGTGATGTCGCCGAGGGTCAAATCGCAGAGCAAAAGGTCGGGCGCATAGCTGGGCGCGACCGCGATAGCATTTTCGCCGCTGTAGCAGACGATGCACGCATACCCTGCCTGGCGAAAGATGGTTGCCAGCGTATTCGCGACCGGACGCTCGTCGTCGACGATCATAATGCGGAACGGGCTCTCGGTTGCGTAGGGTTCCATACCCGCTGATAGTAGAGGGAAGTACGCGAAACACCTATCCCGCCTTTGGTGCGTTAGAGGGTAATCCCGGTAACGGTGGTAACGGCATCATTGCACGACCGATGAGGGATTGCTGACACTTCCGTTACGCACTTGTTCCTACCGGGCTGGTGCTTTACTGGCGCTGACGAGGTTGGCAAGCAGACGGAAAGCTCCCGGAATGGCTTCAGGTGTCTGACGGTAAAGCGCGTAGGCGACGTAGATGTAAGTGCCGTTGCCGTACTTCGCGGAGAGAAGGCCGCCCTGCTGCGGATCTTCGCCGGGGTCGTGCGTTTCAGTGAGTGCGGTGTAGTGTGGGCTCCACGATTGCATGAAGGAGTGACCGCGTTCCTCGACCCAGTGATCGAAGTCAGCGCTGGTGATGCGGTTGGGGAAATTGAGCAGCGGGTCATTGGGCGCGAGGATGGAGACGGGATCTTTCTCATCGACGACGCGCTCGGGTGAGTTGCCGAGGATGTAGGAATAGGGGCCAAAGTTGTGGTCGTATTCGGAGCCCTGGTATTCGACGATAAGCGTGCCGCCATTGTGGACGAAGGTGAGCAGGCGGGCGTTGGCAGTGCTGAGTTCGGGACGGGTGGCGTAGGCGCGGATGCCGATGAGGATGGTGTCGTAGCCGCTGAGATCACCGGAGAGGAGGTCGCTGGCCGTGAGCATGTGCGGTGAGAGGCCGAGTTCGGTGAGAGCGGTCGGGATGTCGTCGCCGGTGCCCATGACGTAGCCGATTTTCAGGTTCGGTGCGGTAGTGACGTCGGCGCCGGTCACGTTGTAGGTTGCCGGAGTGTACAGGTTGTAGGGACGGATGCCGGGGTAGCCAGCCTGGATGTAACCGCTGCTGTATTCGTGGTTGCCGCTGCGGGCGATGGCTTTCACGGTATAGGTCTGCGCGCCGAGAGCGGTCGGATGAATGGTGAAGTCGACGGTACGGGTTTCACCCTGCGCGATGTGGAAGTGGGTGGAGACGGGGTCGGCGGTCCAGCCCTGTGGCAGGTCGAGCTTAACGTCACCGTCGCTGTTTCCCTGTTCATCCGAGCGCAGGGTGACGGGAAGATTGAATTGTGACGGGGCGGTGTGTGTGTTCGTGGGCAGGATGCCGGCGTGGCCGTCGAGGGTAATCGACAGGGCTGGCGCGACCATGATCGGTTCAAAGACAGAGCCGAGGCCATCGACCATGTGGCTGGTCTGGACGGTGCTGGAGAGATGGATGGGCACGCCGTCGTAATTGAAAGTTGCTGTGCCGGCGAGCGGGTAGGGCGCGAAGGGATGGTTGAGCCATCGTGGATCGTCGATGGTGTAGTAGGACTGCTCGATGGATGGACGTGAGTAGTAGGGAGCGGTGGGGGCGGCATCCTGCGGGATGGCGACGTGGAAGACGACGTCGCCGTTGATGTTGGCAGCCTGATCAGAGGTGGCCGGACCGTCGAGACCGGGGGCGCTGACGCGCGTGACGTGCCAGTGTTCGCCGGCAGGGGTTAAGAGATTGGTCTTGCCGACCAAGGCGCCGAGTGGTGACGAGATGTGCAGGCGGACATTGATCTCGCTGCCGGGAACGAGGACGCGCTGAGCGGGTTCGACATTCAGGCCGAGCGGGCCAGGCTTGTCTTTTGCATTGGCATCTGTGGCCTGCGGTGGCAGGACGTAGGCGGACACTTCGAGGCCGAGAGCTTCGGCCAGGCCCGAGTTGAACTGCTCGAGCTTGCGATCGAGTTCAGCGATGAGGTTGTACTTGTCATCGTCGGACAGACTGCTGGTCTTGATCTGTTCGATCAACTGTTGCGTGAGGGTGTAGCCCTCATGCAGGTCCGGCGCGGTCTTCTCCGGATGAGCGGGGATGTAGTTGAGCAGGGCGCCAGTGACTTTTTCATTGATGCGCTTGAGAGACGGGACAAGGAAGGGTGCGTTGGAGTGCGCGAGGATCGCGAGGCCGGGGAGTGAGGTGTCGATGCCGTCAAAGAAGGTCGACTCGTTGTCTTTGAGAGCTGATGATGGCAGATCGGCACCATAGCGGTGGTAGCCGACACTGACTTCGCCGGCGAGCGGGATGCTGGGGCCTTCATGCTGGGTGCGCTGCTGGCCGAGGCCTGTGCGGGCAATCTGAAAGTAGCTTTCGCCGAGGACAGGATCGAATGTGCCTTCGGGAATTTTGACGTTGACGGGAGGCACGCCGTGCATGTCCGTGTCGTCGATGTAGTTGTGGAAGAGAACCGGGGCCCACTTGCCGGTGGCGTAGTCGAACATGCCCTTGCTGGTGACGGAGAAAAAGGGCTGACGCGCGTAGACCTTGAGTGGTTTCCAGGGACGCAGGCCCGCGGCGATCTGGTCGGGATAATATTTCGGATCACCTGCGTACTTGAAGACTTCCTGTGCGAGTAATCCGGCGACCTGGTGGTGGCCGTGGCCGTCGGTGATGCCGCCGACGAAGGTCGAGGTGACGACGAGAGGGCGGTTCATGCGGACGACGCGCACAGCGTCATAGAGAACGCGGTCGTGACCCCACTGGGCGAGAGCTTCATCCATGGTCTTCGAGAAGCCGTAGTCGGCGACGCGGCCGAAGTACTGCGTGATGCCGCTGCCGGCATACCAGGAGTCGGCGTCGAGGAGCTCATTGGTGCGGACGAGCGCGAGCGCGTCGAAGGTCTGGCCGGACATGGCGTTCTGGCCGCCCTCGCCACGCGTGAGCGTCATGATGGAGGTGCGGGCGCCGACGCCGCGGGATTCATAGGCGAGCATGCCGCCGTCTTCGTCGTCGGGATGGGCGACGATGGTCATGACGCTGGCCCAGGTGTGAAGCTGTTTAAGAGTCTGCCAGAGCGCGGCGGAACCGCGGTTCTCCTGGATGGTCTGGCCGGTGAAGGGTGTGAGTGAAAGCTGGCTGACAGAGGGGACGGGGATTGCAGGGGATGGCTGCTGCGCGTGCGCGGAGAGTGCCGCGACGAGCAGGGGCAGGGCTGCTTTGCGAAGTGTGCTGAAGGTTAGAGGTACCAAACGACAGTCTACAATCTGCGGGCTGGTTGGTGTATTTCTCATGGTCTGAAGGGGTGTTCCCTTTTGGAAGCTTGCTCATGTTGCGCAGGCTGCATGGAAGAAGGCGCAAACCATTCATTACGATACGGGCGTTACGAGCTGAAACGATTGCAAGGAGGCTGATATGCTCTCTGCCGGCCGCTGCTGGCAAGGAAATTAGGGTCGCAAATAAGTAGCAATGTGCCGCACGCTCTCGACCAGTGGCACATGGGTCGTATCAAGGATTTCATAGCCCGCGTCCAGTGCTTCTTCATACAGGAATCGGCTCCAGCCGCGCATATTTTCATTCGCCAGTTCCGGCTGTCGCCGATCATGGATCAGCCTTGCATCTCTCGCCTGGTCATCGCATTCGACAAGGATCACACGCGCGTGCGGGACACCATGCCGCTTGAGAGCCTCCTGAAGAAATGCAATACGACAAGATGCCTCAAGCAGAACGGGACGGCCGCTCGATAGGGTAGGCGCTATAACGCCGATCCAGTGCAGGGCGAAGCCTCGTTGCAGCGGGCCTCCCGGTCCTTCCACGGGTCCAAAACCTGACAGGATCTCTTCAGAAGGAAGGCCAATCCGATCACCCTGGTAGACGATCACGTCTGGATACTCATCCTCGATGGCTTGGGCAATGGATGTTTTCCCGACGCCTGAAGCGCCGGTCAGGATCACAAATTGACCTTGCAATGATGGTGTGTTGAGGGGAGTGAGCGAACTTGGCATGATGGACTACCACTTACATTAGACTTGATTTCGTTGAGAGTGACCGCTGCCGGATTGCTTCTGTACAGGCAAATTGATACAGGGTTCCACGGGGCTGCGGCAGGAGTGAAACCGAAGATCTCTTCGCATCAGTTGAGATGACAAGAACATGTGGATGCGCACAGGGAGCTTTGGCATGTGGCGAAACCACGGGTCTTTAGACTCCGCTGCGCTACGCTCTGGATGACACATTAGGCTTTCACTCGGAATTACTTGAGGTGGGATGGCGGAGCTTCATCGGCAGCTGGACCTGAAGAGTGCGATTGCGCTGAACATGCTTGAGATGATCGGCGTGGGGCCGTTTATTACGT
Source organism: uncultured Acetobacteraceae bacterium (assembly GCA_964658655.1). Taxonomy (GTDB): domain Bacteria; phylum Acidobacteriota; class Terriglobia; order Terriglobales; family Acidobacteriaceae. The sequence goes on along the minus strand of CAZZZL010000001.1, from coordinate 127,933 downwards.
TACCGCTGATTGTCGCGGCGATGGGTGGTCCGCAGGCGATGCTGGGGTGGGTGCTGGGCGCGCTGCTTGCGGTGTGCGATGGACTGGTGTGGGCGGAGCTGGGCGCGGCGATGCCCGAGGCCGGCGGGTCGTATAAATTTCTGCAGCAGATTTACGGACCTGACAAGGCCGGCCGCGCGGTGTCCTTTCTTTTTGTCTGGCAGTACATGTTGAGCGGGCCGCTGGTGATTGCTTCGGGCGCCGTCGGCCTTGCGCAGTATGCTTCGTTTCTGTGGCCGGCGCTACGGCGGACGGTGCTGGTTGCACCGCTGATCGGTGACGTGAAGTGGACGAACCTGCTGGCGATTGCGGCGTGCCTGCTGATCATGCTGCTGCTCTATCGAAGTCTCGCAGTGGTGGCCAGGCTGGCGCGCGTGCTGTGGGCGGGGAGTGTGCTGACGCTGCTGGCGGTGATTGTTGCGGGGTTTACGCATTTCCATGCGCGGCAGGCGTTTTCGTTTCCGCCGCATGCGTTTCAACTGACTGGTGGATTTTTTGCGGGACTGGCTTCAGCGATGCTGATCGCTTCGTATGACTACTGGGGGTACTACACCATCTGCTTTGTGGGTGGCGAGGTGAAGGACCCGGGGCGGACGATTCCGCGTTCGATGCTGTGGTCGATTGCGGCGATTGCTGTTTTGTATCTTGCGATGAATACGAGTGTGCTGGGTGTAATTCCCTGGCAGGAGCTGGTCCACGACGCGTCTTCCGCTAATGGGGGCGATACGCGGTATGCCGTGGTTGCCGTGGTGATGCAGAGGACGGTTGGGATCATTCCCGCGCGGATCATCGCGCTGCTCGTGATGTGGACGGCTTTTGGGTCGCTGTTCGCGGCGATGCTGGGTGGTTCGCGCGTGCCCTATGCGGCGGCGCTCGATGGGAATTTCTTCAAGCCGCTGGGCCATGTGCATGCAAAGGGTTTTCCGGACCGGGCGCTGCTGGTGCTTGGCGGCGTTGCTTGCCTTTGCTGCTTTCTGCATCTCGCGACGCTGATTGAGTCGATGATTGCGATCCGGATCGTGCTGACGTTTTTGCTGCAGCAGGTGGGTGTGATGATCCTGCGAGTGAAGCAGCCGGAGTTGTTCAGGCCGTTCAGGATGTGGCTGTACCCTCTGCCGGCGCTGGTGGCGATTGCTGCTTTTATATTTATTCTGACGGCGCGGGTGAAGGCGGAACGACAGATCTGGACGGCGCTGGTTGTGGGTATAACCGGGGCTGTTGCGTATGCGATACGGGCCTGGAAGCAGGGGGAATGGCCGTTCGCCGAGTAGCTGACGTTTGTGGCAGGTTGAGAAGACGCAGATCTCTCCACTGCGCTTCACTTCGGTCGAGATGACGAAATGTTGGTAAGTGCGCTTTGGTCGAGATGGCAAAAACTTGATAATGCGCCTCGCCCGGGATGACCAATCCTCGGAGCGAAGCGCGCAAACTGCTCGGCAGCTCAGTTGTGGTGGACGACGGGTTCGGTGCGGGGGTGTGTGGGGGCGTGGCCTTCGAAGGTGCAGGTCACGTCGCCGAAGTGGTTGAAGTGGACGTGGACTGCCGATCCGGGTTCGGCGAGGGTTTTGCCCATCCAACTGCCGGTGGTGATCCACTGACCGGCTTTGAGGCCACCGGTACGATTGACGCCGTGATTGGCGAGCCATTCGACGAGTTTGATTAGGTCCGGGCCGGCGGCGTTCGAGCCCTCACGAGTGCGAACGGCTCCGTCGACAGCTACGGTTACGTTTTCAGTAGAGAAGTCGAAGTTGCGCCAGGCGGTGCTGGCTGGCTCGTTGCCTGAGGGTCCCCGATACGCTGGGCCGTGGACAAAGCCGCCGTGTTGCTGCAGGTCTCCAATCATGGAGAGGCGATCGACTGCGTCGGGATCGACGAATGCTGTTTCGAGCAGCTCGATGGCGGGATGAGCACTGGCGATGGCGGCGACGACTTCATCGCGGGTGTAGGGAGTGCTGCGCAGCGGCAGGTCTTTGCCGAGCAGGAAAGCTATCTCTGCTTCGACGCCACGCATGCGCCGCATGTTGACGGAGATGAGCGAGCCATTGGAGGCGATGCCGAAGTCGAACATGGGTCCGAAGATGGGTGTGGCATCGGGCGATGGGGCGCCGACTTTCCAGCCTGCCGCGGTTCCGAGTTCTTCCAGCATGACGTCCTGCAGGTAATAAGCCTCGAGGAGCGAGGTTGGGCGGAGTCGTGCGGGCAGATCGGTAATCGGCGTGGTGGTCCGGCGCGCTTCAAGCAGGATCTCGCTGGCCTGGCGGAGCCGGTCGCGGTCGATCGAGGTGATGTCATTGGTCGCTGCTGCGGGGGTTGTGCTCATGGGTGACTCCTTCGGCTCTAACTGTATTGGAAGCGGGCTGGGTGGCGGGGTTGTTCGGAGCGGTAGATTGAATCGATCCGGTGTGGGCAGGCGGATTGGAGGCGGTTTGAAAAAATGCAGATGCGTTCGACTTTGCTCAGAATGACAAGTCTTCTCCGGGGCGAATTAGTGCGTCGCGGTGAGGACGACGTCGGTAATGTCGCTGCCGTTGACAGTGATCTGGGAGCTGCCGCCGCCGGAGACGGTGTACTTACCGTCGGGGACGTCGGCGAAGGTGAAGGAGCCGTCGATACCAGTGGTGGTGTGCAAGGAATCGCCGCCGGTGGTGAGCGAGAGGGTGACGCCGGAGTCAGGGAGCGGACGGCTGTCGGCGCCGAGCGAGACGCCTCGGACCTGGTGAAGGCTGTTGATATCGATCTGGATTTCGAGGTCGGAGCGTTCCGAGCCAGCCTTCACCGTGATGAGCTGCGACTGCGACCGGTCAATGGTGTTGCCCAGGTAGACGGGAAAGATATTGCCGCCGCCGCGCGGCGTGGCTTCCACGGCATAGGTGCCGTCGGCGAGACCGCTGAGATGAAATTTTCCGTGGTCGTCGGTGATGGAGTTTACGCCGGAGTAGCGCAGGTTTGCGTTGGCCGCGGTGACTGACGAATCGGTGCTGCCACCGATGGGGATGGCGTAGAGGGCCTGAACGGTGAGGCCGCCGGCGGGCGATCCGTCGTCGTAGGCGACTGTGCCGAGAACGTCAGCTCCGCGATAGATGGTTGCGACGGCATTGGTAGTCTGGCCGGCCTGAACGTTGACGCGGGTGAGCATGTTGAGCCAGGGCTGCAGGGTGGCGGAGGCGCTGTTCGCGAGCAGATTCAAAAGACGGATGGGCTGGACATAGCCAGGGAAGGTGACGAGCAGGTCGTACTCGCCGGGCGAGACATTTTTGAGGGTGAAGCTGCCGTCGGGGCCGGTGATGGCGGTCGCTCCTCCCCCGTAGCGCTGATTTTGAAAGCTGCTGCTGACATTGCCCCGGTTGGCACCGACAGCGTAGTCGGGGGTTAGGCTGACGGTGGCGAAGCGGGCGGGTTTCTGGGTGTCGGAGCAGAAAACCTGGCCGGTGACGGTGCCGGACTGGGCGTGTGCTGCGAGGGTGAGCAGCAGGGTGAGGGAGGCGATGAGCAGGCGTGTTGGGCTGAGGAGAGGCAAATGCGTGTCCCTCTACTACGCTACGCTTCGGTCGGCATGAGACGCTTAAAAAGTTCAGTATGGAGCGGCAGGGGTTAATTAAAACGCAGATCTCTCCGCTACGGTCGAGATGACAAGACTGGGGCTGGACGAGGGCCTGCATCAGTCTTTGTTCCTTCGGTCAGTCGTCGTCGATCCCATCGAACATGCTCTTTTCTACACCGATCCATTCTGGTTTGCGGGCGGCGGCTAGCAGGTAGTGCTCTTCGTGGCCGTATTTTTCGTACATCTCGCCGGCACGGTCAAGGACGCCCTGGGAGCCGTGGACTTCAAGGGCCTGCTGCTTGCGGTTTTTGAGCGCGGCGATGTCGAGCGTAAGGCTGAAGGGGACGCGGGGGGCGACGGCGGCTTCTTCGGTGAACTTCGAAACGGTGAAGGTGGTTGCGGCGTAATACAGCTTCTGCGGGGCGTACGGCTTCAGGCCTGCTGTGAACTGTTCCGGCGCAAAGAAGCTGCGGTTGGCCCAGTGAAAGGCTGCGGTTGCGAATAGACCGGCCATGATGTGGTCGCGGTGAAGATTGGGGCCACCATCACCGCCGAAGGTGAGGACGATCTGCGGGCGGAAGGTGCGGATTTCTGCAACCAGCATGGTGACGACAGCGTAGAAGTCGGCCTTATTGAGGTCGCCATCAGGGTAGTCGAGGATGGTGCCGTGCGTGACCTGGAGGATTTCGCAGGCCTTCGCGAATTCCGCGCGACGAAGGGTCGCCAGCTCATCGTCGGACTGAGCCTGGCCGCGGTTGGAGGCAGCGCGACCTTCGGTGAGGCAGATGACCTTCGTCTCGACGCCGAGATCGTGGGCCTGCATGAGGGCACCGGCAAAGCCGCCGCTTTCGTCGTCAGGATGGGCCGTGATGCAGAGCAGGCGCAGGGGCAAATCGGTTCTCCTCGCTTGGGTTGAGTGGGTCGGTCACGTCTTCCAGCAGCTCTTCGGGGAGCCCTTCTGCACAGGTCGTCGAAAGGGTGTCGGAAAGGGTTTCGAAGACGTCGTCTTCAATAGCGCTGGCGTAGATTTCGTCGGTGATCTGGTCGGAGATTTCGCGCATGGGGTAATCCCATGGAAGGCTGCGCTGGGCGACGGGGCCGAAGGTAAAGCGGTGGAGCGGCGAGGGGCCGTGCAGGGCGAGTGCGCGTTTGTGTTCAGGGGTGGAATAGCCCTTGTGCGAGGCGAGTCCGTAATGCGGGAATTGCTCGTGATACTCACACATGCGACGGTCGCGATAGACCTTGGCAATCACCGAGGCGGCGGCAATGGAGATGCTGAGACTGTCGCCGTAGATGATGCTGGTCTGGGCGCAGGGATGATCAAGGCGAAGTGCGTCAATCAGCAGGTGGTCCGGCTCGGGAAGCAGCCGGCGAACGGCGGCAAGCATAGCCAGTTTCGAAGCCTGGTAGATATTGATGCGGTCGATGGTTTCGGCATCGACTTCTTCGATGGTGAAGGCGATGGCCTTCTTTTCGACGACCTTTGCAAGACGCTCGCGATCTTCGGGTTCAAGCTGTTTCGAGTCGCGCAGGCCGCGGATACGGCAGTCTTCAGGCAGGATGACGGCGGCGGCGACGACCGGGCCGAAGAGTGCGCCGCGACCGACTTCATCGACCCCCGCGATGCGGAGAGCGCCGGTAGCTCGGGCAGCCCGCTCAAACCTGTTGCCACAGACCAGGGTGCGCAGCATCTGGAGCTTGCGTGTGGCGGCGGAGAGGGTGCGCGTGGGTTCGTCACTGGCTCTACTGTCAGACTTGCCCATGCAGTGATCTTAAATGTACTGCGCGCACCGCGATACGCGCTTAGCGCCAAAGAGTACTGCGCGTACGGCGATACGCGCTTCGCGCCAGGGACTGGTCCGGGTAACGTGGCCGGTGGGCAGGATGCGGGTCCGCTAATTTCGCTGCGCTGCACTCAGGATGACAACGGGCGGCGGTGACCATGCCAAGCCTGAGTTGAGTGATTTCGGAGAACACAACAGGGCCCCGTTGGACGGGGCCTTGCGTTGGGCGATTGGTGCTGAGATTCAAGCCGTCAGGCGGCCGATGCTATGGCTGATCTGCCTAATGAAGCGAGGCCTGAAAAGGCTAGGCGGTGCGTTCGACTTCTTTGAGACGGGCGGCCTTGCCGCGAAGACCGCGGAGGTAGAACAGCTTGGCGCGACGGACCTGGAACGAGCGGACCTTTTCGACACGGTCGACGACCTTCGAGTTGATGGGGAAGATACGCTCCACACCCTGGCCGAAGCTCATCTTGCGAACCGTAAAGCTGCCCTGGGGGCCGTTCTTGCGGGCAATGACCATGCCCTCAAAGGCCTGGACGCGTTCCTTGTCGCCTTCTTTAATCTTGACCTGTACGCGGACGGTATCGCCTGGCGCGAAATCGGGGAGATCGGTGCGCGCGAGCTTCTCAGCAAGGCGCTGCATGACTGGATGAATAGACATAGTTTTTCCTGACGGTTGTTTACGAACCCTTAGTTTACACAATTTTAGCCGGTCAGAACAGTATTAGCACGACGGGCACCGGGTGCGGCGGAACGGCCGCTGCTGCGTAACGCTCAGACCTCGGGGCGGCGGACTTTTGCGGCTGCTACGGGCGAGGGATTGGTGAGGAAGCTGGGCAGAAGGGAGTCGTGTCCGGGTATCTGGTCATGAAGCACTACGTTCAGCAGGGATTTATTGACACGGACGCGGCCGTTGTACTCGATAAAACCGAGTTTGCGAAAGCGGTTCATGAAGAAGCTGACCCGCGAACGAGTCGTGCCGATCATGGCGGCGAGGGTCTCCTGGGTAATCTTCGGGATGAGACGTTCGGGTTCGCCGGGCTGGCCGAACTCGGCCATGAGGAGAAGGATCCTGGCGAGGCGCTTTTCGCTGGAATTGAAGAGCTGGTCGACCAGGTCGGCCTGAGTGCGCATGATGCGGGTGATGAGGAATCTGAGGAACCTGTCGGAGAAGAGATTTTCCTCGTGCATGACGCGGATCATCTCTGATCGCTCGATCTTCAAGGCGGCGCAGGCGGTAATGGCGGTAGCGGAGGCAAGCCGCTTGTCCGCCAGTCCGGCTACAGCTTCCTCACCAAGAAAATCCCCGGCGCTGATGAGCATGATGGTGGCTTCCTTACCGGCGGGGGAAACGACGCTCAGCTTGGCACGACCCCGTTGAAGGTAAAAGACCGAGTCGGCGACACTGCCCTGCGAAAAGAACGCCTGTTTGGGCTTGAGTTGAACCAGCCTGCGTCCTACGCCGGCATTGGTGAGGAACGACTCTAGATCGAAAGCCTGTGTGACGGGGGCCTGGCTGGTGAGCATACTCATTTACTACCTCCTGCAGCCCCCTGATGGGAGTCCGCTATTTTGCTTCCGAGAAGGATTGCAAATGTGCAGAACGGCTTTAGAGCAGTCTTCCGCGAGATCACGCCTCAACAACAGATAAAGGCGTGGCCGGGAGACCCGATCACATGGGAAAAATAGCCCCAGAACACCCGTAAAACGTAACTAGCGACGAGTGTTCTATTGCGAACAGACACTGTTGTCGCATTACGTGGACGAGTATGCCACATGACAATTTGGCTTTGTGTTCAACTTTGACCATTTTGGTGAAGGAGAGACAAAGCTGAGGGGCGGTGTACGCGGACTTCAGGCGTGGAGTCTGGCGGCCCAGCCGGCTACTTCAGCCCGAAACTGACTGGTTTCCGAGGAGCTATGTCCTTCGAGAACTGCCAGTTGGACGGCGAAGTTACCGATCGTCGAACTTTCCGCCGAGCCGCATAAAACGGTCAGCCCGGTCGCCTGGGCGGTAAGCCGGTTGAGCATGGTATTCCGGCTGCCACCTCCTACGATGAAGAGCCGCTTCAAGTCCTTGCCAGTGTGATGACGGACGCGGGCAAGGACTTCTGCATAGCGAGCGGCCAGGCTGTGGAGGATGAGAGCGACCATGGCGGGCGCGCCGGCGGGGGATTCATCCATGGCGGGCAGGCCAATGGCTTTACGCTGTGCATTGATGCGCTCGGGCATGTGCCCGACGAGCAGCAGGGGCGGATCGTCGACGGTGAGCAGGTGATCGGGTGCAGGGAGCTGGGCCGCGGCGGTGAGGAGTTCTTCGATGGTCCAGGTCCTGGTGCCGGAAGGGTCTGCAGCCCAGTCATCCATGCATTGCTTAATGAGCCACATGCCGTTGACGTTCTTGTGGAAGCAGGTAGCGCCGCCGATGGCGCCGAGGTTGGTGAAGTTGTCGGCACGGGCTCCAAGGCTGTTCTGCGGCTGAAGGGTAAGAGCGCCGACGAGCGACCAGGTGCCGGAGCTGATGTACGCCCAGTCTTCTCCATGGGCGGGAATGCCGGCGATGGCGGAGGCAGTGTCATGCGCCGCAGGGGCGATGAGGTCAGTGTCGCGGTAGGCGGCAAGGGCGGTGAGTGGTCCTTCGAGTTTGCCGAGGAGGGTGCCGGATGGGACGATGCGTGGGGCATAGGCTGGATCGAGCCCGGCGATGTCGAAGATTTCCTGGCTCCAGTTGCGGCCATAGAGATCGATGAGCTGGGTATGCGTGGCGTTGCTGAATTCAGCGACGGGTTCTGCGCCCCAGCGGGTGAGCATGTATTCCGGCAGGTTGAGCCAGCGGCGGCCGGGCGGGAGATTCTGCAGGCGGTCGGCGTGGAGCTGGTAGAGGGTGTTGATACTGAGTTGCTGGACGCCGGTGATCTCGATCAGACGGTCGGGGCTGATGAGCGTGTGCAGATGTTTCTCGGCGGCGAGATTGCGTTCGTCGCGGTAGCAGAAGGGTTCGTCGAGAGGACTACCTGTGTCGTCCACGCGGACGTAGTCGACCGCCCAGCCGTCGACGGCGACAGAGCGAATGCCTTCAGGGGCGAGTTCAGCACAGCTGCGCATGCCTTCGTCGACGCCGGCTTCGATATTGCGGAGCGGCCAGCGGGCGGAGCTGTCCGCGTGCCGGATGGGGCCGTTGGGAAAGCGATGGACGAGCTGGATGTGCGGCTCGCCGTTAAGCCAGCGCAGAAGCGAGACGCGGCAGCTTTCTGCGCCGAGATCAACGGCGATGGAGGCTCGCGGGTCGTCAGTCTGATCGACTCTGCTCATCGCAGGTAGGCATCGACCAGGCCGCCGTCCACAGGGATGAGATGGCCGGTAGTGCAGCGTGCAAGCGGGCCAGCGAGGAAGAGGATGGCCTCGGCGCAATCTTTAGGGTCGATAGGCTGGTGGGTGAGCGCGCGGGTTGCATAAAACTTTGCGAGCTCGTTGCGCAGGCCGTCGTCGGTATCGCTTTCGTTGAAAGGGAGGTTGTATTTCTTGAGCGATGCGAGGACGCGGTCGCGGGGGAACATGGTTGAGCCGCGAACAACGGTGGCCGGGCTGATGCCGTTGACGCGTGTCTTTGGAGCGAGGCCGACCGCGAGTTCGCGGACGAGATGGCTAAGGGCGGCCTTGCTGACGTCATACGCTTCGCTGCCGCGCTTGGCGACGACGGCGTTTGCGGAACTGGTGAGCACCATCGAGGTGTCGAGGTCCTGCGATTTGAAGATGGGCCTGACTTCGTCGGCGATCAGGTAGTTGGCGGTGACATTGACTTCGAGCGTGAGGGCCCACTGGGCATCGGTGATGATGCCGTCAGCTGACGACGGAAATAAGGCGGCAGTGTTGATCAGGATGTCGATGCCGCCGAACAGGCCGATGGTTTCGTGGAAGGCGTTGCGGATCGCTTTGCGGTCGCGGATATCGATGCCGACGTACGCGACGGCTTCCTTGCCGGCAATGGCCCTGGCTTCTTCGGCAACCTTGGCTGCCCCGGCAATGTCGCGATCGGCCACCATGACGTGGGCGCCGCGCTCGGCGGCGAGAAGTGCGACTTCGCGACCGATGCCGCTGCCGCCACCGATGACTAGGGCGATCTGCCGGCTGAGTTGTTTCTCGGGCGGCTGACGACGGATCTTCGCTTCTTCGAGCTTCCAGTACTCAATGCGGAAGGCTTCGCTGGGTGGCAGCGCGACGTAATTCTGATGCGTGGTGAACTGATCGGCAGAAGCAGCGGGTCCGGCCTGCGGAATGTCCTTGCATTCGATACCGCCGCCGAGTGCGCCCGCGCCCTGCATGACGCCGATGGCGTTGATGTAGAACTCGCTGGTGATGCGGGCTTCTGTCTTGTTCTTGCCAAAGGAGAACAGGCCGACGCCGGGCAGCAGAACGACTGTGGGACTGGCATCGCGCTGTTTGGGCGAATCCGGCAGAGCGTGTTTGGCGTAGTACTGGCCGTATTCTGCGCGATATGTCTCCAATGCTGTGTCGATCAGTGCCGGGATGTTTTTGGGGTCGGTTTTCGGATCCCACTTGAGGAACATCGGACGGATCTTGGTGCGGATGAAGTGGTCGGGACAGCTGGTGCCGAGGTGGGCAAGCTTTTCTGCGCTGGCAGAGTTGACGAAGGCCAATACTTCCGGCGCAGCTGTGAAGTGGCCGATCCAACGCTGTTTGCGGGAGATGGCGCCGCGCAGATACGGCATGGTGAAACCGGCGATGCGGCCGTTTTGTTCATGCGTGGTGGTGACGGCGCCACCGAAGTGTTTGTGGCCTTCGCGCAGGCCATGACGCTCGATGAATTGGCCGAGCTGATCGATGATAGTGATGGTGTTGAGATAGGATTCGCGCTGCGTGTCGCCCCAGGTGAAGAGGCCATGGCCGCCGAGGACAACGCCGTCGCAGCCGGGTGTTTCGGCGACGATGCGCTTGAGCATCATGCCGAGTTCAAAGCCGGGACGCTGCCATGGAAGCCAGGCCATCTTGTGGCCGAACTCCTCATTGAACTCGTGCATCTTGGTGAGACCGTTGGCAGAGGCGGCGAGTGCGATACCCCAGTCGGGATGCAGGTGATCGACGTGCGGGAAAGGCAGGAAGCCGTGGAGTGGCGTGTCGATGGAAGCAGCTGTGGGATTGTTGTTGAAGGTGACGAGTGGATACAGGTCGACCATCGCGTCTTCTTCTGAAACGCCCTTGTAGAGCTTTTCAAGCGAGAGTAGCTTGTCGAGATACAGGGTAGCGAAGCCGGCGCGCTTGATGCTGCCGAGGTCGCCGCCGCTGCCTTTTACCCAGAGCACTTTTTTGGTTTGGCCGTCGACGGGGTCGATCTCATCGAGCTTGGAGCTGGTGTTGCCGCCGCCGAAGTTGGTGATGCGGAGATCAGAGCCAAGAAGGTTCGAGCGATAGCGTAACAGTTCGGGTGCGTCGAGCCTGGACGCGACTGCATCGTCCCATTTGTCTTCAAGGAATTTGAGCTTGCCAGTTCCTGCTGTTTGCGACATCGATGACTCCAGTTCGAAAGGCTGCATTGACTTGTTTCAGCTGCGGCGACTTTGACAGCGGTGATCATGGTGGACTTTTTCCAAAGAAAAAGCCAGATGCATAAAAGGAGGCGGTCTGCGGGTGAGCGCAGCCTGCTTCAGCCAGCCGACAGTCTACACCAATAGGGCAACTGTTTCCCACTTGCACTGAACAGTGTCGTTTTCTTCGACTGCAGGCAGATTCAGGCGAGGGATTTGCGGGTAACCAGGCGGTGGACGACGTAATTGTAGGGAGCGACGGTCTGACCTTTCAGCAGCGCGAGACCGAGTTGCATCAGGCTCGGGCCATAGGTGCCTGTTTCATGCGAGACAGAAGCGATGAGGGAGGAGGACGACTTGCGCATTTCTTCAATGGCTTCCGCGATGCAATCCTGGCCAACGATGGCGACCTGCTGCTGGCGGCGTTTTTCGCGTGCGGCATCGACGGCGCCGAGGGCGCTGGTATCAGTGGCGGCGGCGATGAGGATGCGCTTCTCGCTGGGATGACGTTCAAGGAAATCCGAGATGAGCTTGTGACTGCGGTCACGCATGCCGCGGCCATCCATGCGTACATAAGACTCGATGGGAAGCGCGGGCAGGGCGGCCTTGATGGCGTCGAATGCACCGGTGACGCGGCCCTGAACGAGCAGGCCGGCTTCAGGCAGATCGAGGCCGAGGACCCAGTCGACTTTGCCGCTCCATTTTGTCTGGGCATGCTCTGCGAGGACTTCGCCGGCAGTGACGCCTACACGATAATTGTCGACGCCGAAGTAGGTTGCGTTGGGGTGAGGGATATCGATGGCGATAAGCGGGATGTTGGCTGCGGCGATCTTGTCGCCGATGACGGGGGCGACTTCCTGTTCGACGTTGAACTCGATGATGAGGTCGACACGGCTGCGAATAAATTCTTCGGCATTTTGAATGGCGGTGGCGGCGTCGTAATGATTGTCGAGGATGACGAGATCCACGCCCACGGCTGCAGCGGCTTCGCGCAGGCTGGTGGTGACCTCGTTCGAGAAGGGCATGTCCGCGCTCTGGCCGGCAAAACCGAAGCGAAGTTTTTTTGGCCGCATGACGTGGCGATACGTGCCATCCTGCGCCTGCGAAAGATAGCCGCGGTGCACGAATGTTTTAAGAACGCGATAGACAGTGGTTTTCGAGACGCGGGTGCGTTTGTGAATAGACTCGAGCGTCATTGGCTCGGTTTCCGATTGCACCAGCTCAAGAATGTCGAGGGCTTTCGACAGTACGGGAATCAGGTACAGTCGACGGGTATTTTTAGCCAATGCGCACCAAAATCAACGGCATGCGATCTATTATGGCGCCAGCGAGCGAGGTTTCGCTATTGAAACTTTGTGGTTACCTTTGTCAACACCACAGTCACGCGTAGGTCGAAACTGCCTTTGCGTTCTTTCCGCTTCGTTCCTTTGTAATGGACTCAACGTAGCCGCTGTCGCGCAGCGCCTGTAGAGGATCTGGTGGAAGGTGGCGAGCTTCGCGCCAGGCGCGAACGATGGGCCGCACGTCCTGCCAGAAGGCATCGCGAAAACATTCTTCGGCTTCGACCAGGCTGCAGGAATCCTGCAGTTCGGCGAGGCGGTGCTGATCGATAAGGGCGGCCTTTGCGAAGAGCTCCTGCGCGGTGACGACACTCTGCACCATCGCTTCCATTTTGCCTTTCATGTTGTGACTCTGATCGATCATGTAAGCGATGCCGTTGACGGTCGCAGTGGCGGGTGATGAGAGGATTTCATGGAAAATGCGGAAGACCTGGTAGGGGTCGATAGAGCCCAGCGTGAGATCGTCGTCAGCGTATTTGCGATCGTTGAAATGGAAGCCGCCGAGGGCGTCGAGATGCAGCAGCCAGGCGACGATCTGTTCGATGTTGGTGCCCTGATAATGATGGCCGGTATCGACGAGAACTTTGGCGCGTGGACCGGCGGCGCGGGCGAGGTGCAGGGCCATGCCCCAGTCCGCGATATCGGTGTGGTAGAAGGCCGGCTCAAAGGGCTTGTATTCGACTAGCAGACGCTGATCTTCGCCGGTGGCGGCGTGCGTGGCGGAGAGCACTTCTTCCATCCAGCCGATGCGTTTGCGCATGGATTGCGTGCCGGGATAATTGGAGCCATCGGAGACCCAGATAGAGACATCGCGTGAACCGAGGGCGCGGCCAATTTCGACGGATTCAAGCAGGTGACTGAGGGCATTCTTGCGGATCTCTGCGCTGGGATTGGCGATGGAACCGTACTTGTATTCCTGCGACTGAAACAGGTTGGGATTGATGGAGCCGGACTTCACACCATGCTGCGCTTCGAGTTTGCGGATGAGTGGAACGTCGGCGGTGCCATTGGGCAGATCCCACAGAACATGGAGAGCGATGGTGGGACTGGCGCCGGTCAGCTTGTTGACCTGGCCGGCATCGGCGAAACGCTCGTCGATGGAGGTGGCCGCGGCACCCTGGACGAACTTGCCAAAACGAGTGCCTGTATTGGCGAATCCCCAGGACGGCAGTTCGATGCGGAAGCTGTCCAGCGCAGTGAAAACGCGGTCTGCTCCAGGTGATTTTGTAACGTGGCCATTCGCCATGGATATCTCTCCTGCGTTGCCCAACAGAAATATACTCTCTATTGAAAATAGGATAGAAGCAAGTTCAATTTATTTGCTTGATTGTTAGATAGATGACGACTGTAACGCCGGGATGACTATTAAGACATGGAGAAAGCGCGGCCCGTGGACGCCCTTGATCCTGGTCATTTCAATGTCCGCGGTGGCGGAAGGACCGGAGATGAAGGTGGTGGGAAGGTGCGCGGTTTGTGCGAGGCGCCGGACAGCCTCGGGCACCGTTTCGACGATGTCATCGGCATGGACGATGCAGAGGTGGAAGTCCGGCACTAGGGTAGCGGCCCGGCGGCCCTGGCCGGGGACATTCTGCAGGACAATGGTGCCGGTCTCGGCGATGGCGAGCGTTGCTTCGGTCAGGATGCCCTGGAAGCGATCGAGTTCCGTGGCGGAGAAGTTGAAGTCGCTCGTGATGATGTTGCCGGTTGGTAGCAGGTCAGCAGGGAAGCCTGGCGGTACCAGCATGGTTGGGTTGCTGCGGGCAATGAGCGCCTGGCTGATTGCAGATGGGATCTGCTCGCGGGTGATGCAATCTACATCGGCGTCGTAGTCGCGGAGACGGTCGATAAGCAGGTGCAGACACGCATCCGTGGTGAGTGCGGGTGTGGATTTATAGGTGCGCGGAATCTGATTCCAATCGGATGATGCGGCGGGAAGAGTGGTGGCGCTACCGTTGGCCGAGCGGATGCGGCTGAGGATTTCTGTCTTCGCGTCGACGCGGGCTGTTGCGTTGTGGTCAGTGGCCATGGTTGCCTCGCGTATGCTCGCGTTCTTCAAACCACTCACGAAAAGTCTGCCTGGGCATGGAGCGCAGATCGCGTACCTGTGTCCAGCCGCCGGCAAAACCTGGCAGCCAGCTGATCCAGCGTTCTCCGTTGCCGTCCTTGTGAGCAAGCGGTGATTCGGCCATGCGGCCAAGGCGCTGTGCGGCGCGGAAGCGCGACTCGCTCTGGAAGATGAAGCTCATGGTCTTCATGGCGATGGCTTCAGGACTGGTGAGAATGCCGAGGCCAGCAGTCTTCTTTTCGACAACACGATTGCGCAGATGAATAAGCACTTCAGGGATGTTGATTTTTACCGGGCAGACTTCGTAGCAGGCACCGCAGAGGGAGCTGGCATAGGGAAGGCTTTCGCCGTGCTCCATCTTTTGTAACTGCGGCGTGAGGATAGCGCCGATGGGACCAGCGTAGACACTGCCATAAGCATGACCACCGGTCTGCCGGTAGACGGGGCAGGCATTCTGGCAGGCTCCGCAACGGATGCAGTTGAGTGTCTGCCGTGCTTCCCTGTCGGCGAGAACGTCGGAGCGGCCGTTATCCATGAGCACGACATGAAAAGCCCGCGGGCCATCTGAGGGATGAACGCCAGTCCAGATGGAGTTGTAGGGATTCATGCGTTCGCCGGTCGCGCTGCGCGGAAGAGTCTGCAGAAGTACTTCGAGATCCTGGTAGCGCGGGATGACCTTGTCGAAGCCTGCGATGGTAATGAGCGTTCGGGGCAGAGTGAGACACATGCGGCCATTGCCCTCGCTCTCCACGACACAGACGCCGCCGGTTTCTGCGATGAGGAAGTTGGCGCCGCTGATGGCGGTCTGCACGCGGAGAAATTTCTCGCGCAGAAAACTGCGAGCTGCGTCGGCCAGGTCCTGGGGTGACTCGCCGAGGTCGGGCAGGTTCATTTCGCGGATAAAGATGTCGCGAATCTGCTGGCGGTTTTTGTGCAATGCCGGGACGACGATGTGCGAAGGCTGGTCGTGGCCGAGTTGGATGATGAGTTCGGCGAGATCAGTCTCATAAGGCGTGACACCGGCGGCGGCGAGAGCGTGGTTGAGCTGAATTTCTTCCGTAGTCATCGACTTGATCTTGATGACTTCTTTGACGGGACTCGCTTCGTTCGCCTGGATGGCGAGTCGAACGACGATCTGCCGGGCTTCTTCTGCATCGCGCGCCCAGTGCACCTGACCGCCGGCGCGGACGCAGTTCTCTTCGAACTGCAGCAGGTAGGCGTCGAGGTGCTGCATGGTGTGTTCGCGGATGCGCTTGCCAGCTTCGCGCAGGGCCTGCCAGTCAGGCATCTCGCCGACGACACGGGCACGCTTAGTCTGGATAACTTCGGTGGCGTGGCGGACATTCCTGCGCAGCTGCGTGTTGCCGACGGCTGCATGGGCCGCGATGGGAAAGGACGCGGCGGTGCGCGGGTCGAGGGGTCCCGAGGCTGGCTCTATGGTCGTTAAAGTGCTCATGACTTACTGTCCTTCTTCACCGGCTAGTATTTGAGCGAGGTGGACGGTACGGACGCCGGTGCGTTGACGGTGAAGTGCTCCGGCGATGTGCATGAGGCAGCTGTTATCGCAGGCGGTGCAGACTTCTGCCCTTGTGTTGAGGATAGCCGTTGTTTTTTCGGCAAGCATGGCGCTGGAGACATCTGCATTCTTGACGGCGAAGGTGCCGCCGAAGCCGCAACACTGTTCGACGTGATCGAGCGGGACAAGATCGATGCCGCGAACAGAACGCAGGAGTGATAATGGTCCGTCGCCGAGATTCAACGAACGCAGGCCATGGCAGCTTGCGTGATAGGTGACGCGGTGCGGGTAGTAGGCGCCGACATCGGTGAGGCCGAGACATTCGGTGAGGAAAGCTGAAAATTCCCAGACGCGGGGCAGGAGGGACGCAACTTCGTCGGTGATACCCGGATGATCGCCGGTCGCCTGCAGGCGCTCAGCCATAGACGGGTAATGTTCGCGCATCATGGCGACGCAACTGGACGAGGGGACAACGACGGCCTCGGCGTGGCGGAACTGCTCGATGAAGCGCGGCAGAAGGGGCATGGCGTCCTGCTGGTAGCCGGTGTTGTAGTGCATCTGGCCGCAACAGGTCTGTCCGGCGGGGAAGTCGACGGTATGGCCGAGGCGTTCGAGTACACGGACGACGGCCTGGCCCGACTCGGGAAAGAGCGTGTCGTTGTAGCAGGTGATGAAAAGCGAGACCCTCAGAAGTGCCTCCATGGCCGATGCGGCCGGACCGTTCGATTCAATAGAGATTATATTTCCCAAAAGCAACTCTGGTCGGATAGAGTAATCCGGTTATGCGCAAGGATCAACAAAAAGGGAAATTAGTGTTGTCCTCGAGGGCTTGTGGGAGCTAACCCGTTTATCGGTATTGTGTATCACTGGATAGGCGGCTTCGCCTCCGCAACCAACTTTATTCCATTCCGCGGGATCAAGCGGTGGTCCTGGGAGATTTACTGGATCGTCCAGGGATTTGCAGCGTGGATTGTTGCGCCGGTGGTGATTGCGTCGATTTTTGTGCCGCACCTCTTCAGTGTGCTCGGCGCCTCGCCACATTCTTCATTGATCTACGCCATAGTATTCGGAGCGCTGTGGGGTGTGGGCGGCCTGACGTTCGGCCTGTCGGTCCGGTACCTTGGGATTGCCCTGGGGTATTCGATCTCACTCGGCCTGTGCACTGCGTTCGGCACGTTGATTCCGCCTATTTATAGTGGGGCAATTCATACCATCATGCATGAGAGGTCAGGACAGGTGATCCTGCTCGGCGTGCTGGTGTGCCTGGTTGCGGTTGCAGTGAACGGATTTGCCGGATGGTCAAAAGAGCGCGAGGTAACGGCGGAAGAACGGATCGAGGCTGGCGAGTCTGATTTTTCGCTGGTGCGCGGCCTTGCGGTCGCCGTATTTGCCGGAGTGATGAGTGCGTTTTTCGCCTTTGGTCTGACGGCTGGAGCACCGATTGCCGCGGTTGCGAAACAACGACTGCTGGCCGAGGGACGGCTGGACCTGTGGCAGAATCTGCCGGTGCTGGTGGTGGTGCTGTGGGGTGGATTTGCCACCAATTTTGTTTGGTCGCTGGTCTTGATCCTCCGCAACCATTCTTTCAAGCAATTTGGAGGGGAGCCAGGCAACAATCCGATGCGGGCGGCGAAGACGAGCGGTGAGACGCTGCAGTATGTCGATCCGGTGCAGCTGGGTCACTTGGCTAAGCGCATTTCGCCGGTCACGCTGCTGCAGAACTATTTCTTTGCCGCACTGGCCGGGGTGATCTGGTACTTCCAGTTTTTCTTTTACTCGCTGGGCCAGACCAAGATGGGCAAGTATGACTTTTCATCATGGGCGCTGCACATGGCGTCGATCATCATTTTTGCGACGCTGTGGGGACTGGTCCTGAAGGAGTGGATCGGGACGAGCCGGCGGACGAAAGGCCTGGTGACGTTGGGGCTGACGCTGCTGATCGGCTCGACGTTGATTATCGGGTATGGCAACTATCTGAAATCCCTGCAGGACACAGCGCCAGCAGTAGCCCAGGTGAGCCGTTGAAACGTAAAGAGGATTCGCGCTCTTTTTAGTCAGTCCATTCGCAACCGAATTGATTATGCTCCGGTGTGAGTCGCGGCAACTGAGTTGTTGCTATGGGGCCGTGCATCGCGCTGACGTGCTGCGATGTGGTTGGCCTGACGCTGGCACGGGAGTGGCCGGGCACTGGCGAAGCGGTAATTGAGAAAATCCCATTCTTTGAGTGAGCTAATCCTGGCTGCCCTTGAGTGGCACTCTGCGTGCTCAGTCGAGGGCAAGGGCGAGTCAATTTCATGCTGAAGTCAATCGAGAGATTTCCCGGCCGGCATCGGGGTCAGTTTGTCTTGTAAATGCAGACCTCGTGAACGCAGATCTCAATTTTTTTCTCATCCTGACCGAAGGTTCTGTCGATACACACAGAAGGCCGTTCAACGAACTGCGGCGTACGAAATGGTGACATCGGCCAGCGCAAATTGTTGGCTTGGGTCATGTTGTGTCATGAGGAGCAGGGATGGAGTTCGCCGAAGAGATCCGCGACTTTCTGATCGAGAGTAATGAGAACCTCGCCAATCTCGACCAGGAAATTGTCGAGTTGGAGAAGAATCCGAAGGACGAGAAGCTGATTGCCAGCGTCTTCCGGACGATTCACACCATAAAGGGTACCTCCGGGTTCTTCGGCTTCAAGATACTGGGCTCGATCACCCATGTGGCAGAAAACATTCTGGGTCAGGTGCGGGAAAAGCAACGCGACCTTACCCCTGAGCTGGTCTCGCTGGTGCTTGCGACGGTTGACGCAGTACGTGCAGTGCTGGTCCAGGTAGAGCTGAGTGGAGACGAAGGTGCAGATATTTACGATGGTCTGCGCGAGCGCCTTGAACAGGCGTACCTGAGCGGCGATTCGCCTGCAGCTCTCAGTAAGAACGCGAAGGATTTGGGACACGTGGAACGGCGCAATCCTGAACGCGTTGCTTCTGACAGGCAAGAAGCCGCAGTGCGTGCAGAGGTTGAGCGGGAACATGCGGCGTCGGAGCGAGCGCATCCGGCTGTGCATAGCTCCGCGGATGCATCGGTAGTACAAAGCGAAACACGATCGGGAGCGCAGCATCCGCATGCGGCGGCGGTTGAAGATGTGGCCGCTGACGAACGCCCGGGGGATGGGGAATCGAAGCGCCGGCGACGGCCCGATGACCAGAACTCCTCTAATTCGACGATCAGGGTCGAGGTCAATCTGCTCGACAAGTTGATGAACCTGGTGGGAGAACTTGTCCTGGCGCGAAACCAAATTCTGCAGGGAGCAGCGCAATCTTCGACGACCAGCGCTACCGCCCAGAGGTTGAACCTAATTACCAGCGAGTTACAGGAAGGCGTGATGCGTACGCGCATGCAGCCGATCGGGGTTGTGTGGAACAAGTTGCCGCGCGTGGTGCGGGACCTCGCTTCTGAAATGGGAAAAAAGATAGCGATCGTGATGGAGGGCGCGGAGACCGAACTCGACAAAACGATCATCGAGGCGATCAAAGACCCGCTTACCCACATCGTTCGCAATTCTTGTGATCATGGTATCGAGACGCTGGCGGCCCGCACCGCTAAGGGAAAAAGGGCCGAAGGAACGATCGTATTGCGAGCCTTCCATGAGGGCGGCCACGTCAACATCGAGATTTCAGATGACGGTGCCGGGTTCGACACCGAGAGGATGAAGCGCAAGGCGATTGAAAAAGGGATCCTGCGCGCAGAGCAGGCGGCGCAGATGACCGAGTGGGAGGCGTTGCGGCTGATCTTTCATCCTGGCTTCTCGACGGCCGAAAAAGTGACCAGCATTTCAGGCCGCGGCGTCGGCATGGATGTTGTGAAGACCAACATCGAAAAGATCGGCGGCACGGTGGAACTGGCGAATCGCGCAGGTGCCGGGACGACGATCAAGATCAAAATACCGTTGACACTCGCGATAATTCCCGGGCTGATTGTATGCGTTCGCAGCAGTACCCCGGCTGGCGTCCCGAACCCGCCCAACGAAGTTGCGCAGTCTTCCCGCGAACACCGGTTTGTGATTCCGCAGGCGAACCTGCTGGAACTGGTGCGCCTGGAAGGAAACAAGGATCGCCAGCAGATTGAGCGAATCCACGGTGCAGAGGTCTATCGGCGTCGCGGCAAGCTGCTGCCTCTTGCGTATCTAAGTGATGTGTTGGGGCTTCCGTCAGTTCGCAAGCCGGACGATGTAATTAACATTGTCGTCGTCAAGGCGGAAGATACGGCATTCGGTCTAGTTGTGGACGAAGTCAACGACACACAGGAAATTGTCGTGAAAGCCCTTGGCAAACAGCTGAAGTCACTGAGTTGCTATGTCGGAGCAACCATCATGGGTGACGGAAGAATCGCGCTTATCCTGGACGTCACGGGTGTTGCAAGACTTGCAAATATGTTGTCACAGCCACTCGAGCGTAACCGCTCTGCGAGCGCTACAGAAGGCAACGTCGCGGAAGCGCCGCAGATGATGCTTCTTTTCCGGTCTGGGAGGTTTGTCCGTCTGGTTTTGCCGCTTTCCGTCGTCGCGCGGTTGGAAGAGGTGGCTGCCACGCGGATAGAGTACGCCGGTGGAACTCCGGTCGTTCGCTATCGCGAGGCGATCCTGCCGCTCTTCTCGCTCAGCCGCCTGCTGGATCCCGGATCTGATGCGCTTGAGATGAATGCAGAGACTCTCCAGGTAATTGTCTTCAGCGAAGCGGGCCGATACGTGGGCATGGTGGTCGATGAGATCCTCGATATCGTTGATGACCATGTGACCATCAAGCGCGCAAGCTCAACTTTCGGTCTGCTGGGTTCAGGCGTAGTCGGTGGCAAGATAACTGATTTCGTAGACCTTGCTGCATTGCTGACTGAATCGGCGGCAGCGTCTGGGGAAAGCCTGGCTGTGTCGTCCAGTGAGGGCCAGACAGTACTGCTGGTGGACCAAAGGAAAATATCCCGCGGTATCATGCGCAGCTACCTCGAGATGCATGGTCATAGGGTGATCGAGTTTCCTAATTTAAGCCAAGCTGCGAAGGTTCTGGAGCGAACTGCTGTCGACGTGATGATCGTGTCGCTCGAATCTGGAACGTTCCCTGGCGACGATAAGGAAGCGTCGGACGTGATCAGGAGCATCCGCCAGGGAGCAGAAACTCGCGGGCTTCCAGTGATCGGCATTACAGCATTGGGGACACAGGGCGGCGGACGGCATATGGATCACGTCAGCCAAGCAGTGGACGTGAGTATAGATGTCACCGAGCGCGAAATGATTCTGGCCAGTATCGAAGCGCTGTCTCAACGATATGCAACCCGGCAATCTGGGTCCGGCTCATTCACGCAACTAGCAGGCGCGGGAGCATCGCGATGACACCAACCACGGCGCAGGAAATTGCAGGGGCCGCAGTCGAGGCGTTGGCTGAAAGGCAGGGTGTAGCCGAGCAGTTCGCAACTTTTAAGGTTGGCCAGCTGTTCATGGGAATTGAGCTGTGTCATGTCCAGGAACTAATGCGTTCGCAGGAGATGGCAACGGTCCCGCTGGCTCCCGCGGCGGTAGAAGGTCTCATTAACCTTCGTGGCCAAATCGTCACCGCTCTCGATATGCGAAGGATTCTCGGACTAAGTCGGCTCGGCCCGGATAGTCCCCCGTCGATGAATATCGTTGTTCACAGCGAGGGTGGTCCGGTCAGCCTTTTGGTGGATGAGATATGCGATGTCATCGATGTACCAGCGCTGGCTGAGGATCAGGCGTCGACGCAGCTACCCGAAAACCTTCCTGCGGAGCAGAGAGCGTTACTGAAAGGTGTCCACCAGCTGAAGTCCTGCCTGCTGCTGATTTTGAACACGGAGCAAGTCATTGCCGCGGGTGCTCTTTGAGGTCAGCCGGGCTGGCTCACTGTGGCCGAGCGAGAGGAATTATGCAGTAGCATCGGCGACAAATTTGTCAATCGTACTACTGCAATCGAAAGGCGGCCGTGTGTTTTGCCTAAGCGGTCAACTCAAGTGTAGTCAACAGTGTTGGAAGGTCAAGGTCGACGACAGTGGCAATTGGCAGCAACGGCAGTTTAGTGATTAGTCAGCTTCCATTGAAGAGACATGCAACGAAGTCAAAAGTCGCCGGTCCGGCACTGGCTGGCATTGGAAAAACACCGGCTGCTGGTGTTGGCGATGCTTCCGTCGAGCCACCTGTCATTGCCGTAGACAATGAGTCAAAACTTCTCCTCGAAAAACTCAAGCTGGTTGTCGATACCATCTCGACTGCGGTGATGATGGTCGATCGGGATTTCATCGTTCATTACGCGAACGATGCGACGATGGCGATGCTTCGTAAGTATGAGGCGGAATTTTCCACCATCTGGCCAAACTTCTCCACTAAGGCCTTCCTGGGGACATGCATCGACAGGTTTCACAAGGATCCATCCCACCAGCGAACGATGATGGCAGACCCCAAGAACTTACCCCACCGGGGTGAAATTACAGTAGGTCCGCTGCGATTCGAGCTTCGTGTAAGCGCTGTCCACGACAGCGAAGGCAGGTATAGCGGCAACATCCTCGAGTGGTCTGAAATTACCGAGCGATACAGGCAGCAGCAGACCAACATGGAATACGGTTACCAGATCACCGCCATCAACAGGTCCCAGGCAGTTATTGAGTTCGATTTGAACGGCACTATTCTCACGGCGAATGAGAATTTCCTCAACTTGATGGGATACACCCTTGCAGAAATCAAGGGCCAGTCGCACCGCTTGTTTGTCAACGCAGAATACGCGAATTCGCCCGAGTATGCATCCTTCTGGAAGAGCCTCAATCGCGGCGAGTACCAGATATCGGAATACAAGCGACTGGGCAAAAACGGTAAAGAGGTCTGGATCCTTGCCTCTTACAATCCGATTCTCGACAAGGACGGGAAGCCAGCAAAGGTGATCAAGTTCGCCACCGATATCACTGCAAAGAAGTTGATCTCCGCTGACGCCTCCGGACAGATCGCAGCCATCAATAAATCTCAGGCCATCATCGAGTTCGCCCTGGATGGAACAGTGCTGGCGGCAAATGAGAATTTCCTGCATTTAATGGGCTATACGCTGGACGAAATCAAGGGGCGCCACCACCGGATGTTCTTGGAACAGGGATCTCAGAATACCGAGGAGTACACCGAGTTCTGGGCGAAGCTGAACCGCGGTGAATTCCAGTCGGCAGAATTTAAGAGAATCGCGAAGGGAGGAAAGCCAGTCTGGATTGAAGCTTCGTATCATCCCATACTGGATCTCAACGGAAAAATCAGCAAAATTGTAAAGTTTGCCGCCGATGTGACTGTCAGGGTGAAGATGCGCGAAGAGATGTCCAGCCTCATGGTTTCAATCGGCGATATCTCCGTAACGATCGCAGGCTCCGCAGAAGAGTTGACCACTGTCAGCCAGGAGCTTTCGACCCACGCCGAAGGAACATCTCGACAGGCGAATTCAGTTTCAGAGACCAGCATGCGGGTTTCGTCCAATGTGAACGTTGTCGCTGCAAGCTCTGAAGAG
The DNA here is from genome assembly GCA_964658655.1 of uncultured Acetobacteraceae bacterium. GTDB lineage: Bacteria > Acidobacteriota > Terriglobia > Terriglobales > Acidobacteriaceae. The sequence goes on along the minus strand of CAZZZL010000001.1, from coordinate 104,579 downwards.
ATGATGGTATCGATCAGAGAGATCTCCAAGAGTGCGACGGAGGCAGCTCGCGTGGCAAAGAATGCTGTGACGATTGCCGAGTCAACCAACAAGACTATTCAGCAGTTGGGTACATCAAGTCTGGAGATTGGCAAGGTCATCAAGGTGATCACCTCTATCGCCCAACAGACGAACCTGCTTGCTTTGAACGCGACGATTGAAGCTGCACGAGCCGGAGAAGCGGGCAGAGGTTTTGCTGTGGTGGCTAATGAGGTTAAGGAACTTGCCAAGGAAACAGCTCGCGCGACCGAGGAGATCGGACAGAAGATTGAGGCCATTCAAACCGATACCGGCGCTGCAGTCAGGGCAATCGCAGAGGTAACTCACATTATTACCGAAGTGAACGACATCTCCAATGTCATTGCTTCGGCCGTGGAAGAGCAAACGGCGACTACCGCCGAGATCGGGCGCAATGTCACGGAAGCAGCAATGGGTTCCGGAGAGATTGCGACCAGCATCGCGGGAGTTGCGCACTCGGCTGAACTGACCCTCACCGGTGCTGCGCAAACCCAGACGGCAGCGAGATCACTAAGCGAAATGGCCGCACACCTGCAAAGGATGGCAAGCACTGGAAAAAGCTGAGGGCGCCTCCCGGGAGAGAAAAGTCCATAGCGTTCAGACAGCGGGGAAAAGTTTTTCGGCATTGTTCGCCGACTTGGTTGGGAGGCAAATCATGGGCTGCATGAATTCGACTGGCGGAGCACGATCTCCGGTCACGAAAGTTTGGAAAAGTGATGCCGCAAGTTTGTTCGACGACATGCAGTCTGAGCAATTTTTGGAAAGTGCGTCGACTGAAATTCAGGCAGAGCTTAGGTCTAAATATGACCTACGCTGTCTCAAACGGTGGAGTGCCAACGAGGATTGAATGATCGGCTTTGCTGGATCAGCCCGCAGAAGCTGAGGTCAAGACACCGTCCGTGTCTTAAGGCAGATGGCCTTGGTTTGATCGGTTGTTCTAAAAGAAGAGTGATCAGTTCGTGCTGCTTATAAGGATGGCCTCCAGGTTCTTGACTTTGCATGAACCAACGGGTAGCGGGTAGCGATCGTCGAAGCGAAAGCGTGATCAACATGCGTTCTGAAACGTCAGACGCTGGCTGAGTTCCGCCAGTTCTGCCAGAGGAGTATTGATGGAAAATGTTGCGAAGGCTCTTATCCTTGACGACTCCCGCGCCATGCGGGGAGTACTTTCGAAAATACTGACCACGCTCGGATTTGCGACAGTGCAGGCTTCGAATGGCATCGAGGCGCTGGCCGTGATGGACACTGAGAGTCATAGTGCGGATGACAACAGGATTGTGCTGGTTCTGGCAGATTGGAATATGCCTGAAATGAATGGACTTGAGTTTGTAAAAGCGCTGCGTGCACAGCCGCGCTATGCAGCTGTCAGAATTATCATGGTCACCACTGAAACGAATGTCGATCAGATGGTGGAGGCGCTCACGGCAGGGGCCGATGAGTACATCATGAAGCCGTTCACTGCGCAGATGGTCGAGGAAAAGCTGCGCATCCTTGAAATTTGCAGTCATTGAAAGATCAAGCCGAGTCAGTGGCTACCCACTGGAAGGTGCCCTCCGTCGCTCTCGGAAAAAGGATACGTGTGCTAGTTGTCGACGATTCGCTCGTAATCCGGAGGTTCGTGACACGCCTGCTTACCGAGGACGGTGCATTTGAAGTCGTTGGCTCTGCTGCGAACGGAGCCATGGCGCTTCTGCAGGAGGCGCATTTGCATCCGGACGTTATCACCATGGACATAGAAATGCCACAGATGGACGGCCTGGCCACCGTGAGTGCTTTGCGGGCCCGCGGATCGAAAGCTTTCATCATCATGTGCAGTACGCTCACCACGCACGGCGGTCAATCCACGATCGAGGCCCTGGTTAGGGGTGCAAATGACTACGTGACCAAGCCATCCGGCGGTGCATCCGTCGAAAATGCGCTCGAGGCACTCCGTCTGGAATTGCTGCCAAAGATCAAGCAGTTCTTTCCAAAGGAACGCCATTCTTCTTCTGTACGACTGCCGGTGCAACCGGCGCCGGCCACGCGGTTGGCGTCGTTGATCAACAAAAATGCGAGAGATCCCGCATTCCTGACGCCCGTTAGCGGTCCAGCACAATGCGAGGTTGTAACAATTGGTGTATCCACTGGGGGGCCCACGGCCTTGCTGAACCTGCTGCCGAGACTACCTGTGAATTTTCCAGTCCCCATCGTGATTGTGCAGCATATGCCACCAATCTTCACCCGGCAGCTCGCTGAACGCCTTAACACCGAATGTTCCATCGAGGTGCTGGAGGCAGAGGAGGGAATGGTTCTAAAAGCGGGGCAAGCGCTGCTGGCGCCCGGGGACCGGCACATGCGACTGAAGCGGGTCCTTCATAACGTTCAAGTGACTCTTGATGAAGGCGAGCGGGAAAACTCTTGCCGACCGGCCGTGGACTCGCTGTTTCGGTCTGTTTGCGCTGTGTATGGGAGCAGATCACTGGCAGTCATGCTGACGGGAATGGGCCAGGATGGGCTGCGCGGAACGGAGCTCCTTAAACGGGCGGGCGCATATGTGCTTGCCCAGGACCGGGCGTCGAGCGTGGTCTGGGGTATGCCGGGGGCAGTCATTGAAGCCGGTCTCGCAGACGCGGTCGTGAGTCTGGACGAGCTTGCGCCTGCGATTCTTCGACGGGTGCCGAAGATATGAATATGCAGAGCGCAGTTCCAAATGGCGCAAGCCCGGCGGCAGGAAACCGGAGTGCGCTGCTGTCGGCGGAAAACTACAAGTTTTTGCAGCAGGAAATCTATCGAGGATCAGGCATCGTCCTCGACGGAGACAAGCACTATCTATTCGAGTCCCGGCTCATGCCGGTTGCCCGGACAGCGGGCCTAAAAACGCTTGATGAATTGTGCGCCAGGCTGCGCTCGCGGATACCCGCCGGGCTTTCGCAACTGGTGATGGAAGCGCTCACGACCAACGAGACCCTTTTCTTCCGGGATATGGCGCCGTTCCAAGCCCTTAAGTCGGAACTGCTTCCGGAACTGATGGAGAGTCTCCCGGCGCGGCAGAGCTTGAACGTCTGGTCGGCTGCTGCTTCCTCAGGCCAGGAGGCCTACAGCATCGCAATGTTGATCAAGGAACAGGGCCTGGTATCGCGCGAGACCAACATACTTGGTACAGACATTTCGGAGCAGATTCTCGATTGTGCGCGCGCTGCAAAGTACGTGCAGTTTGAAGTGAACCGCGGGCTGCCGGCGGCATACCTGGTAAAGTACTTCACTCGCGAGGGCATCGACTGGCGGTTGAAGGATGAAATCCGCTCGATGGTAAAGTTTCGTCGATTCGATCTACGTCAGTCCATGGCGGGACTTGGTCGATTTCACATTATCTTCTGCCGAAATGTGCTGATCTATTTCGACATTGAGACAAAGATAAAAATCCTGAATCAACTATGGCAGGTACTGGAACCGGGAGGCTATCTGTTTCTGGGCGGTGCGGAATCCGTGCAGAACCTGCAGGACAAGTTCGAGAAGCTGCCGGACAAAACCACGGCCATTTATCGAAAAAGGTAGGACGCACTCATGGCTAGAAGCTCAGTATTGCAGCCACATGTCGCCGATCAGGCGAGGCTGGTAACAGAAATTTTCCAGATGATGGCTGCAATCGCGGTGTCGCCTGCTACCGCAGCATGGCCACCCGCCGAGCCGCTGATCTGGGCCCGCGTCCGCTTTTCCGGCACGTGGGAGGGCTCCATGACGCTGGAGTGTACACTGCCGCTGGCATTTGCCTTTACCGCCAACTTCATGTCACTGAGAAGACCGGAAGAGGTAAATGACGATGTAAGCGATGTGATCGGGGAGCTAACGAATACGATTGCCGGAAATTTCAAGGCGCTGCTGCCGTCAGGATCTACGATGTCGATTCCGACGGTTGGCCTGTACGCCGATGGCGCAAAAGCCAGCCGCAATACGATCGCGTTGAGCGCCTGCATTTTTCAGAGCGAACATGGGCCGTTTTGTGTGCTTCTTGAGGCGGGCGGGTGATGCGCCGTAACAGACCCAGGCGTCCCTGCATCTTTTCGCGGTGTTGTTCAGGGGGAGCTAAAGATTCGACCTGCCAATAGACGGCGCACTGGTGGCGGATTCCGGGCCGGTATAAGAAGCGCAGACATAGTGGTTTTGTCCTCGTCTTCATTCTCGAGCGACAGCCGGACCAGTTGCCGCGAGCCGGCCGCGCAACTTCACCGCTCCAAGAGAGCGTGACTCTATGCCGGTCAAGACATCGGTCCAGACATGAGGTTCGGCAGGTGAGGTAATCAAGAGACGGCCACCCGGAAGCAGGGAATCGGCAAATCTGCGCATCAGTCGATACCGTGCTCAGCGTTCCAGAAGGAATATGAGCCCGATCGACAGGAGCGCGTGAAACTTGCGATCAAAGAAGCTCGACTCGAGGACGGATTCGCGAAGCACTGGTGTGCCTGGCAGATTCTTTTGGAACGCTTCGACAAAAGATGGCGCCGCATGCACTCGGAAAATTTCGAGTCCTTCTTCGATCAATACGGCGGTGATAGGAAAGCCGGGACCGCAGCCCAGATTAATCAACGCTGCTCGCATGCGGTAGAGACTTCGCCCATCTCCGCACTTCCTTCACGCCAGTGGCATTTGAAGGATTCCTGCTATTGCCACGCATCGCTACTTAGTCGAATTGATTGATTTGTATCCATTGGAGTGATCGACCATGGGCTCGATTACCTCATTGTATTTTATCGTCGCAGAGTTCTGCCTTTTTTGCTGACGCCGCAGGATCGTAAGCATCACCGCGGCATGGCAGCACTGCTAAAGCATGCGACGCAGGAGACGATGCCAACTTTGAAGTTTTTCGGCTGGCAAGATCGAACCGTTGCCATGCTCGCGAGCGTGTCCGATTGCATGGCGTAGGCTGCTGCTTAGTCGTTGTTCATAGCCAGGATCTTCCATGGTGGGCTTGGGCAGATCATTAGACCGCAACTTCCGTCCTCGACTTCGATCATCTGTGACCTCTTTTCAAACCGTCAGACTGATGCGTCCGACTGTTTTGCCACACCAGCCACGCGCCTTGCATCCCCAGGTATTCGCAGGATTCGCAGTCTTTCGATCACCGTCTCTGGCCCGTCACCGACCATGACGTTTTCTGTGGTCGCCATGTCCCGCACGAGGGAAGGACTGCCGATGCGTGACTTCGTAACCTTGAACAGCAGTGAAATGTCGCCGATTCAACCTATCCATACTGATCATGGCTGCCTTGCGCACCATCTCCTCAAGTTCTGTCTCAGAGTTTGTCATGCCGCGACTACCCGCCGTACCTTGTCAGAAAGACTGACAATGCCTATCTTCCGAAGCTCATGACTTAACACGTTTAAAGAATGGTCTGTATACGCAGATAAGTTCATTTTTTTTGCGCCAGCACTTATAAACACTATGGCTCATGTGCTCTCCAAGGCGAATATTGAGGAAAAGCCTTTTCGGTCTTCTTAACGATCTTAAGTTCATCTTTTCATTGGACGCAGGCGGACATTTCATCTTTATGGCGGTAGGAATGAAAGGCCGGTCATCTTCTCGATCACCTGTTAAGTTGCTTTCTGCCTGCATCCACTCAAACGCAGCGATCTAAGCTGGTCTGACGGTGTTCGACCCACCAAAATTGGTTGGCGGAAAGGACAGTACAGCAGGATATGCTCTTGATTACAAGGCCGATCGAGTAGTTCGTATGCGGCCTGCTCCGTTGACCTCTATATTGCGTGTGAAACGGTGAGAGTTGCGTTACTTATCCGTATCAGTCCGGTGGCTTGCTGGGAAGGTCTGCGAAGGCGTCCATCTGGTCAGCGCTGAAAATTCCTGGTGAGCGCTGATTCATGCCGGAATGCAGTAGGCATTTCACCTTTCGGCCACGTCTCAGATCTTTCATCCAACGTAGGGCGCTGCTCGTCCTATTAAAGGTTGCAGGCTTCAATGAACCCTTCGAGGTAGTCGCAGGCAGTACGCAATGTGGCGTGCGCCACGTCTCGTGTCTTCTGACCGGCGTAGCTCAGAGTGAATGCTATCAGAGTACCTTTGTGCAGCAGGTCGTAGCGAAGGCTTAGGTGCATCGACTGACTCTGCAAAGATGTTAATGTACTCGACACTGCGTCAGTATACAAGTGTTGCTCACGGTGGGTGTCGGACCTGCGCCGGGCTGCATTGCGGGAGCTGCTGAGAGAGCTCACAGGGCTAAAAACGCTTCTTGGTCGATTGCCGCATTCTGGACGCCCTCCCGACTCTCACTGAAGCACGACCTGGCGATATCAATGGTTTTATCATCCATCGCGCCCTTTCACCAGGCTCGATAAGTGAAGGGGGCGCCGTCATAAGACTTCGACCGGGTACTCGATCGACCTCTGGACAACCTCCTGGGATGAAAGCAGGCTGGGCCGCCCTGGTCTTTCCGATGGTTCCGTGACGGCAGCATCTGACGAAGTCGGCAATTTGCGGGGCACCGATGCCATAAGCGAACGCAAGGATAACTGCGGGCATCCATCTCAATGGCGAAACAATGCGAAATCATGAGGAGGAATGTTGATGCGTGTCACTCGTAGACTATCGATATTTGCTGTCGCCATCTGTATGGCTTCTGGGCTGGCGGCGCAGCGGATGACTGTTTTGCACAATGCGACATTAATAGATGGGTCGGGCGGTCCGGCTCGTGAGCATGTCGACGTTGTCTTTCAGGCAGGACTTATCGTAAAAATCTCACCCGCGCCAACTGCGAAGCCTGCAGGCGTGGAGTGGATCGACTGCACGGGAAAGACAGTAATGCCCGGTTTGATCAGTGCCCATTCTCATGTCGGTGTGCTTAAGGACAATGCAGAGAACAGTGCCACGGAATATACCGTTGAGAACGTGACGGCGGCGCTGAAACAATTTGAGCGATATGGTGTGACGACGGTACTGACGCTGGGGATGAATCGCGACCTGGTGTACACACTGCGTGAGCAACAGCGCGCGGGCTCTCTCGAAGGCGCGACTATGCTTACTGCGGGACGCGGTATAGGCGAACCGAATGGAGCGCCACCGCTTGCAGCAGCGCCCGACCAGGTCGATCGGCCCGCGACAGCAGATGAGGCGAGACGGGATGTAGACGCGTTTGCAAAGCATCGCGCAGATATCGTGAAGGTGTGGGTCGACCCGCTGCATGGGAAGGCGCCGAAGATGGATCCGGCGATTTATGCGGCTGTGATTGACGAGGCGCATAGAAAGCATCTACATGTGGCGGCCCATGAGTATGCTCTGGAAGATGCTCGCCAACTGGTGAACGATGGCATTGATGTGCTGGCACATTCGGTGCGTGATAAGCCGGTGGATGAGGCCTTTGTTCAATCGATGCTGCAGCATCACACCTGGTATATTCCGACGCTTGCGCTCGATGAGGCTTTCTATGTTTATGCTGAAGACCCGTCGATCATGAAGAGTGAATTCTTCAGGCAGGCAGCCGGTCCGGCGTTGCTGGCGAAGTTGGAGGAACCTGGATTTACGGCCAAGACGCTGGCCGATCCGGCTACAAAACAGCATGAGCAGGATGAAGCAATGGCTCGCCGAAATCTGAAAGCCCTCTATGATGCGGGCGTGCTGATTGCGTCAGGTACGGATTCAGGCGCGATGGCCGGCCGTGTTCCGGGCTTCTCTGAGCACCGCGAGCTTGAAGATTTGGTAGCTGCAGGGTTGACACCGTTGCAGGCGATTGCGGACGCCACTGGATCGACGGGTGTGCTGATGCATACGCTGGACCCGACTCTGAATGTTGGCCTGATATCGCCCGGTTTTTCTGCTGATGTCCTAGTGCTGGATGCTGATCCTCTCGCAGATGTTCGCAATACCAGGAAGATCGCCGCGGTCTATCATCATGGTCGGCGGGTGGCCGATCCGGCGCCGCAGGATTGAGTAAACGGTTGGTGAAGGTTCGCAATGGCTGATAGGTTGGTTGACGAGAAGGGAGAAGAGGTGAGCAAGCAAAGCTCGAGTCGGTTTGACGTGCATGAAATAGCAAGGGCATTTCCTGACAAGGCAGATACGCTTCTTCTCGACACCTACCTGACGGATGAAGAGTCGGCGAGCGCACGCGTTTTCCGGGTGTACAGGCCGACACCTCCGCATTATCACGCCGGCAGCGATGAGTATCTTTACGTGATCGCGGGCCGAGGAACGTTCTGGATGGAAGACGCCACGGGCATCGCCGAATTCAAGACGGGAGACCTGCTCTTTTTCAAGCGCACCGTGGTGCATGCGCTGCCTGCGATTCTGGAAGGGCCAGTAGTGTTTCTTTCAGTCGATGCGCCGAGGCGCGATCCTAAAGACATCATCTTTGTGAACCCTGACGACGGAACGCCGGAGAGCTTCATAGCTTCTCGCTGAGCATGAATATTTCGCGTGCGCAGGAAGCTGATTGCACAGAGGTGATGCGGGATTATGATGGAGCCACTTTAGTTTATGAGGGTTTCGGATGTCTCGTTTGCTACGCGGGTGCGTTTTAGCGGCGGTGTCGTTTTCTATGATGCAGGGGATGGCCGCGCCTGTTCGCGACCCACATACTCCAGGCTACGTGCAGGCGAAGGAATTGCGAGATGGCGTCAATGCGCCGGCCAATGAGGATGGAAATTTTATTATCGGCCCGAACTATGTTCCTGCGCCCGAACTGACTGTGCAGCCGGGAGTGCCACAAGGGACAGTGTCGGCTTTCAAGATGAGTTCCGCAGATAGCAAGTTTTATCCTGGCGTTGCGCGCGATGCTGGAACGTATGGCACGGCTGACCCTGCCGATCCTGCGAAGATGCTTGTGCCGACCAGCCATCCCGCTCCGTGGACGCGGGCGGTGACGGTGTATATCCCCAGGCAGTATGTGCCTGGTACGATCGCTCCATTTATTGTCGGGGCCGATGGGCCGGATCGAAATTTGTTTACGGTGCTCGACAACATGATCGCGGAGAAACGAGTGCCCGCCATGATCGCTATATCCATCAGCAATGGCGGAGGCGATGCGCAGGGCAGCGAGCGCGGCCTGGAGTATGACACGATGTCGGGCAGGTATGCCGAGTGGGTCGAGCACGAAGTGCTACCGCAGGTTGAGTCACGCTACGGAGTGAAGCTGACGAAAGATCCCGATGGCCGCGCGACGATTGGTAACAGCTCGGGAGGTTCGTGTGCACTGATCATGGCGTGGTATCACCCCGAGTGGTATCACCGAGTGCTGACTTACTCGGGTACATATGTGAATCAGCAGTGGCCTACGGATCCGCAGATGCCGCATGGTGCGTGGGAATTTCATGAGCACCTGATTCCGAATAGCCCGGCCAAGCCGCTGTGTATCTGGATGGAAGTTGGCGATACAGATCTGTTCAACCCGAATGCCCTGCGGGACAACATGCATGACTGGACGCTCGCGAATGAGAATATGGCGCGTGTGCTCGCTGCGAAGCATTATCACTACCAGTTTGTGTTCGCGCGTCATGCCGGGCATGTTGACCGTGCTGTCCGAGAGGAGACACTGCCGGAAGCACTCGAATATGTTTGGACCGGCTATCCGAAGACGGGCCTGAAGAACTAGGACGGCGCTTACTGGTCGGGATGCGAAGACGAATCTACGAGTATCTTTTGTTCCGCTGGAGGTTTTTCCATGTCAAGCACTGTTACTGTTACTGATGGGAAGCAGGCCGGGATACGTCATCGTGAAATTCCGCATTGGATCAATGGTGAGTGCGCCGCTGGCAATTCGGGCCGCTTTGCTGAAGTGTATAACCCCGCGTTAGGCCAGGTGCAGGCGAAGGTTGTGCTGGCGTCGAATGCAGACGTGAATGCAGCGGTCGCGTCAGCGACGGCGGCATTTCCGGAGTGGTCGGCACAGCCTGCCGTGCGACGTGCACGGGTCCTTTTCAAGTTTCGCGAAATCTTTGAAGCGCGGTTGGATGACGTTGCCGCACTTATCACGAGTGAGCACGGCAAGGTGTTTTCCGATGCGAGGGGAGAGGCGATCCGCGGTCTTGAAGTGGTGGAATTCGCGACGGGTATTCCCCAACTGCTCAAAGGAGAATTTTCTGAACAGGTGGGCGGAGGGGTTGATAGCTGGTCGCTTCGGCAGCCGCTTGGTGTGGTGGCCGGCATAACTCCTTTCAATTTTCCGGCGATGGTGCCGATGTGGATGTTCCCGATCGCTATCGCGTGCGGCAATACATTTGTGTTGAAGCCGAGTGAACGTGATCCGGGCGTATCGATTCTGCTCGCACAAATGTTGAAGGAGGCAGGTCTGCCCGATGGGGTATTCAACGTGGTGCAGGGCGATAAGATTGCGGTCGATGCGCTGTTGGAACATGCACAGGTAAAGGCGATCAGTTTTGTTGGTTCGACGCCGATTGCGGAATATGTCTATCGGCAGGGAACGAGTCACGGCAAACGCGTGCAGGCACTGGGCGGCGCGAAGAACCACATGGTGGTGATGGCGGACGCTGACCTTGACCAGGCGGCGGATGCGCTGGTGGGCGCGGCATATGGCTCGGCGGGTGAACGATGCATGGCAATCTCAATCGCGGTGACGGTCGGCGAAGCGACGGGCGATGTGCTTGTGAGCAAAGTTGTGGAACGCATTGGCAGATTGCAGGTTGGGGACGGTACGACGGGTGGAATCGACCTTGGTCCGCTGGTGACGGGAACGCATCGTGACAAGGTTGCCGGCTATCTGGAGAGTGGTATTGCCGAGGGTGCGAGCCTGGTGATCGATGGCCGGAAACATGCAGCCGTGAGGGGCAAAGGATTCTTTCTCGGGGCGTGTCTGTTCGATCATGTGAAGCCGGAGATGACGATTTATCGTGACGAGATTTTTGGACCGGTGCTGGGTATCGTGCGCGTGAACAGCTTCGAAGCTGCGCTGCAACTGGTAAACGAGCACGAATTCGGGAACGGGACCTCGCTGTTTACGCGTGATGGTGATACGGCGCGGGATTTTACGCATCGCGTGCAGGCAGGGATGGTCGGCATCAATGTTCCGATCCCAGTGCCAATTGCATTTCACAGCTTCGGCGGATGGAAGCGATCACTTTTCGGAGATCATGCTGTCTATGGTGCGGAGGGCGTGAGATTTTATACACGTCTGAAGACAGTGACTTCGCGATGGCCAACAGGCATTCGGGTCGGTGTGGATACGACTATGCCGACTACGGGCTGAGTGCTTCGGTGGATTGATGTGGTGGGTGGGAAGAGCGCATCAGCAGGTAGTAAGAGGCCGCTGCGATGAGGAAGCCAACAAACCACGCGTAGTCGTATAGAAAGCGCAATCGGGGCACAACCAGGCCGATGAGTGCGATGAAGACACCGAGCGCAAGCGCAAGCAGGGCGCGAGGATTAATGCCATTCGAGTATTCGTATGGACCGCCGCGACGGTATAACGAGACGACGTCGAGCCTGGTTCCGCGAATAAAGAAATAGTCAGCGACCATGATGCCCGCAACCGGCCCGAGCAGACCGGAGTAGCCGATGAGCCATCCAAAAATGTAAGTGCCGAAGCTGCTCATGAGCTTCCAGGGCATCATCGCAAGGCCGAGAAAGCCGGTGATAAGACCGCCGGTGCGGAAGCTGATGAGGCGCGGCGCCAGATTCGAGAAATCATTCGAGGGAGAGACGACGTTCGCGCCGATGTTTACATTCAGCGTGGCAATGAGCAGAACGATGAGTGCGAGGAAGGCGACGACGGGTTGATGAAACCTGCCGAGCAATGTGATGGGAGACCAGATGGGTTCGCCGAAGATGACGACAGATGCCGAGGTGCATGCGATGCCGATGAAAGAGTAGAACGTCATCGCCACTGGTAAGCCAAAAGCCTGGCCGATGATTTGCGAATGCTGTGATTTGGAGTAGCGCGTGAAGTCCGGAATGTTGAGAGAAAGCGTGGCCCAATAACCGACCATGGCAGTGAGTGACGGGAAGAAGAAATGAAGGAAGCTGGTTGTCGAATGGAAATGGCTCGGGGTCGAGAGCATGGGGCCGAAGCCCCCGGCCTTGTGCAGCATCCAGAAAAGCAGGGCGAGTGACATGATGAGCATGAATGGTGCAGAGAAGCTCTGTAGAAAGCGTATGGACTCGACGCCACTCCACACGACTGCCATGTTCAAAAGCCAGAAGCCGAGGAAGCTTGCCCATAGAACGAACGGCATCTGCGCAGTTGCGGGCCAGAGTACGGCGAGCATTGCGGCAATAGCCTGCCCGCCGAGCCAGGACTGGATGCCGAACCATCCACAGGCAACCAGCGCACGAAGCATGGCTGGAAGATTGGCGCCGCGCGTGCCAAAACTGGCGCGAACGAAAACAGGAAAAGGTATGCCGTATTTTGCGCCAGCGTGTGCATTGAGGAGCATGGGGATTAATACAATCAAGTTGCCGAGCAGGATGGTGAAGAGAGCCTGCTTCCAATCCATGCCGCCTGCAATGAGTGATGACGCGAGCATGTAGGTCGTCACTTCCATCGACATGGAAAACCAGAGGGCGATGTAGTTGTAAGTGCTCCAGGTGCGGTGTTCGGTGGTTGTGGGTGCGAGGTCTTCGTTGTAAAGATGAGGGTCAGAGCCAGCGAGATCCGGATCGGTAGGGAGCGAACCTGTGATCATCCGGCGAGGCCTCCAGCAGTTGCTTCGCGTTTCAGAAACTGGCCTCGTCCGACAGTGCCGATCCATTTTCCGTCAGCAACAATTTGTTCCCCTCTTGAGAAAACATGGCGGGCATTGCCCTGTATCTGCCAGCCCTCAAACATGGAGTAGTCGGTAGCCATGGTTTGCGTTGCGGCGGTGATGGTGTAGCTGGCTTGCGGATCCCAGAGCAGAATGTCGGCATCCCTGCCCGGAGCGATGACGCCTTTGGTCGGCATCCCGAAGATGCGCGCGGGTGCGGTGCAGCATAATTCAACGAACTTCTCGGGCGTGAGCAGGCCGGCATTTACGCCGAAGTGCCAGAGGATTTGCAGACGATTTTCGATGCCTGGACCACCATTCGGGATTTTTCTGAAGTCATCTTTACCGAGTGATTTCTGATCAGCGAAACGGAAGGGGCAATGGTCTGTCGAGACGACGGAGAGCGATCCGTCTTCAAGCGCGCGCCACAGGACTGCCTGATTTTTCTTTTCACGCAGAGGTGGAGTGAAGACATACTTTGCTTCCTCCCAACTTTTGCCGGGCATCTGCTCTTCAATGGAAAGGACCAGGTATTGCGTGCAGGTTTCGGCGAGCGCATGAAGGCCCCGTTCCTGAGCGTGCCTGAGTTCGCGAAGAGCGTCTTCGTTGGAGAGGTGAACGATGTACACGACGGCGCCTGCCATTTCGGCGAGGGCGATGGCACGATGCGTGGCTTCGGCTTCCGCCTTGGTGGAGCGGCTAAGCGCGTGGTAGTGCGGCGCGGTCTTGCCTTCGGCAATCATCTGATCGACGACGATATCGATGGCGCTGCCGTTCTCTGCGTGCACGCAGCAGAGGGCATTCAAGGCTGCCGCTTTTTGCATGACCTTGAACATCAGGCCATCATCGATCATCAGGACATTTGGATAAGCCATGAAGAGTTTGAACGATGAGATACCTTCGTCGACCATCTCTTCCATCTCACGGAGGCCCTGGGAGCCATCACCTGGCCCGAGATCGGTGATGGCCATGTGCAGTCCGTAATCGATGCAGGCTCTGCCCTGGGATTTTGCGCGCCAGGTGTCGTAAGCCTCGCGCATGGTGTGGCCCTTGCTCTGCAGGGCGAAGTCAATGAGCGTGGTAGTGCCGCCGACCGCTGCGGCCATGGTGCCGGTACGATAATCATCCGCGGAGACTGTACCGCCGAAGGGCATGTCGAGATGAGTATGCACATCGATGCCGCCGGGCATGAGGAGCAGGCCGGTCGCATCGAAGAGCGAATGACCGGCGGCAGGAATGGCCACGCCGACCTGTGTGATGGTCGGGCCATCGATGAGAACATCCGCCCGCTGCCGGCCATCAGCATTGATGACAGTGCCATTTTGAATGAGGATGCCCATGCTGCTCTCCGATGTATTGGCCTATTGTTGCAAGTTGTTTAGTGTGCGGCCCTGCTAACCGGTTGTGTTTAGAACTTGAGTCGCGTTCTCTGGAACCGTTTCTGAAGATACACGCTGTTCCCAGGTTTGAGGTGGCAAGCCATTGTCAACCTCATCCATGGTGATGCATTCCGGAACGGGGCAGACGAGGGAACATAAATTGCAACCGACACAGTGCTCTTCATCGACCCGCGGGATGCGCTCTTCCGGAGTTGCGCTATTCGAGTAAGCTGATGCGCCGTTATCGAGCTTGGGGATCGGCGTCACGGTGATGCGACGGGCGGCCTCCAACTCGATGATTGCGGGTGTGCGCGTCGTGTCTTTTGTTGTCGAGGCACGATCGAGATGAATGCACTGGTGGGCGCCATCCCAGCAAGCGGTGTAGCAAAGCTGGCAGCCGATGCACAGGTCTTCATGAATGTGCGCGACGATTTTGTAGTTAAGGTTCAGATGCTTCCACTCGCGTACGTTCGGCAGCGATAGACCGCGAAAATCGTCGATACTGGCAAAGCCTTTTTCGGCCATCCACTGGAGCAGACCATCCTGCATATCTTCGACAATGCGATAGCCAAAGTGCATCACCGCGGTACAGACCTGGACACTGCCGCAGCCAAGCAGGATGAATTCGGCGACATCGCGCCATGATCCGATACCACCGATGCCGGAGAGCGGCAGAGCAGATGTGGCGTCGGATTGAATCTGTTGCACCATGTTGAGCGCGATGGGTTTTACAGCAGGACCACAGTAGCCGCCGTGCGAACTCTTTCCGCCGACATTCGGATTGGGCAAGAAGGTATCGAGGTCGATGCCAGTGATGGAGTTGATGGTGTTGATGGCAGAGAGAGCATCTGCTCCTCCGCGTTTCGCGGCGCGCGCAGCGATGCGGATGTCGGAGATGTTGGGCGTGAGTTTGACGATGACGGGTGTGCGGGCTTTTTCTTTGACCCAGGCGGTGATCTGCTCGCAATATTCGGGGACCTGGCCGACTGCCGAACCCATGCCGCGTTCACTCATTCCGTGCGGACAACCGAAGTTAAGTTCGAGGCCATCTGCACCTGCGTCTTCTGCCTTCCGCACAATCTCGTGCCATTTTTCACGTTTGCTCTCAACCATTAATGAAGCGATGACAACGTGCTTCGGATAACGACGCTTGACGTCGGCTATCTCACGCAGGTTGATGGCGGTGGGACGGTCGGAGATGAGTTCGATGTTGTTGAAGCCCATCATGCGGCGACCCTCCCAATCTATCGATGAGTAACGCGAACTCACGTTGGTGACGGGAGCACCAATGGTCTTCCAAACGGCACCGCCCCACCCGGCATCGAAAGCGCGCATGATTTGGTCGCCGGTGTTTGTGGGTGGCGCGGAGGCAAGCCAGAAGGGGTTGATGCACTGGATGCCGCAGAAATTGGTTTCGAGCGTGGGCTTGGAGGGAGGCAGTGCTCGATCAGACATTCTGTGTCTCCAGCCATGAAGCTATGCCGATGGCTGCGCGCTTACCGTCGGCTACCGCGTCGACTACTTCACGACCGCCGTTGGAGCAGTCGCCGCCGGCGAAATATTTCGGGTGAGTTGTCTGGCAGGTGGTGCGATCAATCACGATGCGCCCTCGTTCCAACGCAATTGTGTCGGCCAGAAAGTGCGCGTGCGTTGATTGGCCGATGGCGAGAATGACGAGGTCGGCACTCACCGAAAACTCAGACGCGGGCAGCGGAAGTGATGAGGCATCTTCCGCCGTGTGAGTTCGACTGAAGGCGATCGTCTTAACTGTTGTGTCTCCTGAGAATCGTGTCGGCTGCACGCGCCACAGGAATCTCACGCCTTCCTGCAAGGCGTGTTCGTACTCGAACTGGAAGGCTGACATTTGTGCGGCGCTCTGCCGGTAAGCGACCTGTACATCAGTCGCGCCAAGACGAACGGCCGCGATGGCTGCGTCGATCGCTGTATTGCCTGCGCCGATGACGACGACTTTCGAGGGAGCGTTCAGGATGCTTCCGGACTTGTAACCTGCGATGAAATCGAGGGCATTTGTGATTCCTTGCAGATGTCTGCCCTGAAGATCGAGCGAGCGAATGGAGCCTAGCCCAATTCCGAGAAAAATGGCGTCGTGTGTCAGCTCCAGTTCGCGCAGGCGAGCGTGATCGATCGTGGTGTTGAATTGAAAATGGACGCCGAGTTGGGCAAGCATGTCGATCTCTCGCAGACTTTCTTCGACAGGTAATTTGTATTCGGCGACACCATAAGTATTCAGGCCGCCGGGCAATGGGCGCGCGTCGAAGATGGTGGCGTTTACGCCGCGGCGGCGAAGCTCTGCGGCGCACGCGAGAGAGGCTGGGCCTGCACCGATTAATGCGACGGAGTGTCCCGTGTCGGCGCCGGCCTGAAAGGGAAGCGCGGAGTGGCTCGTGTGAAATGCATCGATGGCAAAACGCTGAAGCTTTCCGATCTGAATGGGCTGCTTGTTAAAACGATGCAGTACGCATGCGCCTTCACAGAGCACATCAACGGGACAGGCGCGTGCACAGCTGCCGCCCAGAATATTTGCATCGAGAATGGTGTTGGCAGCGCCGGTCAGGTTGCCGGTAGTGATCTTTCGAATGAAGCGCGGCACGTCAATGTGTGTCGGGCAGGCGGTCGTGCATGGCGCGTCGAAGCAGAAGAGACAGCGGTTTGCTTCGGGAATGGCGGCCCGCAGATCGAGGGGTGGATGAATGTCGTCGAAGCGCGCGGCTATCTCCGGATGGACGGAGAAGTTCTCGGCGAATCCTGGACGATCACTCATTGATTTGATGCTCCGTATTTCGATCATCAGGCCGCAAGCGCGACGACTTGCATCATCTTCAGGACTGCCAGTATGCACTATCTCATAATGCAAACAACGAATTCTTCACGTGCGCTGACGGATGAGATGGCAGGTGTCTTATCCGCCCTGCTGCGCCAGCCACTTCATTGTCTTGTCTGCTAGGACATAGAACGATTTTATGCCTGCTTCAAGATGAGTGACGTGGGTATTTTCAGCCGCATTGTGGCTCAAGCCAGCCAGCGACTGCACGAACATCATCGCGGTGGGAATGCCGGCACGCGCAACTTCTGCCGCATCATGCAGCGGCCCGGAGGGCAATGAGTACGAGTGGCCGGTGACTTCGACCACTGCTTCCTCGCAGAGAGTGATCAGTTGCGGGTGGAAGGGTATGGGATCGATGCTCCATATCCTTGACCAATGCACGGTGCAGCCTTCTTCAACGGCAAATCGTTCGCTTGCGTCACGAGCCTCGGCAAGCATTTCAGCGAGGATGCCAGGATCGAGGTCGCGCATGTCGAGTGTAGTTTCGCAGCGACCCACCACAGCGGTGACGATGCCAGGAAATGTTTTGACTATGCCCATGGTGGCTACTGCGTCGGGATGCTTTATTGCGATCGCACGGATTTCAAGTGCCAGCTTCGCGGCGGCGGCCAGGGCATCGCGGCGCACGCGCATGGGCGTGGAGCCGGAGTGAGCCTCCTGCCCATAGAATGTGACCGTGTGACGCTCGACGCCCTTGGTTCCCCGCACAACACCGACCGGAAGATTCATAGATTCAAGTACGGGCCCCTGCTCGATGTGAAGTTCGAGATAGGCGCCGGCGTGCTTGCGCTCCACAGCGGCTTCACCGATGCGATCGATGGCTACTCCGCAGTTTTGCAGGGCGGAGGCAAGTGTGATTCCGTCTCGGTCTGTGCGGTCGCGATCGGCTTCGATGGAATGTGTTCCCGCAAAAGCGGATGAGCCGAAAAGACTGCGACCAAAACGGGCTCCTTCTTCGTCAGCCCAATCGACCATGCGGATCGTGCAGGGAGGGGCGCCGGGGCTTTCTTCATGGATGGTTTGCAGGACCTCAAGAGCGGCGAGAACGCCGAGACTGCCGTCGAGCCAACCGCCATTCGGCACCGAGTCGAGGTGGCTGCCGAGGACCAATGACACGTCTGATGTTCCACGCAGCGTAGTCCAGGAATTTCCTGCAGCATCGTAGTGGTGCTCGACGGGCAGGCCTTCGAGTTTGTGCTGAAACCATTCGCGGGCTATGAGCCAGGTCGGGCTCCAGGCGATTCTCTGCGCGCCATTTTCGTTACTGGTGAGTGCCTGCAGTTCCCGCAAGTTGGCGATCACTCGCCCGGGGTTTAGCGGCATGAGACGCCCGCTGCCAGCGGCTTAAGGTTGGTTCTCTGCTCGAAGTGACTTGGATTCATCGCGACGCTTTGCCTGTTGTTCATTTCGTTTGTCACCGGTTCATTGCTATGCCTTCCAGAGGGTGCGGCTGCAATCAGACAGGGCATCGCATGCCTTTCGAGTGCTCAAGTTTAAACTCTATGCATGCTGAAGGCGCAGCACTTTTTGTTAGCCTAGCCTGTTGGATCGGAGCCCCTTATGAATCGTCGCGAGATGGTGTTTCAACTTTCCGGTATTGCGCTCGCTCTACCGACAGCGGACCGGCTGCTTGCTGCCGCACTGAACGGTGCATCGGGTAGCGCAGGCCGCACTCATGCGTATGCGCTGGCTCGGCCAACAGCAGAACAACGGGCGTGGCAGGACCTGGGCATGGGTATGTTCGTGCATTTTGCGCCGAATACGTGGCAGGATCTCGAGTCGGACGACCTGTCGACACCGCTCTCGAAAATCAACCCGGCAAAGCTTGACACGGATCAATGGGTTGCGACGGCGCAGTCCGCCGGGGCTCGCTATATCGTGTTTGTTGCGAAGCACCAGGGCGGCTTCTGCATGTGGCAGACGCACACGACTGAATATGGTATTCGTAACACGCCATGGAAGAATGGCAAGGGTGATGTGCTCGCCGAAATTGCGGCATCATGCCGTAAACATGGGATGCCGCTGGGTGTGTATGTCAGCCCGCGTGACGACCACTTCGGAGCAGCTACCGGCGGAATCTGCAAAACACCGCAGCTGCAGGCGCGCTATGACGAGATGTATCGGGAACAGCTTACGGAGGTTTTCTCACGATACGGAGAGCTGGTTGAAATATGGTTCGACGGTTCGACGAAGACGCCGGTGGGTGACCTGCTCAAGAAGTATCAGCCGAGGGCAATGGTGTTCCAGGGACCGCAGGCAACGATTCGCTGGGTAGGAAACGAAGATGGTTTTGCGCCGTATCCGTGTTGGAACGGAATTGATGGAGTGGAGGCGCGGAGTGGTACGGCCACTGCGCTTGATGGCAATGCAAACGGAAATACATGGTTGCCGAACGAGGTGGATGTGTCGATTCGCCGACCTGACTGGTTCTGGAGCACGAAGAATGCAAATAAGGTGTTGACGCTGGAACAGTTGCTTTCCATTTACTACCGGTCGGTGGGGCGTGGTGGGCAGCTGCTACTGAATATTCCAGCAAATCGCGACGGCCTGTTGTCGGATCCGGATTGCCAAGTGGCCAAGGCATTCGGTGCGGAGATCAGGCGTCGTTTTGGTAAGTCCATAGCGGAGACGAAGGGCAACGGGCGAACACTTGTGCTGCCCCTGCCGAAGCAAACGCGTGTCGATACAGTCATCCTGCAGGAAGACACAACGCTTGGCGAGAGGGTCCGCGGATATCGATTGGATGGCCAGGTGAATGGCCAGTGGAAGCAGCTTGCAACTGGTTCTGCGATTGGTCAGAAGCGCATCCAGCCGGTGCCGGCCGAGATTGTATCGGCGTTGCGGCTTGTGGTGGAAGATGCAGTTGGGGTACCGGCTCTGCGAAGATTTGCAGCTTTCGATATACAGACTTCGCCGCCGCAGGATTGGAATGCTGCTTCGGAGTTGTGGTCGGCTCACCTGGTCGGCAAGTGGGCAAATAGTCACTTCTCGATTGATCTGTCCAAGAGTATTTCTGTTGCAGCGCAGTACGCACTACGCTTCCAGCCGGTAAAAGGAGTGGTCACGCGTGTGAGCGACGTGAAGTTGATGCTTGGTGGCGTGTCGAATCCATCTCTGGTGAAGGTATCCCGCAGTCGGCGGGACGCGGTCGTTCTGGATATTACCGGTCTGGATAAGTCAATTGTTGTTACTGGAAATATCGCTGGCGCCGAAGCAGGATCGATTCTTCTGGAGCGCCGGTGACAGGAAGCATGTTCGGCAAGCGAAGCCATCAGTCAGTGTGTGAGGGGATAGAGATAGTTATGAAGCAAATTGTTATGCGAGTGCTTTCGGTTGCAGCTCTTGGCATATTTCTCTTGCCCGCTACGCATGGCATCCCGCAGAACACGCCTGCTCCTTCAGGACCCGACGGGAAGCCTCATACTTTCGCCGCGGAGGGTGATCATTTTGCATTAGACGGCGCACCGTTCCAGATTATTTCCGGAGCGATCCATTATCCGCGAATTCCGCGTGCTTACTGGCGGGACCGGCTGCGCAAAGCGAAGGCAATGGGACTAAACACGGTGGAGACTTACGCTTTCTGGAATGAGCATGAGCCCGCGCCAGGTGTATTCGATTTTACGGGTCAGAATGACATTGCCGAATTTATTCGCGAGGCGCAGCAGGAGGGACTTTACGTGGTGTTGCGGCCGGGGCCGTATGTGTGCGCAGAATGGGAGTTTGGCGGCTATCCGCCGTGGCTGCTGAAGGACCCCAACATGGCGGTGCGTTCGTCTTATCCAGGATTTATGGCGGCGGCGCAGAAGTATCTACAGGAATTAGCAAAACAAACGGCGTCGCTGCAGATAGGCAATGGCGGACCTATCATTGCCGTGCAGGTTGAGAACGAATATGGGTCCTATGGCTCTGACCATGCGTATATGGCGCAAGTGCATCAAGCGCTGGTTGATGCCGGTTTCACGAAGTCGATGTTGTATACGGCGGATGGTGCGGAAGAGTTGCAGGAGGGATCTCTTCCGGAGCTTCCGGCGGCTATCAACTTTGGAGAAGGGGATGCGCAAAAATCATTTGCGATCCTCGATAAACTCCGCCCGCATACGCCGCGCTTCAACAGCGAGTACTGGGATGGCTGGTTTGACCACTGGGGAAGCAAGCATGAAACGCGCAGCACGGAGAAGCAGCTTGCCGATTTGAAGTGGATGCTGAGCCGCGGTTATTCGGTCAACCTTTACATGTTTGCCGGCGGTACGAGCTTTGGCTGGATGAATGGCGCGAATTCAAATGGCAAGAATTATGAGCCAGATGTCACGAGCTATGACTACGATGTGCCTGTTGCTGAGAGCGGCGAACTGCGGCCGAAGTATTTTCAGTTTCGCGATCTCATCACGCAGATTACTGGTAAAAAGCTCCCACCGCCGCCTGCACCGATTGAATCGATTGCAGTAGCGCCTATTTTGTTGAAAGAGTCAAGTTCGTTCTGGGCAAATCTGCCGGAGGGGCATCCGGCTCCAGCACCACTGACGATGGAGCAGTTGGACCAGTCGTACGGATATATTCTGTATCGCACGCAACTGACAACGACAGCGAGTGGTGAACTTCTTTTGCCAGGACTGCACGATTACGCGCAGGTATATGTGGACGGAAAGCTGCAGGGCACTATCGATCGACGATTGAACCAGACTGGCATGACGTTGCATGCGGTAGGTGGCGAGCCTTCTGCGCAGCTCGACATACTGGTCGAAAATACCGGGCGCGTGAATTACGGAAAGAATATCAACGGTGAGCGGACAGGACTTCTGCAGACTCCAACACTTGCGGGTAAGCCAGTGAAGGGCTGGAACACTTATTCCATTCCGATGGCAGCGACGTCAACGCTCACTTATGCGGACAGGCGCTGCGCGGGGCCCTGCTATTACCGTGCGAGTTTTACCATCGAGAAGGCCGGCGATACTTTCCTCGATACGAGCAAGCTCGGCAAGGGTATGGTGTGGGTTAATGGAGCAGCTCTGGGGCGCTTCTGGGATGTGGGCCCGCAGCAAACGCTCTACCTGCCGGCACCAATGCTGCATGCGGGCGAGAACGAGATTGTTGTCTTTGACTTGAAAGGCGAGCCGGGACGCAGCGTCGAAGGTAAGTTGAAACCGATGCTCGATGGTCCGGTGAAGGCTGATAGCGCGCACTAGACGCGGCTAGGACGGAAGGGTCTTTCCTGTGGCACTTGTTTCGATTGCTGCAGCACTGAAGAGTCGCCCGGGTTTAATACCTACGCTGAACGTAGCTGTTTTCTATCTGTAAGCATGTAATAAACGACCGGCGTGACGATGAGACTGAGCACCATTGAAAGCAGCAAGCCGCCGATGACTGCGATGGCCAGCGGTTGGAGCATTTGCGAGCCTGCGCCAAGCGCGAAGGCAAGCGGCAGCATTCCGCAGATGGCTGCTGTTGCGGTCATGACGATGGGGCGCAGACGTCTTTGCGCAGCGTGGACCATGGCATCGCGCGGGTTGAAGCCCTGGGCCTGGGAACGGCCGTCCGCGTCCAGCAGCAGGATGCCGTTTTTGGCAACGATGCCGATCACCATGATGACGCCCATGAATGACGCCACATTGAATGTTGTTCCGGTGATCAGCAATGCGAGGATGACGCCTGCAATGGAAAGTACTGCAGAAATCAGGATCGCTATGGCGGCAGAGAAATTACGGAATTCGATGAGCAGGACGCCGAAGACGAGTGCGAGTGAGATGATCAGCACCTGCAGAAGATCGTGAAAGGATTTCTGTTGTTCCTGATAGGTCCCGCCGAACTCCACGCGAACACTCGGTGGCAGATGCATTCCGGCAATGGAGCGTTGCACCTGTGCCATAGCTGTTCCGAGATCGGAGCCCTCAAGCCTGCCGGTGACTACAATCAGCTGTTGCAGATTCTCGCGTCGAATCTCATTCTGTGGGGGGAGCTGCTGGACATTCGCGAGCGAGCCGAGGGATGCCGTTCTGCCGGTTGAGCTATTGAAGACCGTGTTCTGAATTGATTCGAGAGATGAGCGTGTTTCATCGCCCAATCGTAGTCGTATGGTGTAGGGGCGGCCGTTTGCGATGAGAGGATCCGCGGTGGTGATGCCGTCGAGAATCGAAGTTGCGTCTTCGGCTACCTCTGTCGGTGTAAAGCCCAGTCGGGCCGCAATGACAGGGTCGACTTCAAAACTGGTGGCCGGACCGCTGATGGTGTTTTCTATTCCGTTTTGAATGTCGACGACACCTTTGATTCTGCCGATAGCTTCAGCCACACGTGGTCCCAGTTGCTGCAGCAGTGCGGGATCGCTGGCGAAGATCTTGATCTGGATCGGTTCGGGAGCGTTGGAAAGATCGCCGATCATGTCCTGCAGAACCTGGGTGAATTCAACATCCAATTCCGGCTCAGTCTTTTTGATTTCAGCGCGAACATCTGCAATGACGTCATCGATGGAGCGGTTGCGTTTTGCACGGAGCAGGACGGTCATGTCGCCGGTGTTTGCCTCGGTGACAGCGGCGAGGCCCATTTGTAAACCGGTGCGGCGGGAGGTGGTTTGTACTTCTGGAGTACTGTGAAGGATCTTCTCAACGTGAGTAAGAACGCGATTCGTCTCGTTGAGAGAACTGCCGGCGGGCATGATGTAGTCGAGGATGAATGCACCCTCATCCATGGATGGCAGGAGGTCGGAGCCGAGGCCCTGGTAGGCAAACCATGTGCCAACGATGAGCAATCCGCAAATGGTGAACAGCATGAGCGGTCTGCGGAGAGACCACTGCAGCGCTGCGCTATGCATGCTGAGCACGCGCTGCATGAAACGGCCCTGTTGGTGAGCATGCTGCCTTTCTGCTCGCTGTTTGCGCAGAAGGACAAGGCTTAACACCGGCGTCCATGAAAGCGCAAGAACAAGAGATGTGAGCAGAGCGGCGGTCATGGTGACAGCAAGGGCGCGGAAGAAGCTGCCTGTGACGCCTGTGACCGAGATGAGAGGGAGGAAGACAACGACAGGCGTAATGGTTGAGCCGATGAGCGGAACGATGATTTCGCGCAGTGCGAGACGTACGGCCTGTGTGCGGCTCTCGCCTGCATCGCGGTGGAGCACGATATTTTCGACGACGACGATGGCGTCATCGATGACGAGTCCGATGGCTGCAGCTAATCCGCCGAGTGTCATGAGGTTGAAGCTCTGGCCGATGGCCCACAGAATGAGCACAGTGATGGCGACAGTAACGGGAATGACTAATCCTGCAACGAGCGAAGACGTCAAGTCGCCAAGGAAGAGGAAAAGGATGATGCACGCGAGGACCAGGCCAATGAGGATGGCATCGCGAACACTGTTGATGCTCTCACGTACAAGCGTCGATTGATCGTAAAAAGTTTCGAGCTTAACGCCAGCCGGCAGCGCTTTACGCAGCTGAGTGATCTGCGCGGCCACGGCGTCTGCCACGGCGACGGTGTTGCTGGAAGGCTGACGGGCGATGTTGAGCAGCACAGACGGTTTTCCGTTTGCCGTCACAGTTGTATATACCGGCATGATGCCGGGTTCCACGGTAGCGACATCTGCGACGTGGACGGCGGCGCCGGACGCAGTGGTTTTCACGACCAGCTGGCCAAGGTGTTGCGCATCATGTACCTGCGCGCCGACGAGCCCGAGGATGAGCTGATGATTCGATTCGTAGAGTCCAGGCGAATCGATGATGTTTGACGCCTGCACGGCGTTCACCACATCCAGAACAGTAACGCCTGAGGCCTGCAGCCGCGCGAGGTTCGGAACGATGTGAAACTCCGGCACGCTGCCGCCCTGAACGGTGACGGTGCTGACACCATTGACGCGGTTGAGCGGCGGCTTCAGCTGATAGGTCGCGAGTTCCCATAGTTGAGTCTGCGAGAGGCGATCCGAACTCAGGCTGTAACCGAGTATAGGGAATGTTGCGAACGTCAGCCGGTTCGTCGTGAGCCGTGCAGTGGGGGGCAGCGTCTGGGCGACCTTGCTTAATGCTGCATCGACCAGCTGCAGAGTATGAAACATGTCCTGATTCCAATCAAAGAAGAGGCTGATTTCAGCGGAGCCTCGGCTGGTGTTGGAACGGACTGTGAGCAGGCCCGGCACCGCATTGACTGCGTCCTCAATGGGCTTGGTAATCGTCACCTGCATTTGCTCGACCGGCATTACGCCGTTATCGACACCGATGACGACGCGGGGGAAATTGGTGTCAGGAAAAACGGAGATAGGAACGCGCTGTGCGAGATAGATGCCGGCCAGCGAAAGAACGATGAGAAAGAAAAAGATCGGGCTGCGATAACGCAGAAGCCAGAACGTGTCCTCGGTTGCGGGACTGCTTTCAATGACCTTCACTTCGCGCCTTCGGCAGAGGGCTTGTCATCACTCCCGGCTGCTTCGATTTTGACCGGCGTCCCGTCATCGAGGCCATAGGCACCCTGCGTGATCACATGGTCAGCAGCGGTGAGTCCATCGAGAATCTGGACATCCTCGCCATCCTCGATGCCAAGCTTCACTGGTTTGGCGTGAGCCTTGTTATCGCTGCCGACGACCATCACCGACTTGCTTCCGTCCTGCGCAGTCAGTACTGCGTTGACGGGGATCTTGATGGCTGAGCTTACGGTGCGACCGGTGATCGAGACATGCACAGGAGTGCCGGCCTTAAATTTACCATCGCGATTCTCGATGCGCAGCCAGACTTCGACCGTGGTGCTTCCCGGATCGAGCGCGGGACTGATCAGCGATACTTTCGCGGGTACAGGGTCGGGCATTCCGGGGACAGTGACTGTAGCGATATCCCCGATGTGCAAACGCTGCGTGACGGTCTGTGCAAGGTGCACTTTCGCGAGCAGGGCTGATGTGTCCATGATGGTGATGAGTGTGCTGCCGGATGCGGCTGTCTCGCCTGCAAACAGAGAGCGATCAGTGACGACGCCGGCGATGGGACTATGGATCCGCGAGTACGACACCTGCGCTTCTGCGCCGAGATATTTGCCTTTCGCCGAGGTGAGCTGGCCCTCCGCCTGTTCGAGAGCTGCTCTATGGCTTACGCTGCGCAGAGATTCGAGGTGCTTGGTGGCTGTGTCATAGGCAGCCTGGGCCTGTACGAGTGTCGCGAGTGCCGTGTCCAGATCGCGGCCCGGAATGGCGCCTTGTGCGAAGAGTTCGCGACGACCTTTGACGATGCTTTGATTGAGATCAAGCGTCGCTTTTGCCTGCGCGACATCGAGCTCGGCCTTCTGCTGATCTTCGGGAATCAATGCGCCGGTCTCAGTTGCATAGCTGGCCTGGGCAGCTGAATAGCTACCCTTGTTGTCCATGGCGGCGGCCGCGAGATCACTGTTTTCAAGTGTTGCCAGGAGTTGGCCTGCTTTTACATGCGATCCGCGCTGCACGTAAAAGCGGCGGACCGGCGCCGTGATTCGTGGCGAGATCGCTGCCTGAGCCAGGGGGGACAGAGTCGCATCTGCGAGGATGTGTTCGGAGATCTCGCCTTTTTCCGGCTGCTCTGCCTGCACTGAGACCTGGACTGCTTCTGCAGAATCGCTCGCGGTGCTTTTGCATCCTGCGAAGATTGCGCAGGGAAGTGAGAGAAGCGCGATGCAGCACAATAGTCGGGGATGCGGCCTGGCGGTGCTCGATTTCGACATCTTTTTTGTTAGCGTCACAGTGTCCCCGTCAATGTCTGCAGAGATGCAAGAGCGGCGTGGTAACGCATCGTGCCGTCGGCCTGTGCTGTCTCCGAGGACAGCAGTTGATTCTGAGCATCCACCACTTCAAGGACGGTGCCTTCGCCGTCGCTGTAGCGTAGCTTGGTCAGTCGAAGACTTTCTTCCGCGGTGCGAGTGCTCTGTTCCAACATGTCCATTTGCGTTCGCGCGGCAAGCGCTTCATCGTATGTTTCGTCGAGTGTTGCGACAAGGTGACGCTGTGTATTTGTGAGAGCCACCTTCACTGCGTCGCGTCGGATGTTGCTTTGCCTGATGCGGTGTTGGGTCGATAGCCAGTCCCATACTGGAATGTCGACGACTGCATTGAATGAGTAGCCGAGATTGTTTGCATTTTCGGGTCCATGCCGGGCAAATTGAGGAGCATCGATGCCGTAGTTGAAGTTGAGTGCTAGGTCCGGCAGATAGGCGGCGCGCGCGGCGAGTACTTCGGCGTCGCTCTGGTGCAGGGCGGCGAGCGCGCTCTTCATTTCAGGATTAATCGCTGAGGCTGCTGCATCGATTTCCTTCCGCTCTGGAAGCGGCGACGGTGATGAGTCGGGCTCAGTGCTGTAGGCGTTATGCGGATCGGGGAAGAGGAGTACGCCCAGCTCTAGACGGCTTTTCCGGGCGAGCAACTGCGCATCCATCAGGTCACGCTGACGCTGTTGCTGCTGAAGCTGAGCCTTGACGACATCCGCGTGCGCAGCTTCGCGTGCCTGTTCGCGTTTGCTGGTGAGATCAGTGAAACTGTTCGCTTCATCCAATGCAGCAGTAAGTAACTCAACCTTGTGGTCGGCCTCGGAAAGGCCGTAGTAGAGAGCGACGACGGCAGCGACCAGGCCCCTTCGCGTAATCTCGAGCTCTGCTTCTGCCCTCGCTTCACTTGCGGAAGCCAGATGGAGGGCCGCTACCTGCTGCAGGCCCAGCGTTTCGGTCACGGCTGCCTGGCTGGCATACTCATGCACGGCATTGTTGGCAATGAAGATGGGCGCAGATTGCGAGCCCGTCTGCCCCGCCTGGTTATGAAGACCGTTCGGTTGGGTGTACAGGAGCTGGTTGTGGTAGACCGCGGATGGAAGCAATGCGGCCCTTGCAATCGAATGGTCGAGCCGGGCGGCGCCGGCCTCTGCGGACGCTGCGGCAAATACCGGCTCGTTGAGCTGCGCAAGATGAATGGCATCCTTGAGAGAGATGACCGGGAGCGCAGGCGAAGGCGCATTCAGCTGCGGCGCTGCTGCCGTTTGTGCCGAGGCGGATGGCATTGTTGACACTCCGAGTAGGAGCGCGAGAAATCCAAGCGAAAAGGATTGTCTGCCTGCCATAGCTAGACACTAAGACGTGAACCTTAATGCTTGCTGAAGGCGATTACAGGCACGACCGGGTTGGGCTCCCGTCGTGTTCCCAAGTTTATATTGGAGATACAGGAGGTTGCGGTATGAGTGATGGACGCGAGGAGCGCGAAGAGCGTGAAAGGCGAATTGAAGAGGAAGAACGGGAAAACCGTGAGGACTGGATCGACCGCGACCCCGTGAACGAATGGGAGCAGGAGCGAGTCGACTCCTGATGAAGGTCGGCGGAACGATCTTTTACGGCCCTGGTTGCAGCGGTGAGCTCAGATAGTTTTTCGTGAACGGCTGGCCTGTTTCCGGCGTTGCCGCGCAGCGTGTTTTCGATAGGAAACGGCGCGCAATTGCAGGGGCGGCAAACTTTCGCGCGAGGGCAGAATTGCGGCTGGCAGGGCAGCACTGACGTTCAGTTCGGCTGCAGCGGGGTTATCAGGGTACCGCGGACTGAGCATAGCGATCACGGACACGGCGCGGGTGCGATAGCTTCCGGCCCACTGGCTTTGTACGAGGGCCGCCTGTACGTCATCCCAGTGATCGGCGTCGAACACGCCGGGCCCATAGGTCAGAATGGCTGCAGAGTTGTCATTGATCAGAGATAAAAACCGATTGAAGCTTTCGAGGTTTACACCCATCTGGTAGACCAGCTGGGTCATAGCCATTTGTTGCGGGCCGGTGAGGCTGGCGAAGTCGCGGCAGTAGGCGCGGGCATTGTAGATTGCCTGGATGACTGCCACGTGCAGAAGCTGCATTGCCTGCTCATTCGTGATGTCCGGGGCTTGCGCCTTTCGCTTCCTGCGGGATTTCCTTCTAACGGGTGCGGCGGGTGCAGTGTTGTAGCGAAGCAGGACGGCTTGTAAGACGTCGGGATCGAGGCCGGCTGCCTGCCAGAGCTCCGCCGAAGAGGGTTCAAGGAATTGATGAGGATTAAGATCGTCCTGCTGGATGTGATCCCTCGCAGGCAAGTCGAGGCTGAAGCCTGCGCCGATCAACGGAAGGTGAGTTTTGGGATCGGGATAGGCGGTAAGCACCCATCCTTCGTGTCGATGATCTTTCAACAGCTCCATTAGTGTCTGGATGTTGAACTTTACTTCGACATCCCGGAAAGCGCGCAATTCCTGGACCGCTGGTGTGCTTTCAGAAATTGGATTCCCGGTCTTGATGGCAGGTGAAAACACCGGAACCTGTACCTGAAACTGCTGGAACTCACGGCCGCTTGCAGGATCGGCTTTCGCAGGCGCGCACATGCACCAGGCGAGCGCGATGGTGGCAGCGGTGAGCGTCGATCTCGGCAGATTCATATTTTAAAAAACCGGCAGTCCTGCAATTGTGCTGAGTTCACAATGCAGAAACCCGGCTGCAAAGGCAATCACCGAAAAGCGCCACGCTCGCGAAGGGTTCCTTTTGAAACAACGGCAGGATGGATGGTCTGATGGACGGTGAGGTCTTATTCCGGCTCGTGGCGCGTCCCGGACAAGAGGTAGGCCGCAACGGCATCCAACTGAAGGTGCGTATCGCTTGATTCCGGATGGCGACGCCGGCCGGTGAATGTTCTGATGAAATGTCTTACTAGGCAGATCAACGGTATCCACAGCACCAGCAATGCGATACAGCCGACGGTCATTAGAATTGCCAGAATCCCCTGCGACATGTTCCTGCTCCTGAAGTTGGATTGAGCGTACCGATTGGATAGTGATGCCCGCGTCCACTTTGTTACAGGTAGCTGCGAGTCTGATGGAATGCTGATAAGGGTTGAAAAGCGTGCTAACGCGGTTAGTTAACTCTTGATTTAGGCGACAGATTGGGCTACAGCTATTGCAGTCGTCTGCCTGCGGTTAGCTTCGCCGTCCAGCTGCTTTTGCTCCCTACTACTAATTGCGGAAACGAGCGGCGAAGCGGTCCATGCCAGTCGATAATTTGCGGGAATATGCTGGTCACGGATCATGCGCAGGGACGATTTGAAGGAAGCTTCCGAACCAGAAGAACTCGAATCTTTAGAACCAGTCACAGAAATGCTGGTGCGCTGGAAGGGTGGCGACCAGAACGCGCTCGAAGAACTTATTCCGTTGGTCTATGGCGAACTGCGGCGAGTGGCCCGGCGGCAATTGCGCCGCGAGCGGCCGGACCATAGCTTTCAAAGTGCTGCACTGGTCAACGAGGTGTACCTGCGGCTGATTGTGCAGCAGCCTTTTCACACTGAGAGCCGGACACATTTCCTGATGGTGGCTTCGCGCCTGATGCGCCAGATCCTGGTAGACCACGCGCGGAGCCATGGTGCTTCCAAGCGCGGGGCCAGTCAGACAGTCTGCCTTGACACCTCGTTCGTTCTTCCCGACAAGAAGAGTGTGGATGTGATCGCGGTCGATGATGCGTTGACCGACCTGGCAAAGTTTGACGAGCAACAGGTGCGCATAGTCGAGCTGCGTTTTTTTGGAGGCCTTGGCAACGACGAGGTAGCGGAAGCACTCGGCATTTCAGTGTCGACGGTCAAGCGTGACTGGAATGTGGCGAAGGCATGGCTGGCAAGGGAACTGAGCAGGGGACAGCGTGACAGCTCCGGATCAATGGTCAAGGATTAAGGACATTGTTGGCGCGGCCCTCGAGTATGAAGCGGGCGCGCGTGAAGCATTCCTCGATGAAGCCTGTTCCGGTGATGAACAGCTGCGTGCTGAGGCAGATTCACTCCTTGCGGCTTATGAAGATTCCAGTGATCTGTCTTCGCCCGGATGGGACGCGGCGCTGACTGCGGGTGTGGAGACGCCCCGCATCATTGGTCCATACCGGCTGGAGCGGGAGCTCGGCGTGGGTGGAATGGGCCAAGTATGGCTGGCGGAACAGACCGAACCGGTCCATCGGTATGTGGCTATCAAGCTGGTGAGGGATGGCTTATACGATCCGGATATAACCCAGAGATTTATTGCGGAGAGACAGTCGCTCGCACTGATGAATCACCCGGCTATCGCCAAGATATTTGACGCTGGCACTACACCAGCGGGACAGCCTTATCTCGTCATGGAATATGTTGACGGGGTTCCCATTACTGACTATTGCGATCAGCACAGCCTCTCAATTGCAAAGCGTCTGAGCCTTTTCAAGCTGGTGTGTGAGGGGGTGCAGCACGCGCATCAAAGGGCGATCATTCATCGCGATCTGAAGCCTTCCAACATTCTTGTAACAGAAGTAGATGGTCAGCCTGTGCCGCGGATCATCGACTTTGGTGTAGCGAAGGCGCTGGCGCGGGGACGGGATGCCAAGACACAGTTCACGCAGGCCGGGTCGATTATCGGGACACTCGGCTATATGAGTCCTGAACAGGCGGACGGCGATCCGGAGGACATTGATACGCGGAGCGACGTGTATTCTCTCGGCGTGCTGCTTTACGAATTGCTGGTGGGCACGCTCCCGCTTGACTACAAAAAATTGAGTTATTTTGAGGTACTGCGGCAACTGCGCGAACAGGACGCACCGAAGCCGAGCACGCGGCTGCGTGCTCCAGGCGTCGCGAGTGTCGCAGCTGAACGACGTGGCACGGCGATCGCTCTTTTATCACGGCAGCTGCGTGGAGATGCAGATGCGATTGCGCTGAAGGCTATCGAGAAGGATCGGAATCGCCGCTATGCAACACCTGCGGAGTTGGCAGCGGACATCGATCACTATTTAAACTATGAGCCGGTGTCAGCTCATGCGGCTAACTTCGCATATGTTGCGCGAAAATACATTCGTCGACACCGGGTCGGGGTAGGCGTGGCGGCGGCAGGCGTTCTATTGCTCATTGGCTTTGCGGTGATGCAGACAATCCAATTGCGTAACACGCGCCGGCAACGGGACCGTGCTGATCGTATTACCGGCTTCATGATCGACATGTTTAGAGTTTCCGACCCCAGTGAAGCTCGCGGGGCATCGGTCACGGCGCGTGAAATTCTCGATAAGTCGTCACGGCAGATTGAAAGCGGCCTCGGCTTTGACAAAGAAGTGCAAACGCAACTGATGCAGGTAATGGCGCAGACGTACGTGGGCCTTGGCCTGTATGGCCGAGCCCACGAACTGCAAACGCGGACACTTGAGAACCGGCGCGCGCACCTGGGGCCGGAAGATCAGGGCGTTCTCGAATCTCAGACGAAAATGGCGGAGATACTCGACCGCGAAGGCCACGATGTTGAAGCCGAGGCCATGATGCGCAAGAATGTTGACCAGCAGCGCCAGGTTCTGGGATCGGAAAATGCCCTCACTCTATTGAGTGAAGATGATTTGGCGTCCCTCCTTGAGCGGCACGCCCATCACATTGAAGCGGAGAAAATTGAACGGCAGATTATTCCGATCGAAACCCGAAAGTTCGGGCCCAACAGTACGCGAGCTTTCGCATCAATGAATACTCTAGGTGGTGCACTGCAAGGGCAAAGCCAGTTTGAGGGAGCAGAAAAGTTGCTTCGAGACACTCTGGACAAGGAGCGGCTCGCACTGGGTCCGGACCATCCATTTATCCTGGTGACCATGCACAATCTTGCTAACGCGCTGGAGGAGCAGGGTAGGGGCGAAGAAGCGGAAGTTGTTTATCGGGATACGTTGAAGGTGGAAAGACGGGTGCTGGGTCCCGATCATCCAGACACCGCGAGCACAATGACGACGCTTGCGAATTGTGTGAGCCGACAAAATGGACGCAAGGCTGAAGCAGAAAAGTTGTATCGTGAATCGCTCGCGATCGAAATGCGGGTTGTAGGGCCCGACCACGGCTACACAACACGTGCGGAGGAAGGGCTGGCCAATGTACTTTCTGCTGAACATCGTTATGCAGAGGCGAAGCCACTTCTGGAGGAAGTACTCAAAACGCGTCAACGTACACTCGGTCCCGATAATACAGATACCCTGTTGACCGGTTACAACCTTGCGGAAGTTATGTTCCATGAAAAGCGCTACGCGGATGCTGAAGGTCTAATGCGAAAGACGCTCGCAGGACAGACTCGATCGCTCGATGCAAATGATCCCGACACACTCGCATCCATGGCACTTCTGTCAAAGATATTGCTCAAGCAAAATCAACCGCAGGAAGCCGAGAAGTATGCGCGGCAGGCGTTCGATACGCAGCTTCGCGTGCTAGGTCCGCAGCATGATGATACCGAGGATAGTCTTGATCTGCTGGCCCACGCGATGATGCGCCTGGGACATTACGAAGAGGCGCAGACACTGTATATGTCGACGATCGACAGGATAGCGAAGCTGCCGAATGGGAAAGTGGGGCCGGTCTGGTTTAACTTTGCTGACCTTGCTGCGGACGCCGGTCGAAAGAGTGATGCATTCACTTACATCAAACGTGCCGTTGATTCGGGTTTCGATGACGTTGACTATATGCGTACAGATGATTCAATGAAGCAATTGCGCAGTGATCCCCGCTATGTCGAAGCTATGCTGGGAGCACAGAAAGCGTCTGTTTCGTCGACGCAGTCCAATCACTAGGACGCGGGCTTAGTTGTAATCGGAGCTAACATGTATTTGCACTTATCCATTCAGTATGAGGCGAAGCTCTTTCTGAATGATTGCATTGTCTGCGGGACGTCCGATGGTGATGCGGGCCCAATTGGTGTAGGGAGGAAACGCGCGGCCGATTTCAATATTTTTAGAGCGCAGGGCCCTGGCTATCTCAACTTGAGGGCGACCTGCGTAAAAAAAGATGAAGTTCGTACGTGAGTCGGTGTGCGGAAGCTTCAGGTCGTCGAGAACCCTTATCCATTGAAGCCGCTCGGCACTCACGATCGAACGCACCTGCTGCACGTATGCGGTGTCGCTTAAGGCAGCCGAAGCGGCAGCAATGTTGAGCCGTCCTAGAGCTTCGGCATCGCCAAAACCTTCTTTGCGAAGCGCATCTGCGATGGAACGTGGCGCTATTGTGTAGCCGATGGGAAGTCCTGCGAGACCGTGAATCTTGTCGAAGGTCCGGAACACGAGCACGTCTGCGCCGTCGCGGGTAAGTGATACAACCGAGCGGGATGCGAAGTCGGGTAAGTACTCGAGATAGGCTTCGTCAACAATGACCGGGGCGCGCTGAGAAGTTTCTCGCAGGAATGTCTTCAATGCCCCATCGTCGTTTACAGTCCCGGTTGGATTGTGGGGATTAATGAGGTACAGGGCACGTGTTCTGCTACTGAGTTTGCTGGTAAGCGCGGGCAGATCGTTCGTATATTGTGCGTCGAGCGGTACAGGGACGCCCACGCCGCCGACGTGTGAAGCCGCGTCGACCAGCGCCAGGTAGCCGGGAGTCGAGTAGATGAACTCTCCGCCTGGTGCGCCCTTGCTGCCAAGGTACAAGCCGAGCGCACCTAGAATTTCGCCGAGAATTATCTGTTCGACAGGAACTCGCTCGTACGCGGCGATCTGTTCCGCAAAGCTTTCCGCGGAAGCAGCATCGGCATAGCGTGAAAGCGATGAGAATTGCTGGTGCAATGCAGGAATTACACGCGGAGACGGTCCAAACGCATTCTCGTTCAGATTCGCGCAGATGATCGTTTTTGAATCACCTGTAGGCGAGGCGGAGAATGCAATTGACGGTAAAAATCCAGCACCAATGCCGATGGTCGAGGACTTAAGAATAGATCGCCGACTAAGTCTTGGTGACATTGATTACCTTACCCAGATTTCCGGGATTATCCATGATGTTTTATATCTCAGGTTTCTGAAACCAAGAAGCGATGCGCCCTAATATGCCAGGCGGAGACCTAGTTGAAGATACCGCGGAAAATTGGCTTGATTCGTAATGGCGCCGAAGTTTGCGCTACCGAAAGCGGTGTTCGGTCCTCCGAAGAGTGGCGTGTTGAAAGTGTTAAAGGTCTGCGCGCGAAATTGTATGTTGAACCGGTCTCGGATCTGCACGCTCTTGAAGAGGGAAATGTCCCAGTTCTCATAGGCAGGTCCGCGCAGAGAAAGTGTGCGCGGGGCGTCGCCGAAAGTATATGCGCCGGATGCGGCAAACGCCGCAGGATTAATATACCCGTTGAGCCGGTTATACAGACTGCCATGCGTGCCTAAGCTCAGACCGTGAACCAGGTTTGGACGCTGCAGTTTATTGCCGGCGATGGTGCTGTTCGGATTACTGCTTTGATAGATAGAAACGGGAAAGCCGCTCTGGAAGGTCGGCAGCACATTCAATTGCCAATGACCGATAATTTCGTCAGACCAGCGCGTGCCAGTCGACAGGCGTTCGCCTCGACCAGAGGGGAGATCGTAGATGACACCAGCGACGAAACGGTAGGGAACGTCCGTTACAGAGTGTGCATATTCGGCGCCGAGATCATAAATATTCTGCGGTGCGGAAAACCCCGAACTCTGGATACTGTTTGCGGTCGCGAAGGACGAATCCATGTTACGCGACCAGGTGAATGATGTAATCAGGTTCAAGCCATGGCTGGCTCGTTTGTCTGCTTTCACCAGGAGTGCGTTGTAGTCAGCATGGGCAGAACTTACGAACAGGTTAACCGATGTAAATTGCGGGAAAGGGCGGAGTATCTGGGAACGCGACACAGTTTGCTGTCCAATAATTCCAGGGCCTCCGGCAACATAATCCGGATTAGCGACCTGATCGCTCAAGGCTCTGCCGAGCGAGAAATTTGATGGGTTGAGCTGGTCAATATTGACAGGCGTGCTGCCGGTCGGAGAGGGTGAGAGATTTGTCGCGCGAGAGGCTATATAAGAGGCAGAAAGGGCTATCTGACCCGGCAGTTCACGGTCGACGCCAAATGAGAATTGCTGCACCCTCGGAGCATGGAGATTCTGATCGTAGGTTGTAACTGCATTTCCGAGACCGGTGAGCAGTCCCGCTGAGTTGCCGCCAGGCTTTTGCAGTCCATTCGGAAAAGGATTTTCAAGCGATCCTGCCGGCGTCTGAATATTATCCTCACTCGCAATATAACTGCTGGCAGCGTTATAGCCGGGAGCGAGCGAACTTACAGGATCGTAGCGAAGTGGCGCGTAAAGGATGCCATAACCGCCATGCAAAACTGTTTTTGTGTCCAGTTGAAAGGAGGCCCCGAGACGAGGAGCGAACTTAGCAAGAGACAGGTCGCCGATATCACGTTTATTTCCGCCTACTCCTGCGAATAGAATTCCTCCGTTCACCGTGGTGCCATTGGCGAGGTTGGAAGTAGCCGAACGATCAAAGCCAACTGCCAATTGGTTGTGATCTTCCTTCAAACCTGTTTCTGCTTCGTAACGCAGGCCGAGATTAATGGTTAGTCTCGAATTGATCCGCCAGTCGTCCTGGGCAAAGAGGGCGGTATAGTCCAGGTAAGTCCGCAGCGGTGTTGTGACGTCTACCTCGCCAGAGGTGGGGTATCCCAGCAACAAGTCAGCGAGATCAGATCCGGTGCCATCATTGGAAATGTTCGGGTTTGCTTGTGTAAAGGCGCCTGAGAACGTATAAGTACCTGGGGCATTGCTGAAGTCCTGAAAATTCATTCGAATACGTCGATATTCTGAACCAAAGGTAAGGTTGTGGTGTCCTTCTGTCCTCGCCATGGTGGCGTTGACAATTTGCGACTTCCAGTTGTCCAATGTGCTGGTGTTTTGCCCTAGCTGAGAGAAGTTACGGAGAAATATAGTAGGAAAGAAATTGTCCTGAAGCTGCGAAGTGTAATTCGAAGGGAATCCGAGTAGTGCCGGATTGAATCCCTGACTTACTTCTGCGATGAGGTTAGGGAACCGATTGCTACCATAACGTGCTGTGACGACAGTCCTCGGATTCAGTATCCACGTGCTATTGACTTGTGTTGCATCTACCTGCCGGTGATAGGTGTAGGAGTAACTTCCGGGGAGGGTACCCAGAGGATTGCCGAGCGGTTGCAGTGCTTCATAGAAAATGTACGATCCACTTACATTCCACCAGGGACGGATCTGCTGATCCAATTTCACCGTCACTTCCTGGGCGTGATCGCGAACATTGTCGGTGCCGGTGAAGTTGTACTGCCCGGTCGGCGCGCTCACTTGAGGCAGCGGATAGAACGAAGCGATATTTTTGCCTACGGTACTTGGCTGTGAAATTTTGTTGCCCGGAAATGGAGTGCGATGGATACCGGCTGCGTCGGTGTAGGTCTTCGTAGGATCATAGATAATGTCGAGTGACCCATCATCATTGAAGCTTTGCGAGAAATCGCCGGTTCGTTCTCGCGCGGTAGGAACGGCGAAGCTTTCTGTGTAGGGTGAGGTCTGTATGTAGCCCTCTGATCCTATCCAGAAAAAGCTTTTGTTATGACCATCATAAAGGTGAGGGATGACGATGGGTCCGCCAAGTGAGGCGCCCCAGTTGTAATACGGGCTATCGGCGCGGGGGATGCCGCTGCGATTTGCGAAGAAGTCATTGCCAAGCCATGATCCTTGGCGCGTCTCACCAAAGACCGAACCGTGGATTGCGTTTGATCCGGAGCGAAGAAGGGTGTTAAAGACACCACCGCCAGTGCGTCCTACCTGAGCATCGTAGGTGTTGGCCTGAACCTTCACATCCTGAACCGATTCAATTGTCGCAATGACGATAGGTCGGTTATTCGTGTCCGTAATCGGTACGCCGTCGACAAGGTAAAGATTGGATGCGACTGGTCCGCCGGCCACCGAAGTTGTGGACGTACCATTCTGATCAGCGAATCGAATGAATTGGGGGTTACCTGTGTTGACAAATACGCCCGCGAGCTTCGCGGTGATATAAGGATTGCGGCCCAAGACCGGCAGGTCTTCGAGGCGGCGTTGATCCAGATCAGTACTTACTGAAGCGGTCGATGGATCAACGAGGGGAGCTTCAGCGGACACCTGGATACTCACACTCGATGCACCGACAGCGAGCGGAATATCGAGGGTCAAAAAATCCTGTGTCTGGAGGACGATGTGCGTGCGCGTTGCCGGCGCAAATGCTCCGCTCGTGACATGCACGTCATAGGTTGAAGGCTTGAGCGCGTTAAATGCATAGGCGCCGCTTGTGTCAGAAGTCGTGGCACGCGTCTCATGCGTCCCTTCATCAGTGAGAGAGATGATCGCTCCATTGATTGGAGCCCCGGTAGAGTCTGTGACTGAACCACGAATGCCGCCATCAAAGGTCTGCGATTGTGCCCTGGGAACCAGTATTAGGAGCAGTGCAAAACCAGGCGCGAGGATAGACCGGTAGGGACGCCAATAGAATCTTGAGGTTGGAATCATGCAGAACTCTCCTGGGAAGGCTACGCAGAGATGCAAACATGCTGAGACTTGATTGGCGAAGTGGGACTGGCACTTAGCGCGATCGCTTGTCTTGAGTGCAGGGAAGAGAGGAACTAGCTACAGAAGATGCACACGCTACCGCTCAACCCGGCAGGATGGGCCTGCGAGGAGCGACAACAAAGCAGTACAGCTTGCATGAGCATGAGGGAAGATTAAATGTCGATGCCTGCTAAGTCAATGCTAAATGCCATGTGTGCGGCTTGATACCAGAGATAGTTTTTGGCGTTGTCGCGAGCATCCCATACACTTATTCCCGGCTGCCTTGGAGCGGATAAAGCTCCCGACGCAAGTTGTTCATCGGCTCACAAGATAGTTCAATCATGTCCGTGTGTAAAGCATCAGAACCGGTGACTCCTGAGCCTTGAGGTAAGCCCGCTGAAGACCACTCACCCAACCGATCAGGCACGCCAGGCAGATTCGCTTTCGGGGGAGCTTCGGTGGACGGCTCGCATCGGTGGTCCGCTGGCCCTTGGCGAGCTCGGTTGGATGTCGACTTATATCGTCGATGCACTGATGATCGGACGTCTTCCCCATTCGGCGCTTTCTATTTCGGCGTCGTCGCTGGGTAACACGATTTTTTATGCAATTGTTTTCTGCGCGATTCGCTTGATGACCGGGATCGACACTCTGGTCGCGCAATCGTATGGAGCGGGTAACCGCGAGGACTGCGAGCGCACTCTGGGCCAGTCGCTATGGTTTATCGTTCTTGGTACGCCTGCTGTGATGCTGCTCACTCTAGCAGCGCTCAGGCTGCTCCCATACTTCGGAACACCGCAGGATATCTGCTCTGAGACAGCTCGGTATTTACATGCGCTTGTATGGTCGACAGGTCCTCTTCTCGCGTATATGGCTTTAAGGTTTTACCTTCAAGGTATCTCGCGCGTCTTACTGGTGACGGTTTCTCTCGTAACGTCTGCCGCGGTGAACTGGGCGGGAGACTGGGCGTTCCTATATGGGCATTTCGGGGTGAAGCCGATGGGCATCGCGGGCTCCGGATGGGCTACGTGCGTAGTTCGCGTCTATATGATGGCACTGCTGGTACTGGGAATCTGGCTCACTCGTCGGAATGGGCAAGTGCGTAACCTGCACGAGATAGTTTTACCGAATATTGAACGCCTCCGTATGCTCATTCGCATAGGCTGGCCCGCAGCTCTCAACTCACTCAATGATCTTGGTGTATCAACCTATCTATCTATCCTATGCGCGCGCTTAGGCTCCCGCCTGCTAGCTGCGCACCAAGTCGTTCTCGACCTGGACGCAGTTGTGTACATGGTTCCCATGGGCATCTCATGGGCCGCTCTTATCCGTGTAGGACAGGCTGCAGGACGCAACAATATATTCCAGGTCAAGCGCTCCGCTCGGGCAAGCATCGTCCTGACACTCGGATACATCAGCGTGGCTTCGGCCCTCTTTGCCGGATTTCCTCATACCTGGGCGAGCCTCTACACGAATGATTCGTCAGTCGTCGCGGCAGCCGCTCCAATTTTTCTGATCTGCGGTGTTCTACAGATCGGGGATGCGGCGGGCGTCATATATTCCTCCGCATTGACAGGCCTTGGCGACACTCGTTCCCCCCTGATCGTTAACACTCTTTGGTATTGGGCGCTCGGAATGCCGCTGTCGTACTGGCTGACGTTTCACAACGGCTTGGCCGTCGAAGGCCTTTGGATAGGCCGCGCTGTGGCTGCAATCGGCTCAGGGGTCCACCTCTTTCTCCTTTGGCACACGCGGATGCGCACTGCATCCGCAAATCCGCAGCGAGGCCGGTTGAGTCTGCTGAACTCGCTACATGCCAGGGAGGCTCATTCATGATTATGCAATTTGAATCTCAAGTACAGGAATTCCTGGAAAGCCACTTAACCATGCGCCAAAACTCTCGTAATCCCGCAGTCATGCTTACTTTTCTTTTGGGCATCATGTTCGCGGCTTCTTCAATAGCATTGGAGGCGCAGTCAACGCTTGCTCGCATCAATGGAACGATTCGTGATAATACGGGCGCGGTGGTCCAAGGCGCATCGGTGACGCTGCATCGCGACGAGAGCAATACTGATCGGATTGTTCAGTCAGACATCAGTGGCAATTACACCGCCCTGAATCTCGATCCGGGCACTTATGACATTACGGCCAATGCGAGTGGATTCGGCAAGGCTCTTTCGGAAGGCGTCCTTCTTCTCGCTCGCCAGCAATTGCAATTTGATATCAAGCTTTCCATCACTGCCAGTGAAACGGTCAATGTCAGCGCCGTTGATGTTGGGGCTATTCCCACCGACAATGCCGCCATATCGGCTTCACTCTCGCCGAGGGATGTGCTGGACCTTCCCGCTAACTATCGCGGAAACGGCTCGACTTCGCCTCTCAATGTCATACAGACGCTTCCCGGGATCCAACCGGACTCCGGCTCTTACCCGCCGACTCCATCTGCATCGCCTGCGCCCGGGATCAAATTCTCGATTCAGGGTGGTTTGCCGTCTCAATCAGAGACCACAGTGGACGGTATCTCTGCACAGAACCAGACGACTAATAACATTCAGGCTGATGCATTCCCATCGGCCGAATCAATCGCCGAAATTCGTGTAGATGGTGTTAATAACAATGCCGAGTACGGTCAGCCCGGGGAAATAACTACAATCACCAAGTCCGGTACAGATAGCCTTCACGGATCGGCCTTTTGGTATTTCCAGAACAGCGGGTTCAACGCGATTCCCTACGGCACGGATGCGCAGAATAAACCGCACATCGTGGCGAATGACTACGGCGTCTCCGTTGGCGGTCCTGTCCTGCTGCCTCATCTCTATGATGGCCGCGACAAGACGTTTTTCTTTGCAACTTATGAGGGTCTTAGATTCCCGCAGACTACGGTCGTCCAATATCTTGTGCCTACTACGCGAATGAAGGCAGGGGACTTTTCCCAGGAAGTCACCAGGCTTACCAATCCCTTTACTGGTCTTCTCTATCCAACTCTCAAAATTCCAACCATCAATGCCAGTTCAGCTGCATTTCTTTCTCTTTTTCCGAATCCAAACGTAAACCCCAACGAGTCTGTGCAGGCGTCGTTCGCGAGCCCTGGGTACAATTATCTGGGGACGCGCCGCAGTGACATCGATTCCAACCAGTACGATCTGCGGGGGGATCAGAACTTTGGCCAGCGAGCTCATTTCTTTGCACGCTACACCAATAAGTCGATTAACCAGGACCAGCCAAACACACTAGCGATCCCTGTCGGTACTGCTTTCGCCAACTATCATATCTTCGCCGCCGCATTGAACTATTCCTTCAGCGCGAACCTTTTTAATGAGTTTCGCTTCGGCTTCACGCTAGAGCAGGATGGTAATACCGATCCGCTGAACGGCACTGCGATCACCAATAATGCCAACCTGAATGGCATCAATCGGAGCTTTCCGTTTAATGGGATAAGCCATCTGGGTTTCACGCAGCTTACATCAGTGGGCGCACGTTTGAACCAGACAGAGCGTTCACACCTCTTCCAATATGTGGACAACATCACGTGGCAGCGTGGCGACCACTCCATGCGTTATGGGGTAGACATTCGTCATCTCGATGCGTTTACCCCTCTTTCGTTCACTCCATCAGATAACTACGGCAACTTCTATTTCCAGCAGAACGGCAGCTTCAGCGGGAACGAGTTTGCGGACTTTCTGCTCGGTGTCCCGTATCAGACGCAGATCGATAACATCACATCTGACAATAATGGAACGGCGAACGCCTATGCGGTTTATGCCCAGGATAACTGGAAAGCTTCACCTAACCTGAACCTTACCTTTGGCGTGCGCTACGAGTTCCACCCCGCCTTTTCTTCGACTAACGGCAACATAGCCAACTTTGATCCCTCACTGACAAAATCAGGCACGCTGATTTATCCGGATGGTCATGCGAACCTGCTCTCTACGCAGGAGCTTGCCAACGTTAACGCATGCGCCACGGCCGGCATTAGCGATCCGTATGCCACTGGCGGACCCGCCAATGGAGCAGCCTGCACACCAGTGCTTTCAAATTCACAGGCCGGGCTCCCTGCCGGTCTGCGGCATGCACCGACTCTTCGATTTATGCCGCGCTTTGGCTTCGCGTATCGTCCTTTTGGCAATGATCGTACAGCGATTCGCGGCGGCGCAGGTTTTTATAACATCACTACTTCCGGAGCACTTTTCTATGCGCTCACCGGGACACTGCAGTCCAATCTCCAGACATTCAACAACACCGTGACGCCAGGGCATGGACCTGCCTTTTCATTTCCTAATGTCTCAAGTGCGACCGCAAACGCTTTTACAGGTCCTCAACTTGGCAGCACGACGTTCTATTCAGCCATTGATACGAACTGGCATGATCCGTACTCGCTGCAGACAAATCTTTCGATCGACCATGATCTTGGCAACGGTACTGCAATCAGGGCGTCCTACATTGGCCTGAAGACCTGGCACCTGGTTTGGCAGCCAGAGTTCAACATGTTGCCTCTATCGAATACGACGATCGCTGCTCAGCAGCCGCGTTCTGCATTTCCGTTTCCCAACTTCTATTCCATCTATGACCGCGCAACCTCCGCACAGGCGAGCTATCATTCCGGTCAGGTCGAAGTCTCTCATCGGTTCCAGCGCGGATTGTCGTTCAACAGTGCATACACGTTCGCGAAGAACCTGGCGGATAACCAGGGTACTTACGGGGCAGCAGGCGCTACGTCAAGCTTTGTCGATGAGCAAGGCGGCTATGATGCCACTTACTCTTACGATCGCGCTATTGATTACGGTAACGTGATAGGTACTCGCCGCAACCGCTGGCTTACTAGCAGCGTCTACGAACTGCCTGTTGGTCGAGGTAAACGTTTTGGAGGCAACTTGCCTCGGGTCGCGGATCTCGCTATCGGAGGATGGCAACTCTCGAACATTTTGATCCTGCAGTCAGGACCATTCCTGACTGCATATATCCCGAGCGGAAATGAGGATCCATCGGGTACGGGCTCGGGTTCACTTTTCTTCCGTCAACAGCGCCCTGACCGCGTAGCGAATGCTAACAACGGCCCTCGTGATCGGAATAATTGGATCAACAAAGCGGCATTTACATGCCCGGGATCGACAGGATTCAGTTCATTGCAGAACGCTGCATGCGATGTGGGGGGCTTTGATGCCAATGGAAACGCTGTAAAGCCGATTGGCCGGTTCGGGAGTGAGCACGTAGGCGACATCACCGGCCCCGGTACCGTCAACCTATCTTCGGGGCTGAGCAAAAGTATATTGATAAGAGAGGGAATTAACCTCCGCGCCGAGGGTACTTTCACGAATGTCCTCAATCACACGAATCTGAGCGATCCGAATCTTGATTCAACCAGCCCGAGCTTTGGCGTGATCACGCAGGCGCGCGGGTCTGATTTTGGCGGAAACCGTACAGGTCAGGTCTCTCTAAAAGTTGAGTTTTAAGGTGTTCGATATTCTATTGCGACTTTCGACTTGAGCCGCATTCTCGCCCGGTGCAGACTTTCATTGATGCTCGGGAGAATAAAATCCTCGAACAGATGATGCCGAGCTTCATGACTTGGGGTTGGCAAGAATCGGAAGGAAGATCGAGAAGACTGTACCCGAATACCCAGGTGTTGTAGAGGATTTAAAGCGCAGGGATCCGAAGTGTTTCTCAACGATTCCTTTACTGATCCAAAGACCAAGACCGGTTCCATTGTTTCCCTTTGTAGAGTAAAAGGCTTCGAAGATGCGGGCTCTTACGCTCTCGCTCATACCTGAGCCGGTATCCGCAATGGTGATGCGTATGCCCGGAGTATTGGATACCGGATGCCTGGATGATCTCTCCCGAACGACGATCCTGCCACCCTTGCGCGTTGCATCAAATGCATTTGCCACTAGATTTGTAAATACCTGGCGCAACTCTCCGGGATAACAAAGGATAGGTCGTCTAAAGCTGTATTTCCTTAGTACCTGAATATTAGAAGTCGCAAGCCGACCCTGGTAGAGTGCCAAGACGGAATCCAGAATGTCTGTTAGTTTAGCTTCGCTATGGGAATCCCGCTGGCGATTAAATGTAAGTGTCTGGGCAGCTATTTCGGAGACCCGTGCGAGCTCCCTTTGCGCGGTCGAGACATATTGCTTTGCGGTAGGATTCAGGTCAGCAGCTTGCAGTAGGAATAAAAGATTGGTGACAGCTTCAAGCGGGTTATTGATTTCATGAGCGATCGAACTTGAAAGCCGTCCCACGAGGGCCAGCTTGTCGGCATTTC
The DNA here is from genome assembly GCA_964658655.1 of uncultured Acetobacteraceae bacterium. Taxonomy (GTDB): domain Bacteria; phylum Acidobacteriota; class Terriglobia; order Terriglobales; family Acidobacteriaceae. The sequence goes on along the minus strand of CAZZZL010000001.1, from coordinate 60,096 downwards.
TCAATGCAATTTCCGAAAGCACCCGTTCCGTGATGTCGAGGGTTACTCCGGCCAGTCTTACTTCCGACGACGCAGCGGATATCGGAGACTTATCGGTGTTTCCAGCAAGGAGACGCCCGCTCGATGATACCCATCGGATGGTGCCATCGCTCCAGACCACCCGATATTCTGCAGTGTAAGGAATTTGACTTTCGATAGCTTCTGCGACCTTGCCGGATAAGAGGTCACGATCTTCCGGATGAACGCGGTCCATCAGGTCCTGACTCGTAAGCAATTTACCCTGCGGCCAGTCAAAGATCCGGCGGCAGGTTGGGGAAGCTTCGAGCGATCCTTTCGTGATGTTGCGCTCCCAGGTGCCAAGGCGAGCGGTCTCGATCGCAAGCAGCAATCGGCTCTCGCTCTCACGTTGTGCCGCTTCCGCGCGATCGCGCTCGATGAGCATCTGTCTGACCTGATATTGGCGAGCCCTGGATCGCAGCGCTGACTGGACGCTGCTAACAAGTGTAGCCATACGGATGGGTCGTTCCAAGAGAGTGACGGTGCCAAGGGGAAGACGGTCTTGCTCGCGCTTACGGGAAAGTGCGGTACTGGATCCGCCTATGGTAAGGATGAGAACTGGAAGATCTGACCACGCTTCCTGCATGGCGAGTTCTTTTGCCAACATTAGAATCTGATCCGCGCCAAGAACTTCTTCTGTGATTAGAACGGCGCCTAAGTCTCTCTGGTTTAGGAGACTTATGGATTGCTCGACGGTCCTCTTTGCAATGGCGCGAATAGAAACGGTTTTGAGGGCATCACTGATAAGGGTTGAGTCCCGACCTACGGGAGCGATCACTAGGACTTCGAGATTGTCCGCTTCGCCCGGCACGCTACTTATGTATCCCCTGGGTCGCTTCCAGGACGGCGCTCTCATCGCCAGTGCCAAGGTCAATTTCGGCGCTTCCGGACATGATGCCGCGAAATTCAACAAGGGGCTCACCGACAGTAATCCCTTCGGCGCTTAGAGAAAGCTCGCGGATTGAAGTTTCATGCGCGCCGCTACGTTTCTTTATGACCGAGAAGGCGCGTCGGACAATGCCTCGACTCTCGAAGTAGCGCATAAGTAAGACGTTGTCGGCCAGATAGCTGACATCCGCCTGCGTTCTAGTCTCTCCAAGGAAGCCGTGCTGTGTCATGACAAGAAAAGTAGCTACTCCGCGAGCACCCAGGTAACTCAGTAACTCGTGAAGTTGTAGCGCCAGGTCAGACTCGCCTGTCATTGCGTGGAGGAAGCCATTCAGCGAATCGATGGCAATGACGCGAGCGTGCTCTTGATCTACGGCATGACAGATCTGCGAGACAAATTCACCCGGGCTGAGTTCGGCTGGATCAATCTGCTTGATTGACAGATGACCCATATCGATCTGGTTGCTCACGCCAAGGCCAAGGGTGTTGCCGCGGACACAGGCACTCCGTAGCGATTCGTCAAATGTATAAAGGACCACCCTCTCACCGCGGCTCGCGGCTGCCACGAGGTACTGCATCACGACTGAGGATTTTCCCACGCCTGTCGGCCCAGTGACAAGGGTGCTGGAGCCGCGATCGAGCCCACCTCCGAACATCAGGTCAAGGGCGGGCACGCCAGCCGGCAAAACGTCTTCATTGAAGTTGGAAGGATGCTCGGCGGCAACCAGGCGAGGGAAGACCTCGAGGCCATTAGCGCTGATGCAATAGTCATGCATACCCTCCCTGAACGAGGAGCCGCGAACCTTGAGTACCTCCACTTGCCTCCTAGTAATTCCATACGAACGCGGATTCTTCTGGAGTCGGATGACACCATGCGCAATGGACTGAAGTTGAACATCACTACCTTCGCTGCTGCGATCGTCAAGCAGCAGCGTTGTCATACCCCGACCGGCAAAATACCTTTTCAATGCCAGGAGCTGCCGGCGATACTTTACAGGCTCTGCTGCAAGCAGTCGCAGTTCGGAAAGGGAATCGAGGACAACGCGCTGTGCTTTTACGCGTTCAATCTCTTCGATCAATTTCTTAATGGTGCTAGCCAGTTCCACCTCGTTCGGATGGAAAACAGTGTAGGAATCCTCGGCGCTGAGCGTAGCTTCTTCCGGCACAAACTCTACAATTTCAACACTGTCGAGAGACCAACCATGGGATGCGGCCGCCGCTTCCAACTCGGCTTTCGATTCTGAAAGAGTTACATAGAGAGTTCGCTCACCCCGTCGGCCGCCTTCGAGAATAAATTGAAGCGCAGCCGTCGTTTTTCCGGTTCCGGGATCGCCCTCAAGTAAATACATTTGACCGCTTGGCAGTCCGCCATGGAGGATGTCGTCCAGGCCTGAAAGGCCTGTTGCTGTGCGCTGCGGCTGTTCATGTTCGGTCATATCGATTTAACTATTATCTATCAAAGATGGTCCGGTCCCGCCGTTCTCCACAGAAGCCAATACAAGATGAGGTCGAGAGGGAAAGGCAACAAACGTTTCCGTATGATTTCCCAAAATGCCGAAATTGATCCCATGAAAGTTCGCAAACACTAAAAACCTGGAGTCTGTACCAGCCACTCTGCGGTGCAAGTGAGAATCTGGGGATCACGGTTTATAAAGGTCTTGTTTTATTTCGGAGTCTTTATGCGCATTTCCGTCATTCTCGGTCTGGCGTTACTAGCACAAAGTAAAGCCATTGCTGCGTTTCCCGCGCAAGGGCAAGCGACTGGCCTATCGCCCGATAACGTCACGTTCACGAATCCACTTCTTTCTGCAGGCGCAGACCCTGCGGTGGAGCAGAAGGGGAAGTTTTACTACTACATGCAGACGACGGGAATAAATTTAACCATATGGAAAACCGAGGACATTACAGACCTTAAGCATGCAGAGAGGAAGGTGGTCTGGACACCTCCCGCAACCGGCGCCTATGCAAAAGAAATCTGGGCTCCGGAACTGCACTTCCTGCAAGGGAGATGGTACATCTACTTTGCTGCGGACGCAGGCATGAACCAGTCCCATCGCCTATATGTGTTGGAAAACAAAAACGCTGATCCGATGCAGGGCGAATGGAAGTTTAAGGGCAAGCTTGCTGATGAAACGGACAGATGGGCGATTGACCCATCAGTCTTTGAAGTCGCCGGGAAGGACTATCTGGTCTGGTCCGGCTGGCAAGATGAAGAGAATGTAGCTCAGCGGATATATATAGCTCTACTGAGAAATCCGTGGACGATTGACGGGCCGCGCGTCATGCTGTCCACTCCCGAATATCCGTGGGAGAAAGTCGGTGACCTAGACAATGGCGACCGGGGCACGATCCAAACTCCACATGTGGATGTAAACGAAGGCCCGGAAATGCTGCAGCATGGGGACAAGCTTTTTCTTGTCTATTCTGCGAGTGGATGTTGGACAAACTACTATGAACTCGGTATGTTGTCGGCCTCTTCCAGCAGCGACCTGCTCGATCCGAAGTCGTGGAAAAAATCAAGCGTACCCGTCTTCTATGAGTCGCCGGAGGCTGGCGTTTTCGCGCCAGGACATAATACTTTCTTCAAGTCGCCAGACGGGAAAGAGGACTGGATTGTGTATCATGCGAACGCGGGCCCCGGCCTCGGCTGTGGAGACAAGCGTTCCCCGCGGGCTCAGAAATTCACCTGGCGTTCTGATGGCACACCAGATTTCGGTAGGCCATTGCCCACAGCGCAGCCATTGGCAAAGCCCTCGGGAACCAAGTAGGTAGAGGGCGATTTCCTGAGAGCCGTGGCAACCTATCCGTTGGAGTTTCGCTCTATAGTCAACAGTTTATTTCCCACCGTGCCGTCACTTCGATAAAGTGTTGATGGACATTTCCCAGTTAGCCATGTAAACAGTTACAACTCGCGGCCATCCAGACCTGACGTCAGACTCCAACCATGTTCAGGCTACAAGCCCAAACAGATTGTGCAGTCGGCTCAGCTTTCGGAGGCAGTGTGAAAAGTACCAGGTTTATATCACTTGTCGTTCTACTAGTAGTGGCGCTTCTTACGGTGGACTCGAGAGCGCACGCGCAGAGTGTGCGCGGTTCTCTCGCTGGAAACGTGACAGACCCGACCGGCGCCGTAATCGCGGGTGCCCAGATTTCAGTAAAGAATACAAGCACTGGCATTTCGCTCGACACCACGTCAACGTCCGCAGGGTCTTACCGTTTTCCAGAGCTACCACTTGGGACTTACGACGTCAGCGCCTCAGCACAGGGCTTTGGCGCCCAGGTGCAGCATGGTGTCCAGGTGACCATTGGTACGACGTCCGCGTTGAATCTGACGCTATCTCCAGGGGGCGGCGCCACCACCGTGAATGTGGACGCTTCCGCACCTACTGTTGAGACAGAATCATCAGACGTCGGTGGTACTGTGGATGCTAAGCAGATCGTCGAATTGCCGCTTGCCCTTGGCGGCGTCGGCGCTCTCCGGTCACCAGAAGCCTTTGAATTTCTCCTTCCTGGTACTACAGGTCCGGGAACAGCGAACAGCAACAATGGTATTTTTCTCTCGAAGATTTCCGGCGGCCAGGAGTATGGCAACGAAGTCCTGCTTGACGGCGCCAGCCAGACCCGTAGCGAAAATGGTTCATCATTCGATGAAGAGGCGCCATCGGTTGAGGCGCTCCAGGAATTCAAAATCACGACTGCGATTCCGGAAGCAGAGTATGGGAGGACGACTGGCGGGATAGAGAATTTCGTCACCAAGTCCGGCGCGAACAGCTATCACGGCACCGCATTCGATATCTTTCGTAATGAAGCGATGGATGCGAACACCTGGTTCAACAATGGCAATCGTGCTCTTACCTGTGTAGGCAGTAACAATATTCCGGCATGTAATGCCCAGTTCAGAACTCCCAGTGACAGGCAGAATGATTATGGGGGTAGCCTGGGCGGACCTCTTGGTGTTCCACATATTTATAGCGGCCACGACAGGCTGTTCTTTTTCTTTGCATGGGAACAATTCAAGCAGAATCTAGGTGCAACGCAAACAAGCACGGTGCCAACCGTGGCGGAACGTGGCGGAGACTTCAGTGATCGCCTCGGCGCACCACTGACATCTGGTAGTGGTCAGGTCATTACTAACCCTTGCACGGGCGCGCCTATTCTTGCCGGCCAGATCTTTGATCCATCGACACAGCGCAACGTGAATGGGACACAATGCCGATTGCCATTTGATCGCAACAGGGTGCCAGCAGCTCGCTATAGTACCGTGGCCAATGCACTGTTGAACTACATCCCTGCCCCTTCAACCACATCGTTGTTTAACAATTTTTTCTTCCCCAGTACCATTCCTTTGGTAAATACGACTTATACCGTTCGAGTCGATTCGAGCCTTTCCGAAAAGAGCAAAATTTTCATTTCGTATAGTACCCGTGACAATAACCGGACATCCGGTGGAAATCCACTCTTACCGTATCCCGAAGACCCGAACACGTGGAAGCAGGACTTTGAAACTCACCTGGGCAGAGCGGGCTGGGACTATGCCGTCAAGCCGACCGTGTTGAACCACCTCAACTTCGGCTTCAACCGAACGAACAGCGCCAATTTCGCAATTCCGATCTTCCAGAATATCGACTACGCACAGAAGGTCGGACTGAAGAATTCCCCCGCTTCACTCAACTTCCCTCAGGTCACTTTTGATGGACGGGATGACCTGGTGAATTTGGGCAATCCCGGCCAGAATGACGATAATATCGATAACGGATGGCGTGTGAACGACAGTGTCAATGTCGAGAAAGGTCGGAACAGTTTCAAGTTTGGCCTGGATTATCGACTACAGCAGTATTCCCCAATCAATAACCCCAGCCCGGCAGTAAACTTCGCACGCGTACAGACTTCCTCGGATCCTGGCAACAACGAGAATGACGGGAACAGCTTCGCAAGTTTTCTGCTTGGGCAAACAAGTGGCGGCAATTTCAGTTCAGGTCTCTACTCGGAGAAGCCGCGTTGGACTTCCGTCTACTATGCGCTGTTCGCGCAAGACGATCTGAAAGTAAATAACAATTTGACGCTTAACCTGGGTGTGCGATGGGACGTGGACGTTCCGCGCTCCGAAGCACACAATGCCACGTCGAACTTCAGTCCGACAGTTATCGATCCCGAATACAACATTCGCGGCGCCCTGGTTTTCGGGACTAAGCTGGGTGGTCAGCAGCGATGGGCAAATACTTACTACAAGGATATCGCCCCTCGCGTTGGATTTGCTTACACACCTACCGGCAGCAACGGCAAAACCGTATTTCGTGGAGGTGCTGCAGTCTTTTACGGACCACTCCAATTCTCCGATTTCGGTGGAAGTATGGATACGGGGTATAAGACTGCGCCTACATTTACGAGTCAGGACGGATTCTCGGCTGCGTTTAATCTAGATAGCGGCTATCCTGCATATTCGCAGCCGCCTAATCTTGACCCTGGCGTCTTTAACGGACAGCCTGTTACAGGCTCGTATATTCAACCGACTGATGGCAAGCCGGCGCAGGTGTATGAGTGGAGTTTGCAGATGCAACAAGAGCTTGCCAATGATCTTATACTGAGCATCGGCTATCTCGGCAATAAGGCACAGAACCTACGCTCAAACGTGCAGAATATCAATAACATCCCCATCTCGGACTTCAAGCTTGGGAACCAGTTAAACCAGTCCCTGGCCAACAATAATGCGGGTGTGACGGCACCTTTTCCCGGCTTCACCTCATTGTGGGGGACGGGTGTACAGGTCCAACGCGCTCTGCGACCATTCCCTCAGTATGACTACATTGACAGTGGTTGCTGCCTGCAGAATGTTGGCATGTCCACATACAACGCTTTGCTGGTATCTCTGACTCGACGCTATCGCAATGGACTAACGCTTCAGGCTTCCTACACGTGGGCGAAAGACTACACAGACGCTGATAGCGCTCTTCCTAACAACGGGATAGGAGTTTCACAAGTCCAGAATCCATTTAATCTGCACCAGGAAAAAGCAATCAGTGCACAGGATATTCCGCACACGTTTGTAATTGCTCCGCTCTATCACCTGCCCTTCGGGCACGATCAGCGATTTCTGAATCGTGGTGTGATGAGCGCGGTGGCGGGTGGTTGGGAAGTTGGTTCTGTGCAGCGCTATGAGTCTGGGCAACCATTCTCATTCTGCTGCGCAACGAGTATTCCGGGCTTCCAGAATTCGATCTACTATAGTCGTGCAATCTCGCAATCGTTAAAAAGCTCGAACTACCAGCAGGGCCGCATTAACCCCCTGGTCTCCTCGGAAAACAACTTTTTCAATACAAAGGCATTCATTGATCCGAATCTCGCAGCTGCAAACTCTCCTGTTACTGCGCCCGTTCCTTATAGCTTTGGCGACATACCGCGTGTGACAGGGGAAGTCAGGACCCAGCCCTACTTTAACGAGGACATAAGCGTCCTGAAAACTACGACCATTCGTGACGGTTTGTCCTTTGTGCTCAAAGGTGAATTTCTGAACGTCTTCAACCGTCACCAGTTTGCCTCGCCTGGAGACTTGAATCCTATCGACTCAAACTTCGGAATCGCGACGGGGACGATCGCCCCGCCACGTAACTTACAGATAACGGGCCGTATTACTTTTTAGCTTTGCTTTACCCGAAAGGCGAGTCCCCTCGCCCTCTATTCTATTTGACATATGATTCTCGCGGTCATTACGCTGATGTTGCTGCAGGCCGACTCGACACCGGCTGTGAATCGATCGCTGCAGCTTGCGTCTTCGAAGATGAAGTCCGGGGATTATCAGGGTACTAAAGACGCGTATGAACAGCTGCTCTCAAAGGACCCTGATCAGCAGGCGGCGCGAGAAGGCGAGATAGAAGTATCAGAAAAACTTGCTTTGGCTGCCCGCGCAAAAGGCGATAACAATGCAGCGCTTGGCATCCTGTTAAGTGCTCGCGCCTATGTAGCCGAAAGCCCGCGACTACTGTATGACCTCGGCGTGCTCGAAGATGAACTCGGGTTATTCCAAGAGGCGGAATCAGTTGTGCTGGAACTACAGAAGTTGACTCCGGACGAGCCTAAGGTCCTTTACCTGTCAGCACGCGTGAAGCTTGACCGGGGAGAACTGCCGCAGGCCGAGGACGCGATGCGCGCATACTTGCGACGCAAACCGGACGACGCAACTGCGTACTTTGGGCTTGGACGCATGCTCCAGCTGCGTCTTCAGAACGATGCAGCCAGGGAAGCATTCAATAAGTCCCTTGAACTAAGGCCGGTCCAGACTGAATCTCTTTACCAGCTTGCAGACATGGCACTGAAGGAAAATCAATATCAAGGCGCCATCGAGCTGGCTAAAAGAGTTCTCGCACGCGATCCTCGCCATGGAGGAGCGATGACCATATATGGGATCGCACTATACCGTCAGAAGGACTATGCCGAGTCAGCGCAAATGTTGCGGCAGGCGACTCTGGTAGCGCCTGACTATCAACCAGCGCACTATTATCTTGGTCTCGCCTTTGGACGTCTTGGACGGGATCAGGAATCCAACAGTGAACTCAAAATTGCAACGCAACTCGCATCAGCCGAAAGCGTGGAATCTGCACAACGTCTTCACCTCAACCCGTAAGAGGGTTATCGCGGCACTTCGGATATCGCCGGCGGCAAGTGGACTTCCTATTATGCGGCTTTGACTAAATGGACATTTGATAAGTCGGAGTGTCCAAAGGGTTCTCGAGGCACCTTCTCTCCTGGAGATAGGATGAAGAAAGGCAGAGTTTGTTGAACAAACAAGTCACGAGCTTCTTGAAGTACTCATCGTGAACTAGGATTTAACTAAATCGAGGCCCAGAGCCTCCAGATCCCGTTCAGCATGACTTTGCCTGATATATAAATCCAGCTCCTGATAGCGCATCAAGACTTCTTCATGCATGGCAAGCGGGTGAGGTCCATAAGCGCGGGTCAGTCGCCTCATAATGTCTGTACAACCTTGCTCGATCAGGTGCCGAACTGTTCGCGCTCGAATGCGGGCCGCCGGCACATCCGCAGGAGAGTTGTCGATCTCTCGGCCTGCCTGGTCAAGAAACGATCGCATCGCCCATACATCTGCGCTCATCGCACCAAGATGAGCCATGGTGTGTGGATCATTCCGAGATTGTCCGAGCGCGTA
>CAZZZL010000001.1:0-50983 GCA_964658655.1 uncultured Acetobacteraceae bacterium | reverse complement strand
GCCAGAAGCCCGCTCGTTCCAAGTACCAGCCAAGTGGTCCAACTAATTGCAACTCGGAGACGGGGAATGCATTAAAAGTAACAGTTGCGGTACTAGTTGCAGCGAAGGCACTCGTTTTCCAACGGGAAAGATCGTATGTGAGAGCCGACGGGTGATCGCGCAGACCTATGTCCAGGAGCTGGGGCCGGGCAGTGCCGACGGTCACCAGCGCCCGACTAACCAGATTAGCCCCGCTGCAAAACATTTTTGAGCCACTTATGCACCATCCAAAGCTGTCGCTGTCCAGGCTGATCGCCTTGCCTGGAATTTCGGATGCCCAGACGCCGTAGATAGCATTCGGAGCCGTCTCGCGTCCCGCTTCGGCCAGGATCGCTACGGCATCCCAGTGCGCTTCCGCCAGCCGCGCGAGCGAGAGATTTTCGCGACCTATCTCGAAAAGTTGTTGATGACGCTTTGCGGTCTGCCCGGCGCCTGGAACCGGAGGTGGATCGAGCAGGAGCTCGCTTAGTCTTTTGACCAGGTCGGCGCTACTCAAGCCGCAGACTCATTGTGGGCGGCGAGAGCATTCGCAAATCCGCACGGGGCGCGGCCAATACGCCTGCCACTAGTGATGACTCGCACCTGATCGGTTGACAGTCGGTTCGAGCAGACGTTAGCGAGCCGATTCCACAGATCGTGGTCTTCAGCTGTCACTATAGAGCGCCATCCACCTGCGCGTAAATAAGCGTCAGCACGGAATCCAATATTAGCTCCGTGGATATGGGGGTGTGAGCCATCTGGGCGAATTAAATAGCTCGAGCGAAAATGGTCCGGGACATGTTGGCCGTGTTCATCAAAGCTATCGACATCGACGACTCCAGCTATGGCATCAAAGCCAGTGTCGGCGAGAGCTAGCTGCCGTGTCAGCCACTCCTTGGGGACTTCGCAGTCTGCGTCTGTGTTCGCCAGCCACCAACGGTGATGAATCGCGGAATGCCGTTTCAGTGCAGTGTCTGTTGCAAGCGATCTCGCCCATCCCACTAACCCCTCATTGGTCGACACTACTGCCCCGCAATTTCCTTTGGAAATGATTCGCTCTGCAATTTCAAGAGTGGAATCGGTGGACGAGTCAACAGCAACGGTCAAGTCATAGGACACGTGGGAGGGAAGGCACTCAAATGCCGCCAAGACAGAACGCAGGCACCGAGGCAGCAATTGTTCTTCGTTGCGTGCGGGGATCAAAACGCTGACGTGCCAGGGTGAAATCATGACCGCACCCACCTATCGAGATGAAAGCCGTCATGAGGTTCTGTCTGCTGCAGACGCAGGCCGTCAAGGTGACTAAGAACCTGGTGGACGCGCCCGCCGCCAAGGATATGGTCGTCTGATTGACCCAGCCAGTGGGCCGCAACAAATACGCCGTCTCGCGCAAGTCTGTTGACGAGAAGCTTGCCGATAGCTCTGAGCTCCGGCTCCTCGAAGTAGTAGCCAATCTCACTAAAGACGATAAGGTCAAAAGGGCCTGCAGGCATAAAGGCGGGAAGGCTGCCCATTTGAATTTCAACGTGTGAATGAGAAGCGCATTGCTGCCGGGCGAGTTCCACTGCAGTGGGTGACACATCGATGGAAATTAATTCGTCACAAAGCGGTGCCAGTTTTGCTGTGAGAACGCCAATAGAACATCCTGGCTCGAAGGCTCTCTGATACTTTCGACCTGCAAGTATGGAAATGATCGATGCGTAGCGACTCTGCTCGTATGCGCTCGAACGAAAGTTCCAGGGATCAACATCCTCCCGGTACTTCGCTTCAAAAAAGCTCGAGCTAGTGGTGTTCTTCATTACTCAGATACCGAATACGTTTCAAAAGAACGGCGGGCAGGACCGAGAAGATGATCCGGCAGAATTGGATCATCCGACTGTCGGTAGAGTTGAGACCGGTGACACTGCAACGCTTGACCCTTCTTCTCTATTAAGTCGGGAGTGAGCGGGAAGCAGACGAGCGGAAGCTTCCGCATCTCGTCGGGCGAACCCTGATGCCAGGTCCAGAAAAAATAGGACGTGAGACGTGCGCCTTTGATACGAGCGACTTCCTCAGCCGCCAATCCACAAGCTTGATGGTCGGGGTGAAAATCGTTTCTCCATGGTGCCAATATGTGCGTATCAGCTGAGACCAACTCGAGAAGCTTATCGATGAGTTGCTGCTGCTTTGTTTGCACGGCGCTATCGGGCAATGCTAGTCTAACCACGCTTTCGCTCGTCAGCCCAAGATGCCCTAGTGCACATAGCTGCTCTTTGCGGCGCAGAACGCGAAGGGTGTCGATCTGATCAGAATTATTGTCAGGATAGGCATTCTCACCATCAGTTACAGCCGCTACCCGAACCTCAATTCCACTCATGCATGCGGCCGCGATGAGGCCCCCTGCGCCCAGAGTCTCATCATCCGGATGAGGCGCAATGACAAGTATTGGTCTATCCGGCAGCGTCCAGGTGGGAAGATGCTGCAAGGTTTCTGCCCATTTTGCTTCGCTTGTGAGGGATTCAACCATCGCCTTCTAGGATGCTGTCCGATCCCTGCCTGCCGGGGCCAAGACACGAGATACGCTTCAATGGCATTAACAATGTTTGTCATCAAGTAGAAGTTGCCGGGACAAAACTGAAGAGAAAGGAACCTTCAACTCCCATGCCGGCATAACCGTGGTTTTGCTGCGTCAACACGTTAGTTACCTGGGCCCAGGTACGACTTCTTCGCGAAGTCATGAAGTGTAGATGCTTCACAGATGCTTGCTTCGCGTGAAGTTGCTGCGGGGCTGGCGATTGGTAAGGTCATAGACAGAAGACGAACGTCCATAGCTTCAAACAAAGTTGAGGGGTTTGCACCCTCGAAGCCACGAAAAGTAATGTTCCGACCATAAAGAAGGTTGCACTTCGGCTACTATTTCATCATCAGGTAAGAAGCGAACTCGGATAGCCGCAAACTTTGCGTGGGCGGGTGCGCGGTGGTGTATTTCAATAGACTCGCAGGGAACCCCTATGCCTCACCATCAGAGACTGCACGTCGACTCACATGAGCTCAGAGGGTTGATTGAACAGGCGCCCGACGCTTATTTCCTGCACGACTATTCCGGAAGGTTTATCGACGTCAATCGCCGAGCGTGTGAATCGCTCGGCTATACACGCGAAGAACTGCTGCAACTAAGCGTGTTCGATATCGAGATTGACTTCGATATAGTCTCAGCACAATCAGCCTGGAGCTTGATTGAAGCCGGGCAATGCACCACGCTCATGGGACGACAACGGCGCAAAGATGGCAGTGTATTTCCCGTGGAAGCGCGGCTCAGTCCTTGCTTTGTTGGTAAAGAAAAGCTTTACCTGGGACTGGTCCGGGACTTGACCGATCGAAAAAGTGCCGAGGAGGCGCTACGAGTTTCTGCTGAGCAGTATCAGACTCTCTTTAATTCGATCGATGAAGGCTTCTGCGTGGTCGAGATTTTGTTTGATGCACAGGGAAAGCCGGATGACTATAAGTTCGTCGAGGTAAATCCGGCCTTTGAAAAACATGTGGGATTGATCGGCGCTCCGGGCCGGACGATTCGCCAGCTTGTTCCTGCTATTGAAAATAAATGGATTGATATCTATGGACAGGTGGCACTGACCGGACAGTCGGTGCGTTTTCGAGAGTATTCTCCTTCCCTGCAGGGACGATCTTTTGACGTTTATGCTTTTCGCTTTGGTGAAGAAGGCAGTGTGCGGGTCGCGATCCTTTTTGCAAATGTTACGGAACGGGTGGCGGCGGAAGAAGCACTGAAAAAGACTGAGCAGCTGGCATTGATCGGGCGTATGGCAGGAGTGATCTCGCATGAGATTAATAATCCTCTGGACGCCATTCAGAACCTGCTATACATGGCCGAGTTTGAACAAGACCCAGCAATGATGCGCGAGCACCTGCGCAAGGCACAGGAAGAGGTATCGTCAGCGACGCGAATCGTTTCTCAGACGCTTAACTTTACGCGAAGGTCCGAGCATGCAAGAGAGGAAAAGCTCTCGCAGATATTTGATTCTGCTCTCACCCTGCTTGACGGGAAGAGCAAGCGAATCGGTATCTCGGTTGAGCGTCTTTACAGGACCGAGGCCGCCGTGCCGTGTCTAAGTTCGGAACTGCGCCAGGTCTTCGCAAATCTGCTATCGAACTCATTTGACGCGGTCCCGGCGGGAGGAAGAGTTGCCGTGAGGATCAGGGATTCGATGCATTGGGAGAGCGGCCGCGCGGGTGTACGCATCACCCTCGCGGATAATGGGTGCGGCATGACAACAGAGACGCAACATAGACTGTTCGAAGCGTTTTACACGACCAAGGGCAGCGAAGGTACCGGCCTTGGTTTATGGGTAAGTCGAGACATTCTTTGGCGTCACGGAGTACAGGTTCGATTGAAGAGTAGGTCGGGATCTTCCGGCAGCGGTACCGTGTTCATGCTTTGGTTCCCTCGCAATCACGAACCCATATCGACGGCAGAACAGGGAATAAGGGGAGCATCAGATCTGATGAGTGCCCACTCATTGTCGTGGACTATAGGATTTGTTCGGCTGAGGATTCTGCTGCTGAGTATGCCGGGTCGCAGAATCTCGTTTCGAGTGCGGAAATCCTGAGCCCTGGAATACCCTACTACGCAGCGATTCGGCTCAGTTCATTGGGCAATCGCAGATTTGTGATCAACAATTCACAGACAATCTCTGTGAGCCGCGCGTTGTGCTCCTTCAATTCGGTGCTCGCCATTCGCCATGCGAAGGGATCAATGGCTTTCCTCCTTTGAATAACCACGACGGTATCGTCTTTAGCAGTTGCGTCCACTTTGAATGACTCACGAAACTTCTTTCGATAGATCATAGAAACTCATGAGAGCCCGGCTGAATCGCCGCCGATGCCGCCTTTCTTGTGTCGCCCTCACCGAATCTGCTCAACAGGATATTTGCCGTGCGAAGCAAACTTTTCAACTTGAAAGGAGTTCGTCGTTCCTTTAGGCGAACCTAAAACGCCGTGGCCCGGAATTATCGCCGCACATAGGATGTTGAAATGAAGACAGGATTTATCGCTCTTTTGTCAGACAACGGCGAAGATAAATGGCTGTTCTTACTTGCCTAAGAACAGCCACTCCGCTAACACTGCAGCTTTCTAAAAAAGAATCTTCAAGGCTAACTGCGTGTTGTAGGGTTCGCCGGAACCGATGCCCGGTGCACCGTATTCGACGCCAATGGTTGAAGTGCTCGTGCCGAAAGAACTACCGCTGCCAATATTATTATTCGGCTGCGCCAGGTTGGTGCGGTTGAAGACGTTAAACATATCTACGCGGAACTGCGCGGTGACACGTTCTTTGTAGATTGGAGTGTTCTTGAGCAGCGAAATATCCGTGTTTCCGAAGCCGGGCCCTATGATCTGGTTGCGTCCCAGATTGCCATAGGTGGCAGCCGTCGGCACGGCGAAGCTGCTCTGATTCAGATATTGCGCAAAGGAGTGACCCTGCACTTTTTCGTTGCCGGTGAGTGCAGTTCCCGTGATGTTGGCACGGTCCTCGCCCTCGGCCGTACCACTGTTGTCCTGGCCCGTAAGCACGTTGATTGGCTGGCCATTCTGGTATTTGAGGATGCCGTTTACTTCCCAGCCGTGCGTCAGAGCTTTCGGTCCGTGCGCGGAGCCAGGAATTGCGTAGCCGAGATAGGACGAGAAGTGGTTGCGGATATCGTTGTTGGCGTTGCCGTAGTCGCCGGAAAGATTTAGCGAGTTCTGCGGAATAGTGTTGAACACGCTCGAGTCGTCGAGATTGTGGCTCCATGCGTAGGCAAACTGGCTGGTAAGCCCATGCCAGGCGCTGCTGCGCAAGGTAACCTGGAGCGCATTGTAGCTGGAGGTAGCTGCGGAATTGATCTGGTTGATGATGCCGAAATTAGGAAACTTGGAGAAGTAGGGCCGCGTAGATTGCTGATAACTGAATGTGTTTCCATTCACCGTCACGGTCGCTGGGTTCTGGTCGCCGCCCGGGGCATTCTGATTGATGTCCTGCAGTACGAGGTTATGGCGGCTAACGGTGCCGGCATAGCCGATGTTCAGTTGCCACGCTTTGCCTAGGCTCTGCTCGACGTTCAGGCCGAAGAGCTGTGCGTAGGGCGTCCTGAAGTTTCGGCTGGCGGAGTAAATCGAAACGACATTGTTACCCGTCGGTTGACCCAGTGCGGGCGTGAAAATGGGTGTCTGCTGGCCGTAAGTCCAGATGGGCTTACCCGGTGTCGACGCGCCGAGGACGATCGCCTCATTAGGCTGAGTGCCGACCGGGTTGTTGTTGGCGCCGCCAGAGCCGCCATTGGGAATACCGATATTGCCAAAGAAAGCCTGGCCGGCGGGCTGGTCAAAGTACAGTCCATAATTCGCGCGAACAACCGTGCGTTCGCTCTGCTGGTAGGAGATACCAATGCGCGGGGAGAAGTTGAGCTTGTTACTGTTGTAGATGTAGTCCGGATTGCCGGAACCACCCGCAGCAACCAGCCCTGTTGGGCTGTTTGGATCGAAGTAAGACAGGTTTGGATCGTTGGTATAGAAGGGCTGCTGGTAGTCATAACGCAGGCCGAGGTTGATGTTCAGCTTCGGGTTGACCTGCCAGGAGTCTTCGCCAAACACTGATCCGGTGTGGGTATAGATATCGCGCTCCTGGGTGCCCAGCGTGATGTTCGAGGTGTAGGAGTAGCCGGCAAGGAAATCGGCCAGATTGAGGACGTTGGAATCGGTGACGGAGGTGTCGGCGGACCAGGGCCCGATCTGGCTGGGCCCAGTGCCGAAGTTGAACGCGCCGCGGCCGCCGAAATAGTAGTAGAGATCGATGTAAGAGCGGCGATACTCAGCTCCGAATCGCACCTGGTGTTTGCCTAGGGTCCAGGAGACTGTGTCAGAAATCTGCCCGGAGATATCGTTACGGCCCGAGGTCGGCGTGACGCCGATCGAATCGAAGCCGTTGATAGCTACCTGCGGCGTGCCGGAAATATTAGTTCCAATATTCAGGCCGGCCAGCGTCAGCGGATTCTGGCTGTGCACCGCATCGGCGAAGTTCTGTCTGAAGTAGTTGACGCCAGCCGCGAGCTGATTAGTCAGGTTGGGTTTGAGGCTGTAATTCCAGACCAAGTTGTAGTTCGAGATATGCGAGGGAACAGTCTGGAAGTATTCCGGCAGATAAGAGCAGACGAAGATGCAACTAGGTGCGTCGGCGTAACCCTGTCCATAATAGTAGATGCCTGAGATATGGCTGCGATCACTGAAGTTGTGGTCAACGTGGGCCACTGCGTTGTGGCTATAGCCGCTCTGCGGCGCGCTGCTGGAGTAATTCAGCGGAGTTCCAGGAAGATTTGCAATGACGCTAGGATCCCACAATGTGCTGAGAATTCCCTGCGAGACCCGGCTGGGTGCGACACCGTACTTGGTCAGTTCCTTGAGTGCCAGCGCCTCGTAAGCCGGTGAAGGCTCGGTGACGGTGTTTGTTCCACCGATTTCGAATTTCTGCTCTTCATAAAGAAGGAAGAGGAATGTGTGATCACGCCAGATAGGACCACCTACTGAAGCTCCAAAGTTCTGGTTGCGCAGAGGCTGAGCCGGCGAGCCGGGTTGCACGAATGGCGAGGATACAGCCAAGGCCTCATTGCGGTTGTAGTAATAAGCGTCACCGTGGAACTGATTGGAACCGGACTTGGTGGTAACGTTTACGTTTCCGCCGGGACTGCGACCTGATTCGCTGTTACCCGACGTCTGGAGCGAGTACTCGTCGAGCGCGTCGATGGGATAGACAACCCCGGCGATGCCGCTGATGCCGCCCTGGTTTACCGCGTTCACATTTAGATAAAGATCGTTATTGTCAGTGCCATTGATAGTCCAGTTAATCTGGTTACTGCGTGTTCCATTCACCGAGCCGCTGTTGTTGTAGCCGGCGAAGGCCACTGAACTGCCGAGAAGTTGCGTAAAGTCGCGGCCATTGAGTGGTGTATCCTGCAGCGATTTCCCTTCCAGCGTAGTCGTTTGCGTAGTAGTCGTAGTATCGAGCGAAAGCGCATCGGCGGAGACTTCGACTGTCGAGGCCTGTTGCGCAAGAGCCAGCTTCACAGGCAGTGTATATATCTTGCCGGCTAACACCTGTACACCATTTATTTCAGTCGTTTGAAAGTTAGCTGCTTCGACCTTGACCGTGTAGTCGCCGGCGGGGAGGCTGTTAAATAGAAACTCGCCCGCGCCGGAGGAAATTGTTTCGCGTACTGCCTTGGTTCCAACCTCAGTCGCGGTGACCTTGGCGCCGGGAACAACCGCACCTGAAGGGTCGGTGATTGCACCGTTGATATCACCGCGAAACGTTTGCGCGAACGATGGCAATACGGCGAGCAACAGGAGAAAAACTCGCGCGATCACCCGAATGCCACTTGTTTTGATTTGCATGAATGTAACTCCTCCTCGTAGGTGAATCGAGTCGCCACACTGGTAACAGAACTTATGCTGCTACCTTCGTGTGGCTGACTTAGATAGGGTGTCCGGCCGCTGCGACCTGAATCTGCTCACGGGATAAAGGCGCGGACAGTAGAGGGTCTGGGCCGGAGATTCAACTCTTCTGGGTGAACATCTCGTCATGGAGATGGCGGTAGGACAGGCTCAGGCGCGCTTTGGTCAGCGGGGACAACAACAGCGCATGTTGATAAATATGCCGAGCAGCATTGTGGACAAAGAATAACACAGCATCTCAACCGTCCCGGCTCTGCAATGTAAGACAGTCGGTCATAAATTGGCGGATAAGTTCGCGGATAATTCTGTTGAGATACTTCTCACCTTGGAGGCTTTGGAGTTTTGCAGAGTGGCGTATGGCCTTCGGATCACACTGTTCTTTAGTAGCGAAGGATTGACCGGGTTCTTCAGGTCATGTTAGCGTCACCTTATGGCGGTCCCTCTCCTTCGTTGTTGTCGCTGCGACCAACCTTTCCTTGGGTGAGCTGCGAACCGCCTCGTTTTTCCCGCCCATAGCTCATTCGAATAACAAACTAGTAATTAAGCAGCGATGGCTGACGCGCCTGTTTTGGGTGTCTAAGCTCGTTTGCGATGGATAAGCTGTGGAGGTTCTATGCAACTCGCTTCTCAAAGCAAGCGAATCCTCTGGACGATCTCGATATTGAGTTCTCTCTTACTCCCACTCTCTGCGCAGGCCGTTCAATCGACGCCCGGCGCATCAGCAAGGCCCGAGACGGAAGAGTGGGTTTACCGAGTACGGTACGGCTTTGGGGATGAGTGGTTCGACATTTTCCGTAAGTACCAGATTGCGATTCTGGAGCGGCAAAAGCAGCTTGGGTACGTGCTCGATTACAAAATCTGGTCGCCGAGCCTGCACACAAGTGAAGAGTCCCG
The DNA here is from genome assembly GCA_964658655.1 of uncultured Acetobacteraceae bacterium. Lineage (GTDB taxonomy): Bacteria > Acidobacteriota > Terriglobia > Terriglobales > Acidobacteriaceae. Next base: position 41,593 of record CAZZZL010000001.1, on the reverse strand, counting down.
ATGGGACTACCGCGTCATCATTGTCCGAGCTTCGCACGACGCGCCGGCCGGTGATTCCGAGGTAGAAGTTGCCAGGCAGCTTTTCCCTGACCAGGCATCGTTTAAACGCGATGAGAAGAGGCGTTGGGAGCTTACTGCAAATCACTGGGATCTTCCGATTCATCAAGTCGATCTGAAAAAAGCCGAGTAGCTGCAAGGGATGAGCATGAGTGAGGTACTAGACAGAGTGAGTAAGACAGGTCAGGCATTTGTGACGGACCAAATCAGCCCTCGGCCGAAGACGCCCGGAGAACTCGCTGACATCGTCGATTCGTTCGTTACCTCGGGCCAATGGCTCGAAGGGGTGCAACTGCGCAGAGACAGGCGATGGTACGAGCGGTTGTATGTCGATTCCGACTATGACCTCTGGTTGATCAGCTGGATGCCCGGACAATCAACCGGATTCCATGACCATGGAGAATCTTCCGGAGCGTTCGTTGTAGCGAGTGGGATTCTTCAAGAACATCGCCCTGATCATCAGGCTAAAGTGTTATATCCCGGAAGGTCCCATGCATTCGGCCCTGATTACGCGCACGATGTGCGGAACGAATCCTATGGACCGGCGATCAGCATTCACGCGTATTCTCCTCCGCTGAGCGAGATGAACGAGTATGAGTTCGATGGGGATCGGCTTATTCCAAGAGAGCGTGCACCCATACCAGCCAGCACCTTCGAACAAGAATGGGCACAGCGCAAACGGGAAGCTGAAACCGCGCCTTTGACTATCGACAAGATGCTCGCAGCAGCAAGGCAACGACTGCGGCGCCTCTCTCCGCGGGAGGCAATCGATGCGTCTAAACATTCAAACGCCTTGCTCGTTGATATTCGTCCGGAGAGTCAGCGAGCGATCGAAGGCACCATCGCGAATGCAATGATTGTCGAACGAAATGTACTCGAATGGCGGTTCGATCCTCTGTCGAGTTCGCGGTTGCCGCTGGCGACGAGCCACGACCTGCATGTAATCGTGTTTTGCTCGGAAGGTTACACATCGAGTCTTGCTGCGGCAGCTTTGCAGGATATCTGAATCTGGCGTGCGACGGACATCATATGTGGATTCCAGGCGTGGAATGCAGCAGGTCTGCCGATTGCTGTGTTGCGGTAGGGATCCGAACAGGCACCTGCACATCAGCGACCTGGCCCAGAGTCAGCACGACGCGCTGCTCGTAGGTGGCAAAAGAATCTGCGTTCACGGTTAATGTGTATTGGTCCGCAGGAAACCCTGGAATAGCCTTGGTCCCTGTCTTTCCTGAATCTCCATTCCGCACGACACCGTCATCGATATTGCGGACGGAAATCTTTGCCTGCGCAACAGCGCCACCGGATGGATCGAAAACAGTAACATTGATGGTAGCGAATTGCTGTCCGAACAGCGGGCAGGAGTCTTGCGAACGCATCGACAAGCCCAGCAAAGACTGGCCAATGAGCTCAGACGCGATTTATTCGAAAAGCCGTGCAACGTGATAGTCCCACCGAGTATGTCTAATCTCAAATATATGCGAGCAGTTCCTGTTATTTTCCGGCCCTACAACTGAATACTGGCACGGCAACATCCATTCCAAGAGGTCTCATCATTGAAGACTCATTCAATCCTTTGTCGATATGCCTGGATTGCTTTTGTCTTCGGTACCATCGCGGCATTACTCGCCGCACAGGAGCCCGCGAAAAAACCGGTGGATGTCACAGGGCGCGAGTATTCTCAACTGACTCTAGGTGGATTGGATGAGATCGCCTTTTAAAATCTGAATGCGGGCAAATGCGAAAGCAGTGAATCGAAGCGAGGGCGCTGGCTGGGCCAAAAATAGATTGCCTCGCCCGGGCGCGCAATTCCAAATAAGACAACTGTAGAGGAGTCATCGCGCTTTCCTCGCTCGATCGGCCTGGAACTCTGAGAAGCAACTTCTAACAAGCTCTTGTCGTTAACGTATTGCCTGTTTTTTCGGGCCATGACTGATCAACCATGCACCAATGCGGCGGATTGAGATACGTCTTCATCAGCGGCGCATAGCGGGAGAGTAAGGGTCAGTCGCGCTCCACCTTCAGAACGGTTTGCCGCTGTGACAAAGCCTCCGTGGACCCGAACCACTGCCTCAACGAAGGCAAGTCCAAGTCCGTGCCCCCGCGATGCGCGTCCTTTCACCCTTCGCTCAAACAGGTGGCTGATAATTTCTTCATCGAAACCGGGGCCATTGTCTTCCAGGGTAAGCGTGGCCATTGAATGATCCGATCGAAGCGATATCCAAACGAAGCGGGAAGCGGGTAGATGTTTGAGTTCGTTATCAAGCAGGTTTGCGATGACGCGGTGCAGGAGCGCGGGATCCACCAGAACATGCAGTGAACCTGCGCTTCGAATCTCGACGCCTAGTCCTCCATCGCTCATGGAAGGTTCGTACAGGTCGATCATGCCTCTGACTAAGTCGTCGAGATCTACTTGCGCCCGGGATAGCCTGAGTGCATCGGCCTTCGCCTCCGCCACGTCAAGTGAGGTGTTAAGGAACTCAGTAAGGCGGTCGAGTTCGTCGATTGCGCAAATGATTGTCTCTGCATGATCAGTTCGGGTATCACTGATCAACGCAGTTTCCAACTTCCCACGGATTGCCGTGAGAGGACTTCTCAAATCATGGGCAAGCGCGTCCGTAATCGTGTGGAGTTGATGAACTGTGCTCTCAATCCTGTCGAGCATATGATTCAAGGTGCGCCCCAGGTGGCCAATTTCATCCTTTCCCTTCGTATCAGGAACGCGGCTGCTTAGATCTGACTGGCCGATGCGCGACGCCGCTTCCGTAATTTCGCTGACACGGCCTAACATCTTTCGCGTGGCAAAAAACACGATCACAAAACCGAGCAGCACAATGGCAATCCAAAGCGTGAGAAAGCGTGCACGCAAACTTCTCAGTACGCGGCGTTCATCCCGTTCAGACAAACCGAGATAAATATTGCTGCCGTCCTCGATGCGCACGGATGCCACTCGAAATGGAACGTCGAAGCCTCGAACCTGCACGTCGAACGGCACATCAGGCACTACTCGCGCAGAGCGGATGGCCGATAGGTTCGCGGCAGAATCTCCTGAACCTACCCATAGTTTTACCGGCCCGGTGTCCCCTGCCTGAAGAAAGAAAACAGCATCGTTATCGTTGCCGCTGGATCGCTGACGATTCGGAACCTCCCGACTGGCAAGTTCGGCCACCTCTCCCACAACCCGGCGATAAAGGCTGTCTTTTGGCGTTCGTTCAGCCACATCACCTAAAACCTCAACTTCACCTGAAAGCCATGCATCGCTGCGCCGCTGGATATCGTCGGCAACAAATCGGTGAAGCATCGCGAAGACCAGCATGGTTCCAATAGCAAATGCCACGCTTGCCCAGAGCGAGATTCGCCACGCGGCACTTTGCATAATCGGATTAGCTTCCTTTAAGGACATATCCGATACCTCGCAATGTCTTGATCAGCGGTTCGCGGCCGTCAGTGTCAATTTTTCCCCGAAGACGATAAATGTGAACGTCGACGACATTTGTGTCGGGTTGAATGCGCATACCCCATACCTCCGTCAGCAGCATGGAGCGGGTAACAACTCTTCCTGAGTGGCGGCAGAGATACTCAAGTAACACGAACTCCTGCGGACTTAAATTAAGAACCGTATCGCCTCGCGTCGCTCTTCTCTTGAGCAGGTCAAGCTCCAGATCGTGGATGCGCAGACGAGTTGCGTCTTCGGTCTGGGGAGAATTGCGTCTGAGGAGATTACGCATCCTGGCCAGCAGTTCGGCAATGGCGAAGGGTTTCGTCAGATAGTCGTCGCCGCCGAGTTCCAGGCCCTTTACCCGGTCATCTACAGAGCGTCGCGCCGATAGAATCAGGACGGGGCAGGTAACGCCTGATTTCCTCAACTGCAGGATCAGGTCGATTCCGTCCTGATCCGGCAGACCCAAATCGACAATCATGCCATGATAAAGCTGCTTCTTGGCCAGGCGCGCAGCAGAACTTCCGTCCTCCGCTGTGTCGACCTCGTAGCCCGCTCCGGTCAAGGACTGCTTGACGAAGCTCTGAATCTCGAGTTCATCCTCGACTAACAGGAGTCGCATGACTTGATCCTATTGCCTTCAGGCGCTTCGTGTCTTTATATCAAGACCATCGGCAACTCGCGGCTGGATAAAAAGTGAACGACTCACAAACAATTTTGCGTGTGAGCAAGTCACATTCGGGTAAGCGAGCCAGCTTCTTCTTGATGAACGAATCGTCATCCCGCCAGTCATCTTCCGGTGTTATCAAAAGAGTAATGGCCTTGCCCAAAACCTCGGTCGCGTCTGGATTAAGATTACGAAGCCTGAACTCTCAGAAGTGTCGACAAACGGTCGATCGTCATCGCTCAGTGTTTCAGGTTTCTGAAGATACCACCCGACCCGCTATCCGATCCTACTGAGAGTTTACTTTGCATGCTACGGCTTACCTGAATCGCATCGCCACTGCCGTACCTGAGCAGAATGTGCACGACGCCTTTGTCGTTTTCGCAGAGAAGATGCTTACCGATCCTCGCCTTCGTGCAGTTTTTCGCCGCATGGTCGGTCGGGCTAACATCGCGCATCGGTACTCATTTCTCGAAACGCAAAAAGGGTCCAGCCAATTCTCTTCGCAAGATGCGCATGAGTTTTATCGACTCGGAAACTTTCCCAGTACAGCGCGGCGAATGGAACTTTTTGAGCAGAACGCTCCACTGCTTATGCGAAAGGTCGTTGACAGACTCGCGCTCACAGAAAAGGAGCGCGCCGGAATTACGCACGTGCTGGTGACTTGCTGCACCGGATTCTATGCGCCGGGACTGGACTTTGAGATCGTCGAACACCTTGGGCTTTCACCGGGAGTGGAGCGCACGATGATCGGCTTCATGGGCTGCTATGCCGCGATCAACGCGCTGAAACTGGCGCGGCATATTGTGCGTTCCGAGCCGAATGCCGGTGTGCTGATGCTGAACCTTGAATTGTGTACGCTGCACTTTCAGGAGACCCAGGATCTCGAGCAGGTGCTCTCTTTCCTGGTCTTTGCAGATGGGGCGGCGGCGAGCCTTATAACCGCGCATGCACATGGCCTGGCCCTGGACAGCTTCAAGGCGGTGATGGTTCCTGAGACACGCGGGCTGATTACGTGGAAGATTCGCGGGCTCGGTTTTGACATGCTGCTCTCGGGGGAGGTGCCGGGAGAATTAAGTCGCGCGCTCAGCGATAGCGAACTGATGAGAGACCGCGACAAGATCGATCTATGGGCTGTACATCCCGGCGGCCGGTCGATCCTGGATGCAGTGACGAAGGGACTGGAGCTGCCGCCCGATGCGCTTGCATCGTCGCGCGAGGTGCTGTCATCATTCGGAAACATGTCGTCGGCGACAGTCATGTTTGTGCTGCAGCGAATGATGGAGCAGTCGCGGCCGGGGCAGCGTGGGTGTGCGATGTCCTTTGGTCCGGGGTTGACAGCGGAGACGATGCGCTTTCATGCCGTCTAGGGCGGATATGGATTTCAGCCGGCGTGTCTGTCCGAGCGAATTACCGGAACTGATGGATGGTAACTGCAGCTATGACGATTTTCGCGGCTGCCTGCGGAGTCTGGAGCAGGTAAACCGGTGGCTGCTGGGATATCGGCCGACACTCGCCTGGCTGGAACGTTTGCCGCACGGACTGCGGGAGCCGGTGCGTATTGTCGATGTAGGGAGTGGCGGGGGTGATCTGCTGCGCCAGATTGCAGGCTGGGCGAGGAGACGAAGCATTGCGGTGGAGTTAACCGGGATCGACCTGAATCCTTATGCAGCTCGTGCGGCGGCCGAGTTCACGCCGAAGGGAACCGGAATCGCATGGGTTACCGGCGATGCTCTCTCATTTCGGCCGGAGAAGCAGGCCGATATTATTGTGAGTTCGTTGTTGACACACCACCTGGAAGAAAGGGAAATCATCGCGCTTCTGCGATGGATGGAAGGGACTGCACAGGCGGGTTGGTTTATCAACGATCTGGAACGGTCGGCGTTGAGTAGTCGGTTGTTCGGGTGGCTTGCCCGCATGGTGGGCTGGCATCGATTTGTGCGCCATGACGGGCCAGTGTCCTTCCGGCGAGCTTTCAGGGAAGAAGACTGGATCCGGCTGCTGGCAGCGGCGGAGATACCGCGAGGCTTGGCCACAGTGGCACGCTGGCGACCGGGAAGATTGTGTGTCGGTCGGTGGAAGTGAGGTCCGTGAGGATGCAACCCGTCGTTGGGCCAATCCATTTGAAGGTCGTTGCCGTCGTCGAGCACACTATTACGTCTAATCATTAGAGAGGCGAATAATGGCTTCCAGCACGCTGGTTGCAACAAGTGTCGGCCGATCCAGATTCAAAGCGATTCTCTGGATCTGTCTGGGTGTGACGACGCTCTTCGTCTTCATCACATCGGAAGTCCTTCTGGTCGCCGATTACCCTATGTACCACGCTTACCGGCTGCAGGTCATAGCGGACCGCGGACTGCTCATTCCACATACTCTCTGCGGTACCTTCGCTCTGCTGGCGGGCCCCCTGCAATTCTCGTCGCGTCTGCGCGCGCGTCACCTGAAGTTTCATCGCATCCTGGGCCGGCTGTATTTTTTCTCGGTGATCATCGGTGCATTCACAGGAATCGCCCTGGCCTCCGGGCGCCCAGGGTTGCCTGGAACCTCAATGCAGGCCGCTGCATGGATTGTCTGTACTTGCGCCGCTGTCATTGCCGCCAGGAACCGTCAGATCATCGCGCATCGCCAATGGATGGCCCGTTCCTATGCGGTCACGTTCACTTTCGTCTCCAGTCGCGTGTTGAATCTGGTCCCATCGTATTGGAGCCACCTTGGCGACACACTGGCTGCGGTGGGCGTCATTGCTTTTACCCTTGCTTCCATTGTCATCGTCGACCTTGGCCTCAACTGGCGCGAACTCACTACTCGCCGCGAGTGACTAGTGATGAAACGGGCCGCACATTTTATTGATAAGTATGACGATTTGTACAGAATGACGTTTCAGACTACTTTCCAGGCCGTATGTCAGGTTGAATAGAAGTACAGGATGCGCGGGCCAGAAGTTAAAGAACCAACGAATCAGGAGTAATGCTTTGCAAGCTGAAATTCTTATACTTGGTGGTGGAGTCGCAGGCTGTGCTGCGTCGATTGCACTAGCCCGTAAGGGCCGAAGTGTAACTCTTATCGAACGTGAAGTAACGCCACGCCATAAGGTCTGTGGAGAATTCTTGAGTGGAGAAGCTCTTCAGGACCTGCATGCGCTGGGCATCGATGTGGCGTCGCTTGGCGCCGTGCCAATCAATCGAGTTCGCCTGGCTGCAGCAAGGCGCGCCGCAGAGGCTCCGCTGCCTTTCCCCGCAGCCTCGCTTACCCGGAAAGCCCTTGATACAGCTTTGATTGCCCAGGCTATTTCGACGGGCGTCCGCATCGAGCGCGGACGAAGTGTACAGTCGCTCGGCCGTACGGGTGATAACCTCTGGCAGGCTACGCTGGACGACGGCACAATTTTTGAGACTCCAACTGCCTTCCTCGCTACAGGTAAGCATGATCTTCGCGGGCACAGTCGACCGAAGGATCAACACGAATGGGTAGCCTTCAAGATGTACTACCGACTTTCTGCTGCACAGACCGCCGACCTGGCGGACGCCTCTGAACTGACACTCTATGACGGGGGCTACGGTGGTATCCAACCGGTGCAGGACGGCATTGCGAATTTTTGCTGTGTTGTGCAGCGGCGTTACTTTGTCCGCGCAGGTCTTCGCTGGGAGGGCCTGCTTGCGATGATGAAGCAGCAATGTCCTCATCTCGCAATGCGACTTGAGGGCGCAGAACCGCTCCTGGACAAGCCGATCGCCATCACGCATATTCCATATGGTTACCTCCGCCGCGCGACCGAGGATGGACTCTATTGCATCGGCGATCAGGCTGCTGTCATACCATCGTTTACCGGGGATGGTATATCCATCGCCCTGCACACGGCACGAAGCGCCGCCTCCGCCTATTTTGCCGGCGAGCCAGCGTCGGTTTTTCAACCGAAACTACGTTCGAGCATGCTGCTCCAGATGCGCCTTGCCGAGGCTGCTGCCAACGGCTTGAATAACGCGCTCGCCCGCGCGGTCCTGCCATTCTGCCTCAGCGTCTGGCCGGGCGCAATGCGCCTAACCGCTAGAATCACACGCGTCAGTCAGCCGACTATTACGCGTTCACAGGCTTTTGCCAACTGAAACTGACTCTCGGGGATCAAGAACTTTCCAGTAGGGAGATGCAATGAAGTCCTTCATAGCCTTAGCTCTCGCAGTTGTACTTACTCCCGTCGCGTTCGCACAGCATCAAGTGTTTGCCGTGAATGCCGATGCCAGTGAAGTCAAGATCAAGCTCAATACTACCCACGAGGTTGTCAACGGCACTTTCCACATACAGTCGGGATCGATTAATTTCGATCGCACGGCTGCCCAGATATCCGGAATGGTTATCGTTGCAGCCGGCAGCGGCAAGACAGGAAACGACAGCCGCGATAAGAGGATGGACAAAGACATCCTCAAAGTGGAGCAGTATACGACTGTATCTTTCGCGCCCAAAACTTTTAGCGGAGCCATTGCTGCTTCGGGCGACTCTACTATTCAGGTAAGCGGTGTTTTCACATTACTGGGCACACCGCACGATCTGACGATTCCGATGCAGATTCACATTGATGGTTCGAAGGCAACGGCAAAAGCGCACTTTATTGTTCCCTATGTACAGTGGGGTGTGAAGAATCCGAGTTTCTTGATCTGGAAAGCCGAGAATGATGTTGCGATTGACCTGAACCTCGCCGGCAATATCACCGGTTGAAAATTCGGCCGGGGAAAATACCTGGTGAATCAAGGGAGGAATACTCCCGATGTGCAGGCCATTCAAAAAGTTCTGATGAACGGCTAAACGAAAGTGGAGTCGTAGCCGTATCTATCCGCGATGTGAACGGTAGTGGATTAACCAATCATCTACCGACAAAATATCGGACGTACGCTTTCGTATCCTGGCTCGTGATGAACTGAAGTCACTAGACGGCCATTGAATTTCCTACGGGCGTATCCAGTAGATCCTCGATACGGATGGGCAGGTTGCGAACGCGGACGCCTGTTGCGTGGTGAACGGCATTTGCAATTGCTGCTGCGATTCCTGCGAGACCAATTTCTCCCACGCCTCGTGCTCCGATTTGATTCAGGTTGTAGTCGGGATAGTCGAGGAAAGTTACATCGATATCCGGGCAGTCGGCATGAACCGCGACTACGTAGTCGGCGAGATTGCTGTTCATCGGCGCCCCGCTCCTCTGGTCGTACTCGGTAGCTTCGAGCATGGCCATGCCGACGCCCATCACCACTGCGCCTTCGATCTGATTGCGGGCAGCACGGGGATTAATGATGCGACCGGCGTCAATCACTGTGACCACACGACTGACGCGGAGGCGCGCCATCTCCGGCTGCCACATGACTTCTGCGAACTGGGCACCGTAGCTGTGCGAGGACATCTTGTCTGTGCCCAGTGTGCCCTGTGACTTGCCCTGGCCGCTGATTGCTTTGACATTGGCCATGCGGATGATGTCCGCGGTGGCGATACGTGTCTCCGTCTTACCTTTTACCTGAACGCCGCCATTGCTGAACTCGATCGTCTTCGCATCCTTACCGTTGAATGGCGAGGATGGGACAATGGTGGCTACCATGACCAGCTGCTGTGTTGCCTTCTGTGCAGCCTGCATGACAGCAGGCGTGACGGAAGCCGTCGCCCACGAGCCTCCACTGATCGGACCGGGGGGAAGTGCTGAGTCTCCCAAGACAACGTCGATCTTGTCCACCGGAATACCGGTCTCATGCGAGACCATTTGCGCTATGACAGTGTACGTGCCCGTGCCAATATCCTGCGTGCCACAGGTGACACGCGCGCTGCCGTCCCGCAGAAGTTCTACGGTGGCTTCGGCCTCAGTGCGCGCCGCGATCCAGGTACAGGCGGCCATGCCCCAGCCGAGCGTTATGCCTTTATCGTTCTTCATGGAACCGACGGCAGGTTTGTAACGGGACCAGCCAAATTTCTCAGCCCCTGTTGTCAGGCATTCCTTCAAGTGACGAGATGAGAATTCCTGGCCCGTGCTTTCGTCTTTCGCTGGCTCGTTCATGAGCCGAAACTGGACGGGGTCTAACTTGAGCTTGAGGGCAACTTCGTCCATCGCGCTTTCGAGTGCGTACAGGCCGGGAACCGCTCCGGGTCCACGCATGGAGGTCGGCGTGCCGATGTTCCGGCGTGCCAAGCCACCGGTGACGAAAACGTTGGGGCAGGAATAAATAAAGCCCGTCGCCTCACCGCATCCCTCGTCGTAGTCATCAAGGATGCTGGTGTGGTTGACGTAGTCCTGCTCGATGGCCAGCAGTCTGCCGCTGGTGTCGGTGGCAATCCTGACCTGCTGATCGATGGCGGGACGGTGGCCAACGCTCTGGAACATCATGGAGCGAGAGACCACAAGCTTTACCGGACGATTCAGATTGCGGGCGCATGCTGCGGCGAGCGAAGCGTGCGGCCACGGCCATAGCTTCCCCCCGAAGCCAGAACCAAGAAATCGCGTGATGACCTGGACGTTTTCAGAGGGCACGCCGAGCTGCGCAGCGAGAACGTCGCGAGAGTTGCCGACAGCCTGCGATGTCTCGTAAAGGGTGTATTTACCGTCCTTGTAGACGGCAACAGAGGCGTGGAGTTCTATGGGATTGTGCGTCTCTGCGGGCGTGCTGTAAATGGCGTCATGTTTCACAGGTGCGGAGGCAAAGGCGGCTGCAGTGTTGCCGCGCTTCGTGACAGTCTTCTTGTCGTCTTTACCTACTTCGCCTAAAAGTTTGTCGCTGGTATTGTGTGGTGTCTTCGCATACGTGACTTTTACTGCTTCGGCGGCTGCACGTGCCTGCTCGACGGTTTGCGCCACAGCAACGGCTACGTATTGGCCGTAGTAGCGTACCGTCGTATCTTCCAATGGCGGCCGCTTTTCGTCGAGGATCATGCTGAACCCCTCCGCGGGCGGCGTGCGGTAGATAGGGCCAATGGTGTCATGCGTGTAGACAGCGAGGACTCCCGGCATCTTTGCGGCCATTGAGATATCGATGCTGCTGATCGTGCCGCTGGCGACTGTGGAAGTCGTCGGCCACGCAAACGCAAGACCTTCGAAGTGATAGTCGGAGGAGTACATCGCTGCGCCTGTAGTCTTGAGTGGACCGTCGATGCGCGACTGCGGTTTACCGATGACGGAAGAGTCCGTCACATTCGGAGTGTCGGGCGCCTGCTGTTGATCTAATATCATCGTTCGCTCCTTATGCCATGGCCTGGGTCAGTGCTGCTGCCAGGCACCGCTTGGCGAGTTCTACCTTGAAGCCGTTTTGAGACTGTGGCCGCGCCTTGTGAAGCGCGGCGTCGGCAGCGGCGCGAAAATTTCCATTCGTTGCGGCTTTTCCCTGTAGGGCGTGTTCTGCTTCCCGGCTGCGCCACGGCACCGAGCCGACCCCGCCCAGGGCCACGCGCACGAACTCGATGTGTTCGCCTTGGGTCTTGATGATGACGGCTGCTGAAACGAGTGCAAATTCGTAGGAGGCACGGTCACGAATCTTCAGGTATAGGCTTTTGGCTCCAACGGGAAGCGCCGGAATCGAGATGTGAGTGATAAGGTCTCCGGGTTCAAGAACCGTTTCGATATGGGGCGCGTTGCCGGGCAGCGTATAGAACTCCGCCATGGGGACGACGCGATCACCGTTGCGTCCAGTAATGTGAATGGTCGCTTCCAGTGCGGCGAGCGCCACGTTCTGATCCGACGGATTTGAGGCGATGCACTTGTCGCTGGTGCCGAGAATCGCGAGCATGCGATTCTGTCCGCCGATAGCAGAGCAGCCCGTGCCTGGCTCGCGTTTGTTGCAGCCAAAAGCGGTATCCCGGTAGTAAGCGCAACGCGTTTTCTGCAGCAGGTTTCCAGCAGTAGACGCCATGTTGCGGAGTTGCGTGGAGGCGCCTGCCAGGATCGCCTGCGAAAGAACCGAGTACCGCTCCTTGACCAAATGGTGGTGCGCGACCTCGCTGTTGCGTGTCAGTGCGCCAATTTTCAGGCGACCGTTTTCCGCTATTTCAATCTTATCGAACGCCAAGCCATTGATGTCGACCAGCTTTCGCGGTGTCTCGACATTCAGCTTCATATAGTCGACAAGGTTGGTACCACCGGCAATGAAACGGACCTGCGCCCCCTGCTGGGCCGTTTGCGATGAAGCCTGCGCCTGAATGGCGTCCGAGACGTTGCCGGGCGTGACGAGTTCAAAGGGCTGCATAGTAATGCTCCTAGATGGTGGCTTTGCCGCGGCAGCTTTGTACGGCGGCGACGATGTTAGGGTAGGCGCCGCAGCGGCAAATATTTCCGCTCAGAGCTTCCTTGACTTCGTGGTCTTCAGGGCCCCAGGGCTCCTTCATCATGGCGACCGCCGACATGATCTGGCCAGAGGTGCAATATCCGCATTGATAGCCATCGTGCTCAACGAAGGCAGCCTGCATGGGGTGCATGTGGTCTGGTGAACCGAGGCCTTCAATCGTAGTGATCTCTTTGCCCTGCTGCATGCTGGCGAAGAGGAGGCAGCTGTTCGCGCGCTGGCCATTGACATGAATGGTGCATGCACCGCACTGGCCGTGGTCGCAACCTTTTTTCGTGCCGGTGAGGTGCAGGGTTTCGCGCAGTGTGTCGAGGACTGTCGCGCGCGGATCGATCTGGACCTGGTGCGCCTTGCCGTTGACTTTGAGCGTGATGGATACAGTGCCGGGAATAGCTGTGCCCGAAGGTGTAGCCACCTGGTCCTGACCGCTGGCAGTCTCGGCAAGAGGCGCCGCGACTCCTGCCGCAGCTGCACCGATACCGGCCACTCCAACGCGTGAGAGAAACGAACGGCGTGTAAGTTTTTCGAGAGACGTAAGTCGTTGCTCATTGTCTTGTTCTGACACCCGCAGACCTCCTTGAGCCTGATGGCATATCGGTTCGGGATTTCAATATTTTCATCTCGGCCTTACTAACTTTAACTCGTCAGGCCAAGCGCCTGTAAATCTGGAACCGGAGACTGGCCCGGGAAGCGACGATATTTCTGGCTGAACTGGCTTGCGCTTTCGTATCCAACTTCGAAGGCCGCGCTTGTTGCGTCCAGTTGATATTGCATGGTGTAACTATTGAGCGGCCAGGGGACGGGCTCATCATTGCGAGTTTCTTCGCAGGGGGAACCTCAGCGAAGAGTTTCCTGGCATGTCAGGAGACTCGAGGGACATATACGAGGTAGACTCATTGCGGCGGATTTATGAGAAGAATTAGACATTTGACATCGATAATTATCTGGATCAACTGTGCAGTGCTGTTGACAGCGGGTGTCGCAAACTTGCGAGCGCAGGGAACGGACGGAGGCAGAACTTCTCAGGCGTTGTTCACTGCGCTGGATGCCGATAAAGACGGAAACCTCACCCGGCCCGAAATCGAGTCCGGTTTTAACGGATGGTTTACGGCCTGGGACGCTACTCATAAATCGACCCTTACCCAGCCGCAGATTTTAGCGGGCATCAGCAAAGTGCTCCCTGCACCGCCCGCTGTCAAACCGGGGCAGGCTAACGCCTTCAACCCGGCTGGTAATTCTGCGCCGATCCAAGTAGAGCAGGCTGCTGTGGATGCCATGATGGCGGCCTTACCGACTACACCCGGTACAAAACCAATGCGCGAGCGCAGGCTTCTGCTGCTGGCGCATACGGGCGCAGGGGGGTTCGTACATGCCTCCATTCCGCTGGCTGCGAAGGCGGTGGAAGCATTAGGAAAGCAGGGTGGATTATGGATCACGACTGTCACTTACAACGCAGCGGATATCAACACTGAAAATCTAAAGAACTACGACGCAATTTTTCTGGACAGTACCACCGCTTGTTTTCTTGACGATCCTGATCCTGCTGTGACCGCTTCACGACGAGCGGCGTTCCTGAACTTCGTGAGGAGTGGCAAAGGGGTTGCCGCCATACATGCGGCGACTGATTCATACCATACCGATTGCCTGGCTAGTGAGGCCGCTTCAAAAAGCGGCAGTGCCGGAGTGAATCTGGGAGCGTTGATACTCGCTTCCCGCCTGGTCACGGCGGCGGACAAGGATAGTGATGAAACCGTCAGCCAGCAGGAATGGGCCGAGCTTGCTGACGCCTGGTTCAAGAAGCTGGATGCCGGCCATACCGGGAAAGTGAGCCGCGCCGATTTTGTCGCGCACTTCAATTCGTTGCTGCCTCCGCTGGACATGCGCCATCTCGGCCTGGATGCGAAGCCGGTGCAGCAGTGGCCGGAGTTCAACACTTTGATTGGCGGTTACTTCAAATTTCACTGGCCGGATCCGCAATTGATCTACGTCAAGATCGATGATCCGATCAGCCCCTTGACAACTATGTTCCATGGCAAGGAATTTGAGATCCATGACGAAACATATACGTTCGAGCAGGACTCATTCTCACGCAGGAATGTGCATGTCTTGACGAGTATCGACTATTCCAAGATGAGCGCTGAAGATAAGGCGAAGGAAGCCCATCCACGCACCGACGGCGATTATGCGTTGAGTTATATTCGCCGCGAGGGCAAGGGGCGAGTGTTCTACGAAGGGCACGGCCACAGCGACCGTGTATATGCCATGACGCCGATGCTGGAGCATCTTCGAGCGGGCATCCAATACGCTTTAGGCGATCTGAAAGCGGACGATAGCCCCTCGGTCAAGTAACTTAAAGGCAAATGTAGTCTGGCGCTTCAAGCACCTCTTATTCCGGACACGGAACGTGCCACCCCGCGTTCGCAAACATGGTTATTTTTTCAGCAAACCTTTTGACACTGCGCGAGAAGATTGCGCCGATTTCTGAGCTTTGCAGACTTGGAAGTTAAAGGAACCTTTGTGATGAAGTTGTTGCTTGCTTTGCTCATTTCGTTCGTCCCGATGCTGGCGCAAACACCGCTGCCGGTAATCCCGCCGACCGGCTACGCGGAAGTAGCCGAGGCCAGGCTTGCGTACTGGGTTTATGGCCAGGCCACCGACGCGACCCCGGTCTTTGCAGTCAATGGTGGCCCGGGGCTTTCCCACATTTATATGGTGCAGAACGACGTGTGGCTGCAGATTGCGAGCCATCGCCAGGTGGTGTTCTACGACCAGAGAGGGACCGGCAAGTCGACGCTGAAACATCCGGGCGTGGCAATGAGTATGGACGCACAGGTTGCAGACCTGAACTCCGTTCGCGCGGCGTTACACCTGGACAAGATCGATCTCTGCGGAGATTCTTTTGGCGGCTTTCTGGTGACAGCCTACACGGCGGCTCACCCTGAACATGTCCGCAAACTGATCATCTCCGATGGCATAGTTGGACAGAAGAGCCTGGTACACCTATTTCCGCAGGTGTTTCCCGACAAACTGGAGGCACAGGAGGCGGCAGCAAAGGCCTCCAATGCCAGCGATGAAGTGAAAGCGCAGCAGGACCTGCGCGACCACTTCAGCATGATCTTCTACAGCCGTCATAAATTGGATGACTACATGAGCCACGTGAAGGACATCGGTTACTCGCCAGGCACGGCTCGCGCAGTAGAAGCCGCGACGAACGACCTCGACCTTACATCTGCCCTGTCGAATTTCTCTATTCCGACGATGGTCATTACAGGGCGCTATGACATGAATGTGGCGCCGCTCACTGCGTGGCAAATCTACAAGGCAATTCCTGGAGCAACCTTTGAAGTCTTCGAAGAGAGCGGGCATCTGCCAAGCTACGAAGAGCCGGACAAGTATGTGCGGGTGGTGAATGCTTTTCTTGCGAGACAATAGCCATTCAGTTAGTTAGCCAAGTACAGCGTGAAGCGAGCTAAGCAAGATTAGAATTTACACCTGGCCGGTGCAATTTGAGGCCAGGTAGGCTTGGAAGAATGAACTTTTGTATAGGTACAGCAGGCTGGGCACTCCCGAAGCAGCATGGGGCTCTCTTCTCGCAGATTGCCGATGGCGAAAGGGCTTCGCAGCTCGAGCGTTATGCCAGCCGCCTGCGCTGTGTTGAGATCAACTCAAGCTTCCATCGGCCGCATAAGCGGAAGACCTGGGAGCGCTGGGCGTCAACAACACCGGATGCTTTCCGTTTCGCGGTAAAAATGCCGAAGGTGATAACACACACGGCAAAGCTTCAGAACACCGGCGCCGCTCAACTGGATTTTTTTAACGCTGTGGGCGGATTAGGTGACAAGTTGGGACCTGTCCTTGTCCAGCTACCACCCAAGTTAGTTTTTGATGAAGGCGTAGCGCGGGAGTTCTTTAACACGCTCAGGGAAATACATAGGGGAGCCATCGTTTTGGAGCCTCGTCATCAAAGTTGGTTTACTGCGTCAGTCAATCGCCTTCTGCGAAGCTTTGAAGTTGCGCGTGTCGGTGCTGATCCTCCGAAGGGCTCAGAGTTGGCAACTCAGCCAGCGGGCTGGCCGCGCCTATGCTACTGGCGTCTTCACGGAACCTCGCGCACTTACTATTCGAATTATGAGGAAGGCTGGCTGGTGGACTTCGTGGAGCGAATCCGTAATCATGCAGATCGTTCGGATGTGAAGGAGGCCTGGATTATCTTCGACAATACTGCGCTGGGACACGCGACTGCGAACGCTTTATCACTACAGGATCTACTGCTCAAAAGTCATTTCCATTCCCGGTGACGAGTTACTGCTTTCGTCGATGGTTAAAAAAAGCCCTTTAAAGAAAAAGCCCGGGCGGATCATATTTTATGAGATGGTTCATTAACCGACGGATTGAGTGAGTTAGAAGCTCCGGATACCGCATCAGCTTACGAGTCGTTTACCATTGCGGTAGTACTTGATAGGAAGCCCAAGCCTTAACTAATACTAACTACGTGAATACAAAAAACAACGGATTGTTACGTCTCATCGCTATCTTCAAGCTCGTCAAAGCCATGACCCTGGTCGTGGTCGGTTTTGGCGCTCTGCACTTGTTTCACTATAATGACGCGGCAGACTCGTTAACCCACATACTTGCCAGACTGGGGCTCAATCCAGGTGGCCGCTACCTTGACCGTGCACTTGCCAAGGTAGCGAACCTCCCGCAAAAAGACTTCAGAGATCTCGGTATCGGCAGTTTAATTTATGCTGCACTCTTCATCACTGAGGGCATTGGGTTATGGCTCATGAAGCGATGGGCGGAGTGGTTTACTGCCATCATTACGGCCTCTCTCATCCCTCTTGAAGTCTTCGAGATTTATCATCGCTTCACAGTCGCGAAAGTCATTGTCCTTCTGCTCAATATTGCTGTCGTGATCTACCTGGTCTTACGTATCCGGAAGGAACGGAAGTGAGCTCCCCCAAAGCAAAAGGATCGCTCGACTACGCGATTCCCACACCACCAGTGACGCCAAAGATCTCGCCCGTGATGTAACTACCCTCCTGCGAAGCAAGGAGTACGTAAACAGGAGCTATTTCCACCGGCTGGCCTGGCCGTCCAAAAGGCGTTTCTTTCCCGAGCTCAATCAACTTTTCAGCAGGATGGCCAGTCGGTTGAATCGGCGTCCAGAAAGGTCCCGGTGCAATTGCATTAATGCGGATGCCTTTCTCCATGAGCGGTTTCGCCATTCCTTTGGTGAAGGCAACAATAGCCGCCTTTGTCATGGCATAGTCGACGATCGCCGGAGTCGGCTCGTAAGCTTGGACGGACGCAGTATTGACAATGGATGCGCCGGGCTTCAGAAGTGGGATCGCCGCCTGTGTAATCCAAAACAGCGAGTAGACATTTGTCTTCATCGTTTTGTCGAAGTCAGCAGTCGGCGTTTTTGTAAGACTCTCATGCGACGACATTGTCCCCGCGTTGTTTACCAGGATGTCAATTCCGCCGAGTTCCTTGTCAGCACGCTCGACCATAGATTTGCAGAATTCTTCGTCTACGATGTTGCCAGGAACTGCAACAGCGTTGACGCCGGCCTCTCTAATCAACGCAATCACTTCCTTCGCGTCCTCCTCCTCACTTGGCAGATAGCTAATCGCCACGTCTGCTCCTTCTCGAGCAAAGGCGATCGCAACAGCACGACCGATGCCAGAATCTGCACCTGTTACGAGAGCTTTACGGCCCTTCAGTTTCCCTGCGCCAACATAGCTCTCTTCGCCATTGTCAGGTCTCGGGTCCATGGCCCCTGCCTTGCCCGGCTGGCTTTGCTTTTGGGGTTTAAATGGGGGTTGCGGATATTGCGAACGAGGATCCTGCATCTTCAATCTCTTATCTGACATTTGTTTCTCCAGGCGAGTTGGATGCAGGTGAAGCTTGGCTCAAGTGGCTTCTGTTGATACGTCAAAACGAACCTAACCATCTTCGGTTATTCATGTCGCTAAAACAGCCCAGGTCTTAATCATCAGAAGAGCTTCTCCCTGTGAGTACGGCGATTCTCACAACTTTCAGCGCCTGTCCCATCAAACGGTGGCTTGAGCGTGAATGATTAAACCTCTGTTCTAGTGCGACTTCTTCGCCGCAGGTCGAGTTTTCGGTAATCGCTTCTTCGCGAACTTGGCTTTCTGAAGCCGCTCAGCTAGCGGTGCGAAGGCAGGTGTCGGACCTTGCCAAAGCAGCTCGTCCACAGAGTCAAAAAGTGGGAGATCCGTTCGCAAGGTGGCAAGGTCAAGAAAGAGATTTACCAGATGCCGATTGCTGTTCAGCGTCTGAGAGAGGCTCTCCGCATTGGAAATGTTGACGTGCCAGTCTCGCGGGTTCGGCGGGATCGCATCCAGGGACCCAAAGCGAGACAGGACAGCAGACGCAGACTTGGCGCCCCAACCAGGCAGACCAGGATAGCCGTCAGCGCTGTCGCCAACCAGCGCAAGATAGTCGGGGATAGACCCAGGCTCGACTCCGAACTTCTGTATGACCCCATTGTGATCGCGCTCAACCCGTCTTCGCCGGTCAAACTGTACGACTCGACTGCCCTGAACACATTGTGCAAGATCCTTGTCCGGTGTGCTGATAATTACCCGCTCTACACGGGGATCCTGCCCGGCAAGAAACGCGGCAGATGCAAGTGCATCATCCGCTTCGTACTCCTTCATCGCCCATACCACTACCCCGAGAGCGCGAAGCGTCTCTTCTAACAAGGCAAACTGCGACAGCAGCGCCGGGTCTATACCGTCACCCGTTTTGTACCCAGGCCACATCTTGTTCCGGAAGGACTCGATAACGTGATCGGTTGCCACTCCAATGTAAGTGTTGCCAGCGTGCATCATGCCAAGGAGTGACGAGAGCACGCCGCGCACGGCAGCCACCTCTCGCCCTTCCTCGTCCTTTGCTGAGGGCAAAGCATAGAAGTGCCGGAACAGTTCATAGGTGCCGTCGATGAGATTTATCTCCACAGCATGGACCCGGTTCTGTCGAATTAGACTCGATCTATCAAATCACAGAGCTTACTTATTAAGTGTTTGATTTGTCGATTTTCTCGTACCACGCCGCATAGGGAGTGTTTTTCGCGAGATGCCTGTTGTAGTCGGGGCTGCCATCCGTCCACCAAACATCGCCTCGCTCACCGAGTTTCCGCTTCACCTCATCGACCGACTGCCTTGCACGCTCTTGGGCAGGAGCGTCGTGCGCACGCATGGCAGCACCTTTCATTCTGCGTGCATCCATTAACAACTTTACGAGGGCATCTCGGTCTTCCTTTGAGAGTGCCGGATTCGTTGTGCGCCAGAGTCTCCCGCGCACGATGAGGTAGCGGCCATCTGGTGTCAACAGTGCCGCGGAATCACACCCGCGATTCATGGGTTTACTGCCTTTTATCTTCTGCATGCAGCAGTCGGTACGTGCGCAAGACTGATCTAAGTGTATCTACCTGAAATGCCTATACAGCCTTCTTGCATTGCAAATAGATGCAAAGAGATGTTCCAATTTTGTCGGATGAGGCTCGATGACTGACTGCTTTCCTGTCGCGTTCCGCAACAACTCCGGTTAGGCCTTTAGGCTTTCCCCGCGATGCAGTACGCTCTGCTCAGTTCTCAGAGCCTGCTCCGTAACGAGAGATCGTTCGGCGTCAGTAGTCGACAATAGAGTATCCGGCGTCCGAACAGCGGAGTAAGCGGCTGCTGCGAGCGCAGCTCCGATGAACGGCGCAATAACAAATAGCCACAACTGGCTGAGGGCCCAGCCTCCGACAAAGATTGCCGGACCGATGCTTCGGGCTGGATTGACGGATGTATTCGTTACAGGAATACCCACGAGATGGATCAATACCAGAACCAGCCCTATTGCGATACCCGCAAAACCAACTGGAGCTTTTATGTCGGTCGAACCGAGTACTGTAAGTACCAGCAGAAAAGTGAGAATAACTTCGACCGCGAAGGCTGCCAGCAATGAATAGCCCTCGGGAGAGTGCGCTCCATAGCCATTGGCACCAAGGCCTGCAACAGCCGGATGGTATCCAGTGGCGGCTCCCTTGGCGATCACCAGAAGAACTCCGGCTCCAGCGATCGCTCCCAGTGTCTGGGCGATCATGTACCAGGCCGCTACGTGAAAGCGGATTTTCCGGGCCAGTAAGACTCCCAGAGTCACTGCTGGATTAATATGGCAGCCCGAGATGGGGCCGATCGTATAGATCATGGCAAGCAGGGAGAGACCAAAAGCCAGTGAGATACCGAGAAAACCAATCCTGTTGCCGGCCAGGACGGCACTACCGACGCCTCCAAAGACTAAGACAAATGTTCCAAGAAATTCAGCTGCGTACTTCCGCATACCCATTACCCTTTCCAGATGAGGGCGACCGCAGGTTTTGCTGTGGCCGCCTTGTTGAAAATAAAACCGCTCTTACCTTGTGGCGGGGGCGATCTCTTTCAGCTTCAGCATGCGCCCCCTGGTGTTGACGAAGGCGGCCAATCGACTCGCTAAGGGCCCGTCGCCTAGACTGCGGACGACCAGGCTGGCTCCAAATGTGCCCACACTTCGGCCGAGCCAGGAACGTTTTCTGCGAAAGCCCCAGGCAACGAGGCCTAAACCGACCAAGCCTGAGACCAGGCGAACCAGGCCGAAGCCCTGTCCCTGGTTTCTATTTGAGGCGACGGATAAGACGGCTTGGTCGCTGACGTTAGAGTTGCTAGACACGTGTAGTCCTCCTGCGCACTTATCTGCTGATCGTCTGGGGCTGCAATTGCTGCAGCCCCAGACGCAACTTACTCGCCAAACTGTTTCTTGATGCCTTCAGCTGCATCGCGGCCAGATTCCTTGATGTTGCCCAGCGCATCATGAGCGGCACCCTTGACCTGATCTGCGCGGCCTTCATTCTTCAGCTTGTCATTGCCGGTCAGTTCACCAACCGTTTCCTTGATCTTTCCACCAAGCTTCTCAAGATTGCCCTTTACATTGTTGCTGTCCATATTGTTCATTCTCCTTTTGGTTTAGATAACACTCTTACGCAGGGATGCCTGCTGTAGTAATACTTCGACGCTTGCCACAGGAAACCCAAGATGGTGTTCGAGTGACTTCTTGACACGCTGCTGGACCTGTTCCGCCAGCGGCATATAAGCCATCTCGGGCTCGACTGAAACCTTCTGCTTTACATCAATTCCGCCCTTGTGGGTCTGGGCAACGGTCTCAACTTCGCGCACTCCGGAAACATGCTCAGCCTCACGCTGCGCCAGCCTGCTGATCTGATCCAGGTTGATCGCTACTTCTCCCAGGCTTCCGCGACTCAAAATCAGCCGGGGAAGTGGCCGCACTACAGTGCGAAGTTCAAGCCAGATGCAAAACAGAGCTAGCAGTGCGATACAGATGCTGATTCCGCTGATGGCGAGCCCATGCAATCCAGCCTCGAAGCTCAGCCATCCGCTCCACCTGGTCAGAAGCTGGGTGGTCAGCGAGGATGGGCCTGCATACTCGCCATTGATGGAGCGGCTGTAGAGCAATATATAGGCGATGCCCGTGGCGCCAACCGCGGCTGCGGCCAGCGCCAGAGTGACGAGTGCGCGATGAAGATGACAACTTGCTTTCGACATAGTTCCTGCCTCGTGAAATGGGTCTTACTGTAACTGGTGCGAGACAGTCTGGGTCTCGGGGAAAGAGATATCCGTGACAGCGATGTTGATCTCCCGTGCCCGCAGACCGGTCATTGACAACAGCTGATCTGTCACGCTCTTTCGCACCGCTTCAGCGACGCGTGGGATGCTTGCTCCGTAGCGGACGATCATGGCCAGGTCGACGATGGTCTCCTGCTGGCCCACCTGAACGCGAACTCCCTGATCGTGAGCCTGCTGTGATCCGGAAACCTTGTTGGCGAGGCCGCTGATGGTGCCTCCAAAGCCCTGGGGGGTCAGTTCTTCCACGCCCTCGACCTCGCGTGCCGCGATGCCGGCTATCTTGGCGACGACCTGATCGGATATGGTAGTGGTTCCCCCATCCTTTTTGCTGGTCCGGCTGTCGATCGACGTTTCATTGTTGAGCGAATTTGCGGTTGTGGTCTGCAGTGTTGCCATGTTGTGCTCCTTACCTTTGTGAAGTGAGCGCGTTTATGCGTTCCACCAGCTAGGACAGTCAGCCTGCAGCAAAAGGTCACACTGCGATTTAATTATTTTTGTTTGTGACTTTTCATACCACTCACCTTGTCCTACCCTGTGCAGTCGGAGTAGGTGCGCACGGAGAAAGGAAAAGCTTGGAAGGCTCCACAGGCTGGTGCGGATCTTGAAACGAAATGCAAGTGAAGACCTGGCTCTTGTGCAGCGTTGCAAGCGCGAGTTACCACATCAGCACAAGTCTTTCGAACAACTTGTCGGTGCCTATAAAGACATGATTTTCACCCTGTGCTACCGGATGACCGGCAACGCAGGAGATGCGGAAGACCTTTTGCAGGAGATTCTTACCAAGCTGTTTCTGGGACTGGATAAATTTGAGGGTCGATCGGCGTTTTCGAGCTGGCTTTATCGTGTGTCATACAACCATTGCCTCAATTTTCTTGCCAGCCGCAAAGAGGAGAAGCGTCAGACCGATCCACTGCCAGTGCACGACATCATTCGAGATCCTGCGACCGAGGCGAGCGCAGCAGATCAGCGGACCCAGGCAGTTCTTGACAGTTTGCCGCCACAGGACAGGTCACTGCTAATCATGCGTTTCGTGATGGATTTGGATGTCAAGGAAATCAGCTCGATCCTGGGCATCGGATTGAGTGCAACGAAAATGCGACTACTGCGTACTCGTGAGACATTCAAAAAAAGCTTCGAGGAGACAAGATAGATGGATGATAAGAATGCACAAGGAGATGCTGGAAGCATGGACCCACGCGGAGACGAGAGATTCGATGAAGAGGGTGAGGCGCTCGCGGCCTTGCGAGAACTCTCTGTAAGCTCACCACAGCACACATTTCAGCGGTTCCGCCGCCGCGCGGCGGTCGTGCAGGGAACGCGCATGTTGTTCGAGTCGCAGGTCACCGGCTTCTGGATTGTGCTTGACGCGTTTCTGCGCCTGGCGCTCGGCGGTTCGTCCATTCAACCAGAGGCAACAGCCTCACAGCGAGACGAAGCATGAATTCCATCTACTCCTCGGTTATTGAAACCTTCCGTGTCTCCATCAATCATGCCTTCGGGCAGATCGGCGCATTCCTGCCGAACCTGCTCAGTGCAGTGCTGATCCTTGCATTCGGTTGGCTGGTGGCATGGGTGGCAGCTCGCCTTACCCGCCAGGTTCTTCGCACACTCGGATTTGATGGCTTCGGCGAGCGGCATGGCTTATCGCGCACGTTGAACGATATCGGATTGACCACTCAACCCTCCACCCTTGTCAGCGGTGTCGTCTACTGGCTGGTCCTTCTGCTCGCACTGCTTCCGGCCGTCGAAGCCCTGCGCCTCGTGTACTTCACCCGCCTGGTGGCCAAGGTGCTGAGTTATCTCCCTGAGGTCATTGCGGCCGCTGTCATACTACTGGTCGGGCTATCTGTTGCGCGGGTTCTATCAACAGCTCTGGTGCGTGCAGCTCGCGGAGCGAACCTCGAATACGCAGGTGCCCTTGGACTCATCAGCCGCTACTTCCTTTCACTTATTGTCATTGTCATCACACTGGCGCAGCTAGGTGTGCAGACGGCAATCCTTACAATTATCTTCGCGGTCATCCTCATCTCCGCTGGTGTGGCAACGGCGATGGCCCTTGGGCTCGGAAGCCGGGCTGTTGTTGCCAATCTGCTGGCAGGTGCGTTTGTACGCGAGCACTTTCCGCAGGGTCGGGAGATTGAAGTACAGGGAGTGCGCGGGCGCGTGGTGGCAGTTCACTCGGTCGGAACTGTGCTGGAAAACGAAGGCGGTATGGTCACTGTGCCAAACACTGTTTTGATGGAGAATGTCGTCGAATAAGCCGCACTTGAACCGAGTGGCGCTGCGAAAAGCATAGTTTTCATGCCGACATTGAAGTATGAATGCGACGGGTCATTCCGCCGCTACTCGCATTGCTTTGCGCACAACTTCATCTTCCATCTATCACTGAAGCCAAGAATCTTGTCCAACGTCCGGGGCCGATGTTGGCGATACGCGCAAACCGTAACCGCAATCGCTCTTTCGACAAGGACGATCGCGGTGGATAGAGTTTGATTTCCTTCGCAGACGCCAGCAGAGAGCGGGTACGACGAGGGTCTATCCCCAAGGATTGCAGGAAATGGAGCGGTATGGCAGATAGTGTGTTTGCGTTTCGCGCATTGCATCTGTGATCCTGACGCGCTGCTGCAAAATCGCAGCGCTGGCAATATCGAATAGCCAGGGTACTCGGAATAGCCGAAGCCCTGGGAGGTCGCGGTGTAACCGTGAGATGACTGGATTCTCGGTCTCTAAGCCGTCGCACCCATCTTGCCTCTCCAGCGACAAGACAACACAACATCAAAGGCATCGTCAGGGTATGGGAGCTGCCGCATATTGCCAGTCTTGACAGCGATACGATCGGCGACTCCCTCCGCTTCCGATTGGTAAGCGCTCCAGGTTTCTCGTTCCCCGATTGGTCTCGTGCAAGCCACAGATCGATCCCTACGGCACGTCCAGAGGTTAGGCGATGGGCCGCTCCTACCAACAAGAGACCTCTGCCACAGCCGACATCAAGGACCTGCTGATCGCCGGACCATGGAACAAGATCGAGAATTGCCTCCCGACCTTTTACCTTTGTGACGAGACTTCCCCAAAGCATGTAACAGATCATGCCGAGCCCATAAGCTGAGATGAGGAACAGAATACCGCTGCCCAACACTGCCCACGCTTTGAATCCGCTCCGTTTAATTAAGCCGACTCCTGCGGCTCCGGCGAAAACGCTAGCGAGCAGAAAAGCTCGGACTAGACCCCGGGGTGTCGACGCCGTAGCGACTTGACCTCATTATCGAATTGCTCCTTTCGTTTTCAGTTCTGCCTTTTCTAGAGTTTCGATTTCCGCTTCCCAACGTGAGGCTGGTAGGCCAGCAAGAATACATCATTCGCCGACGCAACGAGCGTGGTCCGTGCGCTCGACCAACTTTCTCAGTCAGTGAGCACCTTCATTGTCTCGACAGATAGCCGAACGAACACAAATAGGAACGTGTTGTATGACCTAGACGAGGAGGCGCACCGCGCTTACGAGGTGACGCGGCCTACCCTGTTTCTTGTCCGGCCAGATGGGCACGTCGGTGCCAAAGTTCAGCCGGGTCAGATCCGACAGCTCGCAGGCTATTTGAAGCGCTGGGTCCCGGACGCTTCCCAGATATTCAGGTCAATCGCCGCCGCGCCCAGTGGATCTCGGCTTCTTTGATAGTGCACAGGTGCTGTTGCCTTAGTGTGAGACTATGCAGGACTTCAGGAGCTTTCGCCTGGATCGTATCCGAATGTTTCGCGTTCAGGGAGGCTACCAGGAGCGGCGGCACGATCTCTTGCAGCGTTGGCGTGGGCTAGAAGGAATTGCAAAACCGTAATCTCGGTTGTCGGATGCTAGGGTTCGATTCTCCCGACGCCACCATTCCAATGCGCGTTGCAGCCTTGGAATGGTGGAAACCCCATCGGCGATTCTGCATCAGTGCAGGACGAAATCTGATGAGCGCATGTGAAGATATCAATGGATGGTGCCGCTGAAAGCCGAGCCGGTTTTGAGGATTAGTTGTTCATGTAACGCAACGGCGAGAGTCTTTAAAGTGATCTCCGTTCCGTTGCAAGCGTCGTTCGCAAGAAGCACATATCCTTCTTGCGTATCGGGGAACAAAACGACTTCACTCGTCGTGCCGAAGGTCCCGCCGCCGTGCCAAAACATTCGTCCATGATCAAGCATGCTCAGATTCCAGACAAGTGCCTTACCGCCACGAACATCCCCCTCAATTGGTGATGGGCTTGCCTCACTAATGGATCGGTTTCATCTAATTGCCACGCCACATACCTGCCCATGTCCCTCGGTGTAGAGTAAAGTCCATACGCTGCTCCCGCGTTGCGAAGATGATAGGGAACCAGGTCTCCGGCCGAGTTATACCCCTTCACCAGGCGGGTCTGTTGGTCCGGGCTCAATACAAATCCTGTTGAGTTCATCGCCAAGGGCTTCAGGATTTGCTGTTGCAGGGCATGCTCGAAGGACGTTCTAAATACAGTTTCGAGTCCCCACCCTATCACCTTGAAACCGAGGTTCGAGTAGTTTTCCTTGACTCCAGGACGGCTTCGCAATGTGACATTATGCAAAGCTTCAAGATACCGAGTGCGATCGTATCCTGAGTCACGCTCGATCAATTCGTAGGGAAGCGTTTTCGGATCACGGTGCGCGAATAAATCATCCGTGTCAGGCAGGTCGCGAGGGAGGCCGGAGGTGTGCGTGGCAAGATTCCTCAGGGGCATGGGATATGCCTGCCACGTTAAGTTCGGGTATCGCTCCGGAAGGTATTGTCTGAAATCAACGTCGAGTTGCATGCGGCGTTCAAGCAAAGCTTTCGCAGCCAGAGCGCCCGTAATGTCTTCGTGACAGACGCAATTTCATAGATGCTATTCGGAGTCGGCTCTACGCGTGCGCGAAGTGGAGCCAAAGTTATGGAAGCGGGTTTCTCGATTATGGACGATGACGATTGATAGACCAACGTGGCAGCGATCTTCAAGAAAAGGCTGCACGACCTGTTTGACTACATGATCGGAAAGCTCACCCAGAACTGGAGTTGCGTTTGCTATCTCAGGCACCTGAGCGGCACAACGAGAAGAAATAAAAGCCGAAAGAAACAGCGCAATTATGGACGAAGCGTAACGGCCACCTCTTGATTGGAGAATCATTCGGACCTTATTCACCATCTCGCGGGCGATGCATTGGTCACGGGGTTTGACTCATCGGAATCGAAGGTCCGAAAGCCATGCTGCTAAGACGCCCAAGGCCGGAATCATATGCCGTTGGATACCCTCGCGGCCGAAGGCCATCTTGTTGCGACTTATCTACGCACATGCAAGGGTTCTAGTGGAATCCAGATTTCAACCGGGCCAACCGGTCTACCGACTTTCGAAATGCTGGTGAAGCGTTCAAACTCTGGAGCGTTCCTCTCTTTGCGTCCGGAGTTGGGCAACCAGCTTCTCAGCAGCCAACTCCATGTTTCTCGAAGTTCGATTGGATCATCTACGGGAACGACAGCGTACTCTCCGGCCTCCAGCGTAAGACTCTGGCCACCGACAGTACTCTCAGGGCTTTCCTGCGCCACGCCGGTCATGTAATGAATTTTGTGATCACCCGTGCAAGGCGAAGCGCCATAAAACTTCGCACTGCCGCCCACAGCTTGATGATCCCGTAGAAACGCGCACCACTGCTGTGGGATCCGCTCCGAAGCTTCTGCTTGCGAGTCGTAGGTCGCCATGGTGCCGGTCAGCACCATACCCTCGGTCGTGCGAAAGACGGGATCAGATTGATATTTCATGCGCCTAGAATACTACGGGTTAGTGGAACGTATCGTTGGTTTTGCCTATATCCTCTACACCTGCAAACCAATGGCCCCACCAAGAACAAGAACGGGCTCGCTCAACGATTTCCTTCGGGTAACTGCCTGGCACGAAATCTCATTTACGAAGAGCAGGCCGAAAAACTCGCCCAAGCTTACTGTCGCTGAAAACGTGCATTGGCTGTCATGCACTTCCTATAGCGTCGGAGCAGATTGGTGAACAGGAACCATTTTGCATGCAGACCCAACAGACATTCAGTAGGTTGATTCGGTAGCGGAAGCGACATTGTTCTGCTTCAATGGATTCTCATTCAAGATGGGTAAGGCGCTTCGAAACAATTTTGGAGATTGCCGCCAGTTGGTCACAGGTCGTTTCCGTCGCTGCAATCTGTGGTCGCAGGCTGCCTTAATCCGTTCTTCTAGGTAGTGATTCAAGTTGTGC
Source organism: uncultured Acetobacteraceae bacterium (assembly GCA_964658655.1). GTDB lineage: Bacteria > Acidobacteriota > Terriglobia > Terriglobales > Acidobacteriaceae. The sequence goes on along the minus strand of CAZZZL010000001.1, from coordinate 13,204 downwards.
CGCCAGACCTAGCCCCACCGGTTTTGCACGTAACAGTCTTCAACCTTCATCGCTGTCGCGGCATTGACGCGATCTAAGGTGCAGCCCATCTGGCACGGCATGAAAGAGCGCGGAGTGTGGAGCGGCGTTAGGTGTTGCGAGAGCCAGGCAAGGCTTGATCATGCGAGATGATTCGTGAAACTAAACCGCCTTACTCGCTGTACGCATCTCTTCGAGATGACGCTCGATTAGCATTAGTGCCTCGTTTGGTGAGAGAACACCAGTATGAACTTTAAGGCGTTCCGTCTCCCATGGCTCATATTCGTGCTGCTGCACGGACTGCCACGTTGGAGAGATTAAGCCAATGATGTCCGATACGCGAGTCTCCACCCTCCTGCGATGCTCGATCGGATCAGAACAAAGAACCTCGATGTTTAACAAGACAGACTTGGTTCGATTCGCAGCAGCCTGCCATGCCACCCGGCTTTGGCGAATGGGATTCACACAATCGGCAATAACCGTCCGGCCAATCCCGAGATTGGATTCTGCCAGGGCAATTGCAACGGCATAGCCAGACGTCCCAACATCAGCGGTTAAAACTTTAGCGTTACGGATCGCTGTTCGATGGTGTCGACGCGAAGGTACACCGCAGATTATCGAGCGGCGATATCAACGGCAAGGGTTGTTTTCCCACTACCCGGCAAACCACTGAATACAACCAGCACTTGAAACCTCCAATTCTCGGTATGAAATATGGCCCTATGCAATGGTTCGATCTCTTCGTCGAACGCCGTAGGGAAGATAAGCGTGGAATCTTTCACGTTACTGCCGCGCCGTTTAGTGTGGTTCAATTTGACGACCGGTCTATGTCCCATGAAGACGAATGCCCTACAGGCAAGACCCTTCCAGGTATGCAGACTTTTTTTCATGCTAAAGCACCCATGGTTAAGATTATTGCTGGATTGTCAAACGTGTTTTCGGCTTTTTCTGAACTGCTCGAGATGCCGCGCATTTTCACGACCGCATCCTGGCTTTGATTGGCAATGCAGAGAGTCGGCTGATGAAAGCAACAATTCTGATCAAAGCTTCGGGGTCGTCTGCTCTGGTCCACCCGCGCCGGCAGATGCATCTACCCAAAGCTCAGCGTCGGATCCCCTTACGTCCCATTGACAATGAGCGCCTACGGACGAGGATGTGGACCTAGCAGTTATTGGCGCAAAGCATCGTAGACCTATGTTCACTCGGAACTTTTGAGATAGTCGGTTCAGCATTCTTTTGCAGGCTTAGCGGAAAGCTATCAACTCTACATGTCATGCGGTGACTACCTCAATGGCAAGGGTCTACTGCTCTCGCTGTCGATCTTCCCATCGAAAGACGAACCTTGCGACGAAGTCGTTAAGCATTGAACCATGCAAGATGAAGTCGGCTCGACTTCCTATGCCGAACTTCTCATTCGTGACCGACGACAACGATCTCGAACGTTCCAGGTTTAGGTGTCGGTCGTGCGCCACCGGATTCAACCAACTGCGCTGTGGGGAGGTAGATCTGATGCGTCGTAGGGTCCAACCCCATAGTGCGCGCACCCCGCGGCGTCTTGACGACTTGGGCCACCTCAAGCTTCCCGTCCTTCTCGCCTGCTACCACAAGGGAACCGTCAAAGCAGCTTGCAAAGGCTTGACCTGCATCGAAAGCTGTCGCGTCGACCACGGCGCCAATAGGTAGAGAGCTTTCGACCTTTCCACCGCGCGTGCTCATCACGATCAGCTTTTGCGGTTTTCGGCAGCCGATGAAGAGTCGATGCCTGGCGGAGTCCATCGACATTCCGACAGGGGATCCCCCTGGCGCTACCGGCCAGCGGGCAACGACCCGCCGCATTTTCAGATCGACGACGGCCACGAGATCCTTATCTTCTAGGTTGACGTACACCTTTCCGTGCCCATCGGAGGCAAGAAACTCAGGCGCACCGCCTAACATGATCGGCGCTGCGATTTTTCCATTCTTCGGATCGATGTCGGGCGGAATTGTCATCAACGCATTGCCATCGCCAGAGACCACAAGCACTTCATTCAGTTGGGCGTCGTAAACGATTCCATCAGAATCCGGCAGGCTGGCGAGCGTTCCGAGGACCGCGTAGGTCTTCAGGTCAAAGATGATGATGCTGCCGGCCCCATCTGTGACGAAGCCGCGATTCAGATTTGGCACCAACGCTACGCCGTGCGCATTCTTCTGTCCCGGAATGTCTCCGAGGACCTTGCCGGAGTTGGCGTCGATGACCATCGTGTGAGTTGTTCGGGGTAGGAAGAGCCGATGATTCGCAGCGTCCACAGTGAGGTAGTCCCAGTTACCTTCGCCGCCGATGTGCAGCGTGTTCTTGACGTGCCAGCTGCTTTGAGCAGGCGCTGAAATGACAGTGACACAAATTGCCAAGCCAGCAGACAGAGAACGCATGTACCTGGATTGCATGTTTTTACCTCTATAGATGGAATAGACACCAGCACTGGTAAGTGCGTCATGACAAAGCTTAGAGGATGATGATTAAGCCAATCTGAAGTGAGGTCGGGAGTGGAATAATTCAATGAGAGCGCTCCCGCATTCAAGCCAACGTCCGTGCGTCATTAGCAGATGGGCGCCTTGCTTTTTCGGATCAGTCATTCTGTGAACACCGCGTGAAAATAATGCCTTCACAATTTTCGCTCCTACCAACGAACTCCCGGCGGTGTCGACAACCGTTCCAGTGATAGCGCCCGGAGCATTCCGGGATGTGAGCCGGATGGATAAAAGCAAACTCGCGAATGTCAGAACTTCTAACGCCAAGCGTAAAAGGAACCGCACGAGTAGCTCCGAGGATGTGTTCTGGCGTTGCGCACCTGAATCGCAAGGAGGGTCCAGCCCACAGGTAGAGAAGTGGCCTCGGATGACCAAGGCCAGTTTCGAGGTCCTTGTAGCGGTCAAAACGCTCCTTGAGCGAATTCAAGTTTCAGCGCCAGCAATGATGCTGTGGGTGCCGGGATAGCATCATCAGATAGATACAGCTGAGTGCCAAGTGCAAATAATGGGTCAGATACGGGAGCTCGATTCGAGAATTGCCGTGACGTGGCGGCCCGGCTGAGATCCCGCGCGATTGTCCGGACTGCCGCGCCGGCCCTCACTGCGAAAACTGGGTACGGGATGCCCGCACTCGCGAGAGACGGCAGCGCCGTCTGCTTCTTTGAAGGCGCGCATAAGTTCAAGGCGAGAGATGCAAAACTCGACTTTAGCGATAAGGCGAGCCTTGATGAGGACGCTCTATGGCCGTTCGCCTTTGCCCTTAAGGCACTCAGCGCTGGCTATGAGATCCGGATAGCCGCTTTGCTCAAAGAAGCGACGAGTTAGGACATGAACAGCCCGGGGTAAGGCGCTCTGCGCACTGCCCGCAATTAGATTGCATGGACCTTCGCGCTGATTAAAAGTTGGCCAGGTTTCGCTGTGTTACGGAAAATGACGATCGAATAATCACCGGCTATCGCCAGTCATGGGGAATGAAGCGGCGGTAGCAGCAGGATCGAGACAGCGGACATGATAGCAATCTGCCGCTGCACCATGCGGTGTAAGGCACCTCGAGAATGTCATAAACCAATTCAAAGATATGAAGCCTCCCATTTTTTTTGTTTGACACCACGGCATTTACATACTATTTTCACGTAGCTACTCTCCCCTGCACGTCAACTGTGGAGAAGAGCCCCCTTGGGCCCTTTCGAGTTATCTAACTCGGTTTCTCCTGTTATTTCTTTGTCGCACAATGGCGACCTTCTGCAGCTACCAATCACTCCAGATATCGATAATCCTGTTGGCGGCAAGGGTATATCCTCGTGAAACGAATCATCGCGCTCCTCTTGTTTGTAATAACTCTGCCTTCATTTGCAGCGACATATACGGTCGCTGCAACGCACCTCACGATGCACGTCGGCGATCCAGTACCCCCACTGATCTTCTATACATCGGCCTATTCCGGTACGTACGCGAGTGTATTTACAGGGCAGCCTGCGCTCACGACCACGGCGACATCCAGTTCTCCGGTCGGCACGTACCCGATCACCATAGCGCCTGGCACTATGCTCCCTGCGAACGGCACAGACGCGCTTAACTTTGTGCCGGGAACTATCTCGGTCATTCCATCTGACGGTATCGGTGCTCAGTTGACCGCAAGTGTGACGTATCCCAGCGGATTTTTCGATGGGCCCACTTATGGCATGGTCGATGTCACTAATAACAACATAGCGTCCCTGGACAATACCTGTACGCTCGACGACACCGCGGGAATCAACGCACTCCTGCAGGGATCGCGTACAGGAAGTACATCAGTAGGTTTCGGAGGGCGCAGTATCTACCTCTACTTTCCTCCGGGATGCTATCGCGTCACAGGACAGATAAAGCCGTATGGAAACTACTGGCATATCTACGGTTCAGGCTCGCAAACCACCGAAATTCGTCTCGATCCTAGTATTCCAGCGTTCAATACCGGGAACGCTACGGCTTTATTTGCCTACCCCAGTGTTCTGGGCAATGAAAACTTCCAGACCTTTATCAGTAACATTGGAATCGAGATAGGTCCGGGAAATCCAAACGCTTCGATACTTCAATGGGTAAACAATAACGTTGGAGAAATCAACAACGTCCAGATATGGTCGGATGATTCAGGCTGCGCCGACGGGCTTGATCTGCATAGCAGTTATCCTGGCCCCACGATGGTGCGCAACCTCGCAATCTACGGTTGCACCTGGGGGGTCAACGCGTCACAGCAGTCCTCGGAGTACAGCGTCACCTTCGACGGCCTGACGACCGAAGGTCAGACGATGTATGGCGTCTACCTCAGCAACTTAAAGCTATCGGTGCAGCATTGGTTGAGCGATAACCAGGGCACGGCATGGTACGAAACAGGTCCCACGAGCAATGCAGCGGTGCTCGATTCTGAGATCTTCTATAGCGGCGGAGCTACGTCGACCGGAATTGTAAATCAAGCGGGTTCTACGTTCTACGCAAGAAATATATCGTCTTCAGCATATAGTCCCACGGAGATAGATTCGTTTACGGGAAGCCCTGTAACTTACGCCGGCAACCTTAAGGAAAACTGGAGTGGTCCCGCGCATTCGCTTTTCAATGCAAGCCAAGCTCCTGCGTCGCTGAATCTGCCTGAGGCGGAGACGCCATCGCCCTCTGTCGACGACCCAAGCACGTGGACAGAACTTGGATCGGATCCTTCGACATGGTGCGATGCCATCACGAATGCACCCGGAACTGCCGTATATCTCCCGCCCGGCGTTTATGCCGCAAATGCAAATGTGAGTTGCACAATCCCGGATTCAGTCAACCTAGTTGAGATGTATGGCTCAATGTTCTCGAAGAGCGCAACTGCATACACTATCACCTTCACCGTCGCAGGGTCGTCTCAAACCCCGCTGGTTATTGATGGGTGCGAGTACAACAATTGCTATCTCCTCCACACGGGGCCGCGCACGGTCGCCGTCACGAACAGCGATATCGCTTATCAGGACACTCCAGGCGTTACACACACCATATTTTTTGAAGACGATCAGATCAATCCCATGGCAGGGCCTGTTGAATGTTCGGGCAACGGTCCCACCTTTTACTCGGGCACAACGGTATATGGCCGCCAGTTCGACGACGAGATTGGGAACAAGACGGGCGCCTCGTGTTGGAAATTTACTGCCAATGGCGCCAAGATGTGGCTGCTCGGTTACAAGACAGAGCAGGATTCCCCTTCTGTCATTCTGACGAATCAGGCCCAGGCAGAAATCTTCGGGTTCTTTTACTACCAATTGACACAGAACCCGGCCCCGGCAAATTCGGCCACGATGTACCTCAACAACTCCAGTCTGTTCGCGACCGGCTAGGTACAAGTAGGTGGGAATCCGACCACAAAGTATGGGGCACCCAACTGGATCACTGAGACACAAACAGCCAAGACTTTCAGCTATGCGACACCAAACGTGAGCGTCGGCCAGACACTGAATATGGTTTATTCCTATGGCGCGACCGCTGCGCCAGCGCCATCGACTGGACCGTACCTGCTGACAGCAACCTCGATTCCTGCAGTGGGCGGGTCAATTGGCATAAACCCGGTCAGTGCCGATGGGACTTACCCCGCCGGGACCGTTGTCAACCTCACGGCAACTCCCGCCGCAGGCTACACATTCATCGGATGGACAGGCGAAGTCGCTAATACCGGATCCACCCAGACAACCGTCACGATGAACGAAGCACAGGTAATCTCCGCCAACTTCATCGCCAATTCCACGATCGCCAGCGGCGGCACAGCCGGCAATACAGCCGGCACCAACTTCGGCCCTGGCAGTGTTGGTTCGGCTGCCACCCCACAACTATTGACCTTCAATTTCTACAACGATACTACGCTTTCGGCGGTCAGCATTCTTACAAACGGCGCGCCGAATCTGGACTACACAGATGGTGGCGGCAGCACCTGCGTCGCTGGCACCGCTTACTCCGCAGGCCAGACTTGTACAGTTACAGTGGCCTTCACTCCATCTCTACCAGGCCTTCGTTCAGGCGCCGTCGTACTTTTTGCAGCGGGCAATACATTGCCCTTGCAGACCTTCTACCTGACGGGTGTCGGACTTGCGAGCGCTGCCACAATAGATCCCGGGACGGAGTCTGTCCTGACCACGCTGTCTAACGCAGGAAACGCCTCTGGAACGGCCCTGGACGGAGCTGGAAATCTGTATGTCAGCGACTCAGTGAATGCCCAGATCCTGAGCATTGCCGCAGGAAGTCTCTCGCAGACCACGCTGGTTCCCTCAGGTCTGCTCAATCCCACAGCCCTGGCGCTCGACGGCGCTGGAAATCTCTACGTCTCTGACACTGGAAATCAGCGGGTCATTATGATCCCCAATGAGCAGGGTGTACTGAGCCCGGCCGACCTCAGTGCGATTACGATTAGCGGCCTGGGCACCCCCGGCAGTCTAGCGATCGACGCAGTTGGTGACCTGTTCGTAGCCGATACGGCCAACGGGGCCGTCACGGAGGTGCCAGCCGGCGGAGGCAATGCGCCGTTTACCGTGGTCAGCGGCATCAACCAACTGCAAAGCATCGCGGTAGATGGGAACGCTAATCTTTATATCGCGGCGGCAAATCTTGTCACCGAATACCCAGCTGGCGGTGGCTCGCCTAATCCAATCGGCACGGGCTTCAACAAGCCGCTTAGCGTGGCTGTGGATGCCTCCGGATCGGTGTATGTTTCGGACGCGGAAAGAAGCGCCATCATCATCGTCGCACCTGGCGGTGGTTCGCAGGTAACTGTCCCGACAGGCATCAACAATCCCTCATCGCTGCTGCTGGATAGCGCCGCAAATTTCTACCTCACTAGTGGAAGCTCCCTGTACGAGATTAATCGGACTTCATCGGTTGCGGTCAGTTTTGCAAATACGAGCGTCAATGCGATCAGTCCTCCTCAAACGCTGACAGTGACCGACGCCGGCAACCAGCCGCTTACGATTGCAAGCCTGGCACTGTCCGGTAGCTTCAGCCAGGGGACACTCGGCAGCTCCGACTGCGCTTCGGGTATCCAACTGGCGGCCGCCACACAATGCCCGATCCTGCTGAATTTTGTTCCCACTGTGACCGGTCCGTCCACCGGCACCTTGACGCTGGTCGACAATGCGGTCGTCGCGGCAGGGACGCAGGTCATTCAACTCGCAGGCGTCGGTTCCTACCTTTCGCAAACCATTACTTTCCCTGCAATTTCCAGCCAGATCTATGGCGGGAGCCCGATCAGCCTAGCCGCGACAGCTACTTCCGGTCTGCCGATTGCGTATGCGGTTGTCGCTGGTCCGGCTTCAGTCAGCGGCAATGTACTCACCACCACTGATGTTGGAACGATTACTGTACAGGCTACGCAAGCCGGCAATTCGTTCTATTCTGCAGCGACTTCGGTCACACAGAAGTTTACCGTCAGCCAGGCAACACAGACGATTACCTTTGCTCCAGTCGCGGCCCAGATACCCGGCTCGTCAATCACCCTGAATGCGACAGCCAGCTCACAGCTGCAGGTCAGCATTTCAACAACGACACCGTCGGTCTGCTCCATCGCAGGCTCCGTCGTTAACTTCAACATCGCAGGTACATGCACGGTCGTGGTGACGCAGGGCGGTGACGCGGAATACAAAGCCGCCGGCAGTGTTGCAAGAAACATCACAGTCAGCCAGGTGGGGCAGAGCATCTCGTTTGCTGCCCCCACCAGCCAGGCAGTGGGAGCGACGTTTGCTCCTGTGTTGACTGCTACCTCAGGTCTGCCGGTTACCCTTTCATCGACCACCCCTGCAACATGCACAGTAACTTCGAATGTCGTCACAACGATCGCTGCGGGTACCTGCACTTTGCAGGCGACACAACCTGGGAATGTTGAATACAAGCCAGCTAATCCTGTCAATCAATCCTTCAGCGTCGCCCAGATCGCACAGACCATTACCTTCAACGGAATATCAACCCAGGCTCCGACGGCAACAGTTCAGTTGTCCGCTTCTTCGACCTCTCAGCTTCCTGTCACTTTCAGCACGACGACCCCTTCGGTATGCAGCATAAGTGGAACAACACTCACCACGAACACCGTGGGACTCTGCAGTGTGGTAGCTGCCCAGCCCGGGAATGCGCAGTACAGGGCAGCGACGAGTGTGACCAAGTCATTCAATGTTATTCAGACTGCCCAGACCATCACGTTTACACCCATCGCTGCGCAAACTGTCGGTGCGGTGGTGAACCTAACGCCGACCGCAACATCAGGGCTGCCGGTCACTCTAGTCTCCACCAATCCTGTCGCATGTTCCGTCTCGGGCTTGGCAGTTACGGCGACAGGGGCAGGCACGTGCACATTGCAGGCTACTCAGTCGGGAAATAGCCAATATGCTGCGGCTCCAACGATTACACAATCATTCGTGGTCTCGCAGCTTGCGCAAAGCATCACGTTCCCATCGATTACGGGCCAACAGGTGGGCGTCACCATCACGCCAACTGTGTCGGCAAGCTCCACGCTGCCCGTCAGCCTTGCCTCGATGACTGCCGCAACTTGTTCAGCTATTGGGAATAGTGTAACGACACTTGCTGCTGGGACCTGCAGTGTCCAGGCCACTCAGCCCGGAAACACGCTCTACAAGGCGGCAAGTCCAGTGACGGTGTCGTTTGCTGTCAGCCAGATTGCTCAAACAATTAATTTCGCCGCAGTCGCGACACAATTTCCAACTCAAGTTAGTGCGTTAACGGTCACGGCGACTTCGCAGCTGCCAGTGACCATCACGTCAACGACACCCAACATCTGCTCGGTGGTAAATTCTACGCTCTCCTCAAATGCGATTGGCGTATGCACGCTGGTTGCCTCACAGGCAGGCAACGCCACTTACAAGGCGGCAGCATCTGTGACCAAGTCGATCAGCGTCAGCCTGGTTTCACAGACAATAGCTTTTTCAGCGGTCCCCGCTCAAGCTGTAGGCGCGACTTTGAATCTTTCGCCGACGGCTACTTCAGGATTGGTGGTCTCACTTGTCGCGGTCAACCCCGCAATATGCTCGGTATCCGGGAATTTAGTGACGACAATCGCCGCGGGCACCTGCAGCCTGCAGGCAACTCAAACTGGTAACGCTCAGTATGCAGCCGCAACTTCGGTCACCCAGTCCTTTGCCGTGACGCAGTCCGCCCAGACCATCACTTTTCCTTCGATTTCCGCGCAAACAGTAGGCGCGTTGTTAACCCTGTCGCCAACTGCCAGCTCGGGTCTGCCGGTCACGCTTACGGCGCTCACCGCCGGTACGTGTTCGGCGTCAGGTTTCGCGATCACAACGATTGCTGCAGGTACCTGCACGGTCCAGGCCACGCAAACTGGCAATGCTCAGTACAAAGCGGCTGCAGCTGTGAATGAATCATTCGCGGTCAGCCAGATAGCTCAGACCATTACGTTCAGCCTTGCTTCCACCTCTTATCCAGGAGCATCGGTCGTGCTCGCAGCGACGGCCACCTCGCAGTTGCCGGTTACCTTTTCGACGAGCACGCCAGCGGTGTGCAGCATCAGCGGGACGAATCTTACATTCAATACAACGGGCGCCTGTTCGGTCGTCGCGGCACAGGCCGGCAACGCCCAATACAAAGCAGCGCCGTCGATAGCCTCATCTGTAAATGTAAGTCAGGCTGGGCAGAGCATTACCTTCCCTTCGATCTCAGGTAAATATGTAGGCACAACTACCACCTTGACGGCCACTTCAACTTCGGGTCTGGTCGTCACTCTGACTGCGACGACGCCACTCGTATGCACATTGAACGGTAACTCGCTTACTACAATTGCCGCTGGCGCCTGTAGCGTGACCGCCTCGCAGGCTGGAAATGGCCCATACAAAGCGGCATCTCCGGTCACCCGGGGATTTACGGTTGGTCAGGTCTCACAGACGATCACATTCAGCGCCATAGGCACGCAATCGGTGGGGACAATTTTAAGTCCAAACCTATCTGCCAGTTCCGGTCTTGCCGTTACCTTAACTTCGGCTACACCCGCGGTCTGTTCCGCAAACGGAACGACCATCAGCACGCTCGCAGCGGGAACCTGCACCATTACCGCGTCCCAGGCAGGAAATGCCCAATACAGGGCAGCCACTGCAGTAAATCAATCATTCGCTGTTCATTAGAGAGTAGTGCCGGGAAGGGGGTCGAATCCCACGAGGTTCCCCTCGGCGGATTGATTTTCCCACGAAGACTCTATGTCTCTCAAAATTAAAGCAATGATATTGCAATTGAGAAAGCCTCAGTAGTTGATCGATCGTAAGTCAGCAAAAATAGAAAAAAGCTGATGCGTGTACCGCTATCGTACCGAGCGTGCTCTTAGCCACCTGATTTCTAATGTTTGCGCGATCCTATCGTTAGGAGACGGATTCTCGGCGATGCGGAAACCCTCTTTTAACGCTAAGACGTATAGGCGGCGCAGCGGGGTGCTGCACAATGCGCCTAAGAGTTTAGGATAGTGTTCATAGTGGCGGCTGGCGGAAATTGCCCGGGGCAGACCGTTGATGCCATCTCCATTTGCGAAAGACCTGCGCAGATTGAAGATCGAGGTATCCTTGGTCACTGGGAGGGAGATCTGCTCGCAGGCACCGTCAACAGTCACATCGCAACCCTTGTGGAACAGAATTCGCGCTTCACCATTCTGGTTGAAGTGTCGAGCAAAGACACAGCAAACAGTCGTCAATTCACTGAGCTGACAGGTTTGTAAACTCCCCGCCTCTCTGCGACACTCCCTGACCTGGGACATAGGACTGTAGATGGCCAGACATAAGAAATTCACAGTCGATACGAAGTGAACGTCTATGTCTGCGACCCGCAAAGACCGTGGCAGCGCGGCACTGACGAAAATACGAGTCGTCTGCTACGACACTACTTACCCAGGAAGACCGACTTATCCGGCTACTCCCAACCTGAACTCGACAGTCTAGCCATGCGCCTCAATCACCGCCCTAGGAAAACTTGGGCCTTTAAAACTCAAGCTAGTAAACTGCACGCCAGTGCGGGCGTAAGCGTTCACTGCGGCCGTCGCGAATCGCTGGAGCAATACCACCGTGTTGCGATAACAGAAAGCGAATCGAGCCATGGTCCTTGCCAAAGCAGACCTATTTCATGCAACGACTCGCCGGCCTTCCAACGCTGCCAAATGTCGACCTTCTACCGCAGATAGACCGTACGGTCTTCCTTGTCTCATCCTCACCCCCTCTTTAGAGATGATCTAAATCAGATGGTGTTGCATCGACCGGTTGAGACCGCCCGACTTTTCGGGAACCGCGAAGTTCGACTAATCCCATCGCATGACTAGCACCTGAAATATCGGGCAAAACACCAGTTCCTATACATATCCAGAGAATCATATGTGACTTTCTAGCAATCCTTTCGGGGCTCGTTCTTGTATCAAGTGTGCTGTAAGTCTCAATGGAAGTGACGAAACAGGTCTTTCGCTTTTCCTGCCCGTCAATTTGTGTGCCGAAAGAACTGACGTTGATCTATCTATTCCATCAGAATCAGGGAATCAGGGAGCGGATTTGGTCAAGAGAGTCGTGGATCACTGGGCGCAAAGATTTTATCCTCCCCCGAAGTGCTGTCGTGCAACAGGTGAATCGTCTGAGTTCATAACAGATAACCTGACACGCGCGCGGGGAATCATTGACTTCGACGCGGCCAGCAGCCCCGTCTTCTGCTTTGAACCACAATGGGTCCGACATTGTGATTGCTTTACGTCAAAACTGTCGGATAGACATGTCGAGATGAATTCAATCAATTCACTTCGGTGTGGGGCGCGTGAAACACTTTCCTATAAGGATGCATGCAAATGCGGCAGAACGATCCTGGTCGCGGTGGAACGAAACATATCTACACCGACAGCTAACGTGTGTCCGGAGACTCCAGCTTCAATCCGAAGTATCTTCCTCCGGGCTTTACATACCGAGCATGACTCAATAGCTTGCAGACATTCACCCTTGAGGTTGTCGGGATGATCTCCAAGTCATCTATCTCTACGTCAGCTTCCAAAATTTCCTGATCAGCAGGCGTAAGACTCTCAAATACTTCCTTGATAGTCTTCAAGGCCTCCTTCTCAATTGACTTCAGGCCTGGATAGGAAGCATCCATCATTTTATACGGTCGGCATGTTCATCATGACTATCTACGGAGACGTCCCCGGTGACTTCATAAATCCTCATCCGTTCCTCCGTGCAGTATCCTCCTGGTTCTGAAGCTGACCATGCCAGGCGAAGGTACTTTGCCTAGTCTTCAGGATTGCATTCGAACACCTGATGAGACATTGGTTCGAGTCTGAAGAAGAAAGTCTTCTTCAGGCCGCTCACCTTGTTGTTGTCGACGATGATCTCAACGATAGGGAGCTTCTTTGGTGCCATGACGGCTGCCGTATAAATCCATCTCTTCCAACTCACCCGGCGCTTCCCAATAGAGATTAGGGTTCGCCATGTTGTCAGACAGCAGCCCGATTTTAGGCATGTGGTCGAGAAGTTGATCTGCAGCGAAACCCGATCGGCCTCGTTGAACTTCGGGGCCTTAGTAAGCGGCAAAAAAAGCCTGCGATCTTCACAATGCAGCAGTACATCGCATTGGAGGGGTATTTGCTGCAGACCTACCGCTCTACGGCGGCAGTAGCCGTGTGTCTCGGACTGCGCGTTCTGAAATTTTCGCCTTG